>NZ_CP021108.1:4800000-5483768 GCF_002119685.1 Bordetella genomosp. 8 | reverse complement strand
CCGACAGGGCCATCATCCCGGCCAGCTTTTCCGGCAGCCGCAGGCCCGTGTGCAGGGTCATGGCGCAGCCTTGCGAGAAGCCCGCCAGCACGATGCGGGACGTCGGAATGCCGCGGGCGTTTTCGCGCGCGATCAGGGCCCGCACCGCCGCTTCGGACTGGCGGATCCCGGCGGCGTCCTCGCGGCGCACCAGGTCCATGACCAGGATGTCGTACCAGGACCGCATCTGCATGCCGCCGTTGATGGTGACGGGCTGCACCGGTGCGTGCGGAAAGACGAAACGGACGGCCGGCGTCGCGGGCAGGCGCAGCTCCGGGACGATGGGCGCGAAGTCGTTCCCATCGGCGCCCAGGCCGTGCAGCCAGATCACCGCATGGGTGGGATTGGGGCCGGTTTCGAGCTCGATGCTGTCGAGCAGCTCGGAAGGAGTGGCAGTCATGGGGTCCTCAAATCTCCAGGGCTTTCAAGGCCTGGAACAGCGCCCGGTAATGCTTGCGCTTGGGCTCCTGGCCCTGGGCCAGGGCGGCATTGGCGCGGGCTTCCTTGCGCGCTTCGCGAATCAGCGTACGCAGCTGCTGGGCATCCGCGCCCGGATTGCGCGACAGCAGATCCGTCAGCAGGTCGTCGTCTTCCAGCAAACGGTCGCGCAGGCTTTCCAGGCGGTGCATCGCCGCGGTTTCCTCGCGCGAGCCGTTTTCCCAGGTGTCCAGCTGGCGGCGGATGTCGTCGGCCGGGGCATCCCGCATCAGCTTGCCGACATAATGGGTCTGCCGCCGCAGGCCTTCGCGGCTGGTGGTGCGCTGTGCTTCCCTTATCGCGTCGTACAGCCGTTCGGCCAGGGGCAATTGGCGCAGGCGTTCCGGCGAAAGCGCGATCAATTGCTTGCCCAGGTCCGTCAGGGCGAGCATCTCGCGCTTGACCTGGGACTTGCTGGGACGATCGTAGCCGTCGTCCTCGTCGCCGCCGGACTCGGCGGCCAGCTCGGTTATTTCTGACATTGTGGGAACAGCGGGTTGGCGGACTTGGCTATGATACCCGTCTCTCTCAAGCGAGTTTCAATGGTCAACAATTCCCCCTCCCTGCCGGTCGCCGAAAACCACGCGCGTTTCAGCGAACTGGTGCAGAACGTCCTGGCCCATGCGCGCAAGGTCGGCGCCAGCGACGCCGTCGCGGAAGTCTCCGAAAGCCTGGGGCTGTCGGTCTCGGTGCGCAAGAACGACATCGAAACGGTGGAGCAGACCCGCGACCGGTCGCTGGACGTCACCGTCTACGCCGGGCAGCGCCGCGGCTCGGCGTCCACCTCGGATTTCTCGGACGCCGCCCTGCGCGAAACCGTGGAAGCCGCATGGCATATCGCCAGCCATACGGCGGAAGATCCCGCCGCCGGGCTGCCGGACGAGGACATGCTGGCGCGCGATTATCCCGACCTGAAGCTGCACTATCCGTGGACGATAGGCACGGAAGAGGCCGCCGAACTGGCATTGCGGGCGGAACGGGCGGCGCGCGCGGTCGATCCGCGCATCACCAATACGGAAGGCGCCTCCATCGGCACCTTTGAAGGCCAGTTCGTCATGGGCAATACCCGCGGCTTCCTCGGCGGCTACCCGTACTCGCGCCACAGCCTGTCGGTGGCGCCCATCGCCGGGCGCGGCAACGGCATGCAGCGCGATTACTGGTACAGCAGCGAGCGCGATGCCGCCAATCTGGCCGAGCCGGAGGCCGTTGGCCGCTATGCGGCCGAACGGGCGCTGTCGCGCCTGTCCGCCCGTCGCGTGCGGACCGGCAAGTTCCCGGTGCTGTTCGAAGCGCCCCTGGCCCTGGGTCTGCTGGGCGCGCTGACCCAGGCAGTGAATGGCGGCGCCTTGTACCGCAAGGCCAGCTTCCTGGTCGACAGCCTGGGCCAGCCGATCTTCGCGGATCACATCGATATCACCGAAGATCCGCACGTCGTCGGCGGCATGGGCAGTTCGCCCTTCGACGACGAAGGCGTCGTCACGCGCGCCCGCGACGTGGTCAAGGCGGGCGTCCTGGAAGGCTATTTCCTGTCCACCTACACCGCCCGCAAGCTGGGCATGAAGACCACCGGCAACGCCGGCGGCTCGCACAACCTGACGCTGCGTTCCCGGTTGACCGCGCCGTCCGACGACCTGCGGGCCATGCTCAGGAAGATGGGCACGGGTTTTATGGTGACGGAGCTGATCGGCCAGGGCGTGAACTACGTCACCGGCGACTATTCGCGCGGCGCCTTCGGCTATTGGGTCGAAAACGGCGAAATCCGGCACGCGGTGGAAGAAGTCACCATCGCGGGGAATCTGAAGGACATGTTCCGGCAAATCGTCGCGGTCGGCGCCGATGTCATGGCCCGCGGCACCAAGGCGACCGGCTCCATCCTGATCGAGCAGATGGCCATCGCCGGGGAATGATCCGAGGCCGGGCCGCGACGAAAAGCGGTCCATTTAGGCTCTTTTGCCGTGCGTAAGCGTTGCAACCCGCAACAACTCTGGCAATTCGAGTAATAATGGCGGACTTGCCCGCGCCGGCACCCGGCGCGGGCCTGCTCATCCAGCGAGGCGCAGACCCTCGCGTAAATACATAACGCCCGAGAGAGAGGCTTTCCCATGAAGACGACATATTCCCTGTTGGCCGCAGTGGTGGCCAGCGCCATCGTGCCCGCCGCGCATGCGGCCGACATCAAGCTGGGCGTGGCGGAAGCCCTGTCCGGCGGCGCCGCCCAGTACGGTGTCTCGATCCGCAACGGTTTCCAGCTGGCGGCGGACGAAATCAACGCCGCGGGCGGCATCAACGGCAACAAGATCTCCCTGGTCATCGAAGACGAACAGGGCAAGAAAGAAGAAGCGATCAACGTCTTCAAGAAACTGATCTTCCAGGACAAGGTCCTGATGACCTTCGGCCCGACGCTGTCGAATTCCGCGCAGGCCGCCGATCCGATCGCCCAGGCCGCCAAGACCGTGGCCTTCGGCACGTCCAATACCGCGGACGGCATCACGTCCATCGGCAACTACATCTTCCGCAATTCGGTCACCGAAGCCGACGTGCTGCCGGCCACCCTGACCACCGTCAAGAACAAGGTCGGCCTGAAGAACGTCGCCGTGCTGTACGGCAATGACGACGTCTTCACCAAGAGCGGCTACGACAACTTCAAGAAGGCCCTGGAAGACCTGAAGATCCCGGTCACCACGACCGAAACCTTCGCCAAGGGCGACGTCGACTTCAAGGCGCAGCTGACCAAGATCAAGGGCACGAACCCGGACGCCATCGTCCTGTCCGCGCTGCTGGCCGAAGGCGGTCCGATCATGGTGCAGGCTCGCCAACTGGGCCTGAACGTGCCGGTCATCGGCGGCAACGGCATGAACTCGGTCAAGATCTTCGAACTGGCGCCGGGTGCGTCGTCGAACAACCTGTGGATCGGCAGCCCCTGGTCCATCGAAAACAAGACCCCGCAAAACACCAAGTTCATCGACGCCTACAAGGCCAAGTACAACATCGCGCCCGACCAGTTCTCGGCGCAGGCGTACGACGCCATGTACATCGTGTCCCAGGCGCTGAAGAAGGTGCAGTTGAAGGGCGATCTGACCGCCGACCGCGCCGCCTTGCGCGACGCGCTGCCGGAAGTGACGTGGACCGGCGCCACCGGCGGCTTCAAGTTCCGCCAGGCCAAGGATCGTGCCGGCAAGCCCGCGGGCTATGACGCCGAGCAGGCTCCCATCGTCAGCAAGACGGAAAACGGCAAGTACGTCATAGAGAAGTAAATCCTGTAAGCGAGCGCGGCCCGACGGCCGCCTCCAACGCCTTGCGGGCTGCGCCGGCCGCGGCCCGCAAGGCGTTTTCGATTCGGAAGTCCCGGTATGTTGGAACAACAATTCGTCAATGCCCTGTCTCTGGGCTGCGTGTACGCCCTGTTCGCCCTGGGCTTCACGCTGGTCTTCGGCGTGCTCGGCATTATCAATCTGTCGCACGGCGCGGTATTCATGGTGGGCGCCTATGCCGCCTTGTCCATCATTACCAAGCTGGGCATTCCGCTGTGGATTTCCCTGATCCTGACCTTCATCGTCGCGGGCGCGCTGGGCGCGCTGATCGATTGGCTGGTGCTCAAGCCGCTGCGCCGTCGCAATGCGCCCCACCTGATACCGATGATCGCCACGATAGGCGTGGGCATTGTCCTGAACAACGGCATCCAGGGCCTCTACGGCGCCAACAATCTGCGCTTTCCACCGGGCGTGGTGCCCGACGACACGCTGGTCATCGCCGGCATCCATGTGACGGCCATCGAACTGGCCATCATCTTCCTGTCCTTCGCGCTGATGGCGGTCTTGATGGTGGTGATGCGGCGCACGCAGTTCGGCCGCGCGCTGCGCGCCATCGCCGAATCGCCCAAGGCCGCCTGGCTGCTGGGCATCAATGTCGAGCAATTGTTCCTGCTGACATCCTTCCTGGCCGGCGGCCTGGGCGGCGTCGCGGGCCTGCTGATCGGGCTCTATTCCAACGCGCTTTATCCGTTGATGGGGCAGCCGATGCTGCACAAGGGCATCGCCGTGATCATTCTGGGCGGCATGGGCGATATTCGCGGCGCCATGCTGGGCGGCCTGTTCCTGGGTTTCGCCGAAGTGCTGTCCGTGGCCTACATCGGTTCGACCATGCGCGACGCCGTGGCCTTCGGCCTGCTATTCCTGATTCTGCTGGTGCGCCCCCAGGGCCTGTTCGGCAAAGTGGTGCAACGCAAGGCCTGATTGATCATGACTGCATTCGATAGTTTCTGGGCCATCTATGGCAATGTGGTGCTGACCCTGGGCACCAACGCGCTGCTGGCATTGTCGATATGGCTGACGCTGGCCTGCGGCATGCTGGCCATGGCCAATGCCGCTTTCATGGGGATAGGCGCCTACACGGCGGCCATCCTGACGATGAACTACGACGCGCCGTTTTCGGTGGCGCTGGCCGGGGGCATGGCGGCGCCGGCTCTGGTGGCCGCCATCATCGGCCTGCCCACCATCCGGCTGTCCGGCGTCTATCTGGCCATGGCCACCCTGGGCTTCGGCGAAGTGGTGCGCGTGACGGTGCTGAACACCGAATCGCTGACGGGCGGCGCGCTGGGCTTGAACGGCATTCCGCAGCTGACCCAGTGGTGGCATGTCGTGCTGGCGGTGGTGATCGTGCTGTTCCTGTTGTGGCGCGTGCGCGTTTCCAAGCTGGGAAGGGCCTTCGACGCGATACGGGGCGACGAGACCGCGGCCGGCCTGATGGGCATCAACGTGCGCGCCAACAAGATGCTCGCCTTCATCATCGGCGGCGCCATCGCCGGCCTGGCCGGCGCGCTGAACGCCCACCTGACTTTCTTCATCGGCCCGAACGAATACGGTTTCGACCGTGGCGTCGAAATCCTGACGATGGCCATCCTGGGCGGCATCGGCGGCCTGCCGGGGCCCCTGCTGGGCAGCGCCATCATCACCCTGCTGCCGGAAGTGCTGCGCGGCTTCAGCGATTTCCGCCTGGTCGCCAATGGATTGATTCTTGTGTTGATCGTGTTATTCCTGCCGCAAGGCATCTGGGATCCGGCCCGTTTCGCGCGCTGGATGCGCAAGGGGGGACGGCGCCATGCTTGAACTGTCCTCCATCTCGATGCGTTTCGGCGGCCTGCACGTCCTGCAGGACGTGAATCTGCAGGTGCCTGAAGGCGCCATCTTCGGTTTGATCGGCCCCAACGGTGCCGGCAAGACGACGGTCTTCAACATCATCACGGGGCTGCTGCGTCCCAGCGGCGGCCAGGTGCGCTTCGCCGGCGAGAGCCTGGTGGGCAAGGCGCCGCACCAGATCACGCGCGCCGGCGTCGCCCGGACTTTCCAGAACATCCGCCTGTTCAAGGAAATGACGCTGCTGGAAAACGTCGTCGTCGGCGCCTACCGCCACATGCACTACGGCGTGGCCGGCATGCTGTTCAGCCTGCCCGGCTTCCGGCGCCATGAGGCCAAGGCACGCGAGCGCGCCCTGGAGCTGCTGTCGTGGATGCGCCTGGACCACAAGGCCCACGACCTGGCGGACAACCTGTCCTATGGCGAGCAGCGCCGCCTGGAACTGGCGCGCGCGCTGGCCACCGAGCCGCGCCTGCTGCTGCTGGACGAACCCGTGGCCGGCATGAATACCGGCGAACGGGCCGAATTGATGCGCGAAATCGAGGCCATCCGTTCGCGTGGCTACACGATCCTGATGATCGAGCACGACATGCGCTTCGTCATGGGCTTGTGCGAAACCATCGCCGTGCTGAACTTCGGCAAGATCATCACCAGCGGCCCGCCGGAGGCCATCCGTACCAATGAACAAGTCATCGAGGCCTATCTCGGCCGCGATGACGACGACGACGCGGGGGAGGTGCGCGCATGACCGCCATGCTGGAAATCCGTGGCCTCGAAGTCAACTACGGCCATATCGAGGCGGTGCGCGGCGTCGACATGGCGCTGCGGGCGGGCGAGATCACCGCCCTGGTCGGCGCCAACGGCGCCGGCAAGTCGACCACCTTGCTGGCCTTGTCCGGCCTGTTGCCCAAGGCCAAGGGCTCGGTGCTGTTCGAAGGCGAGGACATCAGCCGCCTGGCCCCGCACCAGATCGTTGCCCGCGGCATCGTGCAGGTGCCGGAAGGCCGGGCCATCCTGACCACCATGACGGTGCGGGAGAACCTGGAACTGGGCGCCTATCGGCGCGGCCGCACCGATACCGGCGCCGACCTGGACTATGTGTTCAAGCTGTTTCCGCGCCTGAAGGAACGCCTGGACGGCATCGCCGGCAACCTGTCGGGCGGCGAACAACAGATGTTGGCCATCGGCCGCGCCCTGATGGCCAAGCCGCGCCTGCTGCTGCTGGACGAGCCTTCGATGGGTCTGGCCCCGATTGTCGTGCAGGAAATCTTCCGCGCCCTGCGGGCCATCAACGCCGACGGCCTGACGCTCTTCCTGGTAGAGCAGAACGTGCGGCAGGCTTTGAAAATCGCCGGCCACGGGTATGTGCTGGAAAACGGCGCCCTGGCGCTGTCCGGCACCGGGCGCGAACTGTTGGGCCACCCCCGCGTGCTGGAAGCCTATCTGGGCGCGTAGGGCGGAGTCCGCCGGGCCCTCCGCGCACAGTGCGGGCCGGGTACAACGTTATCCGGCCGCATCGCTCACACTTTGAGCAATTTCATGCTATGATCGACGACTTTCCCTTTCTCCGACCAAGCACGGGCGGCTGATAACGCTTAGGCAGGGCAGGCAAGCAGGGGAAAAACGCACCGGCCGATTCCGGCGGGGCGAACCAAATTTAGTTCAGGAACCAATCATGAAGACCTTTGTGGCAAAGCCGCATGAAGTCAAGCGTGAGTGGTTTGTGATCGACGCGAAGGGCAAAGTCCTCGGTCGTGTGGCCAGCGAAGTCGCACACCGTCTGCGTGGTAAGCACAAACCCGAATTCACGCCTCACGTAGATACTGGCGATTACATCGTCATCATCAACGCGGCGGACATCGTCGTTACCGGGAACAAGGCGCAAGACAAGAAGTACTTCCGCCACACCACCTACCCGGGCGGCATCCGCGAGACCAACTTCGAGAAGCTGCAGCAGCGCTTCCCGGGCCGTGCCATTCAGAAGGCGGTCAAGGGCATGCTGCCGAAGGGTCCCCTCGGCTATGCCATGATCAAGAAACTGAAGGTGTACGCCGGTGCCGAGCATCCGCACACCGCCCAGCAGCCCAAGCCGCTGGAAATCTAAGGAATCGCCATGATCGGTAACTGGAATTACGGAACCGGCCGCCGCAAGACGTCGGTGGCACGCGTGTTCCTCAAGAAAGGCACGGGCAAGATCGTCGTCAACGGCAAGCCCGTCGACGAGTTCTTCGCGCGCGAAACCGGCCGCATGGTCGTGCGCCAACCGCTGGAACTGACCGGCCACCTGGAATCGTTCGACGTCAAGGTCAACGTCCACGGCGGCGGTGAATCCGGCCAGGCCGGCGCGGTGCGCCACGGCATCACCCGCGCCTTGATCGATTACGACGCCACGCTCAAGCCCGCCCTGTCGCAGGCTGGCCTGGTGACGCGAGATGCGCGAGAAGTCGAACGTAAGAAGGTCGGCCTTCGCAAGGCACGTCGGCGCAAGCAGTTCAGCAAGCGCTAATGTCCAGCAAAAAGGCCGCGAAAGCGGCCTTTTTGTTTATGGATTGGTCCATGGCACCGCCCTGGGGCGGCGATACAATCAATCATCTTCGGAACCAGCAGGAGCCAGCAATCATGGCACTAGCATCCAACGCACGCGTCAAGGTCGGCATCGTAGGCGGAACCGGGTATACCGGCGTCGAATTGCTGCGCCTGTTGTCCCAGCACCCCAATGCCGAGCTCACGGCCATCACTTCCCGCAAGGAAGACGGCATGCCCGTGGCCGACATGTTCCCCAATCTGCGCGGCCGCGTGAAGCTGGCCTTCTCCACCCCCGAGAAAGCGCCGCTGACGGACTGCGACGTCGTGTTCTTCGCCACGCCCCATGGCGTGGCCATGTCGCAGGCGCAGACGCTGCTGGAAGCCGGTACCCGTGTCATAGACCTGGCCGCGGACTTCCGCCTGCAGGACACCGCGGTGTTCGAAAAGTGGTACAAGATGCCGCACGCGTGCCCGGCCATACTCGAAGAAGCCGTCTACGGCATCCCCGAACTGAACCGGGACCGCGTTGCCAAGGCGCGCGTGGTTGGCAATCCCGGCTGCTATCCGACGACCGTGGCGCTGGGCCTGGCCCCGCTGCTGGAAAAGGGCGCCCGCCTGGTCGATACGCAGACCCTGATCGCCGATTGCAAGTCCGGCGTCTCGGGCGCCGGTCGCAAGGCCGAAATCGGTCTTTTGTTCTCGGAAGCCAGCGACAACTTCAAGGCCTATGGCGTGGCGGGACACCGCCATCATCCCGAAATCACGGAGCAACTGCAGCTCATGGCTGGCGGCAAGGTTGGCCTGACCTTCGTGCCGCACCTCGTGCCCATGATCCGCGGCATGTATTCCACCATCTATGCCCGCATCCTGCCGGAAGCGCGCGGCACGGATTTCCAGGCGCTGTACGAAAAGCGCTATGAAGGCGAAGCCTTCGTGGACGTCATGCCCGCCGGCAGCCTGCCCGAAACACGGTCGGTGCGCGCCTCGAACGACCTGCGCATCGCCCTGCATCGCCCCGAAGGCGCCGACCTGCTCGTCATCCTGGTGGTCCAGGACAATCTGGTGAAGGGCGCGGCCGGCCAGGCGGTACAGAACATGAACGTCATGTTCGGGTTGCCGGAAGGTACCGGGCTGGGCCAGGTAGCGGTCCTGCCCTGAGCCCGGCGGTGGGGCGCTTCCTGGCCGGACGGTAGCCGGAACGCGGATGGCACGCTTACGCATGGGAATGGCCGCCGGCCTGCTCGCCATCGTGGCGGTGGCTGGCGTACTGGCCGTCCTGGTGGCGCTATTCTGGCCGGCCATCTCGGATCGCGCGGCCGCGCAGGCGCAGGTCGAGGCCTTGCGCGCGCAGCTCGGCACCGAACAGGCGCAGGTGCAGGCCCTGCGCGGCCAGTTGGCCGCCTCCGATGCCGATCTGGCGGTGGAGCGGTCGGCACGGCGGGCCCTGGAGGACAACCTGGCGGCCTTGCAGATCCAGACCGGTCAATTGCGCGACCGCCTGGCCTTCTACGATCAGTTGCTGCCTGCCGGTCCCGCCGGCACGCTGTCCATCCGGGCGGTGGAAATCACCCGGGTTCCCGCGGGCCTGCGCTACCGGGTGCTGCTGATGCGCAGTGGGCGTCCGGGGCTCCCGCCCTTCGTGGGGAGCCTGCGTTTCGTTGCCCAGGGTATGCGGGATGGCACCGAGGTCCAGTTGCCCCTGGCGCCTTTGCAGACCGAACCGGGGACGGATGATCCGCCCGTGATCCCGCTGGAGGTGGACCAGTACCGCAGCAGCGAAGGCATACTGGCGCTGCCTCCGGATTTCACGCCCAGGGAAGTTGCCGTGGACGTGGTCCGGGACGGCGTGGTGCAGGCCTCGCAACAGGCGGCCGTGGCATTTTGATTCGGCTCTTCGCTGCGCTATAGTAAGACCATATCGGGGCGCAAGTGCGCCTCTGTTCAGTCGCGAATACACCCGGCCCAGGTGGCCGAGCCCGTCAGGGCAGGAGTCTCAAATGAATGCAGTAACCGAAACCGTCGACCTTCAGTCGGCCCCCCCGACCCCGCTGATCTTCACCGACTCCGCGGCCGCCAAGGTCAAGGATCTTCTGATCGACGAAGGCAACCCCGAGCTCAAGCTGCGCGTCTTCGTGCAGGGCGGCGGATGCTCCGGTTTCCAATACGGCTTCACTTTCGATGAAGTCGTCAACGAAGACGATACCGTCCTCGACAAGGAAGGCGTGCAACTGCTCGTGGATCCCATGAGCTTCCAGTACCTGGTCGGCGCGGAAATCGACTACAAGGAAGACCTGGAAGGCGCGCAGTTCGTCATCCGCAATCCGAACGCCACGACCACCTGCGGTTGCGGCTCATCGTTCTCGGTCTAAGCAAGCAGGAAAAGCAGATCCCGCCGCGCTCAGGCGGGATACATCGCGCCCAGCACCCTGGGGCCGCTGGCCCCGGTGACCTCGGGCAGGCCGGCGGCGATCCGATGCACATGTGCGTGCGCCAGCCAGGCGAAAGCCAACGCTTCCATTGATTGCGCCGGCACGCCATGCGTGTCGGTGGTGGCCACGGGCCGCCCCAGGCATTCGGCCAGGTCGCGCATCAGCGCGCTGTTGCGCGCACCGCCCCCGCACACCAGCACTTCCTGCGTATCCGGCGCTTCCCGCTCGATGGCCTGTGCCACCGTGCGCGCCGTGAAGCGTTGCAGGGTGGCCTGGATATCCTGCGGCGTCAGCATGCGGCAATAGCCGGCCCAGGCGTTCAGGCGCGTATCCAGCCAATCCGCGTTGAACAGGTCTCGACCGGTGGATTTCGGCGGGCGCTTGGCCAGCCAGGGTTCGCTGGCCAGCAGGTATTCCAGGATATTGGCATCCACGCGGCCGGCCGCCGCGTAGGCGCCGTCATCGTCGAAGTGCTGTCCCGTATGGCGGCGGCACCACTCGTCCAGCAGCATATTCGCCGGACCGGTATCGAACCCGGTCACGGGCCGTCCCGGCGCCAGCAGGGTGACGTTGGCGATACCGCCCAGGTTCAACACGGCGCGCGGCACGTCCGCGGCAAAGATCGCCGCGTGGAAGGCCGGTACGAGGGGCGCGCCTTGGCCGCCCGCCGCGACGTCGCGCGTGCGGAAATCGGCGACGACGGCGATGCCGGTGCGCTCCGCCAACAAGGCCGGTGCGTTCAGCTGGATGGTGTACCCCAACTCGGGTCGATGCCGTACCGTCTGGCCGTGCGCGCCGATGGCCGTGATATCGGCGGGCGTGTGTCCCGTCGCCGAGAGCAGGCGCTGCGTGGTCTGGGCGTAGCACTCGGCAAGGGCGATGGACGCGCGGGCGGCGCGTTCCAGTTCGTCCTGTCCGGCGGCGTTCAAGGCCAGCAGCGCGGCTCGCAGATCGTCCGGCATGGGCAGGCTGGCTTCCGCCAGGACGTCGGGCCGACCGTGCGGCGCGATGCGCGCCAGCACGCCGTCGACGCCATCGGTACTGGTGCCCGACATCAGCCCGATATACAGATCGCCCGCCGTGGTCATGGTGGTCCGGGCGTTGCCGCGTCAGTTGCCGGCCGCGCTGGCCAGCGTGGTGCCGGGCATGGACTGCTGGAACTGCGCCAGCATGTTCAACTGCTGCTTGTAGACGCCGGTCTCCTGGGCGAAAGCGACCTTGTCCTTGCCTTCCAGCGCCTGGGCGATGGGCAGGTCCACGGACAGCGGATCCACCGGCTTGTCGCCGATACGGAATTCATAGTGCAGATGCGGCCCGGTGGCCCATCCGGTCTGGCCGACGTAGCCGATGACTTCGCCCTGCGTGACGCGCACACCCTTGCGGATGCCGGGAGCGATACGGCTCTGGTGCGCATACAGCGTGGAGAATTTGCTGTCGTGCTTGATCACGACCACGTTGCCGTAGCCGTTCTGCACGCCGGCGAATTCGACTTCCCCATCCGACGTGCTATGGATGGGGGTGCCGATGGGCGCCGCGTAATCCACGCCCTTGTGGCCCGTCCACGTCTTGTGGATGGGGTGCATGCGCATGCCGAAGGTCGAGCTGATACGGCTGAATTTCAGGGCCGTCCGCAGGAAGGCGCCGCGCAGGCTCGTACCGTCGAAGTCGTAGTAGGAGCCCGTCGTGCTGCCCGGCGGGGTGTACCAGACGGCGGAGTACATCTTGCCCTGGTTTTCGAATTCCAGCGCCAGCACCCGGCCCGCGCCCGCGTAGCGGCCGTCGTGCGAACGGGTTTCGTACACCACGCGGAACTGGTCGCCCTGGCGCAGGCTGCGCAGGAAGTCGATCTTGGCGCCCAGGATATCCGCCATCTGCAGCGTCACCGAGTCCGGAATGCCCGCCGCGTCGGTGGCCGCGAACAGGGACGATTCGATGGTGCCCATCGCCACGCGCACCTGGCGGTCCGTGTCTTCGGTCATTTCCTGGGCGACGTAGCTGTCGCCCTTGGGCTCGACTTCCAGGAAACGCGTCACCACCTGGCCGTCGGAGTCGTTGCCGGGGGTGTGGATGTAGCGCAGCCAGACGAGGTCGCCGTTGGCGTCCGTCGCCGCCTGCACCGAGCGCCCGGGGTACAGCTTGTAGATGCTGCGCGCGCTGGGGTCGTGGGTCAGGAATACCTGCAGGCCGTCGTCATCCAGATGCAGGCGTTGCAGCACGGCGGCCAAGGTGTCGCCGCGGCGTATGCGGGTTTCGTTGATATAGGGAGCCGGCGAGGCGTCGCTGACACGGTACTCGTCCGGCGACAACGCCATGACTTTCTCTATGGTGCGCGTGGGCGGCAGGTCGGCTGCATCGGGGTGCTGCACCATACCGACCGCGGCGGCGGCGGCAAACAAACCTACCGCGGTGGCGAGTGCGGCCGCGCGGAGGATACGGGGACGGCGGGAGTGTGATGCGGAGGTGGGCAGGGTGGGGAGCGTCGACGCGGACGGGCGGGCGCTCCCGGGTTCGTTGGGCCCTGTAATCATCTTAAAAAAAACCCTGGGGGCCTCATGGCCCCGTGTGACAGTTGCGTATGATTAGGGCCGTATCCTAGCCGATTCGGCTAGAATTTTCGACAATTTTGTGCTTTTTACATCCTTCCCGTCTCACCGGACGGGGTAGCCGTCCCCCACTATGTCTCAATCCGAAGCCCCCATCACCCCAGAGGTCGAAGCCGATCTCCGTGTCGCCAAGCGCGGCTGCGACGAGCTGCTCGTCGAGTCGGAATTCGTGCGCAAGCTGGCCCGCAGCCGGGCCACCGGCGTGCCCCTGCGCATCAAACTGGGCTTGGATCCCACGGCGCCCGATATCCATCTGGGCCACACGGTCGTCCTGAACAAGATGCGGCAGCTCCAGGATCTGGGCCATACGGTCATCTTCCTGATCGGCGACTTCACCTCCATGATCGGCGATCCCAGCGGTCGGAACAGTACCCGTCCCCCTTTGACGCGCGAGCAGATCGAGTCGAACGCCAAAACGTATTACGCACAGGCCAGCATGGTGCTGGACCCCGATCGGACGGAAATCCGCTACAACTCCGAGTGGTCGGATCCCCTGGGCGCCCGCGGCATGATCCAGTTGGCCTCCCGCTATACGGTGGCCCGCATGATGGAGCGCGAAGACTTCACCAAGCGGTTCAAGGGCGGGATCCCCATCTCGGTGCATGAATTCCTGTACCCCTTGATGCAGGGCTACGATTCCGTGGCCCTGAAATCGGACCTGGAATTGGGCGGCACGGACCAGAAGTTCAACCTGCTGGTCGGGCGCGAGCTGCAGAAGGAATACGGGCAGGAGCCGCAGTGCATCCTGACCATGCCGCTCTTGGAAGGCACCGACGGCGTCGACAAGATGTCCAAGTCCAAGGGCAACTACATCGGCATCTCGGAAGCCCCGTCTTCGATGTTCGGCAAGCTGATGTCGATTTCCGATACGCTGATGTGGCGCTATTTCGAACTGCTGTCCTTCCGCACGCTGGACGACATCGCCGCGCTGAAGGCGGCGACCGAGGCGGGCCGCAATCCGCGCGACGCCAAGGTCGAGCTGGCGCAGGAAATCGTCGGGCGCTTCCACGGCGCGCAGGCGGGCCGGGACGCGTTGGCGGAATTCGAGGCGCGCTTTCGGGACGGCGCCATGCCGGAAGACATGCCCGAGGTCACGGTGGCCGGCGCGCCCCTGGGCATACTCAAGATATTGAGGGAAGCCGGGCTGGCCGCGTCGGGCGCCGAGGCGCAGCGTAACGTCGAACAGGGAGGCGTCCGCGTCAACGGCGACAAGGTGGAAGACAAATCGTTGCAATTGTCCCCGGGCGTGTACGTCATCCAGGTGGGAAAACGGAAGTTCGCGCGTGTTACCTTGGCGGCGTAGGGAATTTTCCAGCGCCGCACACGACCCATCCTTTTGGTTTTTTGAAGGAGGCTGCCATGAAGCTAGCGAGCTTGTCTTTTTCCGATCATGAGTCCATCCCCGAGCGTTATGCCTTCGCGCGGATCGACCCACAGTCGCATGTCGCGCTGGCCGATAATTTCAATCCCCAGTTCTCCTGGGACGACGTGCCGGAAGGCACACAGTCGTTCGTCATGGTCTGCCAGGACCCATACGTGCCCAGCAAGCCGGACGACGTCAACCAGGAAGGGCGGGTCGTCCCCGCCGACCTGCCGCGCGTGGAGTTCTTCCATTGGGTCCTGATCGACCTGCCGGCGAACATGCGGGAAATTGAAGAAGGCGCGTTTTCCAACGGCATCACGCCGCGTGGCAAGGGCGGCCCGCTGGCGCCGCACGACGCCCGCCAGGGCATCAACGACTACACCGGCTGGTTCGCCGCCGACCGCGACATGAGCGGGGACTACTTCGGCTACGACGGTCCCTGCCCGCCGTGGAACGACGTCCTGGTGCACCACTACATCTTTACGCTGTACGCGCTGAGCGTGCCGCGCCTGGACGTGGAAGGCACCTTCAACGGCAAGCAGGTGCTGCAGGCCATCCAGGGCAAGGTCCTGGCGCAGGCCTCGTTGACCGGCACATACACGCTGAATCCCGAGCTGGCGCCCAAAGTCATCGGCACCACCTCCGCTTGAGCTGGGTGAATCCGGAAAGGCGCCGCGCATGCGGCGCTTTTTTATGAGCCCCGCTCACCTTGCCATGAGCACTTTTTCCCGAGTCGGCCCGGGACGCCGAAAAATGCCGCGGATGCGCATTTTTCAGCGCCCCCGCAGGCGAAAAGCGCCGTAACCGCACGGTAAACTATGTGCAGCCGCAGTTTTTTCGCTTTTTGACTCCGTTCAGGAACCTCCATGTTCGACCGTACCCGCACCATCTCCCAGGTTGATGAAGAAGTCTGGGCCGCCATCCAGAAGGAAAACACCCGCCAGGAGCAGCACATCGAGCTGATCGCGTCGGAAAACTACGCCAGCCCGGCCGTCATGCAGGCCCAGGGCACGCAGCTGACCAACAAATACGCGGAAGGGTATCCGGGCAAGCGCTACTACGGCGGTTGCGAGTACGTCGACATCGTGGAACAGCTGGCCATCGACCGCCTGAAGGAACTGTTCGGTGCCGAGGCGGCCAACGTCCAGCCGAATTCCGGCTCGCAGGCCAACCAGGGCGTCTACATGGCGGTGCTCAAGCCGGGCGACAAGGTGCTCGGCATGAGCCTGGCCGAAGGCGGCCACCTGACGCACGGCGCCTCGGTCAATGCCTCGGGCAAGCTGTACAACTTCCTGCCCTACGGCCTGGACGCCGACGAAGTGCTGGACTACGGCAAGGTGGAATCGCTGGCGCAGGAACACAAGCCCAAGCTCATCGTCGCCGGCGCGTCCGCCTATGCGCTGCATATCGATTTCGAACGCATGGCCCGCATCGCCCGCGACAACGGCGCGCTGTTCATGGTCGATATCGCGCACTATGCCGGGCTGGTCGCCGGCGGCGCCTATCCCAATCCGGTGCCCCACGCCGATTTCGTGACCTCGACCACGCACAAATCGCTGCGCGGCCCCCGCGGCGGCGTCATCATGATGAAGGCCGAGTACGAAAAAGCCATCAATTCGGCGATTTTCCCGGGCATCCAGGGCGGTCCGCTGATGCACGTCATTGCCGCCAAGGCGGTGGCCTTCAAGGAAGCGCTGCAGCCCGAATTCCGCGACTACGCCCATCAGGTCGCCCGGAATGCCAAGGTGCTGGCCGAAACCCTGGTCAAGCGCGGCCTGCGCATCGTGTCCGGCCGCACCGAAAGCCACGTCATGCTGGTCGACCTGCGCGCCAAGGGCATCACCGGCAAGGAAGCCGAAGCGGTGCTGGGCCAGGCCCATATCACGGTCAACAAGAACGCCATCCCGAACGACCCGGAAAAGCCGTTCGTCACCAGCGGCATACGCCTGGGCACCCCCGCCATCACGACCCGGGGTTTCAAGGAAGCGGAAACCGAGCTGACCGCCAACCTGATCGCCGACGTGCTGGACGATCCGCGCAACGAAGCGAACATCGCCTCGGTGCGCGAGCGCGTGAACGCGCTCACGGCCCGCCTGCCGGTCTACGGCTGAACGGGCGCGGCGGGGGACTACGGTGCGCTGTCCGTTCTGCGGCCATGCCGATACCCAGGTGATCGATAGCCGGGTGATGGAAGAAGGCGAAACCATCCGCCGGCGCCGGCGTTGCCAGCATTGCGACAAGCGCTTCACCACGTACGAGCGGGTGGAGCTGGCCATGCCTTCCATCGTCAAGCGCAACGGCAGCCGCAGCGAATACGACCAGGCCAAGCTGCGCGCCAGCCTGTCCCTGGCGCTCCGCAAACGCCCGGTCAGCACGGAAGACGTCGATGCCGCGGTGGCGCGTATCGAGGAAAGCCTGCTGACCAGCGGCAAGCGGGAAGTCCCTTCCGCCTATGTGGGTGAATTGGTCATGACCGAACTGCGCAAGCTGGACAAGGTCGCCTACGTCCGGTTTGCCTCGGTCTATCGCAGTTTCGAGGATATCGGCGAGTTCATAGAGGCCATACGCGAAATGCAGGGTCCCTTGTTGTCCGGTAAGTTGCGCAAAGAACCCTGACGCGCCGATGTTCGCGGAACAGGATCTCCATTGGATGCGCCATGCCCTGGATCTGGCCAGGACGGTGCTCCATACCACCTCGCCCAACCCCAGGGTGGGCTGCGTGATCGTCCGGGATGGCCTCATCCTGGGCGAGGGCGCTACCCAGCCCCCTGGCGGTCCTCACGCCGAGATCTGTGCCCTGCGCGATGCCGCCGCGCGCGGTCTTTCGGTCACCGGAGCCACTTTCTACGTCACCCTGGAGCCCTGCAGCCATTTCGGGCGCACGCCGCCCTGCGTGGATGCCGTACTCGCGGCCGCGCCGGGCCGCGTGGTGGTGGCCATGGGCGACCCCAATCCTCAGGTGAACGGCGCCGGCCTGGCCAGGCTCCGGGCGCAGGGCGTTCCCGTCACCACCGGCGTCTGCCTGCCGGAGGCCCTGGCACTGAACGCCGGGTTCGCGGCCAGGATGAGCAGGGGCATGCCCTGGCTCTGGGCGAAGACGGCGGCGTCCCTGGACGGTCGCAGTGCATTGCATAACGGAATGTCGCAATGGATAACGGGCCCGGCGGCGCGTGCCGACGGCCATGCCTGGCGGGCACGCGCCGACGTCGTCCTGACGGGCATGGGCACCGTGCAGAAGGACGATCCACGGCTGACCGTGCGCGACGTGGCCGTGCCGCGCCAACCGCGCAAGGCGGTCGTGGACGGGCGTCTGCAGATCTCCGAATCCGCGCGCCTGTTCGACGGCGAGGAAGTGTGGGTCTTCACAGCCCATGACGACCCGGTCAAGGCGGAGCGCCTGCGACGGCGCAATGCCCGGGTCATCGTGCTGCCAGGCCCGGAGCCGGGCCGTGTCGACCTGCACGCCATGTTGCGCTGGATGGCGCGCCAACACGTCAACGAGGTCCACGTCGAAGCCGGCGCGGGCTTGACTGGCGCGCTGCTGTCCGCCGGCTGCGTGGATGAGATCCTGGCGTATATCGCCCCGGTATTGCTGGGCGATGCCTACGCCATGGTTAAGCTGCCCATGCTTTCCGACCTCGCCGACGCCCGGCGTTTCGAGTTCATCGACGCGCTGCCGATCGGTGGCGACGTGCGCCTGCGGGGGCGTTTCGCCGATCGCTGGCAGGCATTGCTGAGTGCTGCCAACCCCCGTTGAGACTTTCGCGGTGTAGCCTATCGTCAACGGGCCAACAGGCCTGGGCGCGCCGTATGCGCACTATCTGGCGACGGCGCCGATATCCCAGTCAAAGTTCTATCCAGGAGCATTTTTTATGTTTACCGGCATCGTCGCGGCAGTGGGCCGCATCGTGCAAGTGCAGCCCTATGAATCGAAGGATGGCGGCGGCGGCGCCCGCGTGCGCATCGATGCGGCCGATTTGGGGCTGGCCGACGTGCAGCTGGGCGACTCGATCGCTGTGCAGGGCGCCTGCATGACCGTGGTCGCCTTGGATGGCCACAGCTTCGAAATCGATATTTCGCGCGAAAGCTTGCGTCTGACAGCCGGCCTGGACCGTACTGGTGAAGTGAATCTGGAGAAAGCGCTGCGTGTCGGAGATGCCCTGGGCGGCCATCTGGTTTCCGGCCATGTGGACGGTTTGGGTACCGTCGTTGCGTATGCGCCGATAGGAGAATCGCGGGAGCTTATCATCCGCGCGCCAAACGAAATGGCCAAATACCTGGCCTACAAAGGCTCTGTTACGGTGAATGGCATCAGCCTTACGGTAAATGGCGTACAGGACGGTGCGGAGGGTAGTGACATCACCATTAACGTAATTCCCCATACCCAAAACATGACCACGTTGCGTAACGTAAACGTAGGCGACAAAGTGAACTTGGAGATCGACACGATCGCGCGCTACGTCGAACGCATGATGCGGGTGTCCACCGTCTCGGGCTTGCCGGGCGCCTGAATCAGGCGGTTGTTTAAAGCCGCGATGCCATGATTTTTCGAAACGGTATGAAGGGGAACCAAACGCTTTCCAAAAATAATTTCAGTCGTTTACCCGAGCGGAACTTGAGACGCTCGAAATAGGACTAAATCATAGGGCCGTATTTCCGTTGCAAAAGCTGTGTGTGGGGAAAGCAACATAGCGTCACCTCTAATCTGTGTATGGTGAAGACCACTGGCGACATGGATGCAAATAGGGCACACAATGAGGTTGACGGACGGCTAGCCCTTTTCTGATGTTGTTGGAGGTATCCCGATGCTGAACATCGTCGAAGGCTTCAAATCGCAGTATGCCCGTGAGCAGGAAACCGAGCTCTCGCTCGAGGAATACCTGAACCTGTGCAAGCGTGACCCCATGGTCTACGCCAGCCCCGCGGAACGAATGCTCGCTGCGATCGGTGAACCCGAACTCGTCGACACTCGCAACGACCTGCGGCTGTCCCGCTTGTTCTCCAACAGGGTGATCCGCCGTTATCCGGCCTTCAAGGAATTCTTCGGCATGGAGGACGTGATCGCCCAGATCGTTTCGTTCTTCAAGCATGCCGCGCAGGGTCTGGAAGAACGCAAGCAGATTCTCTATCTGCTGGGCCCGGTGGGCGGCGGAAAGTCCTCCATCGCCGAGCGTCTGAAGACGCTCATGGAAAGCTACCCGATCTACTGCCTGAAGGGCTCGCCCGTCAACGAGACGCCGCTGGGCCTGTTCAACCCCAATCGTTTCGCCGACACGCTGGAACAGGATTACGGCATACCGCGTCGTTACCTGAGCGGCATCATGTCGCCGTGGGCGGTCAAGCGGCTGCGCGAATTCGATGGCGATATCTCGCAATTCCGCGTGGTGCGCGTGAATCCTTCCGTGCTGCGCCAGGTGGCCATCGCCAAGACCGAGCCGGGCGACGAGAACAACCAGGATATTTCGTCCCTGGTGGGCAAGGTGGATATCCGCAAGCTGGATCGTTTTTCGCAAGACGATCCGGACGCCTACAGCTACTCCGGCGGCCTGTGCCTGGCCAATCAGGGGCTGCTGGAATTCGTGGAAATGTTCAAGGCGCCCATCAAGATGCTGCATCCCCTGCTGACGGCCACGCAGGAAGGCAACTTCAAGGGTACCGAGGGTTTTTCCGCGATTCCGTTCAATGGCAGCATCCTGGCGCACTCCAACGAGTCCGAATGGCAGACGTTCCGCAACAACCGCCACAACGAAGCCTTCCTGGACCGTATCTACATCGTCAAGGTGCCGTACTGCCTGCAGGTGACGGAAGAAATCCAGATCTACAGCAAGCTGCTGCATAACAGCTCGCTGGCCGAAGCCCCGTGCGCGCCCGGAACGCTGGACATGATGGCGCAGTTCTCGGTGCTGACCCGCCTCAAGGAGCCGGAGAATTCCAGCATCTATTCAAAGATGCGCGTGTATGACGGCGAAAGCCTGAAGGACGTCGACCCCAAGGCCAAGGCCCTGCAGGAATACAAGGATTATGCAGGGACGGATGAGGGCATGAACGGCGTGTCGACCCGTTTCGCGTACAAGATCCTGTCCAGCGTCTTCAACTACGACCAGACCGAGGTGGCGGCCAACCCCGTGCACCTGATGTACGTCCTGGAACAGCGCATCGCCCGCGAGGATTTCCCGGAAGACACGCGCCGCCGCTATCTGGAGTTCATCAAGGGCTACCTGGCGCCGCGCTATGCCGAGTTCATCGGCAAGGAAATCCAGACGGCCTACCTGGAATCCTATTCCGAGTACGGGCAGAACATTTTCGACCGCTACGTGACCTTCGCCGACTGCTGGATCCAGGACGAGGAATTCCGCGATCCGGAAACTGGCGAAAGCTTCGACCGGTCGGCCCTGAACGACGAACTGGAAAAGATCGAGAAACCGGCCGGGATCGCCAATCCCAAGGATTTCCGCAACGAAATCGTCAACTTCGTGCTGCGCGCCCGCGCCAACAACAGCGGCCGCAATCCCACGTGGACCAGCTACGAGAAGCTGCGCGAAGTTATCGAGAAGAAGATGTTCTCGAACACGGAAGACCTGCTGCCGGTCATCTCCTTCAATGCCAAGGCGTCGGCCGAGGACAAGAGCAAGCACCAGAGCTTCGTCGAGCGTATGGTCGAAAAGGGCTATACCGAAAAGCAGGTTCGCCTGTTGTGCGAGTGGTACTTGCGGGTGAGAAAGTCCTCCTGAGCGAGGTAGTATGAATTCACTTATCGATCGTCGTCTCAACGGACGCAACAAGAGCACCGTGAACCGCGAGCGGTTCCTGCGGCGCTACAAAACCCAGGTTCGTAAGGCGGTGCGGGACCTGATACGCGAGCGCTCGATCGAAGAGATGGACCAGGGTGGGGAGATCAACCTTCCCACCCGGGATATCTCCGAGCCCCGGCTGCGCCATGGCGCCGGCGGGGACCGCGAAATCGTGCATCCGGGCAACCGGGAATTCGCCAAGGGCGACACCATCGACCGTCCCGACGGGGGCGGGCAGGGTGGCGGCCGCGGCGATCCGGGCGAAGGCGATTCGGTGGACCAGTTCACCTTCACCCTGTCGCGGGCCGAGTTCCTGAACTTCTTCTTCGAGGATCTGGAACTACCGCATCTGGCGCGCAACCAGCTGGGCGACGTGCACCAGAAGAAGTGGCACCGGGCGGGCTACACCACGAGCGGTTCGCCCAGTTCGCTGGCGGTGGGACGCACCCTGAAGGCTTCCCTGTCGCGGCGTATCGCGCTGAGCATCGGCGCCCGCCGCGAACTGACCGAAGCCGAAGACAAGCTGGAAGAGCTGGAACGCGGCGGCGCGTCCGTGGCGCTGCTGGAAGCCGCGCGCGCCGAAGTCGAATCGGCGCGGGAGCGCGTCGCGCGCGTGCCCTTCCTGGACGAAATCGACCTGCGCTACCGGCATCGCGTGTCCGTGGCCGTACCCATGGCGCGCGCGGTCATGTTCTGCCTGATGGACGTCTCGGGGTCCATGGATGAGAACAAGAAAGACCTCGCCAAGCGCTTCTTCACCCTGCTGTACCTGTTCCTGATGCGCAAGTACGAGCGTGTCGAGCTGGTCTTCATCCGCCATACGGACAACGCGGAGGAAGTCGACGAAGACACGTTCTTCCATGATCCCAAGAGCGGCGGCACCGTGGTGCTGTCGGCCCTGGAGCTCATGAACGACATCATCGAAAAGCGCTATTCGCCGTCCACCTGGAACATCTATGCCGCGCAGGCCAGCGACGGCGATTCCTTCGGCGCGGACGCGGCGCGCAGCGCGCGGTATCTGTCCGAGCATCTGCTGACGGCGGCGCGGTATTTCGCCTATATCGAAATCCACGACACCCATGACGTGCGCAAGAGCAGCCTGTGGGCGGAGTACGAACGTGAGCCAGCGGAGCATTTCGTCATGCGACGCATCTCCGAACGTGGCGAGATTTTCTCCGTCTTCCACGAGCTGTTTAGGAAGGAGGCCGTAGCATGAGCAGTGTACTCAGCAAGCTGGAAGGGCCGCGGTCTGACCGTTCGGTCGAGCCCATCTCCACGGGATCCGAGTGGACCTTCGACCTGATCCGCCGTTACGACGAAGCCATCGCCGAGGTCGCGGCCGAGTTCAAGCTGGACACCTACCCCAACCAGATCGAGATCATCACGTCCGAGCAGATGCTGGACGCGTATGCGTCCGCCGGCCTGCCGGTGGGCTATCCGCACTGGTCGTACGGCAAAGAGTTCATCCTCAACGAACAGGCATACCGGCGCGGCGTGCAGGGGCTGGCCTACGAGATCGTCATCAATTCCAACCCCTGCATCTCCTATCTGATGGAAGAAAACTCCATGGCGATGCAGGCGCTGGTGATCGCGCATGCCTGCTATGGCCATAATTCCTTCTTCAAGGGAAACTACCTGTTCCGCCAGTGGACCGACGCCGAAGGCGTGCTGGATTACCTGGTGTTCGCGCGGAACTACGTCATGGCCTGCGAAGAGCGCTATGGCATCGAGGCGGTGGAGGAAATCATCGATTCCTGCCATGCGCTGTCGTCCCATGGCGTCGACCGCTACAAGCGGCCCAATCCGGTTTCCTACAAGGAAGAGCTGCAGCGTGTGGCCGACCGCGAGGAATACCAGCGCGTGCAGTTCAACGACCTGTGGCGCACCGTGCCCAAGGCCGAGCAGCAGGATACGGCCAGGAAAACCGTGTTTCCGGCGGAGCCCGAGGAAAACATCCTCTATTTCATCGAGAAGTATTCGCCCAAGCTGCAGACCTGGCAGCGCGAGCTGGTCCGCATCGTCCGCAAGGTGGCGCAGTACTACTACCCGCAGATGCAGACCAAGGTGATGAACGAAGGCTGGGCCACCTTCTGGCACTACACCATCCTGAACCGCCTGCATGAAAAAGGGCTGGTCGACGATGGCTTCATGATCGAATTCCTGCACAGCCATACCAGCGTGGTAAGTCAGCGCGGCTTCGATCAGCGCGGCTACGGCGGTATCAATCCCTACGCCCTGGGCTTCGCCATGATGACCGACATCCGGCGCATCTGCGAAAACCCCACGGAAGAGGACCGCCGCTGGTTCCCGGACATCGCCGGGGCCGACTGGCTGAAGACCCTGGACTTCGCCATGCGGAATTTCAAGGACGAGTCCTTCATCTCCCAGTACCTGTCGCCCAAGCTCATCCGCGATTTCCGTTTCTTCGCGATCTCCGATCACGAGCAGAATCCGCAGCTGGAAGTGGTCGCCATCCACGACGACGACGGCTATCGCCATGTGCGCAAGCTGCTGGCGGAACAGCATAATCGCGACAACCTGGTGCCCGACGTCCAGGTATTGCAGTACAACCGCGATACGGATCGCTCGCTGGTGCTGCGACATCAGCAGACGCGGGGCCGGCCGCTGGTGCCGGAGGAAGCCGACCAAGTGATGAAACACCTGGCGCGCCTGTGGGGCTTCAAGGTGCGGATGGAAGAAACGGACGCCGACGGGCATACGCTGGCCTTCCGGGAACTGACGATCTGACGCCGGCGGGCGCGGCAAAAAGGGGCGGAGGCCCCTTTTTTTGTGCACCGCGCAAGCAGGGTTTCCCCCGAGGCCCGCACGCGCCGGGGCTTGTTCAAGATTTACCGATAAATCGTTAACATCCTGGTTTCTTCACGCTTGGCCTTTTTCCTTGCCTACGCCCGCAGATACGACTTCGCCGCTGCTTACACTCCGCGGGGTGTCGGTGGAATTTTCCACCGAAGAAGGCGCGTTCCGCGCCGTCGACCAGCTTGACTTCGAGGTATACCCCGGCCGGACGCTGGCCATCGTCGGCGAATCGGGTTCCGGCAAGTCGGTGACGTCCATGGCGATCATGCGGCTGACCGACTACACCGGCGGCCGCATCGTCGCCGGCAGCATCCTGCTGCGCGACAAGGCGGGCCGCGAGCTCGACCTGACGCGGGCGTCCGACGACGACATGCGCGCCATCCGCGGCAACGACGTGGCGATGATCTTCCAGGAGCCGATGACCTCGCTGAATCCGGTGTTCACGGTCGGCGATCAGGTCACCGAGGCCATCATCCTGCATCAGCAGCTCTCGCGCGGCGCGGCGCGGGAGGCGGCGCTCGCCTTGTTGCAGAAAGTGCGGCTGCCCGACGCGGCGCAGATGCTGGATCGTTACCCCCACCAGCTTTCCGGCGGCATGCGCCAGCGGGTGATGATCGCGATGGCCCTGTCGTGCCGCCCGCGCCTGCTGATCGCCGACGAGCCCACGACGGCGCTGGATGTGACCATCCAGGCGCAGATCCTGAACACCATCCGCGAGCTGCAGCGCGACCTGGGCACCGCGGTGATTTTCATCACGCACGACATGGGCGTGGTGGCCGAGATGGCCGACGACGTGGTCGTCATGCTGCGTGGGCGCAAGGTGGAGCAGGGACCCGTCGAGCGCATTTTCCGCGCGCCGGAACACCCTTATACCCGCGCGCTGCTCGCCGCCGTGCCGCGGTTGGGCAGCATGACGGGCCGCGACCTGCCCCTGCGCACGCCGCAGACCGTGCTGGACGGCGACGTCCTGCGCGAGGTCGGCGCGACCCACGAGCAGGATACGGCCGACTACAGCCAGCCCTTGCTCAGCGTCCGGGACCTGACCACACGCTTCGACGTCGGGCGCGGCTTCCTGGGACGCGTCACGCACCGGGTCCATGCGGTGGAAGGCGTCAGCTTCGACATCTATCCCGGCGAGACCCTGGCGCTGGTGGGGGAGTCGGGCAGCGGCAAGTCGACCATCGGCAAGACGCTGCAGCAGCTGGTCGAGCCCAGCAGCGGGCAGGTGCTGTACCAGGGCCGCGACCTCTTCGCCATGGACGGCGCCGCGCGGCAGCGGCTGCGGCAGCAGATCCAATACATCTTCCAGGATCCCTATGCGTCGCTGGATCCGCGCAAGACCGTGGGGTTCAGCATCGCCGAGCCCATCGTCACGCATGGCCTGCTGGCGGGCGAAAAAGCCGTCGCCGCCCGAGTGGCGGAGCTGCTGGAACAGGTCGGGCTGCGCCCCGAGCACGCGCGCCGCTATCCGCACGAATTTTCCGGTGGCCAGCGGCAGCGCGTCTGCATCGCGCGGGCGCTGGCCAGCAATCCCAGCCTGATCATCGCCGATGAATCCGTGTCCGCGCTCGACGTGTCGATACAGGCGCAGATCCTGAACCTGCTGATGGACCTGCAGAAGGATCGCCGGCTGTCGTACCTGTTCATCACGCATGACATGGCGGTGGTGGAGAAGGTCAGCCACCGTGTCGCCGTCATGTACCTGGGCCAGATCGTCGAGATGGGCCGGCGGCGCGACATCTTCGAAACGCCGCGGCATCCCTACACACGCAAGCTGCTCGCGGCGGTGCCCGTGGCCGAGCCGGGGCGGCACATCGATACCACGCTGATCGCGGGAGAAATCCCCAGTCCGGTGCGCCGCGTCGGCGACGCGCCGCCGATCGTGCCCTTGATCGAAGTCGCGCCGGGGCACCTGGTGGCCCAGGCTGCCTGACGACCATGGCGCGCGCACTTTTTCCCTTATCGTCATCGACGAACCCAACGTCCCTGGAGGCGCTCATGTTTACCTTCACCAAGACCGCCCGCGCGCTTGGCGCGGCGCTCGCCATCGGCGGCGCGCTGGCCGCTGCCGCACCGGCGCATGCCGCCGGCACGCTGAACGTCGCCATCACCCAGGACGCCGGCAGCTGGGACCCCATCGACACCTTCGTGACCTGGTGGGGATCGGTGGGCAGCAATCTGTACGACGGCCTGACGATGCGCGGCGCGGACATGAAGCTGCAGCCGGGGCTGGCCACCAGCTGGGAATTCCTGGACAACGACACGCGCATCCGCTTCAAGCTGCGCGAGAACGTCAAGTTCCACGACGGCGAGCCGTTCGACGCGAACGCGGTCAAGTTCACCTTCGACCGCCTGCTGGGCGCGGAAGGCGCGAAGGGTCCGCAGCAATCCAACTACAACTCCATCGACAAGGTGGTGGTGGTGGATGCGCACACGGTCGATTTCATGATGAAGCGGCCCGACCCCGTCATCCTGACCAAGCTCGCCGGCTATGGCGGCATGATCGTGCCGCCCAAGTACATCCAGGAGAAGGGCGACGCCTATTTCAATGAGCACCCGGTGGGCACGGGGCCGTTCAAGTTCGTGGAGTACAAGCCCAAGATCAGCCTGACGCTGGCGCGCAATGACGAGTACTGGGGCGGCAAGCCCAAGCTGGACCAGGTGGTGTACCGCTTCATCGCCGAGCCGGCCACGCAGGTGGCCGAGCTGCAGGCCGGCCGCGTGGACATCGCCACCGCCGTTCCGCTGGGTTTGGTCGACACCATCAAGAAGTCCAGCAACGCCACCATCGTCAGCACCAGCGGCCCCGGTACGGTCGTGGCGCGCTACGACACGTCGCGCGGCATCACCAAGGATCGCGACGTGCGGCGCGCGCTGATCATGGCGGTCGATCGCGATGCCATCATCAAGCAGTTGCTGCTGGGCTACGCCAAGCCCATCGCCAGTTTCCAGGGCGATCTGTCGTTCGGCTACGATCCGGCGCTCAAGCCGCTGCCCTTCAGCCCGGCGGAAGCCAAGAAGCTGCTGGCCAAGGCCGGCGTCAAGCCGGGCGCGGCGATCCAGCTGGATATCCGCGGCAGCGACTCGCAGTTCCGCGAAGTGGCGCAGGCCATCGCCGGCTATCTGCAGGGCGTGGGCATCAAGACGACCATCAAGCCCTACGAAACCCCGGTGCTGATCAACGACATCATCCCGCAGGGCAAGACGGGCGAGATGTGGCAGATGTACTGGGGCGGCTGGACGTACGACTACGACAACACCGCCTACCTGATGTACCACTCCGGCCAGAAATGGAATCCCTACGACAAGGACGCCAAGCTGGACGCCATGCTCGAAGCCCAACGCAACACCTACAAGGTCGATGAGCGGCAGGAGACCTTGCGTGAGATCGCGGCCTATGTGGCGGACAACGCGCTGGAAATGCCCTTGTATGCGCTGGATACCGTGGTGGGCATCAACAAGCGCGTGAAGAACCTGAGCGTGCCTGGCGACATCCGCTTCCGTTTCGTCGACGCCAGCGTCGATTGAAGCGATGATCGGCTTTTTGATCAAGCGCGTCCTGCAGGCGGTCTTCGTGATCGTCGCGGTCACGCTGCTCGTTTCCTGGGCCGTGCGCATGACCGGCGATCCCGCCATCATGCTCAGCCAGGGCGCGGGCAGCGTCACCGAGCAGGACCTGCAGAACATCCGCCAGGCGCTGGGCCTGAACCGGCCGTTCTACGTGCAATACCTGTCGTACATGCATGGCATCGTGACCGGCGACTTCGGGCGCAGCTTCATGGGCGGGACGTCGGTTGGGCACCTGATCGGCGATGCCTTGCCGGCCACGCTGTTGCTGGCCTTCGTGTCGCTGGCACTGTCCCTGGTGGTTTCCATCCCGCTGGGCGTGCACGCCGCCGTGCACAAGGGCAAGGCCGCGGACCAGGCGATACGCATACTGTCGCTGGTGGGCCTGTCCTTTCCGAACTTCTGGCTGGCATTGATGCTGGTGCTGCTCCTGTCCATCACCTTCCCGCTGCTGCCACCGTCGGGTTGGGACGGACCCGTCAGCCTGATCATGCCGGCCCTGACCATGGGCGTGATCCTGAGCGCAACGAACGTGCGGCTGGTGCGCACGACCATGCTGGAGACCTTGTCGGCGCAATACGTGATGGTGGCGCGCAGCAAGGGCTTGCGCGAACGCGTGGTGCTGTACAAGCACGCGCTGCGCAATTGCTCGATTCCCCTGATCACCTATATCGGCCTGCAGTTCGGCGGGCTGATCGGCGGCATCGTCGTGATCGAGAAAGTCTTCAACTGGCCGGGCATGGGCACACTGGCCTTCGACGCCATCGCGGCACGCGACTATCCGGTGCTGCAGGGCGCGGTGACCGTGCTGGCGCTGGTCATCATCATCGTCAACCTGCTGGTCGACATCGCCTACGGCATCGTCGATCCGCGCATCCGCATCCGCTGAACCTATGCAAACGACGCTGACCGAAGGCGCGGGCAAGCGCCGCTCGCGCAACCGCTTCCGCTCGCTGGAATTCGTGATGGGCGTGGTGCTGACCGCGGCGGTGGTGCTGGCCGTGCTGCTGTCCGGCTGGCTCTTTCCCGACGGCGGCGAGGCCATGGACCTGTCCGCGCGCCTGACGCCGCCGTTCCAGAGCCTGGCGCACGTGCTGGGCACCGATCCGCTGGGCCGGGATGTGCTGGCGCGCGTGGTGGTGGGCGGTCAGATCTCGCTCACCGCCGGCTTCGTATCCGTGATCTTCGGCGCGCTGCTCGGCACCGTGATGGGCTTGATCGCCGGGTATTACCGCGGGTTCTGGGACGTGATCGTGATGCGCTTCGCCGACGTGCAGCTGGCGCTGCCCTTCATCCTGGTGGCGATTACCTTCATCTCCATCCTGGGCGGTGGGCTGTTCAACGTGATTTTCTTCATGGTGATCTCGCAGTGGGTGCAGTACGCGCGCCTGGTGCGAGGGCAGGTGCTGGCCCTGCGGGAGCGCGAGTTCGTGCAGGCCGCGCGGGCCTTCGGCGTGCGCGACGTGGCCATGATGCGGCATCACATCGTGCCGAACCTGTTGGGGCCGCTGATCATCCTGATGGCGCTGAACGTCGCGACCAACATCCTGCTGGAAAGCAGCCTGACCTTCCTGGGCCTGGGCGTGGATCCGACCATACCCAGCTGGGGCGGGATGCTGGCCGATGGGCGTACTTATCTGCAGACCGCGTGGTGGGTCAGTGTGTTTCCTGGCCTGGCCATCATGCTGACCGTATTGGGATTGAACCTGCTGGGTGATTGGCTACGGGATCGCCTGGATCCGACTGGAAAGGTATAAGCCATGACTGTTTTGCTGGACAGGGTGATCGACCGCACGCTGGATGACTGGGTGCGCGAGTTTTCGGCGGAGGAATACCGCGGCGCGCGCGTGCAGGCCTGGCTGTTCGAAGACGAAACCGCCCGGCGCGCGGCGGAGCGCCGTCTGGCGGCCGCGGGCGTGACGGCTGTGTTTCGCAGCGCCTACAAGCCGCTGGTGCATTTCTTCCTGGAGGAAGTGGACCGCGATGGCCTGGAATCCGTGGCGGTGCGCTACCCCGTGCGGCAAGAGGCGGTGCAGCGCCGTTTCACGCTGGAAGCCTATCCCCTGGCTGGCATGCTGGGCGATGCGGACCTGGAATTCGTGGCCGGCGATGCGGACCTGCACTATGAGGTGACGCTGACCTATGCCGATGGCCGCACGGAAACCGCGCGCGTGTTCGCGCCGAATCGCGTCGCCGAGGACCACGCTGGCGTGGTGAACCTGTCGCCGACCGGCTGGGTGCGCGTCGAAGGGCGCACGGACGGCGTGGAAATCGACGAGGCCAGGGCAACGGAATTCGCGCAGGTGTTCGACGAGATCGTCGGCGCGGTGCGTGCCCATGCGTGGGGCGACAAGGAACCGTATTTCGAACGGCTGGACATCCGGGTCGACATCCCCGCCATCGAGCGCGACCTGCATTATCACGACGACGTCATCAGCACGGTCGAGGCGCTGCATGAAGACCTGTATTTCGGCCTGCTGGAGATTTTCCAGCGCCATTCCGGGCGTCCGCTCGGCAATCGCGGCCTGCAGCCGGGCCAGATCGTGCCGGACGTCCGGCGCGTGGATGGGCCGGCGCGCGTGCGGGTCGAGCTGAAGCCGTTCCCGGCGGTGGTCGCGACGACGCCGGATGGCACGGGGACGCCGCTGGACCAGGTGGATGGCGCGCTGTCGTTCGGGCGCATCGCGCACGAGATGGCGCTGATCGGTGGAGAGCCCTACACGGCGCGCACGCGGCAGGGCAGGCCGGTGCTCTGTACCTACGTCAAGGGTGCGAACAAGCCGGTCGTGATCTCGGGCGGCCAGCATGCCAACGAGACGTCTGGCGTGGTCGGCGCCTTGCGCGCGGCCCAGGTACTGAAAGACCAGCCGGGGGCGCATTTCGTTCTGTTCGCGTCCGAAAATCCCGACGGTTATGCGCTGCATCGTGAGTTGTGCCAGCACAATCCGCGCCATATGTCGCACGCGGCGCGCTATTCCGCGCTGGGCGATGACCTGGCGTATCGCGAGCGCGCGCCCTGGTACGAGCGCGAGGCGCGCCGCAAGGCTTACGAGATCAGCAGGGCCGAGTTGCATATCAATCTGCACGGCTATCCCGCGCATGAGTGGACGCGTCCCCTGTCCGGCTATCTGCCGCGCAGCTTCGAGCTGTGGACGGTGCCCAAGGGCTTTTTCCTGGTCATGCGGCATCATCCCGGCTGGCTGGACGAGGCGAATACGCTGCTCTCCCATGTCACGGCTCGGCTTGCGGAACGCGTGCCGGGACTGGTCGAATACAACGCGCGCCAGCTCCGCATGTTCGAAACGCATGCGCTGCAACGCAATGTCGATGTGATGCATGGGATTCCGGTGCAACGCACCGAAGGCGTGGGCGAGGATGTGCCCCTGGTACTGATATCCGAATTCCCGGACGAGACGGTGTATGGCGATGCGTTCCGTTTCGCGCATGCCGTGCAGACGGAGACGGTGCTCGCGGGGGTGGAAGGGTATCTGGCGATGACGGCCGCCGATGCGTGACGGGCGCTTTGCTTCTTTTCCCGGCGTTTTGTTTTAACGCCTGTGTTGCAGGTCGGGAGGAACCCGGCCGTCCGCGTACTGTCGATTCTTGTTTGAGTTGAATTGAGGACAGCGCCATGCGACAACCGACTTCCATCTTTCTCGTTCTGGACATGCAGAACGATCTGGTCCACGCGGACGGCCCGAATGGCAAGGGGCCCCTGGCGGAGCAGGTGCAGGGGCGGCAACTGGTCGCCAAGACCGCCAAGGCCATCGCCAAGGCGCGCGCCGCCGGCATCGCCGTGGGTTTCGTGCGGGTCGGCTTTTCCGAAGGCTATCCGGAATGCCCGGAAGGCTCGCAGGTGTTCTCGGCGGCGCCGCAGCTTGGGTTGTTCAAGCTGGGTAGCTGGGGGACGGAGATTCACCCCGACCTTGAACAGCGGGTCGGCGACGTGCAGGTCGTGAAGCATCGTATCAGCCCGTTCTATTCGACCACGCTGGAAGCGCAGCTCCGCGCGCAGAACATCCAGCGGATCTATTGTTCGGGGGTGTCGACGCAGGCGGTCGTGCAGGCCGCCGTGCGCGATGGGCATGATCGGGACTATGAAATGATCGTGCTGGAGGATCTCTGCGCGGCGCATAGCGCGCAGGAGCACGCCAATTCCATGGGCAGCATTGGGCGGTTCTGCAAGGTGGAATCCAGCGAGACGGTGGTGTTCGGGCGGCCCTGAAGGGGCGGGGTTGTCCTGGGCTCCGGACGCGGCCCGCGAGGCCCACCCGGCCCGCCCGGCCCGCCCGGCCCGCAAGACAGCCGGCCCGGGAGTCTGCTAGAATCGCGGATTGCCGTTTTGCGAAGTTTTTCGAAACGGCAACCAAGATCAGGGGTGCCCGTGCTGTCGCAGCGCCCCGAAGCAGTACCGGATCAGGACAGGTGGCCGAGCGGTTGAAGGCGCACGCCTGGAAAGCGTGTATACGTCAAAAGCGTATCGGGGGTTCGAATCCCCCTCTGTCCGCCAAGAATATTACTCAGGTTGCCCCGCGTTGCCCCAAAACCCGCATGAACAGTGTTTCTGCGGGTTTTTGTTTGCCCCGCGTTGCCTCACGTTGCCCCGTTGTGACCCCTTCACTTGTTGTTATTTTTGTTGTTATCTTTCGGTCTGGTGGCCGTTGGCCGGAAAAATAACAACAGGAGTGCTACATGGGAGCCCTGGCGAAGCTGAGCGACCTGCAGATCCGCAATGCAAAGGCGCGAGACCGCGCGTATAAGCTCGCCGCACCTTGTGCCAGGTGAACTGGGTTTCCCGCAAGCGGCGCCCCAGGATCTCGCGTGCTCGCTCTGGCGTGGTGGTCGGCCCCAGCCACTCCGTTGCCAGATCCGGCCGCAGCGCGACCAGGCCGGTCGTGGAGGTCCACCATACCGCCCCTGCTGTTGTGCGTGACGATGACCATGCCACTCACTTTCCCATGCTCCCGGCCCGGCCGCCAGTCGCAGAGCACGGCGAAGAATAACGGCTCTTCGTTGGCGTGGTGGATGTAGTACGGCTGCTTCGGCCCCTTCGGATCGTCGGTCAACCACTTCCATTCGTACCAGCCGTCCGCCGGAACAATCGTCCGCCCGTTCTGCTTCATCAGCCACGCCCACGGCCACCGGCCGGCGACGATGGTCTCGATCTTGGCGTTGCTGATCGCCGGCTTGCGCCAGTTGGCGGGCTTGTATCCCCAGAAAATGCGCTCGAACTGCAAATGCCCGTCGAACTGGTGCAGCGCCAGGGGCCGGCTGCCTGGCGGGATGTTGTAGCGCGGCCCGGCAGGGGCAGGCGGGAATAGTGCGTCAGCCCGCGGCGCCCGAATCAGCCCTTCGAGGTAGTCGTCGCGGTTTCGCTTCTGCACGATACGGCCACACATGGCGCGCTCCTGGGTGTCTGGGTCTCCTTACCCATCGTAGCGCGTCGATCGCGCGCCAGCGGGCCTGTAGCGCGGCCGGAGGGGCCTCGCCGCCCGCCGGCGCCGCCGCAGGCGTACCACGGCCGGGCCGGGCCCGGCGCGCGCGGTCATCCCCCCACCTCGCCCGCCCGCTAAATGGGTCGCTTTCGACGCACTGGCGCGCCCGTAGGTTCGGCAACGGCGACGTCGAGTCCGGTAAGATATTTGGGCCAAGCTAGATGACGCAAAATGACGCGGCATTTGCCCGTTTTTGGTGGGATAGCCCGGTCCTCACCGCGTCTACACTCGGTTGCCTCCCTGCAGTCGGGCAGCTGTCACTCACGCTCCCCTATGGATTTGTGCCAATGGTCGCACGCAAAAAAGTGAATTCTCCGAAGGTCCCAGAACGTGGACAGAACCTCAAGGTTCCGCTGAGCCGTTTGTTATTGGATGAATACAACCCTCGCTTCGGAGGCGTGGACGAAGGATTCCGAAACCAACAGGAGGTATTGGATTGGATCGTCACGAACTTTGGCGTTGAGGACGTCATAAGTTCATTGGCGATTAACGGCTACTTCGAAGCCGAGCCTTTGGTCGTTGAGGATAACGGTGATGAGACTTACACGGTCAAGGAAGGCAATCGGCGCTTGGCTGCCTGCCTGATACTTGCAAGCGACCCCAGAGCTAGGAATCAAAATAAACGGCGAGACAACATCGCAAAGCTGGTGAAGGGTGAGGCTTGGTCACCTAAGCGCGAGATTCCTACGATTTCGTTTGATCGGTCTGAGTCAAAGAGCCTCACCGCGTATCTCGGTGTGCGACATATCGTTTCGTCTCAGCCCTGGGATTCATTTGCTAAGGCGGCCTGGGTATCCCGCGTCGTTAAATCGGACGATCTGACGTTGTCGGAGATCGCAGATCTGACGGGGGACAAGAGCCAAACCATCGCAAAGCTGTTGGAGGGATACAACTTCGTCAAGCAGCTTGAGAGAAGCGCGTTATTTGACCCCTCATCAAGCACCAAGCGTGGGCGTGGTAGCAATGTGTCGTACCCATTTTCTTGGGTGTATACGCTCTTGCAGTATTCGGGTGTCCGCACCTGGCTCCAATTGGAATCATATAGCACGGACGAGAATCCCATACCCCAAGGGAAGGAGCCTGATGCCGCGCTGGCCCTAGCCTATATGTTCGGGGATAAGAAGGCGCAGATCCCCGCAAGGGTGGTGGACTCGCGCGAGATAGGGAAGCTTGCATATTCCCTGAATGTCCCGGAGCGGCGTGAGCTCTTGCGACAGGGATATTCGGTTGACCAAATCGAGGACCTCAGCCGCCCGGCAGTCGACCGCCTTACCTCGTTGTTAGTCGAGGCCAGGCAGCACCTTCGTACCGTTAACTCTATCTTGGGTGAACGAAAGGTGCTGGAGCAGGAGGCGGAAGAGCTCATCGATATCGTGCGCGATATCCGAAAGTCCACCAGCACCGCGATCAAAACATTGACGGCAGTACTTGAAGACGAGGATGCCGATGATTGACAACTTCGGCTGGGCTGCGAGGAGGCAGCTGACAAAGGCCGTACAGAACGCCGACCAGGCTGAGATGGCCGCTCTCATTGAGTCCGTAGTGTCGACTACTGTGGGGGTGTTAGACGAACGCATTGCCGAGGCGTTCGAAGACGATATCGACGACGCGGTAGAAGATCCACTCAGAGCCCAAGTCGACCGGGACTTCCAACTGGAAGAGCTAATGGGCGAAACACTGGAGGAAATTGAGAGGCGGATACATTGGCTGGGTGACATGTATCCCTTCTCGTTGGAGGGTAACACTCTCAAATATTCAGCGAGCACCACCGGTGTTTATGAATATTGCCTCGCGATAAGCCAAGCGCCAAGCATAACGGCCCACCCGTACGTCGAGCTGGTGCGGTACTTCGAGGTGCTTGCTGCCGACTCGGTGCGGGCGTTCCTAGGTGACGATGCGGACTTTCTGCGTACGGGAGCCCCGACGATCGAGCATCCAAAATCCAGCGCCGGCTTTGAGGACGGGATGCGCCGTCTTAACGCCTCTACAGGAGAATGGGTGTGGCATCCTCAACCCGAGGCTTTGCCCGACCTCGAACATGTCAAAGACGAAGGACTCGACTTCGTTGTCTGGAAGCGTTTGGACGAACGTAGCGGCGCGCTATTTGTCGTCGGTCAGTGCGCGTGCGGCGACACTGACTGGCATGAGAAAGATCAGGATATCGATAGCGCTTTGGTACGAATCCGCCGCTGGTTGAGTCGACTCAGCTTCGTCCCTCCAATCCGCGCCTTTGCTGTTCCTTTTCCGATCAGCGCAACGGCCGTGTTCTCGAGCTTGACTGATAGGGCCGGCCTCACGCTAGATCGGTTGCGGCTCACAAGGATCGCCGAGAACGCCAACCATAGAGACTACTTCAGTCACACACATGGGGCGGCGCTTGGGAGAATGACTCAGATAGTTTTAGAAGCCAAACGCTGAGCTAGTCCCAGATGTCAGGCAAATTCGCGGCGACCGCGTGAAACAACGGCGGCGGGACGGCATTACCGATGACCTTGTACCGCATATCCAGGGTCCCCACCCCAGTGTCCGGAAATATCAAGTCTTTTGAAAAGCCCTGCAGGCAAGCAGCCTCTCTATACGAAAAACGACGAGCTGGAGCATCCGATTCAAACTCCCAGACGTTGTGCTCTCTTTTTATAAGTTTCGGGCTGATCGGATGCAGCGGCATATGTCTTGGATTGCTAACTATCGTCTTCGACGGTTCTAGCCAGTCGCGCCGCCGGTCTCGGCTGAGGTAGTACCAATGAAAGCTCCTCGCATAGAACTCACCTTCCGGCCAAAGGGGTAGGCCGGCCAGTGCGTCGCCTATGGTCTTGGTGGCATGTGGCCGACCTTGACCATGGCTTTCGGTCGGGAAAGAATACTTCAGGCCAAAATCCGACCTGATGCCGACGATAAAGATACGGCGCCGTTCCTGCGGCACACCATAATCTGCCGCGTTCAGCACGCTATGCGTGACGCGATAGCCGCACAGGCGGAAGACGCGTAACTGGTCTTCGAGCAGGTGCCTGAAGTTCTCCCGAACCATTCCCGACACGTTTTCGACGATGAACGCCTTCGGGCGAATTGCGGCTAGCGCCCGGCGGAATTCGAGATAGAGGTAGTTGATGGACCGGCCAGGATCCCGAACACCGCCTTGGCTGAAACCTTGACACGGGTAACAGCCAACTAAGAGGTCCGCCTGAGGGAACGACTGAACCTTCCGGATGTCCCCGAGCACGTAATCGGTGGTGGGATGATTTGCGAGGTAAACGTCCCTGGCATAGGGGATGATGTCATTTGCCATCAGAACGTCGAACCCGGCATTGATGATGCCGGCGTCTGACCCGCCACACCCTGAGAAGAGGGAGACGGCCGTCGGACGCTTGCGACGATAGCTAGATCGAGATCGAGGAAGAGGCGCAACCGTTGTCATGGGCCCGAATTATACGGATAGGCACCAGGCGTGGCCATAGGAACCGCGCCGTTCTAGGCGCGCGGTGGCGGTGGTCGCATGAGCTCATCTCCGCGTCGCCCCGTAAAGACGGGCGGTCGCGGACCCCTTGCAAGTTGTGGCAGCGGCCGGCTTGGGGCCGGTGAACGCTCGAATCGCGCCGTCCGATCGCAGAAAAGCGTCACCAAGCGTTGTTATATTTGTTGTTATATTTATCCTACGAATTGGCAGATCCCAGGAAGTACGAGGGCTTCCGCTCGGTGTTCGAATCCCCCTCTGTCCGCCAATAACTCGAGTAAAATCAATAACTTAGCGAATTTTTAATTTCTGGTTCTCGTTCTATGCCGCAAGCCTAGAGACATGCATACCGACGTGGATATCCGCGTACGGGCATGACAATGCGCCGGTTTCCGAACGTTCGATCAGTCCCAGTTCGACCAACGCGGTAGCGTCATCGTGCACACGCTTCACGTCACGGCCTAGACGGCGAGCAAGTTCGCGCACGCCGACGTTGCCAGCGCCCTGTAGCTCGGCGAGCATCGCCCAACGGTTCGATGTGATGCGGGAGAAGAAAGCGCTGGGTGTTTCGGAGTTCAGCGTTTCACCCTGGTACGTACCGCGCTTCATACCCTCGGCGGCTACCGCGCCGGCTTCGCGCAGGGCGGTAGCCCAATCGTGGCGGGCGGTGATAGTCAGTTTGCGCTCCAAAGATATTTCCTCAGTGCGGAATCGATACGCGTCTGCGAGCCGTGTCCTGTCGCGCGAACGTCTCCAGGACATCGGGCGAGAGCCGCATGGAGGCTCGGAGTTTCGTGGGTGCTTTGTTCAGGCCATGCGGACGCCGCAGCTTGTGCTGAAGCGATTCTGGGACACCATCGATGTGCACAGCGCGCGCTGTGGTTTCGTCTGTCCATTCCGGAGTGTCGTGGTCTGGTCGATCAACGTGTTTCTTCATAGCGGCGTACCTCACGCTTTTGGTGCTGAAATCTTGAATGAGAATAGCCTCGGTGGAGAGGCTGTCCGAAGAAGCAGGACACGATGACCGTACGATGTAACGCTGAGTTAGCGACGCGCACCCGCGCGGATTTCGGGCTTCTTCCGCGGTGGTGTCACTCCGCCCGGCGTATACCGCTGTAGTCCAACAATCGGGCGGCGCGCAAGTATGTGCGTCTGGCCACACGTATGAACCCGGGCCGATATGGCGGTACGATGATGGGCCGGTCCTGGCATGTCGCCAGGCTTCATCGGATGTCGTCCTGGCGAGCCGTTCCTTGTCGTCCGTCGCCGGCTGCGTTCATCCTAGTCCATTCAGAGTCGATACCATGGCCCAACCCCTGCAAATTGATTTCGTATCCGATGTGGCGTGCCCCTGGTGCGCGGTCGGGCTGGCGTCGCTGCAGCGGGCGCTGGCCAATGTGGGCGACGCGGTGGATGCGCGGATTTCCATGCACCCCTTCGAGCTGAATCCGGATATGCAGCCTGGGGGCGAAGCTCTGGTGGACTATCTCGGCAGGAAGTACGGGCGCACGCCCGAGCAGATCGCTGAATCGCAGGCGATGATCCGTGAGCGTGGCGCGAGCGTGGGGTTCAGGTTTGGCGAACGCACGCGGGCATATAACACTTTCGATGCGCACCGGTTGCTGTATTGGGCCGGTATTGAGGACAAGCAGTTGCCGCTGAAGATGGCGCTGTTGCAGGCCTACCATTCCGACGGAAAAGATCCCAGCAATCACGAGGTCCTGATCGAAGCGGCGCGCTCGGTAGGCCTGGATGAGGGCGGTGCGCGCGAGGTGCTGGAAAGCGGACGCTATACGGACGAGGTGCGCGCCGAGGAGCAGGAATATGCGGCCCTGGGCATCCAGGCCGTGCCGGCGATCATCTTCAATCGAAAATATCTGGTCAGCGGCGGGCAGCCGGTAGAGGCGTTCGAACAAGCGATACGCCAGATCGCGGCCGAGGGCTAGCAGGGCCTATTCCGCCTCGCCGCGCGGCGAGGACTATGCGTTTCCCGCATACAGAGGATTACGGCCGTCTATTGGACAGGGTCTGACGCCCTGGCCTATCTTTCGTCTCCAAGAGGTGACCGATGTCACCCGCCAAGCCTCATAAAAAAGGGGCAGGAGACAACATGAATAAACACAATAAGCCTATCCGCAGCGGCATGGGCCGCAGCACGCCCGACCGCATCTTCGTGCAGGGCCGGGACCTGGTGAAGGATGTCATCGGCACGCTCAATCTGGGCGATATGGCGTACCTGGAGATGACCGGGCGCCTGCCCGACGCGCATCAATCCCGGGTCTTCAACGCCATCCTGGTCACATTGGTCGAACACGGCATGACGCCCATGGCCATCGCCACACGGCTGGTCTACCTGGGCGCGCCGGAATCCCTGCAGGCCGCGGTCGCGGCCGGCCTGTGCGGCATGGGCACCACCTTCGCCGGCACCGCCGAGGGCGCCGCGCGCATGCTGCACGAGGCCTGGGAACAGCATGACGGCGCGGACGCCGACACGCTGGCACGCGATATCGTGGCCGACTTTCGCGCGAAGGGCCGCTCCATTCCCGGTGTCGGACACAACCTGCACAAGCCGCAGGACCCCCGCACGGCGCGGTTGTTCGAGGTGGCCGCGCAGGAGGGCCATGCGGGGCGCTACCTCGAACTGATGCAGGCTATCGGACGCCATGCGCAGGCCGCCTACGACAAGCCGCTGCCCGTGAACGCGACGGGCGCCATCGGCGCCCTGTGCTGCGAGCTGGGCATTTCCTGGAAAGCGGCGCGCGGCATCGCCGTGATCGGACGCGCGGTCGGCCTGGTGGGACACCTGGTCGAAGAGCAGGGCAATCCCATCGCCCGCGAGATATGGCTGCGCACCGAAGAGGAAGCCAGCCGCCAGGACCAGACGCCGGCCGACGCCGGTCGTTAGGAGACGCCATGTCGATCGCAAGAAAATGGGCCCGCGCCGCGGTGGCCCTGGGACTGCTGCTGGGCGCGCACGCGGCACATCCGGTGCATGCCGAATGGCCTGACAAGCCTATCCGCTTCATCGTGCCCTATCCCGCCGGTGGAGGCACGGACATCGTCGCGCGTGCGGTCGGCAAGCGGATGTCCGACAGCCTGGGACAGCCCATCATCATCGACAACCGGCCCGGCGCCAGCACCATCATCGGCACCGAGGCGGTGGCCCGCGCGCCGGGCGATGGCTACACGATCGGGTTGGTGACCGACTCGCACGTGCTCAATCCTTATTTCTTCGGACAAAAGCTGTCCTACGACTGGCGCAAGGACTTCGCGCCGGTGGCGCAGCTGGTTTCCGTTCCCTTCATCCTGGTCGCGAATCCCAAGACGGGTCCATCCACGGTAAAGGGACTTATCGAGGCTGCGCGCGCGCGGCCCGGCAAGATTACCTATGCCTCGATCGGCAACGGCACGCCGCACTACCTCGCCATGGAATGGTTGCGTGCGCTGGCGAATATCGACCTGGTGCACGTGCCCTACAAGGGCGTGGCGCCGGCGCTCGCCGACGTGATGGGCGGACAGGTCGATGTGATGTTCACCGGCATGTCGACCGGCTTGCCGCAGGTGCGCAACGGCCGCTTGAACGGCCTGGCGGTGTCGGGCGCCAAGCGCTCGCCCATCGCGCCGGACATTCCGACCGTGGCGGAGGCCGGCCTGCCCGATTTCGCATTCATGACCTGGTACGGCGTGGTCGCGCCGGCGTCGACGCCGCCCGCGCTCGTGGCGCGGCTCAGCGAGGAGATACGCCGCGCGCTGCAAAGCCCTGACCTGCAAAAGCAACTGGCCGAGCTGGGCGTCGAGCCGGCGCCGTCCGGTCCCGAGGCGTTCGCGCGTTTCATGGAAGAAGAATCGGTGAAGTACGGCCGCATCATCAAACTGACGGGCGCAAAGGGCGAATAGTGGAACTGACTGAAGAACAGCGGCTTATCCGCGACACGGTGGGCGCATTGGCGCAGGACCGGTTCGCGCCGGCGGCCGCCGGTGCGGACAAGGAATACCGGCCGCCGGCCGAGAACCTCAAGGTGCTGGCCGAGCACGGCTACACGGGCATCTTCCTGCCCGAGACGTATGGCGGCGCGGGGCTCGGCCTGCTGGAAACGGTGCTGGTGGTGGAGCAGCTGGCGCGTTCGTGCGCCAATACGGCGATGCTGTTTTCCTGCACTGACGGCGCCACGCCGCGCGCCATCCTGCACATCGGATCGGAAGACATCAAGCAACGCTACCTGCCTGCGTTCGCCAGGGCGGAGCGGTACGCGGCCTGGAGCATGTCCGAGGCCAATGCGGGCTCGGACGTGGGCAACGTGCAGGCGAGGGCGGTCAGGAACGGCGACCACTACGTGATCAACGGCAGCAAGCTGTGGTGCAGCGGTGCGCAGGTCGCCGACGTGTTCCTGGTGCTGGTCCGCCTGACCGACGAGCCGGGAATGAAGGGCGTGGGGGCCGTGCTGGTAGAGCGTGCGACGCCGGGGTTTTCGGTGGGCCGCCACCTGGACCTGCTGGGCCTGCGCGGCACGGGCATGGCGGAGCTGGTGTTCCAGGATTGCAGGGTGCCGGCGGAGAACCTGCTGCTGCCGGCGGGCCGCATGCGCGACCTGCTGCAGGTGCTCGACGCCGACCGCATCATCGGCAATCCCCCCATCTGCCTGGGACTGGCGCAGGCCGCGTTGGCCCAAGCGGTGCAGCACCTGAAGGACCGCGTGCAGTTCGGCCGGCCGCTGGCGGACAACCAGGGCCTGCAATGGAAGCTGGCCGACATGGCGATCGATATCGAGGCGGCGCGCGCCCTGGTCTACGAGGCCGCTGTGAGCCTGGACCAAGGCCGGCATTCCGTGGCCCAGGTATCCATCGCCAAGACCTACGCCAACGAAATGGCGGTGCGGGTCACGAACCAGGCCATGCAGCTGGCCGGCGCCTATGGCCTGTCCGAGGAATATCCGTTCGAGCGCTATTTCCGCGATGCGCGCGGCATGTCGATCGGCTACGGGACCACCGAGATCCATCGCAATTCCATCGCGCGCGAGATTCTGAAAGGCAACTACCTGGCCTGACGCCAACGAGGACTCCATGCATTCCCCTATCGAACCGATCCGTGCGGCGGATGGCCGCGTCTTCCAGGCCTACAAGAGCGTGCCCGCCGTTCCCAATGGCCATGCGGTGATCGTCCTGCAGGAGATCTTCGGCGTGACCGATACGATCCGTGCGGTGGCGGACCGCTATGCGGCGGAGGGCTACCTGGCCTTGGCGCCGGACCTGTTCTGGCGCCTGGAGCCCGGCGTCGAGCTGGCCCACGACAAGCCTGGCGTGGCGCGGGCCTTCGAGTATCTGGAACGTTTCGACGAGGCCGCCGGTATCGAGGACATCGGGCAAGCGGTGGCGCACGTGCGTGCCATGCCCGGCTTCTCGGGCCGCGTGGCGGTGCTGGGGCTGTGCCTGGGCGGCAAGCTGGCGTACCGGGCGGCCGCCAGTCTGGATATCGATGCCGCGGTCGCCTTCTACGGCGTGGGCATCGAGCAGCATCTGGACGAGGTCGCCGCGCTGCGATGCCCGCTGATGCTGCACTACGGCGGCCGCGACCGTTACGCGCCGGCCGAAGTTGTCGACCGGATCGAGGCGGTCCTGGCCTCGTCCGTGCCCCCCGCGCGTGCCGTGCTGCACCGCTATCCGCAAGCCGACCACGGCTTCTACACGCGCGGCGCGGCCGAGGATGCCGATGCGGCGCATGCGCGCACGCGACGCTTCCTGCAGGCCGAACTGGGAGCGGCCCGATGAGAGTGCTGGATGGCATGCGGGTCCTCGACCTGGGCAACTTCATCACCGCGCCGCTGGCCGGCATGCTGCTGGGCGAGCTGGGCGCCGACGTGATCAAGATCGAGCGGCCCGGCGCCGGCGATCCGTTCCGGTCGTTCAAGGGCGGCCTGTACAGTCCGCAATTCCAGGCGCACAACCGCAACAAGCGCAGCCTGACGCTGGACTATGCGCGACCGGAAGGCCTGGCCGTGCTGGACCGGCTCGTCGCCGGGGCCGACGCCCTGATCCTGAACATGCGCCCTGGCGTGGAAGAGAAGCTGGGCGTGGGCGCGCGGCGGCTGCAGGCGCTCAATCCGCGCCTGGTGTATTGCGCGATCACCGGCTTCGGATCCAGCGGACCGTACGCTTCCCGCCCGGCCTACGACAACGTGGGACAGGCGGCGTCCGGCTGGCTGTCGATGTTCCATGCCGGCGCGGATCCCAAGGTGGCCGGGCCGGCGGTGGCCGACGCGGTCGCGGGCCTGTACGCCGCGCTCGGCATCCTGGGCGCTCTGGTCGAGCGCGCGCGCACCGGACAGGGGCGCGTGGTCGAGGTCAGCATGCTGGAAGCCATGATCGCGCTGGCGTGCGAGCCGCTGGGCGCAATGCTGGCGACCGGACAGGCACCCACTCTGTACGGGCGGGCGGCGATGTCGCAGTCGTACATCCTGACCTGCCGCGACCAGCGACGCATCGGCCTGCATCTGTCGTCGCTGGAGAAGTTCTGGCGCGGGCTGGCGGCGGCCATCGATCGCCCGGACCTGCTGGCCGAGTATCCGTCGCGCCTGGACCGCGTCGAACGCTATCCCGAGCTGGCGCGAACGCTGGCCGAGGTTTTCGCGCGGCAGGACCGCGATTACTGGACGCCGCGCCTGGAGCAGCACGACGTGCCCTTCACGCCGGAGCGCCGCCTGGACGAACTGCGGGACGATCCGCAAGTGCGGCACCAGGGCGTGTTCTACGAACAGGTTCATCCGCGCCACGGCGTCTTGCATGCCGCGCACAGGCCTATCCGCTACGACGGCGAGAACCGCAGCGATTTCCTGCCGCCGCCCGACCTGGGCGAACACAGCGACCAGGTCCTGCTCGAGGCCGGGTTGTCGGAACACGAGCTGCACGCGCTGCGCCAATCCGGCGTGGTCTGAGATGCGGACGGAGGAGGCGACATGAGAGGAGCCCATATGAGAGGACCCCACATGAGAGGAGCCCGCATGAGAGGAGATCGCACGAACATACGGATGCGAATCGCGCGGGCCGTGACCGTGCTGTCGATGGGCCTGGCCGGTGTGACGGCGCACGCCGCGTGGCCGGATAAGCCGGTGCGGCTGGTGGTGTCGTCCGGGGCAGGTGGGACCGCCGACATATTGGCCCGCGCGCTGGCGGAGAAGCTGGGCGCCGCGCTGGGCCAGCCATTCATCGTGGAGAACAAGCCCGGCGCGGGCGGCCACCTGGGCGCGTCGCAGGTTGCTCGCGCGAAGCCCGACGGCTATGTGTTCCTGGTCAGCGGCAGCCCCACGCACTCGGTCGGGCCGCACCTTTACAAGAACCTGAACTACGACCCCATGCGCGACGTGCCGCCGGTCGCCATGGTGGCGGTGGCGCCGAACATGCTGGTGGTGAACGCCGACCTGCCCGTCAAGTCAGTGGCCGAACTCGTGGCCCTGGCCAGGCAGCGGCCCGGCGAACTGACGTATTCGTCCGCGGGGCGCGGCACGTCCGGCCACCTGGCGGGGGCCATGCTGCAAAACATGGCGCATATCCGTATCAAGCACGTGCCCTATAACACCGGGCCCGAAGCGGTCACGGCGGTGTTGGCGGGCAATGTCTCGATGACGTTTTTCACGCTGCCGGGGGTGCTGCCGCAGGTGCAGGCTGGCAAGCTGCGCGCGCTGGCGGTGACCTCGCGCGAACGAACCTCGCTGGCGCTCTCGGTGCCCACGGTGGCGGAGGAAGGCTATCCCGAGTTCGAAGCGCTGGCCTGGTATGGCCTGTTTGCGCCCAGAGGTACCCCGCCGGAGGTGGTGGCGCGGCTCGGCGCCGAGGTCGCGCGCATCGTGCGGGAGCCCGACATGCAGGCCAGGCTGACCCAGTTGGGCACGGAGCCGCACTATCTGGACGCGGCCCAGCTGGAGGCCTTCGTCGCGGTGGAGTCGCCCAAATGGAAGGCGCTGATCGATACCCTCCCGGAGACCGAGTAATGGCTGTCCCGATGCCCGACGCCGAACCGATCACACGCTGGACCGTGTATGTGCGGCAGCTGGCGTATGCCCGTGCGGTGCAGTGGAGCGACATGACGGAGACCGGCGCCACCTTCGTGGTATTGCGCATCGAGACCGAATCCGGCTGCGCGGGCGCTGCCGAAGTAGCCGTCAAGCCGACCTGGGTCGGCGCCACGGCGGCCAGCCTGTGCAGCGTGCTGGCCGAGATCTTCGAGCCGCTGGTGCGCGGGCAGGGGCTGGCCGATCCGCGCCGGACGCGCGCGGCGCTCGATACCATCCCGGGCAACGCACCGGCCAAGGCGCTGATCGACAACGCGTGCTGGGACTGGCTTGCCGCACGTTCGGGCGTACCGCTATGGCGGCAGCGGAATGGGCAGCCGAAGGTGCCCGTGTCGTGGGCCGTGACGCGCCAGCCGCCCGACGCCATGGCGCGCGAGGCGGGCGACATGGTGGCGCGCCATGGATTTCGCACGCTCAAGATCAAGGGCGGACAGGGGCTCGACGTGGACCTGGCTTGCATGGCCGCGGTGCGGCATGCGGTGGGCGATGGCGTCGCGATGTATGTGGACGCCAACGGCGCCTATCCGACGGAACAGGCGGACACCTATGCGCGGGCCATGATCGAGGCCGGCGCGGTGGCGGTCGAGGATCCCTGCGCCTTCGCGCCGGACCGCGAATTCTCGCTGTTGCAGCAGGCGCTGGATACGCCCCTGCTGGTCGATTTCGGCATGACGGACGCGCGCGATGCACGCCTGTTCCTGGAACGCGGAGCGCGGGCCTTGAGTATCAAGCCGGGCCGCTTCGGCCTGACCCAGGCGTGGCAGATGCAGCATCTTGCCCAGGCGGCGGGCGCGACCGCTGTGGCTGGCCTGATGGGCGAGAGCGCGCTAGGCACCTGGGCCGGGCTGCAGTTCGCCTCGACCATGCCGCGGCCCTTGCTGCCAGCCGAACTGACCTGGTTCCTGGCGATGCGGGAGCAGTTCGTCGCGGACACGCCGCGCATCGTCGACGGTACGGTCGCCATGCCGGAGTGGGCTTCCGTCTGTGAATGCATCGACTGGGCGGCGATGGCCGGCTTCGAGGTGGCCACATGAACCCCGTTTCGTATCACGACCTGGTCGTCGGCGCGAGCTATCGCAGCACGGGGCGGACGTTGACGCAAGCCGACCTGTCCTTGTCGTGCATGCTCAGCGGCGACTGGCATCCGATCCACGCGGATCAGGCCTATTGCCGCGAACGCGGTATACCGGGGCCCATGTTCCATGGGCCTTACGGGATCCTGCTGGCGATGGGCATGTCGACCCGGCTGCCCGAGTTCGCCGAGCCCGTGATCGGCGCGCTGGGCCTGAAGGAATGGCAGTACCGGCGTCCCCTGGTGCCGGGCGACACCGTGCACGTGTGCACGTCCATCCATGCCAAGCGGATCGCCTCGGGCGGCAGGCGCGCCGTCGTCGAACGGCATTTCGCGCTGGTGGACGCCCAATCGCGCGTCATCCAGGAGGGATATGCCAGCACCCTGCTGCTGCTCGATCCGGAGGAACACACAGCATGATTCTCGGCGACGTCATCGACCGCAACGCGCGCTGCCACCGCGACCACCCTGCCTTCGTTTTCGAAGGGCGCAGCATCAGCCACGGTGAATTCGCCAAACGAGTCCGGCGGCTGTGCAATGCCCTGATCGGCATGGGACTGCGGCGCGGCAGCAGGATCGTCATCCTGGCGCAGAACTGTCCGCAGTATCTGGAGCTGTATGCCGCGGCGGGCACGTGCGGCTTCATCGCCGTGGGCCTGAACTACCGGCTTGCGCAGGCCGACCAGGCCGCCATCTTGCGCGATTGCGAACCCAGCCTGCTGGTCTACGAGTCCGCGTATGCCGAGCGCGTGGCGGCGTTGCGCGGGGACCTGCCGGCGGATGTGCAGGTGCTGTGCCTGGACAGCGATGTGGGGGGCGACGGCTATGAGCAGGCGCTGGCGCGCGCCGGCACCGAGGTCCCCGGCCTGCGTGCCCGCGACGAGGACACGCTGTTTCTCATTTACACCAGCGGCACCACGGGCGTGCCCAAGGGCGTCATGCTGGGTAATGCCGCGCAGGTCGAACAGGCGCGCATGCTCGCGCTTACCCACTCGGCCGGGCAGGACGACCGCATGCTGGTCGTGATGCCGATGTATCACATCGGCGGTACCACCGAACTCCTGAGCTATCTGATCTGCGGCGCGACCATCGTGCTGCATGCCAGGTTCGATCCCGGCGAGATCCTGTCCAGCATCGAGGCGCAGCGCGTCACCGCGGCGCACTTCGCGCCCATCATGATCCAGGCCATGGTCGACGTGCAGGCCGCCACGCCTTGCGACGTATCGAGCCTGAAGATGGTGTGCTATGCCTCCGCGCCCATGTCGGTGGCGCTGTCGCGGCGGGCGCGCGCGACCTTCGGCCCGATTTTCATGCAGGCGTATGGCATGACCGAGCACGGGCCGGGAACGGTGCTGTTGAAGCACCAGCATCTGCCGGACGGCACGCCGGAGCAGTCGGCGCGCATGGCTTCGGCCGGCCAACCCATCCTGGGCGTGGACATCCGCATCGTCGGCGAGGACGGCGCCGTGCTGCCGGACGGCCAGGTGGGCGAGATCCAGATGCGGTCCGCCGCGCTCATGCAGGGATATTGGCGCAAGCCGCTGGAAACGGCCGCGGCGCTGGCGGACGGCTGGATGAAGACCGGCGACCTGGGCCATTTCGATGCGGAGGGCTATCTGTTCATCGTCGATCGCAAGAAGGACATGATCATCTCCGGCGGCGAGAACATCTACTCGCGCGAGGTCGAGGAAGCCCTGCTGCTGCACCCGGCGGTCCGGGAAGCCGCGGTGATCGGCGTGCCCGACGACAAATGGGGCGAGTCGGTCAAGGCCCTCGTGGTCTTGCAGCCCGGCGCGCGGACGGACGAAGCGGCGCTGGTCGAACATTGCCGCGGCCTCATCGCCGGCTACAAGAAGCCGCGCAGCATCGAGTTCATGGAAGCGCTGCCGCGCCTGCCCAGCACCAACAAGATCGACAAGAAGGCCTTGCGGGCGCCGTACTGGCAGGGCGGCCGCCAGGTCGCCTGACGTATCCATAACGAGAAGAGGAGATACGCATGAACATGTCCAGGATGCTGGCGGCGGGCGCCGCCGCGCTGTTGCTGGGCGCGGCACAGGCGGCGCCGGACCAGGCGTTTCCCGTGAAGATGGTGCGCATCGTGGTGCCCTTCACGGCGGGCGGGCTGGCCGACGTCCTGGCCCGCGGCCTGGCGCAGGAATTGGGCGCGCGCTGGTCGCAGCCCGTCGTGGTGGAGAACCGCCCCGGCGCCAACACCATCATCGCCGCCGAGTACGTGGCGCGCTCGCAGCCGGACGGCTACACGCTGCTGATGGCCAACGATCCCACCGTATCGGCCAACCAGTACCTGTACCGCAAGCTTCCCTACGACCCGGTCAAGGATTTCACGCCGGTGGCCAGTGTGGCGCAGACACGCGAGGTCCTGTTGGTCAGCAAGGACTTTCCCGCAAGCAGCGTGCAGGAACTGGTCGCGCACGCCAAGGCGCGGCCGGGCCAGGTCACCTATGGATCGTACGGGCAGGGCAGCAAGGCGCATCTGGATGCGGCCACGCTTTCCGAGCAGGCCGGCATCGAACTGACGCATGTGCCGTACAAGGGTGTGGCCGACGTCATGACGGCCCTGGTGGGCGGGCAGATCAACATGGCGATGGTGGGCGTGCCGCCGTCGATTCCCATGGTGCGCGCCGACAAGGTGCGTCTGCTGGCGGTGGCCGCGCCGCAACGCATCGCGGCGTTCCCGGACACGTCCACATTCGCGGAACTGGGTTTTCCCGCGATGGTGGCGCAGTCGTGGTTCGGCCTGATCGCGCCGGCGGGCACGCCGCCCGCCGTGGTCCGCAAGATCGCCGATGACGTGCGGCAAGTGGTGGCGCAGCCCGCGTTCCAGGAGAAGTTCATCACCAGCGTGGGCCTGGAGCCCCTGGGCCAGGGACCGGAGGACTTCGGGCGCTTCCTGGCTAAGGACCGCCAGGCGTACGAACACATCATCCGCGGCCTGAAGGTCACGCTGGACTGAGCGACGGAGCCGCCCATGGATTTCGAATTGTCCCCCGAGCTGCGCCTGTTGCGCGACTCCGCCCGCCGCTTCGTGGCCGAGGAACTGCTGCCGCTGGAAGCCCGCTACGCGAACGAGCCGGACATCCCGGACGACGTCAGGCAGGCGCTGCAGGACAAGGCCAGGCAGCTCGGCTTCTGGGCCTTCGACCTGCCGGAAACGGTGGGTGGCGGCGGTGTCGGCGCCGTCGGCATGTGCGTGGTCTTCGAGGAATTGGCGCGCTGCAACGTGCCTTCGTTCCGCGCCCCGACGGTTTTCACGCCGTACCTCGGGCCGGTGCTGTTTCATTGCGATGAACGGCAGAAGGCGCGGTACCTGATGCCGGTGGTGCAGGGGACCCGGCGCACCTGTTTCGCCCTGACGGAAGCCGGCGCGGGCTCGGACCCGGCTGGCATGAAGACCACGGCGGTGGCCGATGGCGGGGACTTCGTCATCAACGGCGCCAAGATATTCATCACGGGCGCGGACAAGGCGGACTTCGTGCAGCTGTTTGCCCGGACGATCGTGCAGGGCAAGGACGCGGGCGTGTCGTGCTTCCTGGTAGACCGCGGTACGCCCGGCCTGCGGCTGGGCCAGAGTTTCGAGCTGATGTCGCCGGATCGGCCGTGGGAGCTGCTGCTCCATGACGTCCGGGTGCCGGCGACGCAGGTCGTCGGCGGCGTGGGCAAAGGATGGGAGCTGGCGCGCGAGTTCCTCGATATGGGCCGCCTGATCCATGGCCCCAAGGCGATCGGGCGGGCGCAGCGGGCGCTGGACCTCGCCATCGCCTACGCCAATTCGCGCCAGACTTTCGGCCAGCCGCTCGCCCAGCGCCAGGCCATCCAATGGACGATCGCGGATTCGACGGTGGAACTGCATGCGGCGCGTGCCATGGTCTACCATGCGGCCTGGAAAGCCGAACAGGGACTGAACTATCATCTGGAAGCTTCCGCGGTGAAGCTCTACGCGGACGAGATGCTGGTCAGGGTCGTCGACCGGGCGATCCAGATACACGGCGGCATGGGGCTGTCGCGTGAACTGCCGCTGGAGCTCATGTTCCGCGACGCGCGCAGCCGGACCATTACCGAAGGGTCGTCCGAGATGCAGCGGATGATCATTTCCACGGGCGTGCTGTCCGGCCGGCAGGGGGTGAACCGCTTCGATACCTGACGCGTCGCGCCGCCACCGCGTATGGAGTCGCGCTACGGACACAACGATGAATATCGAGAACATCGATCTGAATCTGCTGGTGGCATTCGACGCAATGATGCAGGAGCGCAACGTGACGCGCGCGGGCGTGCGGGTGGGGCTGTCGCAGCCTTCGATGAGCCATGCGCTGGTGCGGCTCAGGCAGCTGTGCGGCGACCCGCTGTTCGTCAGGGTCAAGACGGGCATGGAGCCCACGCCCTTCGCGCTGCGCATCGCGCCCAGCGTGCGTGCCGGCCTCTCCGTGCTGCAGGCGGGACTGCAGAATGCCGTCCCCTTCGACCCCGCGCAATCAGGCCGCACCTTCGAGGTGCTGCTGAGCGACCTTGGCGAGGTGGTCTTCCTGCCGCGCCTGATGAAGCATTTGACCGAGGTGGCGCCGGGTATCAGCCTGCGCGTGCTGCAACGGCCGCGCGAAGGGTATCGCGACGCGCTGGAGGCCGAAGAGGCCGACCTGGCCATCGGTTTCCTGCCGGCGCTGTCCGCGGGCTTCTATCAGCAGCGCCTGTTCGGCGATCACTATGTCTGCCTGTTGCGGGCCGGCCATCCGCGCATCGGCCAGCGCCTGGACATCCAGCAATTCGCGGCGGAATCGCATGTGATGATAGAACCGGCGGGCTCGCGGTACAGCCGCGTTTCGCCGCAATCTTCCACCACGACGCTGATCGAGCAGTACCTGGAAAAACAGGGGCTGCGGCGCCACATCGCGTTGCGCGTGCCGCATTTCACGGTGGTGCCCGATATCATCGAGACCAGCGACCTGCTGGCCGTCATCCCCAGCACGGTGGCGCGCATCATGGCGCCGCAGCGGCGCATCAAGATTCTTCCGCTGCCGCTCGAAACGCCGCCCAGCTTCGAGGTGAAGCAGTTCTGGCATGAACGCAGCCATCAGGACGATGGCACGCGCTGGCTGCGCGGCGTCATCGCCGAGTTGTTCATGGAGCAGCGCTCGCCCGTCCCTACCGTGCTCGATTAGCGCATGTGCGGCGCCTGGCACCTGGCAATTGGCGCCTCGCGCCGAGCAGCCTGGCTACTGCGATGGCAGGCCCGTTTCCAGCAAGCGGTACACCTCTGGCGCCGCGGTGCCCCGGATCGCGTCGATGACGTGCGCGGTCAGCGCCGGTACCAGCGGATGCGGCTCCTGGCCTTCCAGCGTCGCGATACCCAGGCGGTATTCCATGGCGGGGCGGAAGGGCCGGCGCTCGATCTCGGGATTGTGGTCCAGGCTGGCGAGCAGGCCGTTGACGATGGATACGCCCAGGCCTTGCGCGACGAACCTGCACGCCATTTCCACCGAATGCACTTCCGCGCGGACGCGCGGTCGTGCACGGGCCTGGCGGAAGACGTGGTCGATGTCATCGCGCAGGGGGCGTTGGCGGCCCAGCAGGACCACGTCGACGTCGTCCAGGTCGGCGGCGGTGATTTCGGATAGCGCCAGCAGGCGGTGGCCGCGCGGCAGTATGCAGACGGCCTCCGTCGACATCAGGGGCACGGTCGCCAGGCCACTGTGCTGCGTGGGCAGGCGCAGGAACGAGACATCGGCCTCGCGGCCCAGCACCGAAATCTCGCCGTGCTCGTAGGCGCCTGAAAAGACCTCCAGGACGGCATCCGGATGATCCGCCATGAAGCGCCGCGCGACCTGCGGCATGATCAGGTGGGCCACGGTGGTCGGCATCTGTACGCGCAGCAGGGTGCGGCGGCTGCCGCCCAATCTGAGTTGGTTGACGTGGCGCTGGAATCCGGCCGCGCCCGCCATCATCTGTTCCACGTCAGGCAACAGGTACTCGGCTTCGGCGGTCGGATGCAGGCGGCCCTTGCGCCGCACGAACAGCGCGATGCCGAGGTCGGCTTCGAACTGGCTGAGCAGTCGGCTGACGGCGGACTGCGACAGGCCCAGCCGGTCGGCGGCCTCGATGGTCGAGCCGGCGGACATGAAGGCGCGGAAGGCTTCCAGCTGCTTGTAGTTCATCGTCATGGCGTGGGAAGGCGTAAGTTCCTGTGCGGGCAGGGCAGGGTAAACACTTAATTTCCCGCAAAGCGCATAGGCGCATGCGGCCTAAGCATAGCGTTGTCGCTGCGAGGGGATGGACGCAAGATGCCCATGACAGATGCCATGACCCGTATGACCGGCGCTCGCGCCGGCCAGCCGCCTTATCCATGCACAGGAGATGACGACCAAATGTCCTTACTCGATTCGCCTTCGCGCGGGCGGCCCCGCACGAAACGGCTCGTCGCCAGCGCTGGCCGCGGTTCGTGGCGATGTGCGTGGACCGTGCTGGCCGTCGGATGCTGGTCGCTGGGCGCGATGGCGCCGGTGTCGGCCCGGCCTTTGACGATCGCGGAGGCGGCCGAGCCGTCGTCCATGGACCCGCTGTTTTCCCGCACGGGCAACAACCAGCAGGCGGCCGAGAACGTCTATGAACGCCTGGTTTCCACCGACGAGAACATGCAGCTTCAGCCGGGCCTGGCCGTATCCTGGAAGGCCACGGCGCCGGATGTCTGGGAAGTCAAGCTGCGGCAGGGCGTGACGTTCCATGACGGCACGCCGCTGACGCCGGAAGACGTCGTGTTCTCCATGCAGCGTGCCGGCGATATCCCCAACAGCCCCGCGCCGTTCACGGGAGCCGTGCGCAGCATCGCCAGCATGGACATCGTCGACGGCTCGACCATCCGTTTCCACACCAAGGGCCCGGTACCGGACTTCATGGAGCAGATAGGGCTGGTGTACATCCTGGCGAGGCACGTGGCGCAAGGCCGTAGCAGCGACGACTTCAACAAGGGGACCGCCGCCGTCGGCACCGGCCCGTACAAGTTCCGCTCATGGCAGCCGGGCGATCGCCTGGAGCTGGAGCGCAACGACCATTACTGGGGCAGGAAGCCGGACTTCGAGCACCTGACGATCCGTTATATCAACAACGGCGCCAGCCGGGTGGCCGCCCTGTTGGCCGGGACCGTCGACCTGATCGACAGCGTGCCGCCGAACGATGCGGCCAAATTGGGGGCCAACCCCGCCATCAAGGTGTTTTCTTCTCCATCGGCTCGCCTGATCTATCTGGCGCTGGATTCCGCGCGGGACCGCAGTCCCTTCGTTACCGACAGCGCGGGCAAGCCCATGGATGCCAATCCGCTGAAGGACGTGCGCGTGCGCCAGGCGATTTCCGCCTTGATCATGCGCGAGCCCATCACGGCGCGCCTGCTGAGCGGGGCGGGCGTCCCGGCCGGACAGATGGTGCCGGAAGGCCTGGGCGGCTACAGCCCCAAGTTGCCCGCGCCGAAGTACGATCCGGCGGCCGCCAAGGCCTTGCTGGCCGCGGCCGGCTATCCGCAGGGCTTCGGCTTGACCATCCATACGTCGAACGACCGGTTCTTCGGCGACAGCGAAATCGGCCAGGCCGTGGGACAGATGCTGGCGCGTGGCGGACTGCGCATCAACGGCGTGGTCACCCAGCCCTATAACGTCTACGCGGGCGCCGCCGCCAAGCAGAGCTACAGCGCCTTCATCTTCTCCTACGGCAACAGCACCAGCGATTCCGCCAATGGCCTGACCAATGTGCTGGCGACCTACGACGCGGCCAAGGGCACGGGCGCCTTCAATCGCTCGCGCTACTCCAACCCGGCATTCGACCGCTTGCTGGACCAGGCTTCATCGCAGTTCGATCCCGCGCAGCGCAATGCGCTGTTGCGGCAGGCCGCCGAAACGGCCTTCAACGACGTTGCCATCGTGCCGCTCTACTTCCCGGTGGTGCAGTGGGCCGCGCGCAAGGGCATCGTTTTTCATGCCAACAAGCTGGAGCGCACGTCGGCGCAATATATCGAAGAGGCCAGGCAATGACGACGCAAACCGGAACGCCCGAGATACTGGGCGACGTGATGGTGGCGATGCGCGACGGCGTGCGGCTGGCGACCGATGTCCATCTGCCGCCGGGCTACCGGGTCGGCGTGGATGCGCCGCTGCCCGTTATCCTGGAGCGCACGCCCTACGGCAAGGCTGAAGTATCGCGGTCCGAACGCATCGACGGACGCCAGGGCGTGCCGCGCGCCGAGGTCGCCCGTTTTTTCGCCGCGCAGGGCTACGCCGTGGTGTTCCAGGACTGCCGCGGCCGCTATGGTTCGGAAGGCCATTTCGTCAAATACCTGTCGGATGGCGAAGATGGCTACGATACCTTCGGCTGGATCGTGCGCCAGCCGTGGTGCAACGGAAAAATCGGCACGATGGGACTGTCGTACGCCGCCCATACCCAGATGGCCGCCGCCTGCCTGAACCCGCCCGGGCTGGCCTGCATGGTGATGGACTCGGGCGGCTTTTCGAACGGCTATCAATGCGGCATCCGGCAATCGGGCGCGTTCGAGCTGAAGCAAGCCACCTGGGCGTTCAAGCAGGCCAGGCTCAGCCCCGCCGCGCAGCGGGATCCGCTCATCGCCGCCGCCCTGGATCGCCAGGATATCCGGCAATGGTTCACGCGCATGCCGTGGCGGCCGGGTCACTCGCCGATAAAGTTCGTGCCTGAATACGAGGATTATCTTTTCGAGCAATGGCGCGCCGACACGTTCGACGAGTCCTGGCGACGCGTGGGCATTTACGCCCAGGGGTATTACGACGCCGTTCCCGACATCCCCATCGTGCTGATGTCCAGCTGGTACGACGCCTATGTGCGTACCACCATGGAGAACTACGAGGGATTGACGCGGGGCCGGCACGCGCCGGTGCGGCTGATCATGGGGCCCTGGCTGCATGGCGATCGCAACACGCCTTATTCCGGCGATGCCGATTTCGGCGAGGCCGCGATGCTGGATGGGCATATCGCCGAGCACTGGTTGGCGTTCCGGCTGGCGTGGTTCGATCGCTGGCTGAAGGCGACGGGAGGGCAGGTCGACATCGCGTCCGCCGACCCCGTCGCGCGCCTGTTCCTCATGGGCGGCGGCAGCGGCCGGCGCCTGGATTCCGGCCGCTTCGACCACGGCGGGCGCTGGATCGTCGCGTCGGGCTGGCCGGTGCCTGAAGCGGTCGACACGACCTTCTACCTGCACGCGGATGGCGGCTTGTCGCCGGACGCGCCCTCGACCCCCGGCGCGCGGCTTTCCTATGCCGCCGATCCGCGGCGGCCGGTGCCCACCATAGGGGGCTCGCTGACCTCCGGCGAGCCGGTCTTTTCCGGTGGCGGATTCGACCAGCGCGAGGACGAGCGATTCTTCGGTTGCGCGCAGCCCGGCATGCCCCTGGCCGCGCGCGATGACGTGGTGGTATTCCAGACCGCGCCACTGGAACGCGATTGCGCGGTGATCGGTCCCATCGTCGTGCGGCTGGCGATTTCGTCGGATGCCCCGGACACGGATTTCACCGCGAAGCTGATCGACGTATACCCGCCCAGCGAGGATTACCCGGAAGGGTATGCGCTGAACATCACCGACGGGATCTTCCGCTGCCGCTTCCACGCGACCTGGGAAAAGGCGACGCCGCTGCTTCCGGGCAAGGTGTATGCGATCACCATCGAGCCTTTCGCCACCTGCAATCTGTTCAGGCAAGGGCACCGTATCCGGCTGGATATCGCCAGCAGCAATTTCCCGAAGTACGACGTCAATCCCAACACCGGCGAAACCGCGGCCGATGGGCGGGTGACGCGGATCGCGGTGAACACCCTGCACCTGTCGCCGGAGCATCCTTCGTCCATCGTCCTGCCCCTGGCGGATCCGGCGCGGCTGCGGCCGCTCGGTGCGGCGGCTTGAGACGCCGCGTGCCAGGAATGCTGTTCCGACGATCGGTGTCCTCAGGCCTCGATGGTCAGGATATCGCCGGCGTGACGTGCATAGTCGAGCGCATACGCCAGTTCGCCGGGCGACTCGGCATGCAGGAAGAGCCACGGCTGCCCGCGCGCGACTTCGTCGCCCAGCCGTACTTGCAGGGATACGCCCGCGGCAGGCCGCTCCGGCGCGCCGGCCAGCTTGGCCAGCCGCGACAGTTTGCGGTTGTCGATGTGGGTGACGCGGCCCGCCTGCAGGGTAAGCAGGGGCTGCACGTGCGCGGCGCGGGGCGGTTCGCGCAGTCCGCCCTGGGCCGCGCAGATGCGCTCGAATTTCTCCCAGGCCCGGCCGCTGTCCAGTGTCTGCATGGCCATCGCGGCGCCTAGTCCCGGCTGGGCCGCGTTGCCCATTTCGAGCACGGCGCCGGCCACCGTCACGGCGCGTTCACGCAGGTCTCTCGGCTGGTCCGCGTCGTTGCGCAGCACGGCCAGTACGTCGCGTGCTTCCAGCGCCGGACCGATGCCGCGGCCGACGGGCTGGCTGCCGTCGGTGTACAGGCAGCGCAGCGCCAGGCCGAAGTGCGCGGCGGTCTGGCCCAGATGGGCGGCCAGGCGTTCGGCGGCTTCACGGCTGCGGATCTTGGCGGTCGGACCGATCGGGATGTCGATCACGACGTGAGTCGCGCCCGCGGCGATTTTCTTCGACAGCACCGAGGCGATCAACTGCCCTTCGGTATCGATGTCGAGCTCGCGCTCCACGCGCACGAAGATGTCGTCGGCGGGGCTCAGGCGTACCGCCCCGCCCCAGGCGATGCAGCCCCCTTCGGTTTCCACCACTTTTTGCAGCTGTTCGAGACTCAGTTCGACCGGCGCCAGCGTCTCCATGGTATCGGCCGTGCCGGCGGGCGACGTGATCGCCCGCGAGGACGTCTTGGGCATGACCAGTCCGTTGGCGGCGGCGATGGCCACCACCAGTGGCGTGGTGCGATTGCCGGGCAGTCCGCCTACGCAATGCTTGTCCACGACGATAGGGGAGCGCCAGTGCATGCGGTCGCCGACTTCCACCATGGCGCGTGTCAGGAAGATGGTTTCGTCGATGCTCATGGGCAGCGTGGCCGTCGCCGTCAGGAAGGCGGCCAGCTGGACGTCCGTATACCGGCCGCTCGCGACGTCGCGCACGATGGCGGAAAGGTCTGCCGCACTCAAGCGGCGGCCGTGGATGCGTTGGCGGACGCCGGCCAGGGATTCGACCACGGGCGCATGGCTGACACGCACGCCGTCGCCGTCGCGGATGCCGAGCGCGTCCCATGCGTCCTCGGACAGCGCGACTTCGTCGGGCGCCAGCAGTTCGCTATCGATCTGGTACAGCATTGCCTGTACCGCGCGGCCACCCGATGTGATCAGCACCTGTGAACGGGACGACAGGCCTTCCGCCCGGCAGACGTGGCAGTCGGCGCGCATAACGGCGATGGGTTGGTGCTGCGCATGCAGATGCATGCGGGTGGCGCGCAGGGCGGGTGTTTGCAGGGCCGGAATGCTGCTCACAGTTCGTACCTCTGTCCCTGCAGGGGCACCGTGGCGTGCCAGTTCAGCTCCCGCTCGATGCGTACGCGCAGCGCCTCCGAGGCTTCCGGCTCGCCATGGACGATGAACACCCGTCGCGGCGCTTCCTGGAAGCCGCGCAGCCAGCGCATGAGTTCGTCGCTGTCGGCATGTGCCGACAACATGGGCAGTTCGGCAACCTCGGCGTTGATGGGCAGCCAGTCTCCGAAGATCTTGGTTTCCGTGGCGCCTTCGAGCAGCTTGCGGCCGCGCGTCCCGGCCGCCTGGAAGCCCGAGAACAGCAGGGTACTGCGGTGGTCCGAACCGAAGGCGGCAATGTGATGCAAGACGCGGCCGCCGGTCGCCATGCCGCTGGCCGAGATGATCACCTTGGGATAGCGGTTGGCGGACAGGGCCTTGGATTCCTCGACGTCGCGCACGTACGTCACCGCGGCGCTGGCGGCCTCGTATTCGCGCGGCGACAGTTTATGTTCGCCGGCGTGGCGGTCCAGCAGCCCGGTGGCGCTGGTGGCCATGGGGCTGTCCAGATAGACCGGAACGTTGCGCAGCTCGCCGGCCTGGCGCAGTTTCCACAATAGATAAATCAGCGTCTGCGCGCGGCCCACCGCGAAGGCGGGGATGACCACGGTGCCGCCGCGCTGTACGGTGCGGTCGATGATATTGCCCAGGGCGGCCAGTGGATCGGCGGTATCGTGGCGCCGGTTGCCGTAGGTGGATTCGATCACGATATAGTCGGCCCGCGGCACGGGTTCCGGGTCGTGCATGACCGGGTCGCCGTAGCGGCCCAGATCGCCGGAGAAGGCCACGCGCATGCCGGCGATATCGATCTGCGCGGTCGACGCGCCCAGTATGTGGCCGGCGCGGCGGAAAGTGAGTTGCGCGCCGTGCGGCAAGGCGAATGGCTGATGCGGCGCGACGTTAGAGAAGCGGGCCATGGTGCGTTGTGCATCGACCACCCGGTACAGCGGCAGGGCCGGCTGGTGTTTGGAGTAGCCCTTGCGGTTGGCGAAATCCGCATCCTTCTCCTGCAGATTGGCGCTGTCCAGCAGGATCAATTCGGCGACGTCCCGCGTCGCGGGCGTGGCATGGATCCTGCCCTTGAAACCGTCCACCATCAGCCGCGGCAGGTAGCCGCAGTGGTCGAGGTGCGCATGGGTCAGCACGACCGCGTCGATCTCGGCAGGCGAAATCGGCAAGGTTTGCCAGTTGAGCTCGCGCAGGTTCTTCAGGCCCTGGAACAGGCCGCAGTCGATCAGCAGGTGGGTATCGTCGTGGCTTAGCAGATGCTTGGAGCCGGTGACGGTGCCGGCACCGCCCAGGCAGGTCAATGAGAGCATGGTTTCCTGTTCAGATCGTCGGAATGGAAGAACTGGCGAACATGGGTCAATCGCGCAGGTTGCGCAAGAGCGCGTCGGCCAGTAGCGGACCGATTTCGATGCGGTTGCTGGGATGGCGTACGGAGTCGGTCGACACGACGCGTTCGAAGCAGCGTGAGACCTGTGCCCATGCGTCTTCGGCGAATAGCGCATGCACGACGACGCATTGCGCCGGCTTCATGCCCGCAAGCTTCGCCGCCGCGGCGACCAGCGTCCGGCCGGACGAGGCGATGTCGTCGACCACCACGGGCGTGCGGTCGAGCCAACGGGAAAGATCGGGCGCTTCCACATCGACCTGGCGATCGCCGTGGCGCACCTTGCGCAGGACGGCATGCGGCGCCCCGATACGCGCGGCGATGGACCCGGCCCATTGTTCGCTTTCCTCGTCGGGACCGATGACCAGCGGCGACGGCACATTGGCGGCGATCCAGTCGGCCAGGTATGGCGCGGCGTGCAATGTCGAGGTGGGGATGGTGTATAGCGCCGACAGCGCGGGGTGGCGATGCAGGTGGGGGTCGACAGTGGTCAGGCGGTCGAAGGTGGACGATATCAGGCGGGCAAAGGACAGCGAGCTGACGCTTTCACCCGGCTGGAAGCGCTTGTCCTGCCGCATATAGGCGAGATACGGTGCGACGAGATTCACCTCGACCGCGCCGAGGTCGCGGGCCGCGTCGGCGGCGAAGATCAGGCTCAGGAAGCCGGGGTCCGGATGCGCCAGCGTGCAGACGACGTCCACAACGCGTCCGCGCGGGTCGCCGTGCAGCCGCACGTAGCTTTCGCCATCGGGAAAGCGGCGCGTCTCCAGCCCGCCCAGTTCGGCGCGGCACAAGGCGGCCAGCCGCGTCGCGAATGCTTCATTGCCTGGAAGAGGAAGGATCAGTCTTTCCATGGATGCCCGTCCGGGCCGGGTAACGGGCCAGGGCGGCCGCCGGAGCGGTCGCGCCGTCTCGGCGAGTACGGCGTCCCGATTATGGGCCAGGGAAGCGCTGGGCGTTATCCGCGGGTGACCGAAGCTTGATCTAGCGCAAACGGTTCCTCCATGCTTCGGCCGCTGGATGACGGCGCGGCGGCAGCCGCCCTGCCGGGGTAAACGCGCTTGCGCCAAGCATGGGGAGCTGCCTACCATGGCGTCCTTCGCACCCGTCCATCGTCCGCTTTATGTCCACGCCCTTGCCCCGTCTTCAACGCCAGAACGCCAACCGGGAGCGCATTCTGGCCGCCATACGGGAGGCCGCGATCGCCGCGTTCGACCAACACGGCTTTCGCGGCACGTCCACGCAGGACATCGCGACGCGGGCAGGGCTGTCCAAGCCGCAGCTGCATTACTACATCGTGAGCAAGGAAGCGCTGTACCAGGAGCTGTTGCAGGACGTGCTGCATGGATGGTCGGCGGGCTTCGTCTTCGAGGACCCGAATTCCGACCAGCCGGCCGACGTGCTGCGTCAGTACATCCGCAAGAAGGTGGACTACTCCCTGGACTTCGCCGCGCTGTCGCGCATCTTCACGCGAGAGCTGCTGGACGGCGGTCCCAACCTGGGCCGCTATTGGCCCATTGCCCTGGCGTCCATCAACCAGAAGGTGGCCGTGATCGAGAACTGGATGCGTGCCGGGCAGATCCGCCGCACCGATCCACGGCTGCTGCTCATCAACATCTGGAGCATGACCCAGCACTACGCGGACTATGACATCCAGGTCCGCATCATGCTCGGCGTCGCGCCGGGCGCGCCCATGGACCGCGAGCCGATAGTGCAGTCCATCACCGATATGGTGCTCCGCTGCTGCGGCTTGGTGCATGACTGAGGCGGGTCTGGCGTCGCTCCCGGGGAGAAAGCTGGCATAGGTATTGCTTATTCTGACCAAGTGGTCAAACCATTTAGTCAAAAACTGAGCAATGCCTGTTTCCGCCGATGCCTACCCCTTGAATCTGGTCGTGCGCGAGGTCACCGACCTCACGCCGGAGATACGCGCCTATCGCCTGGCGGCCCAGGACGGCGGCGCCCTGCCGCCATGGGAGGCGGGCGCCCACCTGGCGTTCAAGCTCGATGACGGACTGGCGCGCGCGTATTCGCTGTGCGGCGATCCGGACCACGGCGGCTGCTACGAAATCGCCGTCAAACGGGAAGACCTTGGGCGCGGCGGTTCGCTGGCGATGCATCGCCAGGCGGGGCCGGGGGCTGGTCTGCGAGCCAGTCTTCCGCGCAATCATTTCGCGTTGGCGAGCGATGCGAGCTGCCAGCTGTTGCTGGGCGGCGGCATAGGCGTGACGCCGCTGCTCGCCATGGCGCGAGTCCTGCATCGCACCGGCCAGCGTTTCCAGCTGGCGGTGTTCTGCCGGTCCGAGCGGCACCTGCCGCTGCCGGCGGATTGGCGCGGGCAGGCGTGGGCCGATTCCGTACTGCTGCATTTCGACGATCCCGCGGCGCCGCAGAAACTGGATCTGCCGCGCTTGCTCGCCGACGTGCCGGAGGACGGGCATGTGTACTACTGCGGCCCCGAAGGATTCATGCAGGCCGTGCGGGCAAGCAGCGGCCACCTGTCCGATACGCAACTGCATAGCGAACACTTTGGCGCGGTCCTGTCCGCGGGCGCGGGCGCAAGCGGCGGGGCTGGCGAAGCCCGCTCCGCCGTGGAACTGGTGCTGGCCCGGCAGCAACGCAGCGTTGCCGTGGGGCCCGGCGAGACCCTGGCGCATGCCCTGCATCTTGCCGGCGTGGCGCTGGACACCGTGTGCGAACAAGGCGTGTGCGGCTCATGCGTCACGCGCTATCTGGATGGCCGACCCGAGCACCACGACAGTTGCCTCGATGCCGATGAACGGCGCGAGTACGTCGCGCTGTGCTGCGCGACGTGTGCCTCTCCCACGCTGGTGCTCGATCTATGAATATGCCCACCTACCTGCATGGCCTGCGCTTGCCCGCCTGGATGGAGGCGCCCCGCGACGCCGCGGGGCTGACCGACATCTCCATCGCCGGCGGGTGTATCGCCGCCCTGTTGCCGAGCGCGCCGCACGCGCCGCATGGCGCCTGGCAAGCAGGTGGGGCATTGGCCTTGCCCGCGTTGGTCGACGCCCACACCCACCTTGACAAGACCTTCACCCGCGCCCGCCTGGGCGACGTGCAACCCGGCCTGTTGAACGCGATCCAGGCGATGATGCATGACCAGGCCGTATGGACCGAGGCGGACGTGCGCGAACGGGCCGGCCAGGGTTTGCAATGGGCCTGGGAGGCCGGCGTCGGCCGGCTGCGCACCCATTGCGACTGGCGCGAACCGCCCGGACGCGTGCCCATGGCCTGGCCGGTCCTGCTGGAGCTGGCGGAGCAATGGCGCGGCCGGATGGACATCGATTGCGTGAACCTCGCACCCCTGCCTTACTACGCAAGCCGTGACGAGGCCATGAGTCTGGCACGGCGTATCGCACGGGATGCGAAACACGCGTGCCTGGGGGCTTTCGTGCACACCAGCAATTGGCAGGCGGATGCGCTGGGGAACCTGGTGCGCGCCGCGGCCGATACCGGGCTGCGCCTGGACCTGCACGTGGACGAAGAACTGGCGCCGGAAGCCGTGGGCCTGTCCACCGTGGCCAGGCTGGCGAGCGTAACCGGCATGCGGGGGCGCATCGTATGCGGACATGCCTGTGCCCTGGCGGCCATGCCGCGCGACCAGGCCCTGCGCATCCTGGATGACGTCGCCGACGCCGGCATCCGGCTGGTCTGCCTGCCGGCCACCAACCTCCTGTTGCAGGATGCGAGGACCGGCCATACGCCGCGCATGCGCGGGCTGACGCTGGTGCAGGAGGCACGCGAACGAGGCATACCCGTGCTGCTCGCCAGCGACAACGTGCAGGATCCCTTCTGCGCCAGCGGCAGCTATGACCCGCTGGACGCGCTGGGCCTGGGCGCGCTCGCGGCGCAACTGGGCGACGTTTACGACGATTGGTCGCAAGCCGTCTGCCGCCGCGACTGGCTCGACGCCGGCGCGGGCGCCCCGCTGCGCGCGGGTGACGCGGCGGACCTCATCGTTCTTCCTGCCTCCAACCGGGCCGGTTTTCCGTCCCGCGCCTGGCCACGCCTGGTGCTGCGCCGCGGCGTGTTCGTTTCTTCCGTTTCCGCGGACATGCCGCGCGAAGCACCGCATCCGCGAACGCCAGCGGACCACATCCATTGAATCCACAAGGGGAGCTCCGTCATGTCCAAGTTTCGTCCCGTTCTTTCCGGCCTCTGCATAGGCATGGCGGCGTGCGCGCTGTCGGGCGCGGCGCAGGCCGCGGACTTCACCTACATGACGAACTGGTACGCGCAGGCGGAACACGGCGGCATGTACCAGGCGCTGGCACAGGGCCTCTACGAGAAGGCCGGCTTGAACGTCACCATCAAGATGGGTGGGCCGCAGGTCAACACCGTGCAGATGATGGCGGGCGGCCAGGCGGACTGCGTGATGGGTTCCAGCGACCTGCAGATGCTGCAGACGCGCGCCAGCGGCGTGCCCGTGGTGACCGTCGCCGCGTGGCTGCAGAAAGACCCGCAGGCCTTGATCACGCACGAGGACGTGACCCGTTTCGAGGACCTGAAGGGCAAGACGATCCTGATCGGCGGCGGCGCCTATCGCAATTACTGGCCGTGGCTCAAGGCCAAGTACGGGCTGACCGATGCGCAGGCGCGGCCGTACACCTTCAACATCCAGCCCTTCATCGCCGACAGCAACGCGGCGCAGCAGGCGTATATCACCTCGGAGCCGTACGCGGTACAGAAGGCCGGCGTCAAGGCCAATGTCCTGATGTTCGCCGACCATGGCTATCCGGCGTATGCGTCCACGGTCACCTGCATGGAAGACACGGTGGCCAAGCGTGCGAAGGACATCTCGGCCTTCCTGCGCGCGACCGCCGAAGGCTGGAAGCGCTATCTCGCCGACCCGGCGCCGGGCAACGCGCTGATCAAGAAAGCCAATCCCAACATCACCGACGAGCAGCTCGCCTTCAGCCTGGCGCGGATGCGCGAGACCCAGCTGGTGACGAGCGGGGACGCCGCCACCCAGGGGATCGGCACCATCACGCAGGCGCGCGCGCAGGCCAGTTATGACTTCCTGGTGCGGTACGGCTTGCTGGATACCTCCAAGGTCAAGGTGAACGACGCCTATGACCTGCGGCTGGTGCAGGCCATCCATGTCCTGCCCTGAGCCGAGCCGCCGGAGAGACGCCGACATGTCAGCCCTGCCCGCAACGCCACGCACCGGCGCGGCACCCGCCGCGCCCGCCATCGAAGTCCTGTCGGCGGAGATGACCTATCCCAACGGCATGCGCTCGCTGGAACCGGTCGACCTGAAAGTCGGCGAAGGCGAATTCGTGACCTTGCTGGGGCCGTCGGGTTGCGGCAAGAGCACGTTGCTGAAGATGGTCGCGGGCCTGCTCGAACCTACCGATGGGCGTTTGCTGCTCTGGCGCCAGCCGGTTTCCAGACTGGCGTCGACCGGCCGGCGATTGGCCTTCGTGTTCCAGTCTCCCACGCTGATGCCCTGGGCCTCCGTGGAAACCAATGTCCGGCTGCCGCTGGACCTGGCGCGCGTGCCGCGCAAGCAGGCCCAGGACCGCGTGGCGGAAGCCCTGGAGCTGGTGGGGCTGTCGGGCTTCGCCCAGGCTTTGCCGCGCGCGCTGTCGGGCGGCATGCAGATGCGTGTATCGATCGCCCGCGCCCTGGCGACGGACCCGGACCTGCTCTTGATGGACGAGCCGTTCGGCGCACTGGACGAGATCACGCGGATGAAGCTCGACTCGGACCTGCTTGCGCTATGGCAGCGCAAGAAACTGACGGTGCTGTTCGTCACGCATTCCATCCACGAGGCGGTGTTCCTTTCCAACCGCGTGGTCGTGATGGCGGCCCGGCCGGGCCGCGTCGTCGAGACGCACGCCATCGAAGAGCCTTTTCCCCGCAAACCCGAGTTCATGGTCACCACCACGTTCAGCCGTTACGCGAAGACGCTGCAGGAAAGCCTGCTGCGCGCCAGCGGCGCCCATGAGGAGCGGATATGAGTACAGCCGCCGCCGCGTTCCGGTCGTCACGCAAACATATCGCTTACCCGCTCATGGTGGGCATCGTCCTGGTCGGCCTATGGCAAGCCTTGGTGTCGGCCCTGAAGTTGCCCGCCTACCTGGTACCGTCGCCGGCGCTGATGGTGCAGACGCTGTACGTCAACTGGCAGCCGCTGGGCCTGGCCCTGCTGTCCACCTTGAAGGTCACGGTGCTGGCTTTCCTGCTCGCCGCGGTCGCGGGCGTGCTGATCTCATTCGTATTCGTGCAGAGCAAGGCGATCGAGACGGCCTTGTTCCCTTATGTCGTGCTGTTGCAGGTGACGCCCATCGTGGCGGTCGCGCCGCTGATCATCATCTGGGTCAAGGATCCGGTGCTGTCGATGGTGCTCTGCGCGTCGCTGGTGGCGCTGTTCCCCATCATTTCCAACACCACGCTGGGACTGCGTAGCGTCGACCCGGACCTGGCCAGCTACTTCAAGCTGAACCAGGCCACGCGCCGGCAAACCCTGCTGCGCCTGCGGATTCCCAGCGCATTGCCCTATTTTTTCGGCGGCTTGCGCATATCGAGCGGGCTGGCGCTCATCGGCGCCGTAGTGGCCGAGTTCGTGGCCGGTACGGGCGGGATGGGGGCGGGCCTGGCCTACCAGATCCTGCAAGCCGGCTATCAACTCGACATTCCGCGCATGTTCGCGGCGCTGTTCCTGATTTCTCTTGCCGGCATCGCGCTGTTCGCCTTGATGTCCTGGCTGTCGCGGCGGGCGCTGCGCAGCTGGCATGCCAGCGAACACGAGCAGGACTAGCCGGCCCCCTCTTCATTTGGAGTCATACTCATGCTAGATGCGAACTCGGTCGCGCAGGCCTGCGCCGCGCTGCCCGCGCAGTTACCGGATCTGGATTGGATCACCGAGCCGATCAAGGTGAACCGCCTGTCCAGCGACTTCGCGTGGTTCAGCCCCGTGCTCAAGCGTACCTTGGCCGGCAAGCGTGCGGACCTGGTGGTGCGCCCGCGGTCCGAAGAGGAAATCCGCCGTGTCGTATCGGCCTGCGCCCGGGCCGGCGTGCCGATCACCCCGCGCGGGAGCGGCACGGGCAACTATGGCCAGTGCACCCCCTTGCAAGGCGGCGTCGTGCTGGACTTGAGCGCCTATGGACAAGCCCTGTGGGTGCGCGACGGCGTTGGGCGCGCCCAGGCGGGCGTGAAGCTGGGCGACTTCGACGCCTATGCGCGCGAGCACGGCCATGAATTGCGCTGGCTGCCCTCCACCTATCGCACGGCGACGCTGGGAGGTCTTTACGGCGGCGGGTTCGGCGGCGCGGGCTCGATTACCTACGGGCCGGTGGCGGCCACCGGCAATGTGCTCGGGGCGCGCGTGATGACCATCGAGCCGGAGCCGCGCGTGCTGGAATTGCGGGCGCCCGACGCGCTCCTGTTGCATCACACCTATGGGACCACGGGCATCGTCCTGGAGCTGGAAGTGGCGCTGGCGCCGGCACAGGATTGGCTGGAATGCATCGCCGTCTTCGATGACTTCGAGAACGGCCTGCGCTTCGCCGACGACGTGGCGCGATCGCCCGGCCTGATCAAGAAGGAGATCAGTTTCCTGGGCGCGCCTATCCCCGCTTATTTCAATGCCCTGGCGGACAGCCTGCCCGCCGGTTGCCATGCCGTCATCCTGCTGGTCCATCCGGCTTCCGAGCAGGGCATGCTGGAGTGCCTCGCGCGCCGCGGCGGCAGTTTGTCCTATCGCAAAACGGCGCAGGAGGCGCGGCAGAGCGCGCGCTACCTGATCGAATTCACCTGGAATCACACCACGCTGAACGCGCTCAAGCACGACAAGAGCCTGACCTACATCCAGAGCGCCTTCGATCCGAACCGCTATGTGGAGCAGGCGCTGGAGATGGAGTCGAAGCTGGCGGGCGAGGTTCTCATGCACCTGGAGTTCCTGCGCAACCGCGAAGGCCAGCTGACGTGCAGCGGCCTGCAGATCATCCGCTATCGTTCCGACGAGCGGCTGCAGGAGATCATGCAGATACACCGTGACCATGGGGTCGGCATCAACAACCCGCATGTCTACATTGTCGAGGACGGCAAGCAGGGACGCGTGAATCCCGACATCGTCGCGATGAAGGCGCGCATCGATCCCGACGGCCTGCTCAACCCCGGCAAGCTGCGCGGCTGGGAAGAGCGTGCCGCCCGCGCGGCCGCCGCCTCGGCTTGAGGAGATGCACACCATGTCGAGATTGACGGTGCCGCCCCCGCAAACGCTTTCCATGCATACCCGCGATGGGGTGCGCCTGGATGCGGACGTCTACAGGCCGGAAGGGCAGGGGCCTTATCCGGTGCTGCTGATGCGGCAGGCCTATGGCCGGCGTATCGCGTGCGCGATCTGCTACGCGCATCCGAGCTGGTACGCCTCGCACGGTTATATCGTGGTCGTGCAGGACATACGCGGACGCGGGACTTCCGAAGGCGAATTCCTGATCGGCGAACACGACGCGCAGGACGGCGCGGATGCGGTCGCATGGGCGGCTGGCCTCCCGGGCAGCAACGGCCGGGTCGGCATGTATGGGTTTTCCTATCAGGGGTACAACCAGCTGATGGCCGCCAGCGCAGCGGGCCCGGCCCTGCAAGCCATTGCACCGGCCATGACGCCCTGGGATTCGCGTGAGGGCTGGGCGTGGAAACAGGGGGCGCTGCGCTTGCAGAGCACGCTGGGCTGGGCCACGCAGTTGGCGTCGGAGACGGCGCGCCGGCGCGGCGATGCGCAGGCCTATGCCGAACTGATGGCCGCCGCGCGCGCGCTGCCCTTGAACGAGGCCGTCACGGCCTGGCCCCGCTACATGCGCCAGCATGCGGACCTTACCCATTACGCGCGATGGCTGGAGACGCCGGCCGACGATCCGTACTGGCGGCGCATCTCCGCCGCCGCGCACGCGGCCGAGATTGCGGCGCGGCGCATACCCACCTTCTTCATCGGCGGTTGGCATGACCCTTACAACGAGACCGCGCTGCAGGCGTATCGCGACCTGAGCTCGCTCGGCGCCGGGCCCATGCGCATGGATATCGGCCCGTGGGCGCACTTTCCTTGGGCGCGCAAGACGGCTGGTGTGGACTACGGCCCGGATGCCGAAACCGATATCGACGCGCGGCAGGTGCGCTGGTTCGACCGTTGGCTCAAGGATATCGACAATGGGATCGACGCCGAACCCCCGATACGGGCTTTCGATCTGGGGCGCAAATGCTGGCGCGTTTTCGAGCGCTGGCCGGAGCACGTGTCGCGCTGGGCGCTGGCCGGCAACGGCCTGGCGGCGCTGCGCCTGGGCGATGGCCGCTTGCTGCCCGACGGCGAACCATGGCCGGAAACGCCGGGCCATGACAGCGTCGTCAACGATCCGTGGCGCCCCGCGCCTTCCGCCGGTGGACCCTACGGCACGCCGCCGGGTCCGGTGGACCGGCAGGCGGTGGATCAGCGTCCGGATGTCATGACCTTCGATTCCGCCCCGCTGCATGCGCCGCTGGACATCGCGGGCGAAGTCTCGGCCGTCCTGTACCTGAGTTGTGACCAGGCCGACTTCGACGTGTCATGCAGCCTGAACCGGATCCAGCCGGACGGCCGCTCGCAGGTGATCGCCGATGGCTATGCACGCGTCCGGGAATGGCGGCCGGACGCGCCGGTGACCGTGGCGATGCATGCGGCCTGCGTGACCCTGCAGAAGGGAGAGTCGTTCCGCGTGGCGGTGGCCGCGTCGGCGTATCCGGCCTATGCGGTGAATCCCGGCACCGGCGCCGACCCGGCATCGGTGCCGGCCGTGCGTATGCCCATCACCACGCTGTCGGTCCACTACGGGCCGGGCACGCAATCCGAGGTCCGGCTGACGCTGGGCACCCCAATCGACGCAGGGAGTACGCAATGACGGCCACGCCATCGACCCGCTCCGTGCCCAGCCGGCTCTGGGTGGAAATGACGTCTCCCCAGTTTTCCAGCCTGCCGGTGGACACGGTAGCCATCCTGCCGGTCGCGGCGATCGAGCAGCATGGTCCGCACTTGCCCGTCTACGTGGATGCCTGCCTGAATGCCGGCGTGGTGGAGCGCGCCATGTCCCTGGTGGCGCCCGAGGTGCCTGCCGTGTTCCTGCCCATGCAGGCCATCGGCAAATCGAACGAGCACCAGGCCTTCCCGGGCACGCTGACCCTGCGCGCGGAAACGCTGATCGCGCTGCTGACCGATATCGGCGAAAGCGTGCACCGGGCGGGTTTGCGCAAGCTGGTGCTGTTCAACTCCCACGGCGGGCAGCCGCAGGTCATGGATATCGTCGCGCGCGATCTGCGCGTGCGCCTGGGCATGTTCGTGGTCTGCGCCGCGACCTGGAGCTTCGGCTGGCCGGATCGCGATGCCTTCAGCGAGACGGAGCGCATCCATGGCATCCATGGGGGAGGCAAGGAAACCTCGATGATGCTGGCGTTGCGACCAGACCTGGTGCGCATGGAGCTGGCCGGCGACTTCACGCCCGCCAGCGTCGCCATCGAACAGCGGTACAAGCATCTGCGTGCCGAAGGCAAGGTCGGCTTCGGTTGGCAGGCTCAGGACCTGCATCCCAGCGGCGCCAGCGGCAATGCGCTGGATGCGGACGCCGGACGAGGTGCCGCGATCGTCGAGCATGCCGCATCGGGCCTCGCCGAGCTGATCGCCGAAGTCCACGCTTATCCGCTCGATGCGATCAGGAGCATGCCATGACGCCGGACGATGATCTGATCCCCCTGGGCAGCGCCCGCGGCAACCAGTGGCGCGTATCCGCGACGCACGCCAGCCTGGTACGCGAACCTCGACCCGCCAGAGCCGTGCGCTTGCCGGCCCAGCCGCAATCCCTGACGGTGGATCTCGCGCGCAGCGCGCTGGTCGTGATCGACATGCAGAACGACTTCTGCCATCCGCAAGGTTGGCTGAGCGCGGTGGTCGGGGTCGATGTCACGCCGGCTCGCCAGCCTATCGCGCCGCTGGCCGCTCTGCTGCCGCGCGTGCGTCGCGCGGGCATGCCGGTGCTGTGGGTCAACTGGGGCAATCGTCCCGACCTCATGAACCTGAGCCCGTCCGTCGTTCACGTCTACAAGCCTTCGGGCCGGGGCACGGGCCTGGGTGATCCGCTGCCGTCGCGCCCCGACCGCGTGCTGGAGGCGGGATCGTGGGCCGCCGATGTCGTGGAAGAACTGCGCATCGAGACGTCGGACATACGCGTCGACAAATACCGCATGAGCGGATTCTGGGACACGCCGCTGGACGCCATCCTGCGCAATCTGGGCGTGTCGACCTTGTTCTTTGCCGGCGTCAATGCCGATCAATGTGTGCTGGCGACGTTGATCGACGCCAATTGCCTGGGCTACGACTGTGTCTACCTGGACGATTGCTGCGCGACGACGTCGCCGGATTTCTGCCTGCAAGCCACCCGCTACAACGTGCGCCAGTGCTTCGGCTTCACCGCCACGAGCACCGACCTGCCGCAAGGATAACCACCGTGATTCCCAAGGCCATCAGGAAATCCCTGGACCAATGTCCGGCTTATCGCATCTCGGCCGGCGACACCAACTACTTCGCCCTGATCTTCGATGGCGAAGGCGAGGGCTGCGACCTGGTCGCCGTGGTCGAGATTTTCGAGCCCGGCGGCCGTACCCCGCCGAACGTGCATGCGCGCGCGCATGAGATGTTCTTCATCCTTGCCGGCGAAGGGCGGGCCTATGCGGACGGCGCCGTGCTCGACTTGCGGCAGGGCGACGCCATGCTGGTCAGGCCGGGGGCCCATCACGCGGTGGAAAACACGGGCAGTGGCAAGCTCTACTGCCTGACCGTGATGGCGCCCGACGAAGACTTCGCTGCCCTCATACGCCGCGGTATTCCCGTCAGCCTGACCGAAGAGGACCATGCCGTCCTGCGCCGGGCGCCATTCGGTACCCGGGATGCTGGCGCGGCGCTCACCGAACCGCGCGTATGACACAGCCGACAGCCAGCATGGCCAGGGCGCCCACGGTGAAGGTCGTCATCGGCATGCCGCGCGCCATGTCGCGGGCGATCTGCGGCGTGCGCGGGGCCGCCAGTTGCAGCCGGCGCTTGGTCATCTGCGTGCCCAGTTCCTGCAGGCGCGTCTCGGAAAACAGCCGCTCGGCTTCCGGCAGCACGACGGTTTCCTCGTCGGCGACGTGGTGGATCACGTCGCGCATCAAGGCCATCAGGGTATCGTCGTAGCGTGGATCGGTGGGCGTCATGGCGCGCAGGTCGGCGATCAGCCGGCGCATTTCCATGTGCTCCGGCACGCTCTTGTTCAGCACCTCGTTGCTGGTGACGGCCTGCACGGCAGGATAGAAGATTTCTTCCTCGAGCGTGGCGTGGATCTCCAGCGCCGTACAGATCACGCCGACCAGGCCAGCCTTGCGCGATGCCGGAAGGTCCTCGTGATAGCGGTGGAAAGTGGTGAGGACGTGGGTGTGATCCAGGCGGATCATGTTCGTCGCGCGGGGGATCAGGCGCCGGTACAGGGGCTTGCCTTGCTCGGCGGAATGGGCGGCGTCGTAGGGAAGGTCGGTAGCGTTCATGGCGGCCTCTCGTGCAGGGCGGCCGGGAGTCGGCCGATGGAGGCCAGCGAGCAAGAGCTATTCCTGTCCCGTGTCCCGTGTCCCGCGTTCCAGGTCCCCGGTCCCCGGTCCCCGGTCCCCGGTCCCTGGTCCCAGGTCCAGAACATGCTGCCGTCGCGCGGGCGACGCCACGGCGTGCGCCCCTACTTCAGCATGGGCAGAGCATGGACCAGATACGCACGACACGCCGCGCGCAAACCCGATACTCCTCGGCCTATACGTGGGCAGGATACGCGCTGGGCTTTGCGATGAGCGGGTTCTTCGACGGGATACTGCTGCACCAGATCCTGCAGTGGCACCACCTGCTGTCCGGGCTGCAGTCCGCCCGCTTCGCCGACCTGCGCGTGCAGGTCCTGGCGGATGGGCTGTTTCACGCCGTGATGTACTTGATCGCCCTGGCGGGTTTCTATCTGCTGTATCGCGCGCGCGCCGATCTCTCGCTGCCACGCGCGGGCCGGCGCCTGCTGGCCAATTTCTGGCTCGGATTCGGCACGTGGCACGTCGTCGACGCCGTGCTTTCGCATTGGGTCACCCGGATCCACCGCATCCGCATGGATAGTGCGTATCCGTCGGCATGGGATCTCGCATGGCTTGCGGCTTTCGGCCTGCTGCCTCTTGCGCTGGGATGGTGGATGCGCCGGCGGCCCGGGGATGCGCCGGGTGCGGGCCGGGGCCTGGTGGCGAGTCTGGTGGGCGCCTGCCTGTTCGCGGGAAGCGTCAACCTGATGCCGCTGCGTGGCGCAGGAGATACGCTGACGGTCGTGCTGCGTCCCGGGGCGACGGGCGCCGGCCTGCTGGCGGCGGTGGAAGGCACGCAGGCACGCGTGGCCTGGGCCGATCCGTCCGGCGCCGTCTGGGTATTGCGCGGCGACGCCGGCCTGGACCCATGGCGCTTCTACCGCCATGGCGCGATGTACGTCGGTGGGCAGGGAGCGCTCGCTGGCTGCGCGGCATGGCTGGGCACCCGGGCCGACCGTTCGCTTTGAACGTCTACGACCAGGTTTCCCGCAGCGCCTGACGCAGTTGGCCTTCGAAGGCTTCCCGGGTGTCGGCGGACACGTAGCGGGCCAATTCGAGACGGGTGGCGCCATGGTGCAGCCACAGCGTGTCCGGCGCATCGGCCGACTTGATCAGGCGGGTCTGGCTGGACGGAAACACGTAGCGGTCATGCCGCCGTCCGCGGTCCACGTCGACGTGGACCTGCCCATCCGTATCCACGCGCACGATCTCGCCGTCGATGGCGTGATGCGCGTAGGCGAGCGCCGCGACCGCGATGCCCAGCAATTCGGCGCCGCAGAACACAGGCACCAGCCAGACTCCACGAATCCAGCAACCCACCGCCACCAGCGCGGAGATCCCCATCAGCACGCCGATTGCCGCCAGGTATTGCGTGGGTCGCAGCGCGCAATTGCGCTTGAGCCGCCAGCTGCGCGGCCCGCGTGGCCTGCCGGCGGACGCGCGACGGACCGCATCCGGCGGCGGCGCGGCGGACAGCAGTTCGTGGAGGTCATCGCGGATCAGCCTCATTCGACCTAGAGCGGCGCGTGAGAAGTCGACTTGGCGGCAAGTGCTGCCGCCGGTCCAGGCCGTCCATCGTACATCGTGGGCAGGAACCGCGCCTGACGCCGCATGACAGGTGTCTCGCGTCCTGCCTGACCTGCCTGACGTGCCTATAGGCCGGCGCCCCTGACCGCGACCATGATCATGTCGCGCACCCAGTTCGTCATTGTGCCGTGCGGTGGGCCAAGGGTGACGTCGTCGGCCTTTTCCGTGGCAGCCTGCGCCACCACGCTCGCGGTGGCGGGTTCATGGGACGGGCTCATGGACATGGCGATCGCCATGTATGCCATGCCGGCTACACCGACTGCGGTCAGTATCTTGTGCGGGTTCATGTCACGCGGAATTCATCGATCGCCGTCATGGGCGCTGTGACGTACAGCGCGACGCTGGGAACGATTATGTCGCGAATCCGCGTATTTGGTTACTGTCTCTGCTGCGATTTGTACCGACGCAACACTTCGCCCGGTTGGCGGGATAGCCCTGGCGTGCGCCCAGGGACGAGGGCGCACGCCAGGGCTATCCTACGCCGCGCCGAACCGTCGCATGCGATCCACCATCTGCGGCGCCGCGCCCAGGTAGTTCGCCGGATCGCACAGGCGATCGATGGCGGCGCGGTCCAGGTGTTCGGTGACGCGCGCCTCACGCGCCAGCACGTCCGCCAGCCGGCATTGCTCCGCCAGCGCGACGCGGCAGGCGTCATAGACCACGTCGTGCGCGGTCTGGCGGCCCAGGTAGGGCGCCAGCCCCATCATCACCGCTTCGGAAACGATCAATCCGCCGGTCAGGTCGAGGTTGCGCCGCATGCGCTGCGTGTCGACTTCCAGCCCGCCTAGCATGAACCTGGCCTGGCGCAGCGCGCCGGCGGTCACGACGAACGATTCCGGGATGGCCGACCATTCGATATGCCAGGGACCGGTGGCGCGTTCGAAATCCTGGACCATGGCGTCGAGCGCCAGACCGGCATGCTGGCGCACCACCTTGGAGGCGCTCAGCATGAGCTCGCAGGAGATCGGATTGCGCTTCTGCGGCATCGTGCTGGAAGCGCCACGGCTCTTGACGAAGGGCTCGAAGGCCTCGGCGAGCTCGTTGGTCATCATCAGCATGATGTCCAGCGCGATCTTGCCCAGCGAACCGGTCACCAGGCCCAGGAACTGGACGGTTTCCGCCAGGCCGTCGCGCGCCACGTGCCAGGTGACGGGAGCCGAATGCAGGCCCAGTTCCTGCATCAGCGCTTCCTGCACCGCGATGCCCTGCTCGCCCAGGGACGCCAGCGTGCCGGCCGCGCCGCCGAACTGGCCGACCAGTGCGCGCGGACGCAGTTGCGCCAGCCGTTCGCGGTGGCGCCGTATCATCAACAGCCACACGGCGGCCTTGTAGCCGAAGGTCACGGGCAACGCGTGTTGCAGGTGCGTACGGCCAGCCATCGGCGTATCGCGGTAGCGCAAGGACAGTGCGTCGAGGATGCCGTCCAGTTCGGCGAGATCGGCATCGATCAGGTCGAGCGCCTCGCGCACCTGAAGGACGGTGGCGGTGTCCATGATGTCCTGCGTGGTGGCGCCCCAGTGCAGGTATTCGCCTTCGGGTCCGCACATGCGCGCCAGCTGGTGCACCAGCGGCAGGATGGGATAACCGACGATTTCGGTTTCGTGCTTCAGGACTTCCATGTCCAGCCGCGCGGCATCGGCGCGCGCGGTGATGGCGTCCGCGGCGGCCTGCGGGATGATGCCCAGGCGCGCCTGCACGCGGGCCAGCGCGACCTCCGTTTCGACATAGCGGCGCAGCGTGGCGGCGTCGTCGAACACCGCGCGCATCGCGGCGGTGCCGAACATGTCTTTGAATACGGCGGATTCGATTACGGATATAGGCATGGTGGATGTGATGCTTGGATAGGAATGGAAAGCCCGGCGCGGCCGTCGCCTGGGTACCGCGAATGGACCCAGGCGGCGCCCGCGCCGAGCGGGTCGCTATTGCAGCTTGATGTCGGCGTCCTTGACCACCTTGGCCCAGCGCGCCGTTTCCTGCTTGACGTAGTCCATGAAGCCGTCCGGCGTGGACGACGACGGGATATAGCCCAGTTCCTCGACGGTCTTGACGAACTTCGGATCCTGGACGGAATCGTTCAGGGCCTTGTTCAGCTTGGCGACCACGTCGGGAGGCGTGCCGGCGGGCGCGAGCAGGCCGTACCAGCCCTGGACCTCGAAGCCTTTCAGGCCGGCTTCCTGCACGGTCGGTACGTCCGGCATCAGCGCCACGCGCTGCGGGCTGGTGACGGCCACGACGTTCAGCCGGCCGGCCTTGGCCAGATGCAGCGAGTCCGGGCCGGCGAATACCGCGTTGACTTCACCGCCCATCGCTGCCGTCACCGACGGGCCGCCGCCTTTGTAGGGGACGTGCAGCAGCTTCACGCCGGCGGTGGTGGCGAACAGTTCGGTCGCCAGGTGGCTGGTGTTGCCGTTGCCGGCGGACGCGACCGACAGGCTGCCTGGATGCTCCTTGGCGTACTGGATGATCTCGGGCACCGTCTTGGCAGGGAACTTCGGGCTGGTGTAAAGCACCAGCGGCAGCTTGGCCACCATGCCGATGGAGCTGAAGTCCTTCACGGAGTCGTAGGGCAGGTTGGGGTACAGGCTGGGATTGATGGCATGGGCGGCCAGCACCATCACCAGCGTGTAGCCGTCCGGCTTGGCGCGCGCGACGTACTGCGTGCCGATGACGCTGCCGGCGCCCGCCTTGTACGACACGACGATGGGCACGCCGAGTTTCTCCTGCAGCACGGCCGACAGCGGACGCGCCACCGCATCGGCGGTGCCGCCGGGCGGGTAGGGGATGATCAATTCCACGGGGTGGTCGGGGAAGGGACCGGCATGCGCGGCGGTGGCCAGGGCCAGCGCCGCGGCGCCGACCAGATGCTTGAACAGGTGTTTCATCGTGCTTGTCTCCGATTCGTATCGTTGATTGTTGTTGCGCGTGGTGGTCAGATGAAAAACAGATCGTTCGCGTAGCTCAGCGGCGCTTCCGTGGCCGCCTCCAGCGCCTCGCGCGTCAGGCCTTCGGCCATCGCCCGCACCACGAAGCCGCGTTGGGGATCGACGTCGATCACCGCCATATCGGTGTAGACCACGTCGACCACACCCTTGCCGGTAAGCGGAAAGCTGCACGAACGCAGCAGCTTCGGCCGGCCGTCGCGCGTCGTGTGCTCCATCACCACGATGACCTTGCGCGCGCCGGCCACCAGGTCCATGGCGCCGCCGATGCCAGGGACGGCGTCGGCGTCATCGGTGGCCCAGCTGGCGATATCGCCTTCGGGCGACACCTGGAAGGCGCCCAGGATGGTGGCGTCCAGGTGGCCGCCGCGCATCATGGCGAACGAAAGCGACTGGTCGCAGATCGATGCGCCGGGGATCAGTTGCAGGCGTGCCTTGCTGGCATTGATCAGGTCCTCGTCGCCGGGATCCCCCTCGGTCACGTCCTCGATGCCGAGGATGCCGTTTTCGCTGTGCAGGATGATTTCCTTGGCGGGATCCAGGTATTTGGCGACCAGCGTCGGCATGCCCAAGCCGATGTTCACGTAGCTGCCCGGCGGGATATCGGCGGCGACCTGCTGCGCGACGCGGTCGCGGCTGAGCTTGTTCACGGTATGGCTCATTTGCTGTCCTTGCGCACGATGCGCCCGACGAAGATGCCCGGCGTGACGATGGTTTCGGGATGGATCAGGCCCAGCGGCAGGATGTCGTCCACCTGCGCGATCGCGGTTTCGGCGGCCATGCACATCACCGGTCCGAAGCCGCGCCCCGCCAGGCGGTAGGTCAGGTTGCCCCAGCGATCGGCGTGATACGCCTTGACCAGCGCGAAGTCGGCGCGCAACGGTTCTTCCTGCACATACCCCTTGCCTTGGTAGATGCACTGCGGCTTGCCTTCGGCGATCGGCGTGCCATAGCCCGTCGGCGTGAAGAAGGGGCCCAGGCCGGCGCCCGCGGCGCGCATGCGCTCCAGCAGCGTGCCCTGAGGCACCAGCTCCAGTTCGATCTTCTTTTCCCGGTACAGGGCGGTGAAGACGTCGGCGCCCGACGACTTCGGGTAGGTGCAGATCATCTTGCGCACGCGTCCGGCGGCCAGCAGCGCGGCCAGGCCGGTGGTGCCGGTGCCGGCGTTATTGCTGATGATGGTCAGGTCCCTGGCGCCGTGGTCGATCAGCGCGTGCAGCAGTTCGCGCGGCAGGCCGGAATCGCCGAAGCCGGTCACCATGACGGACGCGCCGTCGACGATGCACGACACCGCGTCGAGCAAGGTGGGGAATATCTTGTTGATCATGTTGGTCTCGTGCAGGAAGGCTTCACAGCGCCGCCGCGCTGCCCAGGATGGCGGTGGACTGGCTCGACAGCGTGGCGCCGTTCCCGTGCACCAGCGCCACGTCGCAGCGCTGCTGGCGCTCGCCCGCCTGGCCGCGCAGCTGCCGCACCGCCTCGATCACCAGGAAGACGCCATACATGCCCGGATGGCCGAACGACAGCCCGCCGCCGTTGGTATTGACGGGCAGCCGTCCGCCCGGCGCGATGCCGCCGTCGGCGACGAAGCGCCCGCCTTCGCCCTTGGGGCAGAAGCCCAGGTCTTCCAGGAACAGGATGGTGTTGATGGTGAACGCGTCATACAGGCAGGCGACGTCGACGTCGCCGGGCGACATGCCGGCCATGCGCAACGCGCGCGGTCCCGACTCCGCCGCCGCCGTGACCGTCAGGTCCTCCATGCTGGAGATCTGCCGGTGCCACACCGCCGTGGCATTGCCCAGGACGTAGGCAGGCGGATGGGGAAGGTCGCGGGCACGGTCGGCGCGCACCAGCACGAAGGCGCCGGCGCCGTCGGTCAGCAGGCAGCAATCGCGCACCGTCAGCGGGTCGCAGACCATGCGGGCGTCCAGCACGTCCTGGATGGACAGCGGGTCGCGCGAATACGCCTCGGGATTCAGCCGCGCCCAGGCGCGCGCCGCCACCGCCACTTCCGCCAACTGTTCGCGCGTGGTGCCGTATTGCGCCATGTGGCGCGCGGCGGCCAGCGCGTAGGCGCTGATCGGCTGCATGGGCTCATAGGGTGTTTCGTAGGGCTGCGGATCCAGCACCTGGCGCATCTTGCCGACGGCGGCGCGGTTGACGTTGCCGGTGCGCTGCGTGCTGCCGTAGCAGACCAACACCGCGTTGCACACGCCCGCGGCCAGCGCCTGGATGGCGGGCAGCAGATGGGCCACGAAGCTGCTGCCGCCCAGCATGGTGCTGTCGATAAACGCGGGGCGGATGCCCAGGTATTCCGCGACCGGCATGGCCCACATGGTGGCCGACGCGCTGCAGGTGCACAGGCCGTCGATGTCCGACATGCGCAAACCCGCGTCGGCGACGGCGCGGGCGGCCGCCTGCGCCAGGATTTCCATTTCGGTGTAGCCGGCGGCCGAGCCCATGCCGGCCTGGCCCACGCCCACCACGGCGGCGGCGCCGCGCAATGCGTTCGCGCTCATCGTGTCTGCTCCAAGAGCGTGAATACCACCAGGTTCTGCTCGCCTTCGCGACGCAACTGGGCGCGCACGCGGTCGCCGATGCGCGGCGCGGACGCGTCGACGTCTTCGATGCGGCTCATCATGCGCACGCCTTCGTCCAGGTCCACCAGGCACAGGTTGCGGTCGCCGCCGGCCTGCGCGGGGCGGCGCATGACGGTGGTGGAGTACACCGTGCCGTCGCCGGAAGGCGCGACCCAGTCGAAGTCCTGGCCATCGCAGCCAGGGCAGGCGATGCGGGGATAGAACACCGCCTTGCCGCAGCCGCGGCAGCGCTGGATGCGCCAGTCGCCGTCCTGCAGGAAGCGGAAGTAGGTCTGTTCGGGTCCGAGCGGGCCCGTGGGCGCGCTGCTGTCGCGCCCCTTCGTGTCGTTGGCCATGCGAATTCCTAGGCTTGAAGAATCAGATGGGGTCCCAGCTCACCACGTCGGGGGAACGCTCCAGCGCGAAGAAGCTGGACCGCATGGCGGGGATGGCGATGTCGGCGATGCTTTGCGGGGTCCAGCCTTCGCTCATGTGCACCGACCGGATCGGGCGCGGCTGGCTGAACAACAGGATTTCATTGGCGCGCACCCCGAAGATCTGCCCCGTCACGTCGGCGGCGGCGTCGCTGGCCAGGAACACCGCCATGGGCGCGATCTTGCCGGCTTCCATCTTCTTCAGCTTTTCGACGCGGGCGGCTTCTTCGGGCGTATTGGCCGGGATGGAGTCGGTCATGCGGCTCCATGCGAAAGGCGCGATGCAGTTGGAGCGCACGCCGTACTTCCGCATGTCCAGCGCGATCGACTTGGACAGCGCGACGATGCCCAGCTTGGCGGCCGAATAGTTGGCCTGGCCGAAGTTGCCGACCAGTCCGGACGTGGAAGTCATGTGCACGTAGGCGCCGCCGTTCTGCGCGCGGAAATGCGGCGCGGCGGCCCGGCTGACGAAGAACGTGCCGTGCAGATGGACGTCGACGACCGAACGCCACTCGTCTTCTTCCATGTTGTGGAAGAAGCGGTCGCGAAGGTTGCCGGCGTTGTTGATGACCGCGTCGATGCGGCCATAGGTGTCCAGGGCGCAGGCGACGATGCGTTGCGCGCTGTTCCAGTCCGATACGCTGTCGCCGCAGGCGACGGCGGAACCGCCGGCCGCGCGGAGTTCGGCGGCCAGGCCTTCCGCGACCCCGGTATCGCCGCCCTGGCCGGACAGCGATACGCCTACGTCGTTCACCACCACGCACGCGCCGGCCTGTGCCAGCGCATGCGCGATCCCGCGCCCAATACCGCCACCGGCGCCCGTCAGCACCACTACCTTGTCTTTCATGTCACCCGTCCACCATGGAGCGGCACGGCGGGTATCGCAGTGTCTCGCTCCTATATATGTATAGACATAATATTAAGTACTGGACATATTGGGTGTCAATAGGGAGTGAAGCCGGGGGCTGGCGGGTGCGCTAAGACCAGGCTCCGGGGCGCGGGACTTCACACGGGCCACTGACCGGCACGCTGGTGAAGTCCGCCGGGCCGACCACTTCCAGATACTCCATGTCGGGCGAGTAGTCGAACAGGAAATGCCGGATCCCGGGCCGCTGGTGCACGCAGTCGCCGGCGCTGACCAGGGTTTCCTGGTCTTCGTACATGAAGCGCGCCCAGCCCTTCAGCATGTAGACGATATGGAAGTCCGCGCCATGGATATGCCATCCGGTGCCGGCCTCGGGTGCTTCGTTGGCCCTGACCAGTTGCGCGATCACCTTGCCGCCCGTGGCCTCGGCAATGCCCAGGTCCCGGTATACGAAGAAATCGCGCAGGCCGCCCGAGCGGAACTCCGTATCCGCCGGCCGCACGTGCGAAAAAAATGTAGGAAAATCCCCGCCTGCCTTTTGGTTTTCCATTGCCTGTCTCCAGTAGGAAGAAAAGACCCGAGCGATCATGCTCCAGGCCACTGTAGGAGCGGGCAAGGGCAGCGGCAATACCGTAAAACTACGTGGCGCGGATGTGATGGCCCCGCTGGCGGCGTGGGCCCATCCCTGTTCTGGAGATCGAACGATGAGCCCGTCCGACATAGACTACAAGGAAGTCCTGATGCGCGCGCCGGTGGGCATGTGCGTGTCGCGCAACCGGGTCATCCAGTTCGCCAACACCGCGCTGGAAAACATGTTCGGCTACGACGCCGGCGCGCTGGACGGCGTCTCCTTCGAGTTGCTCTATCCGTCCGTCGCGGAGTTCACCCGCACCGGCCGCCGCCTTCTGGGTTTGCTGGGCGACACCGATGCCTACTCCGACGAACGCATCATGAAGCGCCGGCAGGGCGAACTGTTCTGGTGCCACACCGCCGGCCGTTCCCTGATATCGCGGCAGCCTCATGCCGCGGTCATCTGGGTCTTCGAGGACCTGAGCGCGAAACGCCCCGTGGCGTCCGGGCTGACCGCGCGCGAGCGGGAAATCGCCGCGCTCATCGCCGAGGGCAAGACCAGCAAGGTCATCGCCCGCCAGCTCAATCTGAGCCCGCGCACCGTCGAAATGTACCGGGCCAGGCTCATGACCAAGTTTGCCGCCAAGACCTCGGCCGGGCTGGTCCACAAGCTGATGAGTTTTTCGGCGGCGTAGCCCTTGCACTGATCCGCCGCGCTCCCGTCAGCCCGGGTCCCCCGGGTCAACTCACCGAAGGCGAGCCGACCTGCGTCGCGGATAGCGACGTATTCAGCGTGTAGACCGCCGTCAAGGAGGACTCCGCGAGCACGGCGTCCTTCATGGCCGTGAGCACGTCGGCGGCCTTGAAGCCGTCCGGCAGGTCCAGGCTGGGCACCGACAGGGCATACAGCGTGAAGCGATAGCGGTGCGGCCGGCTGTCGTTCCACGGGGGCGCGGGCCCGCCGTAGCATAGTCCGGCGCCGTCCTCCACGCCCGGCATGCCGGTGTAATCGTTGTGCCCCGGCCGGCCCGCTGGCGCGGGCATCGACGTCGATGCCCCTTCGCCAGGCAGCGGCGCGTACGCGCCTTCGTCGATGTCGCGCACGTTCGCCGGCAAGTCCGCCACCACCCAGTGATAGAACAGCGCGCGTTCGCTGTCGTCGTCGAAAGTCACGCCCGGCTTGTTGATGCCCGCCTTGTCGGTGGGGGCGTCCAGGTCCGCGCAAAGCAGGACGAAGGACGCCGTACCGTCCGGTACTTCATTCCAGGCCAGATGCGGGTTCAGGTTCTCCGCCGGTACCAGCGTGGTGGGACCGGCGTTGCGGCGCAGGGCATACCGGTCCGGCATGGCCTCTCCATCCATGAATGAAAGACTGTTCAGTTTCACTGTTCCGCCGCTGAGATGGTCGTGGGATACGCCCACTGCGTGGGTGGCCGCCATCGATGGGCGGCACCGTCGCGCCAAGCGCAATCGTCGTTCCTGTCGTCGGTCCTGTCGTAGTGCCTGTCGCCGGTGCTGAAAGAAAGCTCATCCGTGGCAAAAACTTCCGGGGGCCAGGCAGCGCTCAGCGCCCCGGCTTGGTGCCATACGTCGAGGGGGCGGCATTCCAGGCGGGTGGCGAATGCGTTCGCCTGCGGCCCAGGCTGGGCGGGCTCTGGTGGCTCAGCCGGGCTGCCGCGATTTCCTGGCGGGTCAGCGGGGATTGGTCGTTGTCCAGGCGCTCGACGACCTGCAGGCCATCTGGTTGCCGGACGACCGCCTCCAGCATGGCGGCCATGTCGAACGCGGCGCGGTGCGTCGACGAGCCCGAGGCCGCCTGCCGGTGAACCGATGCGCCCGCGCCCTTGCCGCCGCTGGCGGAGGACATGTCTTTCGGGGCGTAGCAAGGGGAATGGACGTTACAAGATTGGATACTCGGCATCGTTTCTCCATTGAGCCTAAGGACGAGAGGGCCTGAAAAGGGCCAAAAAAAAGCGTGGCCAGACCAGCCAGTCCGACCACGCGTCCTCTGTGGTCGCGCCCCGTCGAGAATTCCATCGTGCAACGTGGTACAAGCATAGCCGCCAGCGCGGTATGCCCGCCGCGCTGCCTTTGCCGGGAATCCCCCATGAAGAAAACCGATCTCGAAAAAAACAAAGCCTTGAAACTGATGGGCAAGTTGAACGCCGCCGTGCCTCCTGGACGATATGGCGGCGCCACGCCGGCCGTCGACCGGCGCGAGCAGCGCAAGCTGGACCAGGCGGCCGGGTTGGTGCCTTTCCCGGTCAAGCTCAAGCAGCCGTTGATCGATGCGCTGCGCGCCCGGGCGCAGGCGGATGGCGTGGGCACCAACGACATCATCAACACGCTGCTGGAAGACGCACTGAAAGACTGACGCCTCGACAGGCGCGTCAGCCGCCCAGCTGGAAGCGTTCGAAGGAATGCAGGGCGTCTTCGATCCCCGGCTTAATGCCGGCACGCTTCTTCGCCAGCCAGGTCCATTGCTTGACGACGAGCTTGCGCGCCTGCCTGTCCGTTTTCAGGTCGATCGCGGCGACGATCTCGTCACCTACCAGGACCGGCAATGCGAAATACCCCAGCACGCGCCTGGCCGGCGGCACATAGGCTTCGAAGCGATGCGTATAGCCGAAGAACAGCTGCAGGCGCTTGCGCTGGATGACCAGCGGATCGAAGGGCGATAGCAGATGCACCAGCGGTCGGCCATCGCCGGCCGGCGGCACATCGAGTGTGCTGGGGGCCGCCCAATGCTGGACCGTGTGTCCGTCGATGTGTACCGGCACCAGCCCCTTGCGCCGCACCCGCGCGGCGATGCGTTCGCCGACCAGGGCTTTCATCGACAGGTTGCCGTAGCAGATCGAATCCAGGCTGGCCATGCCCTGTGCGCGGACGGCGCGGTCCAGCAGATAGTCGGCGAACTGCGCCGGCGTTGCCGCGCGCGGGCGCCGCGCCCAGGCGAAATGGCGTTGCGCCAGTTCATAGGTCTTGAGCATGCCGACGCGCCGGCTTATGGTGAGGTCCCCCGTCAGGAAACCCAGTCGCAGCGCGCGCTTCGATGGCTTGCGACTGCCCCAGGGATGGGTCTTTTCCACGAGTTCTTCGTCGATATCGCGGATCGACAGCGCGCCTTCCTTGCGGATGCGCTTGATCAGCGCCGCGTAGTCTTCCGCGGCTACCGTGGTGAAGACGTCGGGCGCCGCAGTGCGGTAGCGGGTCATGGCCGGCATGAAGTAGCGGTAGTCCGCCGTCGGCACATAGGATAGCGCGTGGGTCCAGTATTCGAACACCGTCTTGTCCACCGACTGCGCGCGCTCCAGGTCCGTGCGCTCGTACGCGGGAATGCGGGTGTGCAGGATGTGATGATGGCTGCGTTCGATCACGTTGATGGTGTCGATCTGCACGTAGCCCAGGTGTTCGACGGCCATGCGCGTGGCTTGCGGCCCGGCGCCGAAGGGCGCCGGGCGGTCCAGGCATTGCGCGCGCAGCCAGATCGCCCGCGCTTGCGCGGGCGGCACGGCGTAGGAAGATTTGCTCAAGATCGCTCCGGTCTTGCCGTACCAGCTGGACGGCGGTCAGGCCGCCCAGGCTGCGGCGCTACTTGGCCGGCGCGGCGCTGGCGACGAGCTGGTTGAAGTCCTTGTCCAGCCGTCCCAACGCGTCGTCGATATGTGTGCGCCGCTGCTTGATCCAGTCGGCCTGGGCGGACAGTTTCGCGCGGGCTTCCTTCAGCATGCGTTCCATTTCCGCCGGCTGCGGTCCGCCCGACGTCGCGCGGTTCCTGACGATGGCCACGGGGTCCAGCGACGCACGGAACTCGGCTTCCGTCATGGGCAGTTCCTGTGGATACTTGCTGCCCTTCACCACTTCGGCGTAGATGCGTTTGGCGTCCGCGTACTGGAAATCCAGCGGCTTGATGTTGTTCTGGCGGGCGTACTCCACGACTTCGGACGCGAAATGATGCCCTTCGCGGAAGGGGAGCTTGTACTTGCGCATCAGCAGATCGGCCAGCTCCTGCGATGCCGTCCAGTCGCTGTTCAATTCTTCCAGCGCGCGGTCCGGGCTGATCACCAGCGCCTTCAGCACGCGATCCCATTTCTTCAGCGCCTTGATGGCGCTGTCGACCATGGCGGAATTCTGTTCGACGTCCTTGGGGTCGGGCATGCCCGGGGTGATGTTGTGGGTCTGGATGATGGGCCCCATCGCCAGCGTGATGGCCGTCGATGCATCGCTGCGCGTGGAGTTCAGCAGGCCGGGATTGCGCTTCTGCGGCATCGCGCTGGACACATAGGTATTGCCGCCACCTTCCTGCAGCAGGATCCAGGGACGCGATTCCGCGTACTGGGTCATGATGTCTTCGATGAAGTTGCCCGTATGCAATGCAATGCTGGTGACGATGGAGGAAACTTCGACGGGCTCGTCCATCGAGGAAATCTGCGACGCGTCATAGGCGTTGTCGACCAGTTGGCTGAAGCCCAGGTAGTCGGCCATGCGCTTGCGGTCCAGCGGCCAGCTGGTGCCGTTCAGCACCGTGGTGCCCATGGGCGAACGGTCCACGCGGGCGTAGGTCTCGCGGATGCGCTGGGCGTCGCGATCCAGCGCCGCTGCGTGGCCCAGCAGATAGTGTCCGTAGCTGTTGGGCTGGGCCGCCACGCCGTTGGTGTAGTTCGGCACGATGGTGTCGACGTGCTTGGCCGCCAGGTTCACCAGTGTGGTCGACGTGGCGTTCAGCTGGTCGGCGAGCTCCAGCAGCTTGTCGCGCAGGATGGCCGCGCGATACGTCGCGTGCATGTCCTGGCTGGAACGCCCCGCATGCAACAGCGTGACGTCCAGGCCCCCGGCCTTGATCAGCAGCGGTTCGAAGGTAATGACCGTGGACGGACGCTTGCCGCCGGGTTGATCGCCGTCCTGGATGACCTTGGCGACAGCCGCGGCCAGGCGCGGCGCCATGGATTTGTCGAGCAGGCCTTCGTCGGTGTTGATGACCGCGGTGGCCTTGTTGATTTCCCCCAGCCAGAAGAATTCATCGCGGCCATGTGCCTTGGCGGTGGGCTTGGCGGCAGGCGCCGCTGGCGGGGCGGCGCTGGCCGGCGCGGGCGCGGCGGCGCTGTCCGGTGCCGGCGTCGGCGCGGGTTGCGCGGTGGCGACGGCGGCGCAGCAGGCGAGCGCGACGGCGAGGCAGGTGGGAGCGTAGCGTCGTGCGGCGTGTTGTCTCATGATGGCCTCTTCTTTTGGTTGGGCCTCAATTCTATCCAAGCCGACCTGTCAGCGGGCTGGCGTCGCGCGGCCGATGGGGACCGAGAGTATGGCCTCCAGCGTCAAGCCGATCTCCAGTAGGCGGCGGTCGCCATGCGGGGGACCGTCGATCTCGATGCCGACAGCCTGGCCCTGTGGCGTGTAGCCGGCCGGCATGGCCAGGCCCGGCAGGCCTGCATTGCTGGCCGGTAGCGTATTGCGCAGATAGGCGTAGTTGGCCGATATCGGCTCGCCGTTCAGCGCGACGATGCCCGCCATGGCTGCCAGCCGGCCGGCGACGGCGATCGTCGTCGGCAGGATGATGCCATCGAGCTTGTGGCTGCAGAATTGTTCCAGGAACAAGCGGCGCAAGGCGGGCCGGTGCGTATGGACGGCCGCTTCGTATAGTTCGGACGGCACGCGGTGCGGTGAAGACGGCGCGAGGAAATTCTCGATCAGCGCGCGTACATCGTTGCCCGCGGCGCCGCGCGCCAGGTCCTCCATGGACAGGCCCGTGCCGTGGGTGCGCAGGTAGCGCTCCATCGCGGGCCAGAACTCGGCGTAGCCGATCGCCGTGCTGGTGCTGTCGTTCAGCTGTCCCAGCTCCGGCATGTGCAGTTCGATCAGTCGCACGCCGCTGTCTTCCAGGCGTCGCAGCGCGTCTTGCGTCAGCGCCTGCACCTGCGCATCCAGCCCGTCGAAGAACAGGCGCGGCACCACGCCCAGGCGTATGCACTCGGGCCGGGCCGCCATGGCCGGGCGTTGCGTGCCGGTGATGACCTGGTCCAGCAGGGCCACGTCGGCGACGGTCCTGGCCATCGGCCCCGGCGTATCGCGGGTGGGGCTGACCGGGGCGACGCCGTCGCCCGGGTAGCGGCCCACGGTGGGCCGCAGGCCCACGATGCCGTTCAATGCCGCCGGAATGCGGATCGAGCCCGCGGTATCGGTGCCGATCGCGCCGTAAGCAAGGCCCAGTGCCACCGCCACCGCGCTGCCGCCGCTGGAGCCGCCGGCCAGCCGCGCCGGATCGCGCGCGTTGCGTACGTCGCCGAAGTAGGCATTGTGGCAAGTCACCCCGAGCGATAGCTCGTGCATGTTCGTCTTGCCGACGAAAAAGGCACCCGCGTCTCGCAGGCGCCCGATGACGGTGGCGTCGCGCACGGGACGGAATCGCGCCAGCGCCGGCGTGCCGGCGGTGCAGGAAAAGCCGGTCACATGCACATTGTCCTTGACCGCGATGGGGACGCCCTGCAACGATACCGGCCCCGGCATGTGGATACCACCGGCGTATTCCGGCGCCTGGTCGGCCGTGTCTTCAAACGCGGTCGAAATGAAGGCGCCGAACTGGCCGTACCGGGCATGCCGGGCCAGGGTGGCGTCGATCACCTCATGGCTGTGTATGGCCCCGCGTCGCAACGCGGCGATTGCCTGGGTGAGCGTGAAATCGGCAATGTCGGTGGGCAGCGCCGCTGTGCGGAAGGGCAGTAGCACGGTATTTCTCCTTCATTGCTGGCGTCGGCGAAGCACAAGATAGAGCGCGAAGTTCGCCAAGCCGAAGCCCAGCATGACCAGTCCGAATGCGCCCGGTCGATGCGCGGTCAGGGGGCCTATCGTCTGCGCCGCGAGCGCCGCGCAGGAAAGCTGCAGAAAGCCCGCCAGCCCCGAGGCGCTGGCGGAGTTCCCCGGTGCCGCGCCGATTGCCGCGGCGGTGCCCAGGGGCAGCAGAAAGCCGTTGGCGAAGGTCAGCAGGGATACCCCCGCCAACAACAGGCTTGTGGAAGCGGGCAGCAGCGACATGCCTATGCCCAATGCGAGCCCGGCGCAAAGAAACAGCTGGCAGCCATGGCGGTACAAGGCCTGGCCGCCGACACGGGGCGCCAGCGCGCGCGCCACGCCGTTGCCGGCCACGTAGGCGACCGAGAGGCTGACGTAGGTGTAGCCCAGCGCGCCGGGCGCGAGCCCCTGCCCGAGCAACAGAAAGGCCGACTCCGACAGGTAGGCGAAATAAGCGGCCTGGGATACCGCGATGATCGCGGCGTTGAGGCGGAAGTCCCGCGAGCGCAGCACCGCGCCATAGGCGCTCCAGGCCTGGCGCGCGCAGGCATCGCGCGGGGCGGTCGCCACCAGGCTTTCCGGCAGCTTCGCGTACACGAGCAAGCCCAGCAGCGCGCCGAATGCGGCGGTGAACAGGAAGCAGGCCTGCCAGCCCAGTGCCGCGTAGAGCTGTTGTCCCAGCACGGGTGCGAGGGCGGGTGACATGCCGACGACAATGGAGATGCCCAGGAAAAAATCCCGGAGGCTTTCGCCGCGATGGAAGTCCGCCGCGACGGCGCGGCCCACGACGATCGCGCCGCAGGCGCCGACGGCCTGCAGGGCGCGCCATGCAAGCACGAGGTCGTAGCAATCGGTGTAGGGGATGGCCAGCGACGCGGCGGAATAGGTGGCCAGCGACGTCAGCAGGGGAATGCGGCGCCCGTATGCATCCGACAAGGGGCCATGGATCAGGTGGCTGGCGGCCAGCGCGTACAGGAACATGCTGAACATGGCCTGGATGTCCGTGGCGTCGCGCTCGTAGACGCGCGCCAGCGCCGGGACGGCGGGCAGAAAAATGTCCGTGGCGACGAAGCCGCACACGGACGTCAACGCGATCAGCAGGGGCAGGTGGCGCGGAGCGGGGCCTGGGATGTCCCGCGCGCCCCTGCTACGCCACGGCATGGGTTCTCCCTTGCAGCGAGCGCTGGATGGCGGCTTCGATCAAGGCGGCGATATAGCCGGCGACGGGCTGCCGGTACAGCGAGTAGTGGTCGGCGGGCACGTCCTGCACGTGCAGCCACTTCAACAACGCTGGCCATCCCTGCAGGCTGTCGCGCGCATTGCTCGTACCGCGTATGAACAGCGTGGGGCCTTCGAAAATGTCGCGCGGCGCATGCGTGCCGGCCGCATGGTTGTTGGCGATCCATATCGCCAGCCCCTGTTCCACGTCGCGCTGCGTGGCGTCGACGGGCAGGTGCCCACCGCGGATGCCCATCTCCAACAGCATCCGGTTGCGCTCGTCGACGGGCATCGCGCCCAGCTCGTTGCGGGAGGGCGCCTGTGCGCCGCCGTCCATCAGCTTGCGCGCATAGCTGGCGATGAAATCCAGCGTGTCTTCGCCCGTTGGCCGGCTGATGTAGGTGTCCAGCAACACCAGCAGCGCGGGCTCGACGCCTTGGGATTGCAGGTGTACCGCCATCTCGTAGGCGACGTTGCCGCCGAAGCTGTAGCCGCACAGGATGGGCGGACTGTCCGGATCTTGCGCCAGGATCTGGTCGGCATAGCGCCGTGCCATGCGACGCAGGTCGGTCTCGTACGAGCCGTCCGCGTGCGGCTCGCAGGCGATGCCATAGGACGCCACGCCTTGCGCCGATTCCGCGATGTCGCGATAGCACCAGATCCCGCCGCCCGCCGGGTGGACGAACCATGCCTTGGGGGCATGCGCCGGACCGATCAGCCTGGCGAAACCAGTCGGCAGAAGGCGCGCGGCGCGGTCGCGGGCGGTGGTTTCCACCAGGCGCGTCAAGGCGGCGAGCGTCGGTTGGGCGAACAGGGTGCTGGCGGACAGCTGCAGGCCGAAGTCCTGGTTCAGGGCGGCCACCAGTTGCATGGCCAGCAGCGAATGCCCGCCCGCGTGGAAGAAATGGCTGTCGTCGCCGGTGCTGTGCGGGAGCACCCTGGACCAGGCGGCCCGTACGCGCGCGGCGACGTCGCGGCCGCCGCGGGCGGGCGCCGCACCGGCAGGGGATGGTCGGGCTGCGGGTTCGGAAGGGGCTTCAGGCGGTGCTTTGGCCGGCGCTTCAGGCGGCGTCTCGGTTGGCGCTTCGTTGCGCGGTCCGCCTGCCGCGCTGCGCGCGCTCAACAAACGCAGGGCGGCACGGTCACGTTTGCCATTGGGCAGCAGGGGCAGATGGTCCAATGGCGTGTAGATGACCGGCTGCATATAGGTCGGCAGCGCGGCGGCCATGGCGATACGGACGTCGTCCTCGTTCCAATCGGCCATGCAGGCGTCGACGAATACCTCGATCTGCTCGGCAGCGTTGACGACGGCCACGGTGCCACGCACCGCCGGCGCGCAGCGCGCCACCGCGTGTTCGATTTCTTCCAGCTCGATGCGGAGTCCTCGCAGCTTGACCTGATTGTCGGCGCGTCCCAGGAAGATATAGTCGCCGTGGCGGTCCAGCGCGACCATGTCGCCGGTTCGATAGCTACGCACGCCGGCGGACGAGGTGCCAAAACGGTCCGCCGTCAGGGCGGTCTGCGCGTGATAGCCGAGGGCGACGCCGGGGCCTTCGATCGTCAGTTCGCCGGCGCCGTCCGGTGCTTCCCCCCGGATATGGAACAGCGTGCCCGGCAGCGGGCGTCCCAGCGGAACCGGGTCGCGCGTGTCGCCGTCCGTCGGCCGGCATATGTGGAAGGCACACTGCACCGTGGCTTCCGTGGGCCCGTACAGGTTGACGACGGGGACGGGAAGACAAGCCTGGACCTGCGTGACCAGGCGGCGCGGCAGGGGTTCGCCGCCGCAGAACAGCAGGCGCAGGTGGGACAGGTCGCGCAGCGTATCGGGTTCGGCCAGGGCCTGCAGCATGGCGGGCACGAGCTGCAGCAGGGTGACGCGGTGTTCGCGCGCTGCCTGCGCGATGGCGGCTGGCGTGTTGTCGGCGATGACCATGGTGGCGCCCACCATCAGCGGCGCCAGGTATTCCCAGACTGAAGCGTCGAAGGCCGTGGATGTTTTCTGCAGGAAGACATCGTGCTGACTGCAAGCGAACTCCCGCACGAACCATTGCATCTGGTAGGCGAGGGCGGCGCGTGGCACGACGACGCCCTTGGGGCGGCCTGTCGATCCCGAGGTGTAGAGCAGATAGGCGGCATCCGCGTCAGCCGCCACCGGGGACGCAGCGCCGCCCGGCGTGGCGACGCCCGGCGTATCGACACCCGGCGTATCGACGCCCGGCCCGTCCACGTGGCACGAAGCCTTGTCCGCACCGCGCCCGTCCGCCGCCAGATGTTCGATCAGCAAGGCGTTGTCCGGGCTGAGGTGGCGGTTCGCCGCGTCGCAGATGACGTAGCGGGCGCCGCTGTCCGCGATGCACAGCGCAAGCCGGTCCCTGGGATAGGCCGGGTCCAGCGGCAGGTAGGCCGCCCCGGCCTTCAGGATACCCAGCATCGCCGCGACCCATTCGACCGAGCGTTCCAGGGCAATGCCGATGACGACGCCGCGCCCCGCGCCCAGCGCGCGCAGGCGGTACGCCACGCGATCCGCGGCGGACCGAAGATCGGCGTAGGTGCAGTCTCGTCCGCCGTGGCGGATCGCGAGCTGCGCGGGCATGGCCCGGGACACCAGGTCGAAATGATCGACAGGGAAAGGCGTGCGCATGTGCTTTCCCCTAGCCGTTGACGACGCGCGGCCGGTCGTCGGAGAAGTACTGGGCGTGTTGCGCCAGCGAGCGGACGTTGACCGTCTTCATCAACCAGCGGTTGCGCAGCGCCTCGGGATCGAGGACCAGCCCCACGTCCTTGCTGTGCAGGCAATCGTTGTTGGCGGCACCCACCAGGTCGCCCGGCAGGATCTGCACCCGTTTCTTCAGCTTGTGCAGCGCGGAGATCAGCATTTCCACGGCACGGCTGGCGCGCTGAGTCAGGCCGCGCGTGCGGTTTTCGAAGAAGCGCAGGTCGGTCGCCGTCGCGCCGCCCAGCACCGGATGCACGTCCGCCTCGCCCAAGCGGACCTTGCTGTTATGCAGGGTCAGGTCGTCATAGGGGGTGTGGAATTCGTGCTGGCGCAGGTCCGCGCAGAGATCCGCGCCCAGGAAGGGCAGCAGGTCCTTGTTGCGGACATAGCAGGTGTAGATCTGATTGCGCGGCGACGCGCGCAGGCCCAGGATGTTGACCCAGTCCGGGCGGACGAAATGATTCGCCAGGTCCTTGTGGAAATAGATGGGCTTCATGGCCTTCTGGGATTGGCTCTGCGCCAGGCTCTTCTGCGGATGGATGTCCTGGAAGATGTCGCCGTCGTTGACGTTGGCGTAGCCGATCGGTTCCTGCCCCATCAGCTTGGCGTACAGCAGCAGGAAGGCCTCGGCGACGTGGGTGCCCTTGCGTTCGCGCTTGTCGTGCACCGGGTTGTCGAAGTCCAGATAGGGCAACTCGGCATCGATGGGGCAGTTGCGCAGGACGACATAGGGGTTTTCGTAGCTGTCGGCGTGCCTGCGCATTTCGCAGCAATCATGGAACGCCGTGGGCACCTGGCCGTTGCGGATGACGGCGTCCACCCTCTCTTCGAAAGCGCCATAGTCGGCGTAGGGATTGACGTCGATGTCCGTCAGGATGCGCTGTAGCGCCGTCGCGTCCTGGGGGGTGAAGCAAAAGTCGACGGTTAATTCCATCATGGGAAACCTCGTGCGGCAGAAGACCGGATGGGTATATCCGGTTGGCGGGCGCAGACTATGGGAGCGCCGGAGGATTCACATGCGGCTTATGGAAATATCGGACTGGCCTGACTACATCGTGCCTTGCAGGGCCAGCCTTTGCAGGCGCTCCATGTCGAAGGTTTCCACCCGTTTGGCGACTTCGTCATAGAAGGCCTGGTATTGCGGGTAGACGGCGCGCGTTTCGTATATCCAATTTTCGATTTCGGATAGCTCGCCATCCTGCGCCAGTCGCGACAAGGCCAGGCGCAGGGCCAGCGGGGGGGCCGCCAGCGGCGGCCCTTGAAGGTCGTCTGCGTGGGCCTGCCCCAGGGGCCGTGTGCCGACGGCCGAAGCGTCCACCAGCTCGACCAGGATGGTCAGGTGGAAGCGGCTGCCGCGTTCGGGCGCGCTCTCCACGCGGACGTTGCCACCCATGGCGCGCGCGATCCGTTCGACGATGAAAAGACCCAGGCCCAGGCCGGATTCACGGCGATGCAGTTGCCGGAATGCCAGGAAGATCTCGCGCTGATCCTCCACCGAGATGTGCGGGCCGTCGTTGAAGACGGCGATATGCAATTCCGCCTGTGCGGCATCCTGCTCCTGCACCCGCGCTTCGAATCTCACCGTGCCGTCCGTGGTGAATTTGGCCGCGTTGCCGAGCAGGTTCAACACGGTCTGCCGCAAGCGCTTGCCATCCACCCGTACGACCGCGGGCAAGGTCGGCGCGGGCAGATATTCGAAGCTGTTGCGCTGATCGGTGCACAGCGCGATGCCGAAGCGGGCCAGTTCGTCGAGCAGCAGCGGCAGTTCGACTTCTTCCGGATGGACGGCGAACGGTTCGAGTTCCAGCATGCTGTAGGTGAGCAGCTCTTCGATCAAGCCGAACTGGTGGCCGACGCTGCGTTCGATGACATCCAGGTACTCGTGCTGGGTGGGCGCGGCGGCCTGCCGCAACAGGCGGACGTAGCCGCTGATGATGGCCAGCGGCGCGCGCAGGTCGTGTCCGACATAGCCCAGGATCATGGCCTGGTGCGTGGCGACGGACGCCTGCGCCGCGACCGCGGGCGCCGCCGCGGGCAGGGAAGCTGGCGGCGTGGGTGCATTTTCGGGATCCTGCGGCGGCAGCGCCGCCGACGGCACGGGCGGCACAGGCGGTGGCACGCGCCGGGACCTGGCTGGGGAGGCCGCCGGCCACGCGGGCCGCGACAGTGCGAACTGGGTCGCCGCCCAAAGCGTCAGAACCGTCAGGTTGCCGATGACGGCGAGCAGGGCCAGCGGCGGGGAGCCGGAATCCAGCAGCATTGCGTTGGGGATCAGCGGGGAAGGCAGGAAGGGGTCCATGGTCCTGACGCCGGCGTCCACGATGATGAAGATCGCGGACAAGCCCAGCAGGGCAGCGACGGTGCGGGCCCGGCGTGCGGCCGGCGCGGTGGGCGCGGCGGGAGCACGCCGGGCCAGCATCGCGGCCGATGCCAGCATGCAGGCGGCCAGGACGGCGGTGAGGCCCTGGTACAGCCAGAGCGAGATGGGAACCGGAAGCGCGAAAGGCACCGGCAGCAGCATGGCCGCCAGCAGGCAGGTACATAGGCACGCGATGGCCGCGGGATACACCCGCGTGCCAGGGATGGCCAACGGATCGCTGTTGGCGGCGCGCCGGACGAACATGGCGCACAAGGCCAGGTAAAGGATGTCCAGCGTCAGTTCCAGCCGATAGCCCCATGTGGCGTCCAGCGGCCACAGCAGCCGCTGCAGATAATCGCGGCCGGCGGCTTCGCGCACGACCGCGCCGGCGCCGATCGCCGCCAGCCACAGGAGGGGCGCACGCCGAGTCACGATGGCGGCCAATATCATGCATGCGACCAGCGCGCCGCCTGCCCCGACCAATATGCTGTCAGAACTTGTCGTCACGCTGTCCGCCGTCTGGAACAGGCGGCGCGTATACAGCACGGGATTGAGGGTATAGGGCGTGTAGCTTTTGATTTTTATCCACACACGAACGGACTCGTCGCGGTTCAGGTGCAGGCGCAGCGTGGGAAAGCGCGTCAAGTCCTGCTGCTGCAGGATGGGAACCTGGGTGCCCGCACGGGTGTGCCACTGTTCGCCGTTCGCCTCGACGAAGAAATCGACATGTTCGAGGTTGCTCGGGCCCGCCACCAGCGTGAGCCGGTTGGCGTGGTCCCTGGTGTTGGCGATGACCAGTTGCAGCCACCACGCCGACTCGGGATCCGTGGCGGTCCGGCTTCTTATTTCCGCCGGCTGGAAAATATCGGGATTCCGGGCGGCCAATAGGCGTATCTGTTCGAAATCGAGTCGGCCGTCTCGATCGGCGTAGGCGGTAATAAAAGGCTTCAACGAAACCGCGAATTCGGTTTCATCCGGCAGAAAAAAGGTCTTGGAGACGGCGGCGGTTGCCGGCGTCCATGTCCCAAGCAGGAGCGCCAGCAACAGAATCGATTCGAGTACATGGGTTCTCAGCGCCTGCATCTCTGGTTGTAGGTCGTGGGAAGACTCGGTACGAAATGCAGGCGGTGTCGCGTCCATTCGGGCTAGGCTACCAGGACGACACGACCTTCAGCCAATACTGCAATAAAAGCCTGGAGGGCGCCAGCGGATGTTGAACCGGAACAGGCCTGTCAGATGCGATGTGCTTCGCATAGAACCGCAAGAAATTGATATGTGGTCCTCTGCCGGTGCGCCGTTCTGGCGGTGTCACGATTCGTATCGTCCGGCGTCGAGCAGCCATGCAAATATCGGACTGGGTACGCATCTTGCCGATGGCCGGGGTTTTGCCAGCCAGCCTGTTCCGCGGGCTGCATCCTACGGAGATATCCATGCCCGCTTCTCCCCCCAAGCCCGCGCGCGCGTGCGCCGATCCCGACAACGGTTTGAACCGCCCGGCGCGCCGGAGCTTCCTGGCCGGCGTTGGCGCCGCCGGGCTGTCGGCGAGCGCGGCGGCCCACCTGGTCGCGGATGCCGCGTCCAAGGGGACGCCCGCCGCCGCCACTTCCACCGATCAACCGGCTGCCATGGCGCCGGAAGGAACGATACCCATGCGTATTTCAGTGAATGGCCAAACCCACGATTTGAACCTGGATCCGCGCACCACCCTGCTGGATGCGTTGCGCGAGCACCTGCATCTGACAGGAACCAAGAAAGGCTGCGACCATGGCCAGTGCGGGGCATGCACGGTCCACGTCAACGGGCGCCGCGTGAATTCCTGTCTGAGCTTCGCTGCCACCCATGAAGGCGACGCGATCACCACCATCGAAGGCCTGGGGCAGCCAGGTCAGCTGCATCCGATGCAGGCGGCCTTTGTCGAGCATGACGGCTACCAGTGCGGCTATTGCACGTCGGGCCAGATCATGTCGGCCGTCGCGCTGCTGCGCGAGCCCTGGGGCCCCGCCGACGCCGATGTGCGCGAAGCCATGAGCGGCAACATCTGTCGCTGCGGCGCCTATCCCAACATCGTCGCGGCCGTCCAGGACGTCCGCCGCAAGGCCTAGGAGGACAGCATGGAAATGTTCCAGTTGACGCGCGCCAGCGACGTCCAGGACGCGGTGCGGGCGGGGGCTGCCGCGCGCACCGCGCAACAAGGCGCGGATGTCCGATTCCTGGCCGGCGGCACCACGCTTATCGACCTGATGAAGCTGGACGTGGAGCGGCCGGCCCGCGTCATCGACATCAGCCGCCTGGCCCTGGACCGGATAGAACCGCAGGATGGCGGCGGTGTGCGTATAGGCGCCATGGTGCGCAATGCCGACCTGGCCAATGACGCCACCATCAAGCGCGATTACGCCGTGCTGTCGCAGGCATTGCTGTCCGGCGCGTCGGCGCAGCTGCGCAATATGGCGACCACCGGGGGCAACCTGCTGCAACGTACTCGCTGCGTGTACTTCCGCGATACCGCCGCGGCATGCAACAAGCGCGAGCCGGGCAGCGGCTGTTCGGCGATAGGCGGATACAACCGCAACCTGGCCGTGCTGGGCACCAGCGAGCAGTGCATCGCCAGCAATCCGTCGGACATGAACGTCGCCCTGGTGGCGCTGGAAGCGACCGTGCACATCCAGGGCGTGCAGGGCACTCGCGCCGTGCCCATCGGCGATTTCTACACCCTGCCGGGCGATACGCCCGACCGCGAGACCGTGCTGCAGCCCGGCGACCTGATCACGCACGTGACGCTGCCGGCCCCCGCACAGGGCAACCGTTCGGTCTACCTGAAGCTGCGCGACCGCGCATCCTACGAGTTCGCGCTGGCTTCCGCGGCGGTGGTGGCGACGGTCAGCCAGGGCAGGATCTCGCATGTCCGCGTGGCGCTGGGCGGCGTCGGGACGCGCCCATGGCGATCTCCGGAGGCCGAAGCGGCGTTGCAGGGCCAGGCGCCTGGCGAGCAGGTGTTCAAGGCCGCCGCGGACGCGGCCTTGAAGGATGCGCGGCCGCAATCCGAGAACGCCTTCAAGATCGAGCTGGCGCGGCGTTGCCTGGTTCACACCCTGAAACAGGCCACGCAGGCCGCGTAGAACAGGAGTCACAGTCATGAGCACAGTCGAAGCAAGCCCCGCCACGCGCGCCGCCGACGTCATCGGTCGCGCCACGCCGCGCGTGGATGGGCCGCTGAAGGTCAGCGGCACGGCGATGTACACCTCCGATTTCAATTTCCCTGGCATGCTTTACGCCGTGCCGGTATGCAGCACCATCGCCAACGGGCGCATCGAGTCCTTGGATATCGCGGCGGCGCAGGCCATGCCGGGCGTGCGCCTGATCCTGCATCGCGCAAATGCCGGCAAGCTTTACCGCGTGCAGGGCGCCAAGGTGGACGAGGGGCGGCCGCCTTTCCACGACGACGAGATCCGCTACTACGGCCAGTATGTCGCGGCGGTCATCGCCGACACCTTCGAACAGGCCACGGCGGCCGCGGCGGCCGTCAAGGTCGGCTACAAGCAGGACAAGCCGGTCGTCGCCACGCAATTGTCGGCGGATACCAAGGTCAAGGTGGGCAGCGAGCGCGGCCAGGCGCCCGCGGCGTACGACAGCGCGGCCGTCAAGGTCGACCATACGTACGTGACGCCGGTGGAAACGCACAACCCCATCGAACTGCACGCGACCGTGGCGTTGTGGGATGGCGAAAAATACACGCTGTACGAGACCTCGCAGGCCGTGGACAACCACAAGGCGGTCATGGTGCAGGCGCTGGGTACCACGCCGGAAAAGGTGCGCGTGATCTCGCAATTCCTGGGTTCCGGCTTCGGCGGCAAGCTGTGGCCCTGGCCGCATTGCATGGTCGCCGCGGTGGCGGCGCGCCAGCTGGGCCGCCCCATCAAGCTGGTGGTGACGCGCCAGATGATGTTCCAGAACGTCGGCCATCGTCCGATCACCCAGCAGCGCATACGGCTGGGCGCCACGCAGGATGGCAAGCTGCAATCCCTGCAGCAGGATTTCCTGAACCAGACTTCGATACTGGACGACTACGAGGAAGACTGCGCCGAGGCCACGCCGCACATGTACAGCACGCCGAACCTGCGCGTGACCTCGGCCCTTAGCCGGCGCAACATGGGCACGCCCACGGCCATGCGCGGCCCGGGCGCCGTGCCCGGCCTGTTCGCCCTGGAGTCGGCCATGGACGAACTGGCGGTGGCGCTGAACATGGACCCCGTGCAACTGCGGCTGAAGAACGAACCGGACCACGACGAAGGCAACGGCCTGCCGTTCTCTTCGCGCCACCTGACCGAATGCATACAGCGCGGCGCTGAAAAATTCGGGTGGGCCCGCCGCACGCCCGCAGTGGGCTCCATGCAGCGCGACGGCAAGATACTGGGCTGGGGCATGGCGTGCTGCTCATGGCTGGGCGCCCGCCAGCCCACGCACGCCCGGGTCGAGCTGCGCGCCGACGGATCCGCGCATGTGGCCTGCGGCACGCAGGATATCGGCACCGGAACCTACACCATCATGGCGCAGCTGGTCGGCGCCGAGACCGGCATCGCGCTCGAGCGCATCGACGTGGCGCTGGGCGATACGGCATTGCCGCCCGGGCCGGTCTCGGGCGGTTCCACCGTGACGTCATCGGTGATTCCTGCGGTGTTCAAGGCCACCCGCGAGGCGGTGAAGTCGGTGCTGAAGACCGCCTGCGACGGCGAGAAGGCCGCTTTCCCCGGCCGCAAGCCCGACGACCTGGCCTTCACGCGCGGCTACGTGCATCTGAAGGACCAGCCGCCGGAAAGCGGCAAGCCTTTCGCCGAGATCGTCACGGGCGCCGACCTGCGCGCGATCGCGGGCGAGGGCAGCGAGACCGAGGGCAACTTCGGCGACGATCCCTTGAAGCGCAAGTACTCCATCAATTCCTATGGCGTGCATTTCGTCGAGGTCGAGTGGCAGCCGGAGATCGCGCGCCTGCGGGTCAGCCGTGTCGTCACGGTGATCGACGCCGGCCGCATCCTGAATCCGCGTCCGGCGCGCAACCAGATCGAAGGCGCGGTGGTGATGGGCGTGGGCATGGCGCTGTTCGAGCATACGACCTACGACGAGCGCAGCGGCAAGCCGGCCAATAGCAACCTGGCCGACTACATCGTGGCGTCGAACGCGGATACCCCGGAGATCGATGTGACCTTCCTGGATTATCCCGATCCCGTGCTGAACGAGCTGGGCGCGCGCGGCGTGGGCGAGATCGGGCTGGCGGGGACGGCGGCGGCGATCACCAACGCCATCTACCATGCGACCGGCGTTCGGGTGCGTGAGCTGCCCGCCATGATCGAGGACCTGATGCAGGCATGACGGGCGGGCCGCCCGCCTTTCCGGCGGGCCTGGCGGGGGCAGGCGGGGGTCAGGCCGCCACCGCCACGTCCGCGTCGATCTGCGTCAGCGTGCCGGCCTGATGGATCGCCGGCGCGCAGGCGCGGGCGATGTCCAGCAGGCGGGTATCGGCGAAGCGCGGTCCCACCAGCTGGATGCCCAGCGGCAGGCCCCGCGCGCTTTTGCCCACGGGGATGCCGACACATGGCACATGCAGCAGCGTCCACATGGAATTGAAGGCCGGATTGCCCGTGTCCTGCAGGCCTTCGGGCGCTTCGCCCGGCGAAGCGGGCGTCAGCACCGCGTCCAGGGTGTCGCCGAACAGGCCGTCGAAGGCGCGCCGGCAGGCGGCGGCCAGGTCGTAGGCCTGCACCAGCTGCGCCGGCGTGATCCGTCTGCTGTTCTCCACCATTTCGCGGAAGTCCTCGTGCAGCAGATGATGGCTGCCCAGATAGGCGGGCAGGAAGGCGGCGCGGCCCTCTCCGCGCATGACGGTCTGCTGGGCGGCGTCCATGCCGTCGAAGCTGGCGGGCAGCGTCAGTTCCTCGACGATGGCGCCCGCGGCCTCGAGGCGGCGGGCGGCTTCCATCAACGCGGCGCGGGCATAGGCGTCGGCCGCCGACCAGACGGGCGTGCGGCACAGGCCGATACGCAGGCCTTTTACGCCGGTAGGCGCCGCGCGGTCATCCGCCGGCAGCTGGAAGGCGCGGCCCACCAGTTGCAGGTCTTCCACGCAGCGCCCGTACCACCCGATGGTGTCCAGCGTATGGGAATACATCTTCGCGCCTTCGCGGCTGACGATCCCGTGCGTGGGCTTGATGCCGTAGATGCCGTTGAACGCGGCGGGACGTATATGGGACCCGCCCGTCTGCGTGCCGAAGGCCAGTTGCACCTGCTTGTCGCCCACGGCGGCCCCGGAACCGGACGAGGATCCTCCAGGGCTGTGCGCGAGATTGTACGGATTGCGCGTGACGGCGCGCCGTCCGCCGGAAGCAAACTCCACCGTGTCGGTCTTGCCGACGATGAGCGAGCCGCTATGCCGGACCACGGCGACGCAGGCGGCATCCTGCCCCGGCTGATGGTTCACGTGTATCGGGGAATTGTGCTGCGTGGGCATGTCCGCCGTATCGATCACGTCCTTGACCCCGAAGGTCAGGCCGTGCAGCGGGCTGCGCGGCGGGCGTTTGTCCAGCTCGCGCGCGTTGCGGATGATCATGTCTTCGTCATACCAGCTCCAGGCGCGTATGTCCGGATCCCGGGCGCGGATCCGGGCAACGGTGGAGCGGGCCAGTTCCTCGCAGGACAGTTCGCGCGCCGCGATCAGGGCGGAGGCTTCGGTGGCGGTCAGTTCATACGGTTCCATCATGTTTCCTCACGGTGGATGGCCGCGGCGGGAAGGTCGAAGACCAGTGCCGGCTCGCGGTCTTTCGCCGGCATGCGGGCGATGCCCATGCCGGCCAGCGATACGTCGGTGGATAGTTCCTGCATGCGCCGCATGAGCGGTTCCGGCAACTGCAGGCCGTAGCGCTGGCAGTGCGCCTGGATGTCGGCGGCGCTCCATAGGGGGGTTGGATTCATGGCTATTTCCAGGGATCAGAGAGAGGGGCGGCGAGCGCGCCAGGGCGTGGCGCGCTCGTAGGCGCAGGCAACGCGCAAGACCGTGGCTTCGTCGAAATAGCGGCCGGCGATCTGCGCATTGGTCGGCAGGCCGTGTTGGTCGAAACCGGTGCACACCGCCATGGCGGGATGGCCCGACATGTTGAACGGCGTGCAAGCGGTGTCGACGGTGAAGTCCCTGACGCGGTCGAAGTCCTCGATGGCCGGGGCTGTATGGAAGGCGCAAGGCAGGATCAGCGCGTCGACGCTGCAGATCAGCGCGTCGGTGGCGCTGGCCAGTTCACGGCGCCGGCGTTGCGCGGCGACGTAGTCGACGGCGCGCGTCATGAAGCCGCTCATCATCTTGTCGCGCAGGGCCTGGCCCATTTCCGTGGCGCGCGTCATGAAGTCGTTCTCATGGATGGAAAGCGACTCCGTCCAGTTGATCACGCTGCACGCGCGGCGATAGTCGGTCACCGAAGCCGGCAGCACGACGTCGACGATGTGCGCGCCTTCGTCGGCCAGGACGCGGGCCATGTCTTCCAGGGCGTCGCGGTTGGCCGCGTCGATGCGCTCGCCTTCGCGGCCGAGGTCGCGAACGATGCCTATCGTCATGCCGTTCACGCCGGCCTGCAGGCCGGCCATGTAGTCCGGGACGGGCCGGCGCGCGCTGGCGGGGTCGCGGGCATCGTGGCCCGCCATGGCGCGCATCAGCAGCGCGCTGTCTTCGACGGTCCAGGTCAGGGGGCCGGGCACATCGAGGCTGTAGCAGTTGGGCAGGATGCCATGGCGGCTGATGCGGCCATAGGTCGCCTTCATGCCCTGCAGCCCGCAGGCCGCGGCGGGCAGCCGCACGGACCCGCCGGTGTCCGATCCCAGCGCGGCCATGGCGGTGCCCGCGGCGACCGCCGCACCCGCGCCCGTCGAGGAGCCGCCGGTGAAGTGCGCGGTATTCCAGGGATTGCGAGCCGGCTCGAAGGGCAGGTCGAAGTGGACCGCGCCCGTGCCGGTGCCATATTCCCAGGTATTCAGCTTGCCCAGCAAGATGGCGCCGGCTTCGCCCAGGCGTTCGATGGCGGCCGCATCGTAGTCCGGCACGTGGTCCAGCAGCAGGCGCGACCCGGCGCAGGTCCGCACACCGCGCGTGTAGTAGTTGTCCTTGACCGCGTAGGGAATGCCATGCAGGGGACCGCGCCAGCGGCCCGCCATGATGTCCTGCTCGGCCGCGCGGGCCGCCGCGCGCGCTTCATCGGCCATGACCAGCAGATAGCTGTGCACGCGGTCGTCCACTTCGTCGATGCGCGCCAGGAAGGCATCGACCAGCTCCACCGGCGACAGCTTGCGCGATTGCAGCAGGCGGGATGCCTCGCCTACGGAAAGGAAACACAGTTCGGCACTCATGCGGGGATACTCCTGCAGGGAATGGATCGGGGCGTGCGTGGCGCCGCGAAGGGGGCGGCGCGGATGCAACGGGCGGCGTGGCCGCTGCCCGGCATCGCCAGCAGTCCGCCATCCAGGCCGACCGGCTCGCGCAGCGCGGGCACGCCGGCATCGCATTCGGGTTGATGCAGCGCGCAGCGCGGCGCGAAGCAGCAGCCCGGTGGCAGGCTGGCCAGGTCGGGTGGCGCGCCAGGTATCGGTACCAGCTCGCTTTCGCGCATGCCACCATGCACGGTGGAGCGCAGCAGGCCTTGCGTATAGGGATGGACGGGCCGGTCCATGACATCCGCGATGGCGCCGGTTTCGACGAAGCGTCCGGCATACATCACCGCGACCTTGTCCGCCACCTCGCACGCCACGCCCAGGTCATGCGTGACGAAAATGGTGGCCATGCCCAGTTCGCGCTGGAGTTCGCGCAACAGCAGCAGCACCTGGATCTGCACGGTGGCGTCCAGCGCGGTGGTCGGCTCGTCGGCCAGCAGCAGGCGCGGGCGGCATGACAAGGCCAGCGCGATCATGGCGCGCTGCCGCAGTCCGCCGGACAGTTCATGGGGATAGGCGGCCAGGCGGCGCGCCGCCGAAGGGATCTGCACCAGTTCCAGCAGCTCCAGCGCGCGGCGCATCGCGGCGCGACGGTCCACCCTGTCGTGCCGGCGCACGGCTTCCGCGATCTGCTGGCCGATGGTGTAGACGGGATCCAGGGCGGTCAACGGTTCCTGGAAGATCATCGAGATGAGCGAGCCGCGGATATCCGGCAGCCTGCGGCGCGGCAGGGCGAGGATGTCGCGGCCGCCTATCGATACGTGACCATCCAGTTGCGCGCTGTCGGGCAGCAGTCGCATCAGGGCGCGCATGGTGACGCTCTTGCCGGAACCGGATTCGCCAAGCAGGCACAGGACTTCTCCTTCGCGCAGCGAGAAGGACACGCCGTTGACCACCGGCACATTCATGTCGCGATTGACGAAGCGCACCGTCAGGTCGCGGACCTGCACCAGCGGTTCGTCCACGCGGGCCGCAATCGTGTTCATGGTCGCGGTCTCCTGTTCAAGCGCGCAAGCGCGACGCGTCCGCCGCGGCGGCGGCGGGATCGACCTGCGCTTCGCCCGGAAGCAGCGGGTAATGGCAGGCGGCAAGATGGCCGCCATCGTCCGGCGCCAAGGCCAGCACGGGCATTTCCTCGGCGCAGCGCTGGCGGGCGCGCGGACAGCGGGTCCGGAAGCGGCAGCCCGTCGGCGGATTGATGGGATTGGGCGGGTCGCCGGACAGCGGCGGCTTCGCCACCCGCCTGCGCGGGTCCATCGACGGACGCGAGGCCAGCAGCGCGGCGGTATAGGGATGCCGCGTCGCCGTATAGATGCGTGCCACCGGTCCGGATTCCACGACCCGGCCCAGGTACATCACCAGCACGCGATCGCTGATGTACTGCACCACGTTGAGGTCGTGCGAGATGAATAGGTAGGTCAGGCCGAGTTCGCGCTTCAGTTCGCGCAGCAGGTTCAAGACCTGGGCCTCGACCGACTTGTCCAGCGCCGACACCGATTCGTCCAGGATCAGTACCCGCGGTCCCATGGCCAGGGCGCGCGCGATATTGACGCGCTGCCGCTGTCCGCCGGAAAGCTCGTGCGGATAGCGGCGCGCATAGCTTTCCGGTTCCATGCCCACCATGCGCAGCAGGCTGTGGGCGCGGGCGCGCGCCTGTGCCGCTGGCATGCCGATTACGGTCGGGCCGAACGCGATGCTGTCCTCGACGGTCAGGCGCGGGTTCAAGGAGGCATAGCTGTCCTGGAACACCATCTGCATGTGCGTGCGCAGTTCACGCACGCTGATGCCGTCCACGGCCGAGACCTCTTCGCCGTCGAAGATCACGCGGCCGGCGTCCGGCTTGAGCAGGTGCATCAGCAGGCGCGCCGTCGTGGATTTGCCGCAACCCGATTCGCCGACGATGCCGACCGTTTCGCCCTTGGCGACCTGGAAGCTGACGCCGTCGACGGCGCGCACGACCGTGCGCGGCGCACCCAGGGCCGGCCTGCCCGCGTCGAAGTGTTTTTTCAGGTCCTCGACGATCAGCATGGGCTGGGCCGGACCGCCGCGATCGCGGCTGTCAGGTTGCCGGTCCAGCAGGCGCAGGGCGTCGCCGGCCTGGGCGGCGGTGCGGGCAGGGGTTTTCAGGCGTGCGAACATGGCGCTTGCTCCTCAGGCCTTGACGTCCATGGCGCTGCGCAGGCCATCGCTCATCAGGTTGAAGCACATGGAGGTCAGGAAGATCATGATGCCGGGCAGGATGGCGATCAGCGGACTGACGTAGATGGCCTGCCGCAGCGTGTTCAGCATCAGTCCCCACTCGGCGTTGGGCGGGCTTACGCCCAGCCCCAGGAAGCTCAGTCCCGATGCGATGACGATGCTGACGCTGATCAGGCTGGACGCATAGACCAGGATGGGGCCGATCACATTGGCCAGCACGTGGGCGCGCACGATGCGCAGTCCGGATGCGCCCGTGGCGCGTGCCGCGTCGACGAAGTCCTGTTCGCGAACCTGCGTCGTCACGCTTTCCGCGATGCGCGCGATGGGCGGGATGAACACCAGCGTCAGCGACACGATGCTGTTCGCCAGCCCGGCGCCCAGCGCGCCGGATATCGCCACCGCCAGCAGTACGGACGGGAAGGCGTAGAACACGTCGATCAGCCGCATGATCACCATGTTCCACCTGCCGCCCGCGTAGCCCGCCGCGATGCCCAGCGTGCCGCCCACGAAGGTGGCCAGCAGGACGGGCACGAAGCCGCTGAACAGGGAAAGCCTGCCGCCGTAGACCAGGCGCGCCAGCATGTCCCGACCCAGCTCGTCGGTGCCCAGCCAGTGGCCCTGGTAGCCGGGCGGCTTCAGCCGGCGGATCATGCTCATTTTGTAGGGATCGTCCAGCCCCAGCCATGGGGCGGCGATCGCCAGCGCGACGATGACCAACAGGATCACGGCACAGCCGATGGCGATGGGATCGCGCGACAGGCGCCGCGCCACCCCGTGCCAATACCCCCGGCTGGTGCGCCGGAAAGCGGGCCGCGCGGCCATGGCGGCGGGAACGTTGGGCAGGGAAGCTATGTTCTGGCTCATCGTGGGGCCTCTTTCAAGCGCGCTTGACGCGCGGATCGACCAGCATCTGCAGCATGTCCACGATCAGGTTGGTGAAGACGAAGAGCATCGCCAGCACCAGGATGGTCCCCTGCAGGATGGGAAGGTCGCGCGTGAAGATCGCGGCGTTCAGCAGGAAGCCCGTGCCGGGCCAGGCGAAGACCGTCTCCACCAGGATGGAGCCGCCCAGCATCTGCGCGAACTGCAGCCCCATGACGGCCATCACGGCGGGCGCGGCATTCTTGGCCACGTGCGCCAGTACCTGCCCGCCGCCCAGGCCCTTGGCGTACAGCGTCTGGACGAATTCCTGCCTGCGTATCTCGCCCACCGACGCACGCACCGACCGGGCCAGGATGCCCATGGGAATGACGGCCAGCGTGACCGCCGGCAGGATCAGGTGAGCGATATCCGGCGCGCCCATCCCGGTGGCCGGCAGCAGCCGCAGCTGTACGGAGAACAACACGATCAGCACCATGCCCAGCCAATAGTGCGGCAGCGACACGCCGGTCACCGCCAGCGCCGTCACCGCGCGATCCACCGTGGGACGCCGCGTGTAGCCGGCCAGCGTGCCGAGCAGGCAGCCGCCCGCGAAGGCCAGGGCGATGGCCGCGGCCGCCAGCAGCATGGAGTTGCGGATGGCCGGCACGATTTCCCACAGCACGGGCCGTCCCGTCTTGATCGACGTGCCCAGGTCGCCGGTGAGCACCCGCTTGAGCCAGATGAAATACTGCGCGGGCAGCGGCTTGTCGAAGCCGTAGGCTGCCCGGACCTCCTGGATCACCGCCGGCGAGGCGTTCTCCGGCAGCACCGCGCTGATCGGGTCGCCGGGGGCCAGGTGCACGAGCGCGAAGCAGACCAGCGAGACGCCGATGGCGATGGGCAAGGTATAGAGCAGACGGCGAAGCACGTAACGCAGCATGGCGCGATCCTCCGTTGCGCGGCGCGGGCGCCGCGGGATTCACTGTTGCAGGTAGACGGGCGTCAGGTCCTGGAACCAGCTCTGGGCCTGCACGAAGCCCTTCACGTTGGGCGCCAGCGCGCGCGGATTCAGGTCGTGGACCACCCATATCCACATCGCCTGGTCGACGATGCGGGTATGCAGCTGGGCCAGGATGGCATCCTGCTTCTTGGGGTCGAACTCCACCTTGGCTTTCGCGGCGAGTTCGTCGGCTTCCTTGTCGCTGAAACCGCCCCAGTTGTAGCCGGCCGGTGGCTTCATCTTCGACCAGGACGTGCCGATCAGGCCGATGTCGGGATCCCAGTAGCCGAAGCTGTTGTTGATGCCGTCCACGCCCTTGTTTTCCGGTGCGTCGGAGCCGGCGCGGCGGCGCGCGCGCAGGGCCTCCCACTCCATGACTTCGAGTTCGACGTCGAAGCCGACGGCCTTGAGGTTCTCCTGCACGAACTCGTTCATGGGCAGCGGCTGCATCTGGCCGGACCCCGACGTCGAAATCGCGAACTTCACATGCAGGGGATGCTGTGGGCTATACCCGGCTTCCTTCATCAGGCGCCGCGCCTCGTCGGGGTCGTAGCGGATCTTGAAGTGCGGCTGGCCGAACCAGGGATGCTTGGGGTCGACCATGCCCTCGGACGGGATGGCGGTGCCGCCCAGGAATTCCACCAGGCCCTGGCGGTCGATCGCCAGGTTGGCGGCCTTGCGGATGCGGATGTCGCGGAAGGGCGATCCCTCCGAATAGCTGAGCTGGTACGGCCAGTTGTGGGGATAGATGTTGGTGACGATCTGCATGCCCGCCTGCTTCAGGCGCGGGATCGTATCGGGGGGTGGCGCTTCCACCCAATCCACCTGGCGCGACAGAAGCGCGGCGACGCGCGTATTGGGATCCGGCATGGTCAGCAGCACCATGCGGTCGGATTTGGGCACACGCTGCGGATCCCAGTAGTTCGGGTTGCGTATCAGCTCCGCGCGTTCGCGCGGCACCAGCTTGTCCAGCATCCACGGTCCGGTGCCGGATGGGCGCTGCGCCACCTTGGTCCAATCGCCGCCCATCTCCTTGTAGCGCGCGGGGCTGGAGATCATCACATCGGCGATCAGGTAGGGGAATACCGCGTCGGCATACTTGGTCGTGATTTCCACCGTCATGGGATCGACGACACGGTAGGAGGCGACACCCGACACGTACTGGCTGGCCTGCGTGGCCTGTGCCTGGTCGAACTGCGGCGCGTCGCGCTTGAGCAGCTTGTCCAGGTTCCAGACCACCGCATCGGCGTCGAAGGCCGAACCGTCATGGAACTTGACGTTGGGCCTGAGCTTGAAGGTCCATTTGGTGTGGGTGGCGTCGTCGACGGACCAGGACGTCGCCAGGCCCGGCACGAGCTTGGCGGGCTGGTCGGCCTTGGACAGGTCCCAGCGGATCAGCGCGTCGTACAGCGTGAAGCCGATGAAGCGCATGCCTTCGCCGCCCTGGCTGGGCTGGCCCGTGGTCAACGGGATATCGGACATGGTGGTGGCGACGCGCAGCACCATTTCGGCGCGAGCCGTGGCGATGGCGGAAAGGGCGAGGGAGGCGGCGATGAGCGGGGCCGCGAACTTCTTCAGTACCAAGGCGTATCTCCGATGGGTGATTCGCACCGTCGCCCTTGGGCGGCCGGCATGGAAGCGATACAGCGCGAAAGAAACCGCGAGTCCTAGGCCGTCGCGGGACTCGTCGCGATGGGGCGCGCGCCTGGGCGGGCGTCCGCCGGTGCCGCGCCGTCGCCCCGGCGGCTGGCGGCTTCGGCGGCAAGTGCCGCGATGTCCGGCCGCCGCGAGCGCCAGGCGGTTGCCTTTTCGTAGGCATCGCCGGCGCGCAGCACGGTGGCTTCATCGAAAAGCCGGCCGGCGATCTGCAGCGAATACGGCATGCCGTCGGCATCGAAGCCGTTGCAGACCGACAGGGCCGGATTACCGGCGGAGTTGAAGGGTGTCGTGTAGTTCGGCTGGCTGAACATCCAGTGCGGCGACGTGGGCTCCAGCTTGCCGGCCGGCTCGGCGCAATGCGTGACGATCAGGTCTACCTGTTCGAATGCCGCCTGCATGGCAGCCGCGAGTTCCGCGCGCATGCGCATCGCCTGCACATAGTCTTCGGCGCGCAGCAGCGCGCCGCCGATGATGCGGTAGCGCAAGCTGGCGCCCAGCAGGTCGGGCGCGTTGCGCAGCGTGTGCTGGTGGATCGAGAACAGCTCGGCCATGGCGATCACGCGCTTGCAATCGTTGTAGGCCAGCAGGGAGGGCAGCGTAATGGGCTGCACGATGGCGCCCAGGCCGCGCAGGACGTCCAGGGCGTGGTCCAGCGCCTGCCGAGAGCCCGGAGAGATCGGCGCTTCTGCTTCCATCCAGGCCCATGGCACCCCTATCTTCAGGCCGCGCAGGTCGCCGTTCAGCGCGGCGCGATAGTCGGGCACGGGATGACGGGCACTGCCGGGATCGAGCGGATCATGGCCAGCGACGACGCCCAGCAGGATGGCCAGGTCCTCCGAGGTCCAGGCCATCGGGCCCGTGTGATCGTGGCTGAAGGAGTTCGGCAGCACGCCGCGCCGGCTGACGCGGCCATACGTGGGCTTGATGCCGGAGATGCCGCATGCCGCGGCCGGCATGCGTATGGATCCGCCGGTATCGGATCCCATGCTGGCCGGACAAAGGCCCGCGGCGATGGCCGCGCCGGATCCGGAGGAAGAACCGGCCGGATGGCGGGCGGTGTTCCAGGGATTGTGGGCGGGGGGCGCCACCACGTCCCAGGAGGGGCCGCCGTGGGCGAATTCCCAGGTGGTGGTCTTGCCCAGCAGCACGCCGCCCGCCGCTTGCAGGGCTTGTTGCGCGGGGCAGTCTTGCGTTGGCACGTAGTCGGCCAGCACGCGGGATTGCCCGGTAGTGCGGATGCCGGCCGTTTCGTAGATGTCCTTCAGCGAGTAGGGGATGCCGTGCAAGGGTCCGCGCGGGCCGTCACGTGCGATTTCCGCTTCGGCGGCGCGCGCCTGTGCCAGGGCCAGCTCCGGCGTGGGGGTGATGAAGCTGCACAAGGCGGCGTCCACCGCTTCCATGCGGGACAGGCAGGCCTGCGTCAGCTCCACCGGCGACAGTGTCTTGTCCGCGATCATGCGGCTGGCCTGCGCGATGGTCAGGAAAGTCGGGTCGCCGTTCATCGCGCCATCCCCTTGCCGTCGAAGCTGGCCGGCACGAAAGTGTGCGCGGCTTCGTCGGCATAAGGCCGGTCGCGCGGGATGCGGGCCAGCATGGGCGCGATGTAGCGCCAGGCGTCGGCCAATTCGGCCAGATGTTCGGGAGTGAGCGACAACCCGGCGTGGGCCGCCAGGATCCGCAAATCGTCGGGGCGCGCGAACGCCTCGGCATGCACCGCTGTTTCTGACATGGAAAAGCCCCTTGGAACCATGGATATACCCGGTGAACCGAATATTCCATATATTTTTCAATACCTTAGCGCATGTCGTGCAGATAAAACAGTTGTTTAATTCTAGGAACGACGCCAGGGAGCGTCAAGGTAAAATCGGCCGGGTAGTGGTAAATCCTAGTGCGATGCAGCATAAACAGGCGTTGTACTGTCAGCCTGTGAAAACGGCGATTCCTGGATTAAAATCAAAGGCTTGTACGTCGCAGCCAAGTACAGGTCGGCCTGCTGTCGTGAAGCAAATTAAAACAATTGATTGGTCGTCAGAGGAGGCGCCATGAGGGAAATGCCGGTCCCCGCGGAAGGAGAAATCCGCGGCGAGGATGCCGCCGACATGCCGGTGCCGGACCGTATCCTGCGTGTGGCCAAGGACCTGATCGCGCGCACGGGGCCTTTCAATACCACCGTGCGCGATATCTGCGACGCCTCCGGTGTCAACGTTGCGTCCATCCACTACTACTACGGGTCCAAGGACGCGCTGGTGAAATCCGTGCTGCTGTCCGTCATGGAGCCGGTCAACATCGAACGGCGCATACGGCTGGAAGATGCGCGCCAGCGCTACGGCCACGGGCCGCTGCCCGTTCCCGTGATACTCGAAAGCCTGCTGCGCCCGCTGGTCGTCTGCGAGCGGGACGAGGACGGCGGCCGCTTGTTCGTGCGCATGGAGCATCACCTGCGCGCCATGCCGGACAGCGATTACACACTGTTCGTCGCGCAGCACCTGGACGGTTATGCGCAGCTTTTCATCGATGCGCTTGCGCAGACCTTGCCGCGCTACAGCCGCTCCGAGATCATCTGGCGCTATGAATTCGTGCGCGGGTCGGCGATGCATCTGCTGGCGAATTGCGATCCGCTGTCACGCAAGTTCCAGGTGCTGGCCGGCAAGGGCGGCATGATCGATCTCAACGACGACGAACTGATCCTGCGCGAACTGCTGGGGATCGCGATGCTGGGCATCGGCGCGCCCGCCGTATGGAGCGCTGAGGCGGGCGCGTAGCCGGGCGCCTGGCCCAGCTCCTGGAAGCCGACGTTCAGACCGGCGAAGGATTGCGTTCCGCGAAGCCCACCTGGTGCCAGTACGGGTAGGCGCGATCGACGGCGCTGGCGGCGTCCAGTTTCGCGATCTGTTCGGCGGTCAGGTTCCAACCCACCGCCCCCAGGTTCTGGCGCAGCTGGTTTTCATCCCGCGCGCCGATCAGCACGGTGCTGACGGTGGGACGCTGCAGCAGCCAGTTCAGCGCGATCTGCGGAATGGTCTTGCCGGTTTCGGCCGCCACTTCATCGAGCGCGTCGACGACGCGGTACAGGTATTCGTCCGGCACAGGCGGACCGTAGTCGGCGGTCTTGTGCAGACGGCTGGTCTGCGGCAGCGGCTGGCCGCGGCGGATCTTGCCGGTCAGGCGTCCCCACCCCAGCGGGCTCCAGACGACGGCGCCCACGCCCTGGTCCTGGCCCAGGGGCATCAGTTCCCACTCGTAATCCCGGCCGATCAGCGAGTAGTAGGTCTGGTTGGCCACGTAGCGCGGATAGCCGTAGCGGTCGGCCGTGGCCTGGGATTTCATCAGGTGCCAGCCCGAGAAATTCGACACGCCCGTGTAGCGGATCTTGCCCGACCGCACCAGCGTGTCCAGCGTGGACAGGACTTCTTCCACCGGCGTGCGGGCGTCGAAACCGTGCAGCTGGAACAGGTCGATATAGTCGGTGCCCAGGCGCTTGAGCGCATCGTCGACGGCGCGGATCAGATGGAAGCGCGACGAGCCGACGTTGTTGGGTTCGTCATCGAAGCGGAAGGTGGCCTTGGTGGACAGGATGACCTTGTCGCGTCGTCCCTTGATGGCTTCGCCCAGGATGGATTCGGAAGCGCCGCGCGAATAGATGTCGGCGGTGTCGAACATCGTCACGCCTTCGTCCAGGCAGATGTCGATCAGCCGTCGCGCTTCGGCGACGTCGGTCTTGCCCCAGGCTTCGAAGAGCTCGCCCTTGCCGCCGAATGTGCCGGTTCCAAAGCTCAGGACGGGGACTTTGAATCCCGATGCACCCAGATGTCGATATTCCATGTGTGGCCTCTGTGTAAACGTATGGATGAAGCGCGCGAGCGCGGGAGGGGCGCGGCGCGGTGGCAAACCAGCATACTGCCGCGGCGGTGCGCCGGGAAAAACCCCGGTCGCCGCGAAACACTTGTACGTCCGGGTCAAGAATGCGTGCGCCCGTGCCCGGGCGATACGCCATTCGGCGGCAATCCATTCAGCGATCAATCCAGCATTCCATACGGCAATCCATCCCGTAGCAATCCCTTCGTATAATGCGAAGCCGCGCGGCTATCCGCCGCTGTCCGCGGCAATATCGCCCTATCCTGCGTGCCCTTGACCGATCCCATCGAAAGCCGCGTTTCCGCCGAACTCGTCGCCGTGCTGGTCGCCGTGACCGACGGCCAGCCTCGCGTGTTGACCACAGGCGATGCGCACGCGCTGCCCGCCGGGCCATTCCAGTCCGAACACCGGTCGCTGCAGGCCGGCCTGCGCGCCTGGGTGGAAGCACAGACCCATCATCCGCTCGGCTATGTCGAACAGCTGTACACCTTCGCCGATCGCGATCGGGCGGACCAGCCCGATGCGCGCATCATCTCGGTCAGCTACCTGGGCCTGACGCGCGAGCTGGCGCAGACGGGCGGAGCCGGCGTGGGCTGGCAGGGTTGGTACCGCTATTTCCCTTGGGAAGACCGGCGCGACGGCGCGCCGGCCTTCGTTGCGTCGTTGATCGAACCGCGCCTGCGGGCCTGGGCCGCGACCGGTCCGGCGGCGCAGCGCGGCCGCCGCTATGACCGCGTCGCCATCACCTTCGGCCTGGATGGCGCCGGGTGGAACGAAGACATGGTGCTGCAGCGCTACGAGCTGCTGTACGAAGCGGGCCTGGTGCCGGAAGCCGGCCGGCGGCCGATCCGTCCGGCGCTGCCGGGCACGCCCATGATCCATGACCATCGGCGCATCCTGGCCACCGGCATCGCCCGGCTGCGCGCCAAGATCAAATACCGCCCGGTCGTCTTCGAGCTGATGCCGGAGGAATTCACGCTGCTGCAGTTGCAGCAGAGCGTGGAAGCCCTGGCGGGCCGTGGCCTGCACAAGCAGAATTTCCGCCGTTTGATCGAACAGCAGGAGCTGGTGGAAGAAACCGGGGGCATGACCAGCGGTACCGCGGGCAGGCCCGCGAAGCTTTTCCGCTTCCGTCGCGACGTCATGCTGGAACGCGCGATTTCCGGCAGCAAGCTGCCGCTGGCCCGGGAGCCGCACCTGGTCTGAGGGCCGGTCCACTGCGAAAAAATCCGTTGACAGGGGATTATGCTCAGAAATAGTATAAGTCCATCCCTACACTACGCCTATTTAATACTCAAAATGAGCATAAGCACATTACCCAGCGCCTTCGGCGCATCTCCCAGGCATGCCGGGGCGCCGCAAGGCAGCATGGCGCGTCCGGCGGCCGCGAATTCCTCCGACGCGGCGCGCACGGTCGCGCCCCTGCCCGCCGTCATGCTGGAACCCGTGGTGCGCGCCGCGCTGCTGGAGGACCTGGGCCGGGCGGGCGACATCACGACGGACGCGATCGTCGATGCCGATACCGAATCGCGGCTGCGCCTGGTCGCACGCAAGCCTGGCGTGCTGGCGGGATTGGACCTGGCGCGCATGGCCTTCGCGCTGACCGACGCGCGCATCGAGCTCCTGCCGGCGCTGCGCGATGGCGCCCGCCTGCGCCCGGGCGATGAGATCGCCGTGGTGGCCGGGCCGGCGCGTGGCATCCTGACCGCCGAACGCACCGCGCTGAACCTGCTGTGCCACCTGAGCGGGGTGGCATCCGCCACGGCGGCCATCGCGGATGCCATACGCCCTTATGGAACGCGCGTCACCTGCACGCGCAAGACGCTGCCCGGCATGCGGGCGCTGCAGAAGTACGCCGTGCGGGTCGGCGGCGGTAGCAACCACCGCTTCGGCCTGGACGACGCCATGCTGATCAAGGACAACCACGTGGCCCTGGCTGGCGGCATACGGCCCGCCATCGAACGGGCGCGCGCGGCTGCCGGGCATCTGGTCAGGATCGAGCTGGAAGTCGACACCCTTGCGCAGTTGGAAGAAGCACTGGCGCTGGGCGTGGACGTCGTGCTGCTGGACAACATGGACCTGGCGCAATTGCGCCAGGCCGTCGCCATGGCCAAGGGCCGGGCGGTCACCGAAGCCTCCGGCGGCGTCACGCCGGAAACCGCCCCGGCGATCGCCGCCACGGGCGTGGACCTGATCGCCATAGGGTGGATCACGCACAGCGTGCAAGTGCTGGATATCGGCCTGGACGCCTGACGGAGTTTGCGATGAACAGCTTGATGCGGTGCGAAAGGCGCCGCGATACGGGCGCGCCCGATGGCGTCCGCCCCGATGCTTGCCGTCCGTACGCGGCGCGTCCGGCCAGGGGCCGGACCGTCATCGGCCGGCGCATGCGCGGCGCCCTGCTGGGCCTGGCCGCCTTGCTGGCGGCGGGTGGATGGATACGCGCCGCGAGCGGCGAAGGCAAGGCCGGGCAGGCCGCCAGCGTGGCGGCGATGTCGCCAGACGGGGCGGCGCGCGGCTATCCGTCGCATCCCATCACCCTTATCGTGACCTTCCCACCTGGCGGCGGTACCGATCTGCTGGCGCGCCGCCTGGGCGCGGCACTGCAGCAGGACCTGGGCCAGACCGTGGTGGTGGAAAACCGGCCGGGGGCCAGCGGCAACATCGGCGCGCGCGAGGTCGCTCAGGCCGCGCCGGACGGCTATACCTTGCTGATGGTCAACAGTTCCTACGCCATCAACCCCGGCGTGTACCGCGACCTGCCGTTCTCGCCCAAGCATGACCTGAAGGGCGTGATCAATGTCGCCTTCGTGCCGTCGGTGCTGGCGGTGCCGGCGTCGTCGCCTTTCCACACGCTGGCAGATGCCCTGGCGGCGGCGGGGCAGGGCGGCAAGGCGCTGGCCTATGCGTCCTGCGGCAACGGCACGCCGCAGCACCTGGCGGGTGAAATGCTGCGCATCGCGAGTGGTCGGCAATTGCAGCACGTGCCCTACAAGGGTTGCGGGCCCGCGCTCACCGACGTGCTGTCCGGGCAGGTGGGCATCGGCATCATCACCGCGTCCAGCGCCGCACCTTTCCTGGCGTCCGGCAAGCTCAGGGCGCTGGCGGTGACGTCGCCGCAGCGCAGCGAGTTGATGCCTTCGGTGCCTACCGTGGCGGAGCAGGGGTTTCCAGGCTATGCGCTGGACCAGTGGCACGGCCTGCTGGCCCCGGCCAGGACGCCGCCGGCCGTGATCGCCAAACTGAACGCCGCCGTGGCCGCGATCATGAACCGCGCCGATACGCGCCAGGCGCTGCTGCAACTGGGCTACAGCCCGACGGCCAGTACGCCGCAGGCGTTCCAGGCCCTGATCGACAACGATATCGACCGCTTCGGCCAGCTGACGGCGCGCATGGGGCTGCACGCCGATTGAAGCTGGCCGCGCGGCTTATTCCATGCCCGGCACGATCGTCGAAAAGCCCGCGTCCACGTGGGTGATTTCGCCCGTCACGCCGGCGGCCAGATCCGACAGCATGAAGGCCGCGACGTTGCCGACGTCGTCGATGGACACATTGCGCCGCAGCGGCGCATTGCTTTCGACGAACTTCAGGATGGACGAGAAATCCTTGATGCCGCTGGCCGCCAGGGTCTTGATGGGGCCGGCCGAGATGCCGTTGGCGCGTATGCCTTGCGGGCCCAGCGCCGTGGCCAGGTAGCGCACGCTGGCTTCCAGCGATGCCTTGGCCAGGCCCATGGTGTTGTAGTTGGGGACGACGCGCTCGGCGCCCAGGTAGGTCAGCGTCAGCACCGAGCCGTTGCGCCCCTTCATGAGCGGCAGCGCCGCCTTGGCCATGGCGGGAAAGCTGTAGGCCGACACGTCATGCGCGATGCGGAAGCCCTCGCGCGACAGGCCTTCCAGGAAGTCGCCCGCGATGGCTTCGCGCGGCGCGAAGCCGATGGAGTGCACCAGCCCGTCCAGGCCGTCCCAGCGCTGGCCGAGTTCGGTGAAGGCGGCTTCGATCTGCGCGTCTTCCGACACGTCGCAGGGCAGCACGATGTCGCTGCCGAACTCGGCGGCAAATTCCGTGACACGGTCCTTGAAGCGATCGCCGACGTAGGTAAACGCCAGTTCGGCGCCCTGGCGGTGGCAGGCCCGCGCGATGCCATAGGCGATGGAGCGGTTGGACAGCACGCCCGTGACCAGTATGCGTTTGCCGGCTAGAAAGCCCATTTTTCGTATCCTCGAAACTGAAAGCGGTATTTTAGGTGAACCCGGCCGGCGCTGCGTCCATCCCAAACCGAGGCGGGATACAGGCGGCGGGGCGTTTCGTTGCCCCAAAGAAAAACGCCGGCGATAACGCCGGCGTTCCCGATGCGGAAGCGCCTTCCGGCGCGGCCGCCTGGCCATGCAGCCGCGCTGCTCAGCCGCGCACGTTCGTGCCCGGTACCCGCAGCGTGCTGCCCACCTTCAAGGCATTGCCCTTCAGGTTGTTCAGTGCGCGCAGCGCGTCTACCGTGGTGCTGTATTGCCGCGCCAGCGAAAACAGCGTATCGCCGGACTTGACCTTGTGCTGGCGCACATTGGGCCGCGGCGCGGTCATCTTGGCCGAGGCCACCTGCGCCGTGGCCGGACGCACCGAGCCGCGCTGCACGACCGGGCCCTGCGTGGCCGGACCGGCATTATCCAGCGAGGCCACCTGCACGCCACCGCGCGCCGGCACCAGCAGGTGCTGCGCCATGGCGATGCGCTTCTGGCGCGACGGGATGTCGTTCAGCCCGCGCAGCGTGGACTCCGAAATGCCGAAGCGGTGCGCGATCGAGGCGTAGGTATCGCCCCGCTGCGGCTGGTACACCTTCCAGCTGGACAGGTCGCCCTTGTAGTTCTCCATGTTGGCGTTGAACACCGCCACACGGTCGGCCGGCAGGATCATGGAGGCGTGCTCGCCGCGGATCACCGGACGATTGAAGGACGGGTTCAAGGCCTTGAACTCGTCCACCGGCATTTCGGCCAGGCGCGCGGCGACTTCGATATCGATGTCGCGATTCTTCTGCACCGTGGCGAAATACGGCGTGTTGTTGACCGCCGGCAGGACCACGGCGTACTTGGTCGGATTGGCGATGATGTTCTTGATTGCCTGCAGCTTCGGCACGTAGTTGCGTGTTTCGTCCGGCATCTGCAGCGACAGGTAATCGGTGGGCAGGCCCGCGGCTTCGTTCTTCGCCATGGCGCGCTGCACCGAACCTTCGCCCCAGTTGTAGGAGGCCAGGGCCAGATACCAGTCGCCCTGCATTTCGAAGAGGTTTTCCAGGTAGTCCAGCGCCGCATTGGTGGAAGCGATGGGGTCACGCCGTTCGTCGCGCCACCAGTCCTGCTTCAGGTTGTAGTGCTGCCCGGTAGCCGGCACGAACTGCCACAGGCCCGAGGCCTGGGCGCGCGACAGGGCCGAGGGGTTGTACGCGCTTTCCACGAAGGGCAGCAGGGCCAGCTCGGTGGGCATGCCGCGCTGGTTGATTTCCTCGGTGATGAAATACAGATACTTGCCCGCGCGTTCGGCCATCCGCTGCACGGCCTCGGGATGCGAGGCGTAGTAGTCGGTCCACTGGTCGACCAGGGGATTGTGCAGATTGGGGATGGCGAAGCCGCGGCGTATGCGGTCCCAGACGTCGCGCGGGGGGTGGGTCAGGTCGATGGTGCGTGACGTGACCGTGGCGACATAGCGGGTCGGATATCCGGGTTGCTGGGTGTCGAGATCGCCTGCGTGGAGTTCTGTCTGTTTGTGCGTCGTTCCCGCGCAGCCGGCCAGTACGGCCAAGAGCAGGGGAAAGATTAGCCGGAACAATTTCATCAGTGGTTCACTTGAAGTTGTTTTTCCATTCGCGAAGTACGGCGAATACTTCGACGGGCGAGTTTAGCGAACGCCCAGCATGAGCTGCGGCAGCCTGGGTAATTTCAACTTGCCGGGTACGCAGGAACGGATTGGTATCCCGCTCCAGCCCGATCGTCGAGGGAAGCGTGGGACTACCTTGTTCGCGCAGTTGCTGGGCCCGCTGGTACCACTGTTGCAGGGTGCGGTTGGCCGGATCGACGGCCTGTGCCCATCGCAAGTTGGCAAGAGTGTACTCGTGTGCGCAGCAAACTTGTGTTTCAGCCGGTAATGTTACGAATTTACCAAGAGAATCGGACATCTGCGCGGGCGTCCCCTCGAATAGCCGCCCACAGCCGCCCGCGAATAGGGTATCCCCGCAGAAAAGCACCGGTTCCACGCCCGCGGCCCGGCCGTAGTAGGCAATGTGGCCGGCCGTATGTCCAGGGACATCCAGCACGTCCATCGCCAGGTCGAGTTCCTCGATACGGACCTGGTCGCCTTCCCTGAGCGCGACATCGCGGCGCGGCAGGGTCTCGTCCGCAGGGCCGTATACGACCGCCCCGGTGGCGAGCGACAATTCCAGCACCCCGCCGACATGGTCCGCATGATGGTGCGTGAGTAGAATGGCGCGCAATTGCAGTCCACGTTCGCGCAGCGCGCGCAGCACCGGTTCGGCCTGGCCGGGATCGACCACGGCGGCCAGTCCCTGGCGTTCGACCAGCCAGATGTAGTTATCGGAGAATGCCGGGACCGGTACCAGCGAGGCGAACGAAGCAGGTCCGGGCACATCGACGCCGGCGGGGGCGGAGGTGGCTTGCATCATCAGAGGAACCTATAGCGTGGCAGAAGAGAGTGCGCCGATTGTAGAACTGGCCGAGTGGTTTCAGACGCCGCCCGGCCAGTATGCGCTGCGCTGGGAGCAGGCCCAGTTCGATGCGGTGGTGGCCGACGTATTCGGCTACAACGCCTTGCAGGTGGGTCTGGCGGAGCTGGACCTGCTGCGCAACAACCGCATGCCGTTCAAGGCTTATGTGGGTACGGTCATGCCCGAGCCGGACGTGGCGGCGCGCTGGCAGGCCTGCACGCTGGCCGATCCACGCGCCTTGCCGTTCTCGTCGCAGAGCATAGACCTGTTGATCCTGCCGCATGCCTTCGAGTGCACGGATGCGCCGCATGACGTGCTGCGCGAAGTGGAACGGGTGCTGATGCCGGAGGGGCGCGTGGTGATATCGGGCTTCAATCCCTGGAGCCTCTGGGGCGCGCGCAACCGCATGCCCGGCATGGAGCCCTGGCTGCCGCACGCGCCGTCGGCGCAGGTCTCGCTGGCCCGCGTCAAGGATTGGCTGAAGCTGCTGTCCTTCGAGGTCGACCGGGGCCGCTTCGGCTGCTATGCGCCGGCGTGCCAGACGGATATCTGGCTGCAGCGCTGGCGCTTCATGGAAAAGGCCGGCGATCGCTGGTGGGCGGTGTGCGGCGCGGTGTATATGGTGTCGGCGGTCAAGCGCGTGGCGGGCATGCGGCTGATCGGCCCGGCCTGGAAGCAGAAGCGGCCGGCCGCCGCGGCGGCATCGGTGGTGGCGAATCACCGATCGCCGCTTTAATGGCGGCCGCGATGTCGCGGACGAACACGGAACAGTGCGGGAATCAGTAGATGATCGATGGCAGTACGGCTGGCGCGGACGCCAGGATGGAAGTGGTGGAACTCTGGACCGACGGCGCCTGCAAGGGCAATCCGGGGCCGGGCGGCTGGGGCGTCCTGATGCGTTCGGGTACGCATGAAAAAACACTGCATGGCGGTGAAATGGCGACCACCAACAACCGCATGGAACTCATGGCCGTGATCCAGGGGCTGGCGGCGCTGAAGCGTCCCTGCCAGGTGACCATACACGTGGATTCCCAGTACGTCATGAAAGGCATGATGGAGTGGATCGCCAACTGGAAGCGGCGTGGCTGGATCACGGCGGACAAGAAGCCGGTCAAGAATGCGGAGCTGTGGCGCGCGCTGGACGAGCAGGTGTCGCGCCACAAGGTCGCGTGGCGCTGGGTGCGCGGCCACGCGGGGGATCCCGGCAACGAGCGCGCGGACGAGTTGGCGAACCTGGGCGTGGAAGAAGCCAGGCGCGGGCGCCCGGCTCAGGGGCGCCCGGCATAAGGGTTCCCGGCATAGCGGGCCCGGTATAGGGCGCCCGGTATCGGGGCGCCCCCGCAGAGTCGCGCAACGAGGGCCACCCATGGTCCCGCGCGGCACCGTCCGGGTACACTACCGGCCATGCGCCAAATCATCCTCGATACCGAAACCACCGGCCTGGAGCCCGCCCAGGGCCATCGCATCGTCGAAATCGGCTGCCTGGAAATCGTCAATCGCATGGTCACGGGCAACACCATGCACGTGTACCTGAACCCGGACCGCGACAGCGATCCCGAGGCCTTGGCGGTGCACGGGCTGACCACGGAATTCCTGGCGGACAAACCGCGATTCCAGGACGTCGCGGACGAGCTGTGCCGTTTCCTGGATGGCGCGGAAGTCATCATCCACAACGCGGCCTTCGATACCAAGTTCATCAACGCCGAACTGGCGCGCATCGGCCGCGGGCCCATGCACGAGTTCTGCGCGACGATCACCGATTCCTTGATGCATGCGCGCGAGCTGCACCCGGGCAAGCGGAATTCGCTGGATGCGCTGTGCGAACGCTACGGCATTTCGAACGCGCACCGTACGCTGCACGGCGCCTTGCTGGATGCGCGCCTGCTCGGCGAAGTCTGGCTGGCGATGACGCGCGGCCAGGACGCGCTGCTGATCGACATGGACGAGTCCGGCGGCAAGGGCCAGGCCGAAGGCATCGTCCTGGCGCGCTTCGACGCGTCCGGCCTGCCGGTGATCCGCGCCAGCGCGGAAGAACTGGCCGAACACGAAGCCTACCTGGCGGCGCTGGACAAGTCGGTGGGCGGCGCCTGCCTGTGGCGGCAGTGGGATCCGGCGCCGGTGGTGGAAGAAGCCCAGGCCCAGGCTGCGTAGCGATCGGCCGCGCGGGGGATGCCGCCACCGTGATTTGCCATCGCTGAAAATCACATGCTAGAATCGCGGTCTCTCTTGGGGCGGTTAGCTCAGTGGTAGAGCACTGCCTTCACACGGCAGGGGTCACTGGTTCGAAACCAGTACCGCCCACCAAGAGGCGCCAAAGCGCGATGTGACGAAGAAATGCCGGCATATATAGCCGGCATTTTCGTTTTACAGCCGGCATTTTCGTTTCCGCCGACATCTTCATTCTCAGAATCCACCTCCCTGGCGGCGCTGGCAGGCGGCATCGGATTCGATCCAGCCAGTACAATTCCGGAACATTCAACGCGGTGCATCGGCGGCCACGCGAGTATGAATTCAACCCTTTCCCTCGAATCCGATCGCGAAACCAGTTTCGAGATCGCGCGCCCCTCCTTGCACGATCAGGTGGTGTCGAGGCTGCGTGCCTTGTTGATCGAAGGCGTCATACCGCCGGGAAAGAAATTGAACGAACGGGAGCTCTGCGAGCTTCTGAAGATTTCCCGGACGCCCTTGCGTGAAGCGATCAAGCTGCTAGCCTCGGAAGGCCTGGTCGACCTGCTGCCCAACCGCGGTGCGATCGCGGTGGATTTGACCGAAGCGGACGTGCATCATGCGTTCGAGTTGCTGTCCGAACTCGAAGGGCTGGCGGGGGAGCTGGCCTGTCGGCGCATTACCGCCGAGGAGCTCGCGGCACTGCAGTCGCTGCATGCCAGGATGCTGGCCAGCTACGTGGAAAAGGACTTATCCACGTACTATCAATTGAATGCGTCGATTCATCGCGCCATCATCAAGGCCGCGAAGAATCCCCTGCTGGAAAGGACCTACCAGACCATCAATACACGCGTCCAGGCGCTTCGGTTCAACACGAACCATGACAAGGCCAAGTGGGAACGCGCGGTCGGCGATCACGTGAAAATGATGGACGCGTTGGATGCGCGCGATGCGCAGATGCTGCGCCATCTATTGACGCAGCATTTGCGTGACAAGGCCGATGTGGTCATTGCCCAGCTTCGTATCCGAAGGCAGGGCACTGCCGTGGACGCCTAGTCAGGGACGCCCGGTCAGGGACGCCCGGTCAGGGACGCCTTAGTCCAGCGACGTGCCCGTTTCCTTGACGATGGTTTTCCAGCGCTGGATGTCGCGGTCCAGGTAATCCTGGAAGGCCTGCGGGCTTTCCGCCTTGAGCACCACGCCTTGTTTCTCGGTCAATGTGCTGACCACGGACGGGTCGGCCAGGATGGACCGCACGCTGGCGTTGAGCTTGTCCACGGCATCCTTGGGCATGCCGGCCGGGCCGACGATGCCGTAGTAGACGCCGATATCGTATTTCCCGTAGCCCAGCTCCTTGAAGGTGGGCACGTTGGGCGACAGGCTGGAGCGCTGGTCGCCGGTGATGGCCAGGGTCTTGATCTTGTCGGTGTTGGCCGATCCGAGGATGGGATTGATCAGGACGTCGACTTGCCCGCCCATGAGCGCGCTCAGCGCATCGCCGCCGCCCTTGTAGGGAATGTGCGTCATCTTCACGCCCGTCACCTGTTCGAACAGCACAGTCGCCATGTGCGGCGTGCCGCCGACGCCCGACGAACCGTAATTCAGCTTGTTCGGATGTGCCTTGCCGAACTTGATGAGTTCGTCGAGGCTGTTGATGCCCAGACGCGCGTTGACCTTCAGGTCGACCGGGCTGATGCCGATATAGGCAACAGCCTGGAAGTCCTTGCTGGCGTCGAAATTGAGGTTCTTGTAAAGCGCGGAGCTGACTGCCAGGCTGTTCGCTGCCACGAGCAGCGTATAGCCGTCCTTGGGCGCGCGTGCCACATAGCCCGCCGCGATGTTGCCGCCGGCGCCGGCCTTGTTTTCCACGATGACGCTTTGCCCGAGTGACTTGGACAATTTGTCGCCGATGATGCGCGCGACCAGATCGATGCTGCTGCCGGCGGAAAAGCCCACCACCAGCGTGATGGGTTTGCTGGGATAGGAGGATTGCGCGGCCGCCGATGTCACCACCAGCATGCTCGCGGAAAGCGCGATGAGTTTTCTGAACGAGAAGCTGCCGTGTGCCATGGTCGTCTACGCTATCTGGGTTGCGAGGGAAGGAACACTCCCTGGTGGGAAGTGGGGCTTTTTACTTGATGACCTGGAACAGGCGGGTGAAGACCTCATTCGCGCGGCTCTTTTCGAGCCACCGCATCACCGCCACCATGCCGTGTTCCTTTTCCATCCAGACGAAGGAACTGCCCGCGCCGATCTGGAAGCGGCTCGATGCCGGCAGCTCGGGGAATATCTTGGGCGCTTCGTTCAGCCAGATGAGATAGCCGTAGTTGTGCGCGAGCTCGCACGGCGTGTACATCTGCGCCAGCCATTCCTTCGACAACACCTGCTTGCCGTTGGCCTTGCCGTCGTTGAGCATCATGTTGCCGATGAGGGCCTGGTCGCGCGCGCTGATCGACATGCCGCCGCCCCAATGCGAACCGCCGGTGACGGACTGCATGCGCTGGCCGTTGATCTCGACCCAGGCGTTGTCGTAGCCGACCCAGCGCCAGTCTGTCGAGGCGCCAATGGGCGTCATGATGAATTCGCGGAAGACCTCGGGCAGCGGGCGCTCGAACAGATACATGAGCGCGCGCGCGAGCTGGTTGACGCGGATATCGTTGTATTCCCAATAGGTGCCGGGTTCCTGCAAGGGGCGCGCGTCGCCCTTGCTGCCGGCTGCGGGGGCGCCGAAACTGGCCGTGCTGTAGCGATCGGCCTGGTCGGGGATGTCCCAGAGCGTGCCTTCCCATTCGCTGGTCTGCTGCAGCATCTGGCGCCAGGTGATCTTGGCGTTGTTGCCTTCGTCGAAGCCGATGCCATGAAGGCGTTCGCCGATGCGGGCATCGACGTCGGGCAGGAGCCCCTGGTCGTAGGCCACGCCGGCCACCAAGGCAATGTAGGTCTTGACCACGCTGTAGGTGAGGTCGGCGCGGTCCGGTTCGCCCCAGGCGGCCACTTCCTTTCCATCCAGCAGGATGACCCCGGATGCCGGGCCGCGCGAATGGAGCGGACCGAACAGGCGGTTCAATGGCGGACGCTCTTTCATGTGAACGCCGAAGTTGCCATTCACATCGCGGTCCCAGCTGGACTCGCCCGCCTGGGCCAAAGCGATAACTTCGTCGAAATTCTTCATCTATTCACCTGGTGCAAATTTGTGTGCGGGCCGCGCTCGGCGATTACGCCGCGCCTGGGGTGGCGGCGGCTTGCCGGTATGCCGGCGCCGCGTGGCTGCCGAGATACGCCATTATTGCCTCGACGCCACTGCCGGCCAGTGGTACCCCGGTCTGCCGCAGGCCCATCTCGACCCCGGCGACCATGGCGACGAGGGTAAGGTCATTGCTGTCGCCCAGGTGGCCCATGCGGAATACGCGCCCCTTCACCTTGCCCAGGCCGGTGCCCAGGGAAAGGTCGAAACGCTCGTGGATGAGGCGGCGCAATGCGTCGGCATCGACGCCAGCCGGCACGATGACGCCGGTCAGCACGGACGAATAACATTGTTCGTCCGCGCACAGGATAGGCAGGCCCCACGCCACGACGGCGCTGCGCACCGCCGCCGCCCAGCGATCATGACGTGCGAACACATTGGGCAAGCCCTCGGCGCGGAGCATGTCCAGCGATTCGGACAGGCCATACAGCAGGTTGGTATTGGGCGTGTACGGCCAATAGCCATCCGCGTTCATGGCGAGGATCTCGCCCCAGGCCCAGAACGATCGGGGGAAACCGGCGGTCTTGCTGGCCTCGATGGCGCGCGGCGAGAGGGCGTTGAAGCTCATCCCGGGCGGCAGCATCAGGCCCTTCTGCGAGCCGCTGATGGTGACGTCCACGCCCCATTCGTCATGGCGGTAGTCAATGCTTCCCAGGCCCGAGATGCTGTCCACCAGCAGCAGCGCCGGATGGCCGGCCGCGTCGATGGCCCGGCGAACCGCGGCGATGTCGGAGGTGGCGCCGGTCGAGGTTTCATTGTGCGCGACGCACACCGCCTTGATCTTGCGGGCGGTGTCCTGGCGCAGGCGGCGCTCGATGGCATCGGCCTGCACGCCGTGGCGCCATCCGGGTGCATGGGGAAGGTGCTCGTCCGTGCCTTCGCGGGACAGGATCTCGGCGTTCAATCCGAGCCGGTCGGCCATCGCTTTCCACAAGGCCGCGAAGTGGCCGGTCTCGAACATGAGGACGTCGTCGCCGGGACTCAGGGTGTTGGTCAGCGCGGCTTCCCACGCGCCGGTGCCCGAGGCAGGGTAGATGATGACAGGCGAGCGCGTCTGGAAAACGTACTTGATCTTGTCGAGGACATCGCGGCCCAACGCGCCGAATTCGGGGCCGCGATGATCGATGGTGGGCAGGCTGATCGCGCGCAGGATGCGATCCGGCACGGGGCTGGGGCCCGGGATCTGCAGAAAATGGCGGCCGGTCGGATGAAAATCGAGCTGCAACATGGGGGGGCGGGACTCTGGGACGATAGACGGGAGGGGAGCAGCGCAGGTATCAACGGCCGGGCCCTCGAATGCCTATCGCCGTATATTTTGCATTTTGAATGCAAAATTGCCATCGGGCAACGAGGCGTTTTCCCTAATGTTGCAGTGCGGAAATTATTTTCGGCGGCGGCGCGCCCCGTCGATGTCGAAATCGCGGAGCCTGCATCGTCGTACCGCTACAACCACTCTGCTGCGAGGCAAACCACCATGGCTACCGGAACCGTCAAACTTCATCGTGTGCTGAAGGCGCCCGCCGATCGTGTGTACCGGGCTTTTCTCGAACCGGACGCGATCGCGAAATGGATCGCGCCTTACGGCTTTACCTGCCAGGTGCATCACATGGATCCCAAGGTAGGGGGGACGTACAGGATGTCGTTCCGGAACTTCGGCACGGGCGCGGCCCATTCCTTTGGCGGGGAATACCTGGAGCTGGTGCCCAATGAAAAAATCCGCTATTCCGACCAGTTCGACGATCCCAATATGCCCGGGAAGATGCAGGCGACGATCACCTTGCGGCAGGTGATGTGCGGGACGGAGCTGAATATCCTGCAGGAAGGCCTGCCGGAGGTGATCCCCGTGGAGATGTGCTACCTGGGCTGGCAGGAGTCGCTGGCGCAATTGGCCCAACTGGTCGAGCCCGACATTCAGGGCTGACCATTCAGGGCTGAGCGGCAACAGCCGCCGGCCGCGCCGCGCCCCGGCGCGAGCCGTGTTCGTTGGCATAGACCCAGGTGAACTCCGCGCCCAGCAGAAAGACCTGGGCCGCGTAATACACCCAGATCAGCACGACGACCAGCGAGCCCGCCGCCGCATAGGACGACGCCACCGACGCCTTGCCGACGTAGAGACCGATCAGGAATTTGCCGATCTCGAACAGGACGGCCGTGACGAAGGCCCCCGTCCATACGTCGCGCCAGGCGACCGAGGCCCTGGGCATGAAGCGGTAGATCATCGCGAACAGCACGGTCATGATGGCCAGGGCGACGACGATGTTGATGGCCTGCAGCATGATCTCCCAACCCGGCATCATTCCCGAGGCCCAACTGCCCATCGCGGCCAGCACGGCGCTGACGATCAGCGACACCATCAGCAGGAAGGCCAGCGCCAGCACCAGTCCCAGCGACAGCAGCCGGGCGCGGATGGTGTTCCAGATGCCGGACTGCTTCTCCGCCGCGGGGACTTCCCAGATGCGATCCAGGGCGCTCTGCAATTCGGCGAAGACTGTGGTGGAGCCGACCAGCAGGACGACCACGCTGACGATGGTGGCGAAGATGCCTTGCGCGGGCGCCTGCGCCCCCTGCACCACGCTTTCCACGGCTTTCGCGCCATCGGCGCCGACCAGCGCGTTGATCTGCTCGAACAACTGCCCCTGCACCGCTTCGCGGCCCCAGAAGAAGCCCGCCACCGCGATCACGATGATGACCAGCGGCGCCAGCGAGAAGACCGTATAGAAGGCAATGGCCGCGCCCATGCTGGGCGCGTAATCGTCCAGCCACGCATTGACGGCTTTCTTCGCCAGGCTGAAGAACTGTTTGATATGCATCGCGCGCTCCCCCTTGGATTGCGGGGGTTATGCAAATGCTGTGCCGGCAGGGGCGGTCAGGGCGGCGGCGGGTACTCCCCGCCCAGCAGGGCGGTCAGTTTGCGCGCGCCCTGGACGACGGGCTTTTCGAAGGCGGCGTCGAAGCGGTCCGTGGGCATGGTCAGCGTGAGCGCGCCCAGGCATTCGCCGTCCGGGTTGAAGACCGGGGCGGCGATGCCGGCGATCTCCGGGATGCGGTCGCCGACGAGCACCACCACCTGGTCGCGGCGGATGCGGGCGTACATGGCGCCCGCGGCGCCCGAGTAGGCCGTGATGATGCGGCCGCCGGCACCGCGGTCCAGGGGCAGCAGGTCGCCCGGGCGGATGTGGTCGCGCACGGGGCGGGGCGAGTCGACGCGATGCAGGCAGAGGCGGCGATCGCCCTGCTGGACGTGGAAGGCCGCGCTTTCCTTGGTCTGGGCGACCAGCTCGCGCAGCGCGGGCATGATGACCGACTCCAGCGAAAACGACGCCGCGTAGATCTGGTGCAGGCGGACGATGCCCGCGCCCAGGGCGTAGCGGCCGTCCGGCTGGCGCCGGATGAGGTGGGCATGCTCCAGGGACGCGAGCAGGCGCAGGACGGTGCTTTTGTGCATCTCCGTCAGCGTGGAGATGTCCGCCAGGCTGAGCAAAGGCGTGGCGGCGGAGAAGACGCCAAGCACGGAAAGCGCGCGATCGACAGCGGCAACGCCGCCTTCGGCGGCGTTGCGGTCGGCAATGGAAGGTATGGCGGATTTGCGCGGCATGTATTCGGGCTGACGGATGCGGGAATGCGAAGGGCGGGAGCGCGGAACGCCCGTGCGAATTGACATCCGCCTCGGACCCGTACATCATAGTTAGAACGATATTCTATCTAATGAAACTCATGGAGACAAGACCTGGCGCCTTGCCAGATCTCGCGTCGGCCGGCGTTCCGCCTGGCCCCGACGTCCTGGCGAACAGTGCGCCGCCGGCGGTGACCGCGCCCGACGCGGACCCCATCGTCATCGAGCGCCATCAAGGCTGGGCCGTCGTCCGCATCGCACGGCCTGAGAAGCGCAATGCGCTGGATCGCCGCGCGCGCATCGCGCTGCTGCGCGCTTTCGACAGCCTGCAGGGCCAGGCCCGCTGCATCGTATTGACCGGCACCGACGGCAGTTTCTGCGCGGGACTCGATCTGAAGGAGCGCGCCAGCGAGCTGGCGGCCGGCCAGCGGGATACCTCGGGCGACGAGTGGATCGCCGTCAACATGGCGATACGCCGCCACCCCGCGGTGTTCATCGCCGCCGTCAACGGCATGGCGCTGGGCGGCGGGATGACGCTGGTGAACTCCTGCGACCTGGCCCTGGCCGCGGAAGACGCCTGGCTGGGGTGCCCGGAACTGGCGTCGTCGGCCTATGCCGGCGCGGCCGGGCCGACCGGCATGCTGTCCTGGCCGCGCAAGCGCGTGGCGTGGATGCTGTTGACTGCCGAGCGCATCGACGCGCATACGGCCGAACGCTGGGGCGTGGTCAACGAAGTGGTGGCGGCCGACCGGCTGCTTGCGCGGGCAGCCGAACTCGCCACGCGCATCGCCGGGTTCGACGTCGCCGCGCTGGAAGAAACCAAGAAATCGCTGGACCATGTGCCCGCCCAGGTTGCCGATTGGGAAGGCGCGATGCGCTATGGCCAGAGCGTGAACGCGGCCATACGCGCGCGCCGCGCAAACGAATAGCCGATGTCCACGGCCGCGTCGCGGCCACCCCCCCTTTTTTCATAAACAAAGCTCTATCGAGGAGACCCCATGAACCCACACCGCCGCAACCTGCTGGCAGGCATGGCCGCCGCGCCGCTGTTGTCGCTGCCGGCGATCGGCCGCGCGCAAGGCAAATATCCCTCCGGCCCTGTCACGCTGATCGTGCCGTTTCCGCCGGGTGGCGGCACCGATGCGTCGTCGCGCACGATCGCGCAGGCCATCACGCAGCTGACCGGTTGGAACATCGTCGTGGAGAACCGTCCCGGCGCGGGCGGCAATATCGGCCTGGGGCTGCTGTCCCATGCCAACGCCGACGGCATGACGATAGGCATGGGGCAGACCTCCAATCTGGCCATCAATCCCTCGCTGTACAAGTCCATGCCGTATGACGCGCGCAAGGACTTCGCGCCCATCGCGCTGGTGTCCGGCCAGCCCATGATCCTGGTGGTGCGCGAAGGCTCGCCGCTCAGCACGCTGAAAAGCCTGGTCGACGCGGCCAAGGCCAATCCCGGCAAGCTCAACATGGCGTCCGCCGGCATCGGCACCGTCGGCCACCTGGCTGGCGAGATGTTCGCCATCCAGGCGGGGATCAAGATCTTCCACGTGCCTTATCCCGGCGCGGCGCGCGCGCTGGCGGACCTGGCGGGTGGCCAGGTGGACCTGTATTTCGGCACGCCCGCCAGCGTGCTGCCCCTGATGCAGTCGGGCAAGCTGCACGCGGTGGCGGTCACCTCGCTCAAGCGGCTGCCGGTAGCCAAGGATGTGCCGACGATCGCCGAACAAGGCTATCCCGACTTCGAGGCCGAGGACTGGAAGGCGCTGGTGGCGCCGCGCGGCACGCCGGCCTCGATCGTCGAAAACCTGAACCGCGCGACGAACGAAGCGCTGAAGCAGCCCCTGACGCAGCAGCGCTTCGCGGCCGAAGGCAGCGTCACGCTGGGCGGCAGCGTGGCCGATGCATCGAAGTTCATGGCCAGCGAATACGAGCGCTGGGGCAAGGCGGTGCGCGATTCCGGCACGAAGATGGAGTAAGGCCGCGCGCGGCCATTCCGGTTTGAACGACTAACAAAGCAAGGAGACGAGATGAAACAAACCACGCCCGGCGGGGAGCAGCGCGCCTGGACCAGAACCTGGACGGGCCGCTTGTGCGGCGCACTGCTCGCATTCTGCGTGGCGGGCGCGGCGACGGCCGCGGACGACTATCCCAGCCATCCCATCAATATCATCGTGCCCTTCAGCGTGGGTGGGTCGACGGATCTGGTGGCCCGCCTGGAAGCCAAGGCCCTGGGCCAGGCGCTGAATACCTCCGTGGTGGTGGAGAACCGCACGGGCGGGGGCGGCGTGATCGGCTGGGGCGGCGCCGCGCGCTCGGCGCCCGACGGCTACACGCTGCTGACGCAGGAGATGTCCTATGCCATCGCGGCCAGCCTGATCAAGAACCTCCCCTACGATCCCAACAAGGCCTTCACCAACATCACGACCCTGGTGCAGGTGCCGCACGTGCTGGTGGTGCATCCCTCCGTTCCGGCCAAGACCGTGCAGGAGTTCATCGCGCTGGTCAAGGCGCATCCCGACAAGTATTTCTTCGGTTCCGGCGGGGTGGGCACCAATACGCACCTGGGCGGCGAGCTGTTCAATAGCCTGGCGGGCGTGAAGATGTCGCACATTCCCTTCCGCGGCGCGGGCGCGGCCCTGCAGGACCTGCTGGCCGGCCGCGTGCAGGCAATGATCACGTCGGTGCCGACCGCGCTGGCGCAGATCCGTTCCGGCAAGCTGCGCGCGCTGATGGTGGCCAGCGACCATCGCATCGAGGCGTTGCCCGATGTGCCGGACGCCAAGGAATCCGGCCTGCCGGGCATGGATATGCAGTTCTGGGTGGGCTTCGCCGCGCCGGCCGGCACGCCCAAGCCGGTCATCGACAAGTTGAACGCGGCGATGGTGAAGTCGCTGCAAAGCCCCGACATGCGGGCGCAGCTGCGCGAACTGGCGCTGGAGCCCGTGGGCAGTACGCCGGAACAGGCGGCCAAGCTGGTCCGCGACGAAATCGCGCGCTGGCACGGCGTGATGGAGAAGGCCGGCATCAAGCCGGAATAGCGAGTTGAAGCAAGGCGCGGGGCCGTATCGCTGGGATGCGGACCGCCGCTGCCGTATCGAAGAGGAATCCTACATGTCCAAACCCCTGGCAGGCATACGCGTGCTGGATCTGACCAACGTGCTGGCCGGACCGTTCTGCTGTCACCAACTGGCCCACATGGGCGCCGACGTCATCAAGGTGGAAACGCCGGGAAGCGGCGACCTGGCGCGCCAGCTGGGCGCCGATCCCGAGCTGAACAAGGCCCATATGGGCGTGTCCTTCCTGGCCCAGAATGCCGGCAAGCGGTCGATCTCCGTGAACCTCAAGCATGCCGAAGGCAAGCAGGTCTTCCTGCGGCTGGTGCGCGAAGCGGACGTGCTGGTGGAGAACTTTCGCCCGGGGGTGATGAAGCGGCTGGGGCTGGGCTTCGACGTGCTGCGCGAGCACAGGCCGGACCTGGTGTACTGCGCGATTTCCGGCTTCGGCCAGGACGGTCCCTTGAAGGACTATCCGGCCTACGACCAGATCATCCAGGGCATGTCCGGCGTGATGAGCATTACCGGCGATCCGCAGACCGCGCCGTATCGGGTGGGCTATCCGATCGCCGACACCATAGGCGGGATGACCGCCGCCTTCGCCGTCGCGGCGGCGCTGGCGGAAAAGCCGCGCACGCAGGCGCGTTTCATCGACGTGTCCATGCTGGAGGCGACGATGGCGACCATGGGATGGGCGGTGTCGAACTTCCTGGTGGCGGGGCGCACACCCGGTCCCATGGGCAACGAAAACATCACCGCCAGTCCTTCGGGCACGTTCCAGACGGGCGAGGGACTGCTGAACATCGCCGCCAACAAGCAGGAACAGTTCGAAGCGCTGTGCCGCGTGGTGGGGCGCGAGGACCTGATCGCCCATCCCGATTACGCCGAACGCCATGCGCGGCTGCGCAACCGCTTCGCGCTCAAGGCGGAGCTGGAGTCGGCGCTGAGCGCGCGCGGCGCGCAGGCGTGGTGGCCGCTGCTGACGCAGGCGGGCGTGCCGTCGGGACCGGTCTATACGGTGGAACAGGCGCTGGCGCATCCGCAGATCAGCGAACGCGGCATGGTGGCGAATTTCGTCGACGTGCCCGGCGTCGGCCGCGACGTGCGCCTGGTGCGCACCGGTTTCAAGCTGGATGGCGAGGCGCCCGCCGTGGACAGCCCGCCGCCCATGCTGGGGCAGCACAGCGACGAACTGCTGGCCGAGCTGGGCTACGGCGCCGACGAGATCCGCCGGCTCAGGGACGGGGGCGCCATTTGAAGGCGGCGCCGGCGCCGAGGCGCCGCGCCATGAACGTCAACCAATCGAAGGGCAGGATGCGATATGAGCGCAGGTGAATTGAAGGACGACGGACTGGAAAGCCGCAAGTGGTGGCATACGGAAATCACCGACATGCGGCCGGGCGTGATCCGCTTTCACGGTTACGCCATCGAGGACCTGATCGGCAACGTGGGCTTCGCGCAGATGGCGTGGCTGATGCTGCGCGGCGAACTGCCCACGCCCGGACAGGGCCGTTTGCTGGACGCGGCGCTGATGGCCGGCGTGGACCACGGTCCGCAGGCGCCCAGCATCGCCATCGCGCGCATGGCGGCGACCTGCGGCGTGGGGCTGAACAACGCCATGGCTTCAGCGGTCAACGTGCTGGGCGACGTGCACGGAGGCGCCGGCGAGCAGGCGGTCGAACTGTATGAGGACGCGGCGACGCGCATGCGCGGCGGCGAAACGCGCGAAGCCGCGGTGAGCGCCGCGCTCGATACCTATATCGAGAACTACGGCAAGTTCGTATCGGGCTTCGGCCATCGCTTTCACCCCGTCGATCCGCGCGCGCCGCGCCTGCTGGCGCTGGTCGACCAGGCCGCCGGCGCGGGCGAGGTCAGCGGCGAGTACGCGGCCATCGCGCGCGCCATCGAAGCCGAACTGGCGGCGCGCAAGGGCAAGACCATCCCGATGAACATCGACGGCGCGACCGCGGTGATCTATGCGGAACTGGGATTCCCCGCGCCCTTGGCGCGCGGGCTGTTCTGCCTGTCGCGCTCGGTGGGCATCCTGGCGCACGCCTGGGAGCAGACTCGCCAGGGGGGGCGCAACAAGGGGCCGATCCCGCGGCAGTACATTCCCCTGTACGAAGGCCACCCGCCGCGCCCGGTGCCGACGGAGGCCTTGCGGGAGCGCTAGGCCGACGCGCCGCGCCGCCGATTCCCTGGAGCAGCAATGCGAATAGAACGTATCGAAGCCATTCCCCTGCGCATGCCGCTGCCGCGGCCCCTGAAGGCCGCGACGGCCTTCATCACGCACCGCTGCACGGTGCTGACGCGCGTCTACACGGACCAGGGCATCGTCGGGGAGTGCTTCGGCAACAACGAGGACACCGGCCAGGCGGAGATCCTGCGCCTGATCCGCGACGAGCTGGCGCCCGTCCTGGTCGGGCGCGATGCCTTCCTGGTCGAAGCCTGCTGGGAAGCCATGCAGCCGGCCACGCGCGACATCCTGCGCGACCGCCGCATGGCGATACGCGCCATCGCCTGCGTCGACGCGGCCTTGTGGGACGCTGTCGGCAAGGCGCTCGAGGTGCCTTTGCACCGGATGTGGGGCGGCTATGCCGATGACGTGGCGGCGTATGCCATGGGGGGGTATTACCGCGCCGAAGACGACCTGGCGGGCGTCGCGCGTGAAATGGAATCGTTGCGCGCGCAGGGCTTTGCCGGTTGCAAGCTGAAGGTGGGCGCGCTATCGCCGCAGGCCGACGCGGAACGCGTGCGCGCGGCCCGCGACGGCGCCGGGCCCGGATTCAAGCTGATGCCGGATCCCAACCAGGGCTGGAACTACGAACAGGCCTTGACGTTCGCGCGCCTGGTCGAGCCGCTGGACATCTTCTGGCTGGAGGAGCCCTGCCACTGGGCCAACGACCGCCAGGACCTGGCGCGCCTGCGCCGCACCGTGCCCGTGCCCATCTGCGCCGGCCAGAGCGAAATCAGCGTGGCGGGCTGCCGCGAACTGATGGCGGCGGGCGCCATCGATATCTGCAACTACGATCCCAGCTGGGGCGGCGGGCCGACCGCCTGGCGCAAGGTGGCCGCGCTGGCGCAGGCCCATGGCGTGGGCGTGCTGTCGCACCTGGAACCCCAGGTGGGCGCGATGCTGGCGGCGTCCGTGCCGAACGGAGTGGGCGTGGAGGTGATGCAGCCGAACCGCGATCCGCTGTATCACGCGCTGGTCGCCAACCGCCCCGTCATCGCCGATGGGCGCCTGCGGCTGCCCGACGGCCCCGGTTGGGGCCTGGAACTGGATCGCGACGTGGAAAAGCGGCTGTCGGCGTGATGCCATGGGAACGTCCGGCGCGCCGGGCGAACCCAGTCACCGACCTGGCCCTGGAGCAATGCATATGTGGAACATGACTTTTACCCCGCCGGTGGTGATCGAAGCCCGCGCGCTGACGCGGCTGCCCGACCGCTTCCGGCAACCGCGAGACAACGGCTGGGCGTCGGCCAACAAGCCGGGCCATCGCATCGATTGCTTCCTGGAAGGCCCGGCCTTCGATCGCGACGGCAATCTGTACGTCACCGACATCCCCTACGGCCGGATCTTTCGCATCAGCCCCGCGCTGGAATGGGAGCTGGTGGCCGAATACGACGGATGGCCCAATGGCATCGCCATCCATGCCGACGGCGCGCTGTGGATCGCCGACTACCGTCGCGGCATCCTGCGCGTGGATCCGCGTACCGGCGCCATCGATACTCCGTTGGGCCACCGCAATTCGGAGGGCTTCAAGGGGCCCAACGACCTGACCTTCGACGCGGCGGGGGATCTGTACTTCACCGACCAGGGCCAGACCGGGCTGCATGATCCCAGCGGACGGGTCTACCGGCTGGCGCCGTCAGGGCGGCTGGACCGCTTGCTGGACAACGTGCCCAGCCCCAACGGCATCGCGCTGGATCGCAACGAAGCCTTCCTGTACACCGCGGTGACGCGCGGCAATTCGGTGTGGCGCGGGCCGCTGCTGGCCGACGGTACGCTGTCCAAGGTCGGCGCCTTCCGGACGTTCTTCGGCACCAGCGGGCCGGACGGACTGGCGGTGGACGCGGACAACCGCCTGGTGGTGGCCCACGCCAGCCTGGGCGGCGCCTTCCTGGTGGAGCCGAATGGCGATGTGACGCATTTCATCCGCAGTCCCATGGGCGGCACGGTCACCAACATTGCATACCGGCCGGGCACGTCGCGGCTGGTGATGACGGAATCCGCCAGCGGGACCGTGCTGGAAGCGGACCTGCCCGCTGCGGGGATGGCATTGTTCTCGCATGCCACCGGGCGTTGAATCTACCGGACAGGCCAGGCCCGGACAGGCTGGGAGCGGCGCTGGTGTGAGTACGGGGGCTCAGCGCGCTCCCAAATGCCGATGTTCCAGCCGGCTCAACAGGCGCACCACCGGCCACAGCAGCGCCAGATAGAACAGCGCGGCCAGCACGATGGGTGAGGGGTTGTACACCAGCGACTGCGCATCGCGCGCGACACGCAGCAGCTCGGGCAAGGCCACCGCGCTGGCCAGCGTGGTCAGCTTGACCACTTCCAGCGTATTGCTGATCAGGTCCGGCATGACGTTGCGCGCGGCCTGCGGAATCTGTACGTACCACAGCGTTTGCGCGGCGCTCAGGCCCGTGGACCGGGCGGCCTCGACCTGGCCGCGCGGCACGCTTTCCAGGCCGGCACGGAAGACCTCGCCGTAGTAGGACGAGTTGTTCAGCATGAAGCCGATGGCCACCGCCAGGAGCTTGGGCAGGTCCAGGCCCAGGAAGGGCGCTCCGAAGTAGATGAAAATCAGCAATACCAGCGGCGGCAGGGCGCGGAAGAAATCGATATAGACGGCCAGCAGAAAGCGCGTCCAGCGCCGCTTCAACGTGATGGATAGCACGCCGATCGCCAGCCCCGAAGCCAGGCCCACGGGAATGACGATGGCCGACAACAGCAGCGTGCGGCCCAGCCCCTGCAGCAGGTAGGGCGCGACGCTGATGTAGATGTCCAGGTTGAAGAAGTTCTGCAGTAATTGATCCATGGTCTATGGCATGCCTGTCTTGGTGCCGCGTGGGCGATGGCGATACGCGTAAGGGGGGCTCGGGATTCCCGGATTCAGCTCTTCCAGCGGAATCGCGTCTCGACCCAACGCCCCAGCAGCACGACGGGTATGAAGATGGCCAGGCAGGCGATGGCGCCCAGGGTCAGCGGGGTCGCGTTGCCCGCGTTGCTGCTGGCCGACTGCGCGTTGTTCAGGACTTCGCTCAAGCCCACCACCGATCCCAGCGCGGTGCTCTTGGTGATGGCGATCACCCGATTGGTCAACGGCGCCACCGTCAGGCGGATCGCCTGTGGCATGACGACGTGGAGCATGGTCTGCAGCCAGCCCAGGCCGGTGGCGCGCGCGGCTTCGGCCTGGCCGCGCGGCACCGACAGGATGCCGGCCCAGAAGATTTCTTCCGCGAAGGCGGCCAGCACCAGCGTCAGCGACAGCCAGGTCGCGGCGAAGGCCGACATGGCCAGGTTGATGTATGGAAAGGCGAAGAACAGCACCATGATCACCACCAGCGGCGGCAGGGCGCGCAGGATATCCGCGAAGCAGATGATCGCGACGTTCAGTGCGCGCAGGTGCAGGGCGCGCAGCACCGCCAGGACGAAGCCCAGCGCGAGTCCGCTGACGGCGACGGCGACGCCCAGCTGCAGCGTGACCCACATGCCGGTCAGGATGTCGGGCAGGTAGCGCCATGCGACGTCGGCGTTGAAAAAGGAAAAGGCGAAGGCTTTCAGGTCCATGGCGGCGGGCTCGTTGCGAGTTCCTGGCGGGATTTGCGCGGGGTGGGGGAAGGACCAGGCGCTCAGGCCGCCTGGGAGTCCGCCGCCTCCGCCCCATGATCGGACAGGTGCGCCAGGAAGCTGCGCGTGCGCGGATGCGTGGGTGCGCCGAAGACCTGTTCCGGCGGACCTTGTTCGACGATCACGCCGCCGTCCATGAAGACGACGCGGTCGGCGGCGGCGCGCGCGAAAGCCATCTCGTGGCTGACCACGACCATGGTCATGCCGTCGCGCTTGAGCTCGCGCATGACGTTCAGGACGCCGCCGACCAGTTCGGGATCCAACGCGCTGGTGGGTTCGTCGAACAGCACGATTTTCGGCCGCAGCGCCAGGGCGCGCGCGATGCCCACACGCTGCTGCTGGCCACCCGAGAGCTGATCCGGATAGGCGTCGCCGCGATCGGCCAGGCCCACGCGCCGCAGCGCTTCCAGGCCGCGTTCTTCGGCCTGCGCGCGGCTCAGCTTCTGCACCTTGCGCAGCGCCAGCGTGACGTTGCCCAGCGCCGTCATGTGGCGGTACAGATTGAAGTGCTGGAACACCATGCCGATGTTCTGCCGGATGCGGTTCAGGTCGGCGCCATGCGCGGTGATGACGTCGCCGTCCACCACGATCTGGCCGGACGTCGACGGTTCAAGCTGGTTGCAGCAACGCAGCAGGCTGCTCTTGCCGGACCCCGAAGGCCCGATGATGAAGACCAGCTCGCCGCGCCGCACATCCAGGTCAACGCCCTTCAGGACCGCATTCTGTCCATAGGACTTGTGCAGTCCCACGATACGCAAAATGGGACGTTCCATATCATTTTTCCAATGCGCCGCGCATATTCGCAAGAAGCAGATGCCGCATGATCGGGGACGCCGCGGATCCGGCTTTGCCGGTCCGCTGGCGTCGCCCCCTTGAGGGGGAAGCGCGGAGCGCTTCGGGGGTGGGCCCCATCCTTAGCAGTGGAGGGAGACCGGGGTGGGGTCGTAGCCTTCCAGGCCGGGCACGCCCTGGCCGACACCCACGGTGGCGGCGGCGGAGCCGGCTGCCGGCTTGAAGCCGAACCACTTCTGCGCCAGCGCCGATACGGTGCCATTCTGCTTCAGGCATTTGAGCGCGGTGGAAATCCTGTCGCGGCCGGCCTTGTCGTCCTTGCGGAATGCCAGCGCCCATACCAATCCGGTCTGGATGGTGTAGGTGGCCTTCACGGCCGGGTTCTGCTTGGCCGCCCATGCCGTGACCGTATTGCCGGCCAGGTTGGCATCCGCGCGACCGGATTGCACGGCCTGGACCGCGTCGGCGTTGCTGGCGTAGACGTCGTACTTGAAGCCGTATTTCTCCGCGTTGTCGTGGGCCCAGCTTTCATACGCCGATCCCTTGTTCACCGCGATGGTCTTGCCCTTCAGGTCCTGCAGGCCGGTGATATCGGGCTTGGACTTGGCCACCAGGAAGGTGTAGTCGGTGTTCAGATAGCCTTCCGAGAACAGCAGCGACTTGGCGCGTTCCGGCGTGGCCGTCGTCGGCGCCAGTACGAAATCGTATTTCTTGGCGTTAAGCCCCGGGATCAGCGCCGAGTACTCCGTGCCTTCGATATTGACGGTGGTGCCCAGCTGTTTGGCCAGCGCTTCGCCCAGGTCGATGTTGAAGCCCTGCAGGCCGCCCGCCAGCTTCGGCATGGCATGTGGCGCGAAGGTCGCGTCCACGCCGGTGACCAGGGGCTGGGCACTCCAGGCCGTGCCGCAGCAGGCGGCGGCGAGCAGGAACCCGGCCATGCGGATGGCGGTCGTCGGGAAGGCGGTGCGTGTCATGGTTCGGTCCTTGAAAAAGGCGGCCTGGCTGGCAGGTCGTAAGGGCAAGTGGTGGGGCAGGTCGTAGGGGCGTCTCGTATGTTTGTGTGTGAAAACCCTGGCGCTCTCAGGCGTCTTGGGAAAAAAACTTGCGCATGATGCTGTTGGGATTGCCGTTCAGGCGCTGGCGCAGTACGGGTTCCGGCGTGCCGCGCTTCAGGAACTGGCCGCTGCCGCGTTCGACGCGCAGCTTGCCGTCCCGCACCACGACACGGCCACGGCTGGTGACGATCTCGGGCCAGCCGCGCACCGTGCGGCCTTCGTAGGGCGTATAGCCCACCTGGTCGTGCAGCATGCCGGCGCTGATGCGCACTACCCGTTCGGGATTCCACACCGCCACGTCGGCGTCGGCGCCCACGGCGATCGTGCCCTTGCGCGGATGCAGGCCGTAGGTGCGGGCATGGTTGGTGGACGTCACGGCCACGAAGCGTTCTATCGTCATGCGGCCCGTCAGCACGCCTTCTGAAAACAGCAGCGGCATGCGCAGCTCCAGCCCCGGCACGCCGTTGGCCATGTCCTTGAAGGTGGTCTGGTCGCCCTTGGGCAGCTTGCCGCTGGCGTCGAAGCGGTAGGGCGCGTGGTCGGACGAATACATCTGCAGGGTGCCGTCCAGCAGGCCGTCCCATACCGCCTGCTGCGAGGCCGCGTCGCGCGGCGGCGGGCTGCAGCAATACTTGGCGCCTTCCAGGCCGTCGCGGTCCAGGTCGTCCTGCGTCAGGAACAGGTACTGCGGGCAGCTTTCCGCCAGGATGGGCAGGCCCAGCGACTGCGAGGAATGGATCACCCGCACCGCTTCCAGGCCGGCCACGTGCACGATCAGCAGCGGCACGTCCATCAGCCGCGCCAGCGCGACGGCGCGGTGGGTGGCCTCGCTTTCCGCGATGGGGTCGTGCGCCACGGCGTGGTACTTGGGCGCAGTCATGCCGCGTTCCACCAGCCGGCGGGCGATCCAGCGGATCATGTCGTTGTTTTCGGCATGCACCATCACCAGCGCGCCTTCGCGGTCCGCGACTTCCAGCACGTCCAGCAGCTGGTAATCGTCCAGCTTCAGGCGGTCATAGGTCATGTAGACCTTGAACGAGCTGACGCCATCGCGGATCAATTGCGGCAGGTCGTGCCTTAGCGCCTGTTTCGTGGGATCCGACAGGATCAGGTGAAAGCCGTAGTCGATGACGGCCTTTTCCGCCGCGCGGCGGTGATAGTCGGCGACGACTTCCGGTATGGCGTTGCCGCGATGCTGCGCGGCGAAGGGGATGATGGTCGTGGTGCCGCCGAAGGCCGCCGACACCGTGGCGCTGTAGAAGTCGTCGGCGCACATGACGCCCATGCCCGACAGCTGCTCGACGTGGCAGTGGCTGTCGATGCCGCCGGGCAGCACCCAGCGGCCGCTGGCGTCGATGTCCTCGCGGCCGGGCGCCAGGTTTTGCGCGACGGCGGCGATGACGCCGTTGCGTATGCCGATGTCGGCATGGAAGGTATCGGACGCCGTGCTGATGCGGCCATTGCGTATGGTCAGATCGAATTCGCCGGACGCGGCCATGGGACTGATTCCTTGTTCGGGATGCGGGGTGTTCATGCGATGCGCTGCGCGCCGGCGACATCCAGCGACAGGCCGACCCGGCGGACGGTGGCTTCCAGTTCCGTGGCGGTAACCGGGTCCATGCGCATGCCGGGGGACCGCAGGGCGTTGCTGCGGATGGCGCCGCGACGCTGGTAGATGTACTTGCGCAGCGCCAGCCCGATCTTGGGCTGGAATTCGTAGCGTATCAGGGGGCAGTAGCGGTCGAAGATCGCGGCGGCGCCGGCGGCGTCGCCCGCCGCGTGCCTGTCGTAGATCGCCGCCAGGATTTCGGGGAAGGCGAAGCCGGTCATCGTTCCCGCCGCGCCGCGTTGCAGTTCTTCCAGGAAATACACGCCGCCCAGGCCGCCGAAGATCTTCATCGGCGCGTCGCCGCACAGCTCGCGGATGCGCGTGATCTTCTGGCCGACCGGTGGTTCTTCCATCTTGATCGCATGCACGCCGCCTTCGCGCGCCAGCCGCGCCACGAGTTCGGGGCGAATCTCGGTGCCGAAGGAATCGGGAAAGTCATGGATGACGACCGGGATGCTGACGGCCTGCGCGACCGCCTTGTAGTAGTCGAACAGCACGGCGTCGCTGGCGTTGTCCAGCGGCGCGGCGAATACCGCGGCGGCGCCCAGTTCCTGGGCCTCGCGTGCCTGTTCGATGGCGCCGGCGATGCCCAGGCCGCGCACGCCCACCCACACCGGCACGCGGCCGTTGGCATGGTCGACGAAGGTCTTCAGCACCAGCCGCCGTTCGGCCGACGACAGCTTATGCAGTTCGCCCAGGAAGCCGAGCACCGCCAGGCCCTTGATGCCGGTGGGCAGCAGGAAATCCACCAGGCTGCGTATGCTGTCGGTGTCGACCTGCAGGGCATCGTCGAACGGCGTCGGGCAGATGGTGAAAACGCCGTGGGCGTCGGGGGCGGCGGTCATTTCGTCTCCAGGTCGGTCGGGCGCCCGGCAAGCCGCGCCGGGCATGGATGACCATCCTAAAGGCAGTCCCGCAGAACTCCACTTGTTTTTTTATTGGCGTCCTATAACACGCCGTTAATTTCGGGTTTGCCCGGATGCCATCTCGAAACCCTGGTTCCGCATGGTCTTGCGCAGGGTATCCACGAAGGCCTGCGCCAGCTGGGACAGGGGCTCGAAGCGCGACTGCAGCAAGCTGGCCGTCAGGACCTTGGACTGGGCGATGGGCCGCACCACGAATTCGCCGGACGTACGGCTGCGCACCGAGAATTCGTCGACGATGGCGATACCGGCTCCGGCCTGCACCAGCGAGCAGGCGTTCTGCGGCGAGCTGACTTCCACCGCCAGGCGGCGCGGCTCCCCGGCTTCCTGGTACATCTGTTCGACCAGGGCGCCGAAGGGCGTATCGACGCCATAGGAGATCAGCGGGTAGGGGAGCAGGTCCTGGATGGTCAGCAGGGATCGGTGCGCCAGCGGATGGTTGTAGGGGCAGATGCAGACCAGCCGCGCCTCGCCTATGGGCTGGGCGACCAGGTTGGGATGCTGGGCCGGCAGGATCACCACCCCGATCTCCGCGCGGTTGTCCAGCAGCATCTGGGTCAGCGGCCGGAACGACAGCGCCTGGAAGGTCACCTTGACGTCCTCGTGCTCGGCACGGAAGGCCGAAATCGCCAGGGGGATCAGCATGTGGCCGATGCTGGGGCTGGACACCACGTGCAGGATGCCGGTGCGGCGCTCGGCCAGTTCGCCGGCCAGCTCGCCCACGCGGCGCACGCCGGCATAGACGTTTTCCACCTCGCGGAACAGTTGCCGTGCTTCCGGCGTGGGATACAGGCGTCCCTTGATGCGCTCGAACAGGCTGAATCCCAGGCGCTGCTCGGTATGCGCCAGCAGGCGGCTGACGGCCGGCTGGGAGACGAACAACAGCTTGGCCGCGCCGCTGATCGAACCGGTGGTCATGACGGCGCGGAATACTTCGATCTGCCTGAGGTTGAGCAACATGGCGTTAGGGGGTCGAGGGAAGGACGGCGGCGCCGCGCGCCATAACAACATGTTAAGCGGGGCCGACAAAATGACATTGCAGCCTGCCGCCGGCCCGCTGCTAGACTCGCCCAGGTATCCCCAAGCCAGCTCTGTCGCGCAAGGAAAGCCATGGAACGGACGCTGTACGTCATCAACCCGAATTCTACCCAGGCGGTCACCGATGCTTTCGATGCCGGCCTGCAAGCCCTGCGCGTGCCCGGCGGCCCGCGCATCGAATGCCTGACACTGCGCGAAGGCCCGCCCGGCATCCAGACGCAGCTGGACGTCGAAAGCGTCACCCTGCCGCTGGTGCGCCTGGTGCAGGGGCTGGACCGAGAACATGGCGACGCGGCGGCCGGTTACGTCATTGCCTGCTTCAGCGATCCGGGCCTGCATGCGGTACGGGAAGCCACCGCCAAGCCGGTGCTGGGCATCAGCGAATGCGGCGTCCTGACGGCGATGACGCAGGGCCAGCGGGTAGGCGTCATCGCCATCCTGCGGCAATCGATCCCGCGCCATGGACGCATGTTCGGCGCCATGGGCGTCGCCGCCCGCGTCGCGGCGGAACTGCCGCTGGGCCTGGGCGTGGTGGAACTGGCGGACGCGGACCGCACGCGCGCGCGCCTGGCGGATGTCGGGCGGCAATTGCGCGACGTGCATCAGGCCGACGTCATCGTGCTCGGCTGCGCCGGCATGGCGGCGTATCGCGAGTGGCTGCAGGCGGAAATCGGACTGCCGGTGGTCGAGCCGACCCAGGCCGCGACTGGGATGGCGATCGCGCGCATACTGCTGGGTTCCCCGGCGCGCTAGGCATGGACAGCGAACTGATCCGCCGCCTGGCCCACGTGGTGGGTGACGACGGCCTGGTGCTGGACGAAGCGGCCCAGGCGCCCTACGTGGAAGACTGGCTGCGCAAATGGCGCGGCCGCACGCCGGTGGTCGTCAGGCCGCGCAACACGACCGAGGTCGCCGCCGTCATGCGCCTGTGCCGCCAGAACGGCACGCCGGTCGTGCCGCAGGGCGGCAATACGGGCATGAGCGGGGGCGCGGCGCCGGACGATAGCGGCGCGCAGGTCATCCTCAGCCTGAACCGCATGAAGCGCATCCGCGAAGTGGACGCGGTCAACAACACGATCACCGTCGACGCCGGCGTGCTCCTGGCCGACGTACAGGACGCCGCGCGCGACGCGGGACGCCACTTTCCCCTGAGCCTGGGCGCGGAGGGCAGTTGCACGATAGGCGGCAACCTGGCCACCAACGCGGGCGGCACGGCGGTCCTGCGTTATGGCAACACGCGCGACCTGGCGTTGGGCCTGGAGGTGGTGCTGCCGGACGGCCGCGTATGGAGCGGCTTGCGCGGGCTGCGCAAGGACAATACCGGCTACGACCTGCGGGGCCTGTTCATCGGCTCGGAAGGGACGCTGGGCATCATCACCGGCGCGGTGCTCAAGCTCTATCCGCGCCCGCTGGGACGCGCGACGGCCTGGGTGGGCGCGCCATCACCCGACGCGGTGGTGTCGCTGTTGACCCGGTTGCAGGCACGCTGCGGCGAGCGCCTGACGGCTTTCGAGATGATGTCCGCGTACTGCGTGACGCTGGTCTCGCGGCACGTCAGCGGCGCGGCCTGCCCCCTGGCGGGCGCGCACGCGTACCATGCCCTGATCGAGCTGTCGGACGCGGTGCCCGAAGGCCTGGCGGAACTGCTGGAACCCGCGTTGGCGGGGCCGCTCGAAGAAGGCCTGATCGCCGATGCGGCGATTGCCACCAACGAGTCGCAGGCCAAGGCCATGTGGCGCCTGCGCGAAGGCATTTCGCAAGCGCAGGTGCGGGCCGGCAAGGCGGTCAAGCACGATATCGCCTTGCCGATCTCGCGCCTGGCGGCCTTCATCAAGGAGGCCGACGCCGCGGTGGAGCGCGAGTTCCCAGGCTTGCCCATCGTGAACTTCGGACATGTCGGCGATGGAAATCTGCATTACAACGTGCTGCTGCCGTTGGATGTGCCGCACGAGGAATATGTCCAGCTGACGGCGGGCCTGAACCGCTGCGTGCACGATCTGGTCGTGCAGCGCGGCGGCAGCATCAGCGCCGAGCATGGTGTCGGACAACTGCGGCGCGACGAGCTGCGGCGCTACAAGTCGACGGTCGAAATGGACCTGATGCTGATGATCAAGCGGGCATTGGATCCGGACCAGTTGATGAATCCCGGAAAGCTGCTCTAGGACCGTCCGCCCGGAAACCGCGCGCCTGCTCGAAGGCGTGCGCCAGGCTCAGCAGGCGGGCCTCGCCATGCCGCGCGCCCATGAATGAAAGGCCCACGGGCACGCCGGCGCGGGCCATGCCGGCAGGGACGCTGATTTCCGGCAGGCCGGCGGCGCTGGCGACGTACAGGCCGGCGTAGGCATTGCCGGGATGGACCGTGTAGCCCGGATCCTGGCGGTCGTAGCGCGGCGAGGCTGGGCAGGACAGGGTCGGGAACAGCAGGGCGTCCAGCCCGCCATCATGAAAGCATTGCACGATCGCGGCGCGATAGGCAGCCAGCGCGTCCTCGGCCCGCGCACGCTGCGCGGCGGTCTGCATGCGCGCCTGTTCCAGGGCGCGCCGCATGCCGGCCAGGGTGCGGGGATTGACCTCGCGCTCGGGATGCGCGGCGGACCAGGCTTGCGCCGCCGCCACCAACTGCGCCATGTCGCGCGGCCCGCCGCCGACGCCGGCCGCCAGGTAGGCATCCAGCTGCGCGGGCCATTCGGTGTCGGCCAGCGGCGCGAGCAGGCCGGGGTAGATGGTGTGCAGGTATGCGGATCCGGGTGCGGTTGCCGCGCCCGGCGGGGCTGCGTCGGGGCGCGCGTCCGGCGTGGCGGAAGGCGGTGCGGGCAGCGCGAGCGGCACCAGCGTAGCGCCCAGTTCGCGCAGCAGCGCCTGCGCATCTTGCAGGATGGCGCGCACCTCGTCGTCCTGGCCGGGGTAGTCGGCCAGCACGCCTATGCGGACGCCGCGCGCCGCGTCGAGGCCGGCGCGCAGGGCTGCCGCATAGACGCCAGCGTCGACGCCTGGCCGTGCGTCCGCCAGGACGTCCAGCAGCATCGCCGCATCCCGCACGCCACGGGTCATGGGCCCCACGGTGTCGAAAGACAAGGCCAGCGGCAGCACGCCGTCCAGGGGCACCAGGCCGTGCGTCGGCCGTAGTCCGACCAGGCCCGTCACACAGGCGGGCGCGCGCACGGAGCCGAAGCTGTCCGTGCCCAGGGCGGCCGCCGCGAAACCCGCCGCGACCGCCGCCGCGCTGCCGCTGCTCGACCCTGCCGCATTGCGCGCCAGGTTCCGGGGATTCAAGGTCAGGCCGGCCAGCGAGCTGTAGCCGTAGCGCCCGTTGGAGCACGCCATTTCCGACATATTGGCCTTGCCCAGTATCACGGCACCGGCATCGCGCAGGCGGCGCACGACTTCCGCGTCGCGGGCGGGCCGGTGGTCGAGCAGCGCCGCGCAGCCTGCCGTGGTGGGCAGTCCCGACACGTCGATATTGTCCTTGACCACGATGGGCAGGCCATGCAGCACGCCGCGCGCGTGGCCGCTTGCGCGCTCGCGGTCCCGCCGCACTGCCTGGGCGTGCGCGTCCGGCAGCAGCGCCGTCATGGCATTGATGCCGGCGCCCTGCTTATCGTGCGCGGCGATGCGTGCCAGAAAGGCGTCGACCAGTTGGGCAGACGTGATGGCGCCCGTCTCCATCGCCGCGCTCAACTGGCAAAGATCGCGGCCGGCAAGGTCCTGTATTTCTTTCACGAGCGCCACGCTCAACGGAAGTGGCAGGCCACCAGCTGCGTCGCCCCGGGCGCGCCGTCCGGCACCGGCCGCGGGGTCAGGGCCGGTCGTTCGCGCTTGCAGATATCCTGCGCCAGCGGACAGCGGGTATGGAAACGGCAGCCGCTGGGCGGATTGGCCGGGCTGGGCGGATCGCCGCGCAGCAGCTTGCGCTGGCTGCGGACATGGGGATTCGGCACCGGCACGGCCGACAGCAGGATTTCCGTATAGGGATGGCGGGGCTGCGCGAACAAGGTGTCGCGGTCCGCCAGTTCGACGACCTGGCCCAGGTACATCACCGCGACCCGATGGCTGATGTGCCGGACCACTGCGAGATCGTGCGCGACGAACAGATAGGCGATGCCGAATTCCGCCTGCAGGTCGGTCAGCAGGTTGATGACCTGCGCCTGCACCGATACGTCCAGCGCCGACACCGGTTCGTCGCAGACGATCAGCTTGGGGCGCAGCGCCAAGGCCCGGGCGATACCCAGGCGCTGGCGCTGGCCGCCGGAGAACTCGTGCGGAAACTTCTTCATGGCTTCCGGACGCAGGCCCACCTTGGAGAACAGCCATGCCACCCGTTCTTCGCGTTCGCGCGCGGCGTGGCCCGGCACGCCGCTGAAATTGCGCATCGGCTCGGCCACGATGGCACCGGCCTTCATGCGTGGATTCAGCGACGCATAGGGGTCCTGGAAGATGATCTGCATGTCGCGGCGCCGTTCGCGCATGTGCGCGATATCCAGCCGGGCGATGTCCTCGCCATCCAGCTTGACGGAACCGGAGGTGGGTTCGATCAGCCGCAGGATGGATTTGCCGGTGGTGGTCTTGCCGCAGCCGGACTCGCCCACCAGCGCCAGGGTTTCGCCGCGCGCCAGGTCGAAGGACACGCCGTCGACCGCCTGCACGGTGGGGCGCTTGCGGCCCAGCCAACTGGACGAGCCGGGGTAATGCTTGACCAGGTCGCGCACCTGCAGCAGCGGCGCGCCCGGGTTGGCCACCGCGGCGGCCGGGGCGCCAGCCGGTGTGCCGGCGGCGCGCGGAGCGTCCGCCGGCGACGTGGTCATCGTGGCGTTGTTCATGCCGTCGCTCCTTCCGTGACGGTGGCTTCGACCTGCTCCGCATGGAAACAGGCCACCACGTGATCGCCGCCCAGCGGACGCAGGGGCGGCGTTTCGCGCCGGCAGCGGTCGCTGGCGTACGCGCAGCGCGGGGCAAAGCTGCAACCCGTGCCGAGCTGGGTCGGCGGCGGCACCATGCCGGGAATCTCGGTCAGGCGCCCCGCGTGGTTCATCGACGGCATGGAGGCCATCAGGGCGCGCGTATAGGGATGCAGCGGACGGTCGAACAGCTCGGCCACCGGCGCTTCTTCCACCTTGCGGCCCGCATACATGACCACCACCCGGTGGCAGCATTCGGCCACCACGCCCAGGTCGTGGGTGATCATGACGATGCCCATGCCCAGTTTTTCCTGCAGGCCGCGCAGCAGCTCCAGGATCTGCGCCTGTATGGTGACGTCCAGCGCCGTGGTGGGCTCGTCGGCGATCAGCACTTCCGGATTGCAGGACAGGGCCAGCGCGATCATCACGCGCTGGCGCATCCCGCCGGACAACTGGTGGGGATACTCGTTCACGCGCCGTTCCGGCTCGGCGATCTGCACCAGCCGCAGCATTTCGGTGGCGCGCGCCAGCGCTTCGCGCCTGCCCACCTTCTGGTGCAGCATGACGGTTTCGGCGATCTGCCGCCCCACCGTCAACACCGGATTCAACGACGTCATCGGCTCCTGGAAGATCATGGAAATCCGGTTGCCGCGGATGGCGCGCATCTGCTTTTCGCTCAGCTCCAGCAGATTGGTGCCGCGATAGCGCACCGCGCCGCCGGCGAAACGCGCGGGCGGCATGGATAGCAGCCGCATGATGGAAAGCGCGGTCACGCTCTTGCCGCAGCCGGATTCCCCGACCACGCCCAGCGTCTGGCCGGCGCGCACCTGATAGGACACGCCGTTGACGGACTTCACCGTCCCGGCCACCGTGTCGAACCAGGTCGAAAGATTGTCCACGTCCAGCAGGACCGGCGCGGACGACGTTTGTTCAGTCATGTCGTTGCCATTCCTTCAGAGTTGGTTCGCCAGGCGCGGATCGAGCGCGTCGCGCAAGCCGTCGCCGACCATGTTGATCGCCAGCACCGTCAGGGCCAGCAGCGCGCCCGGGTACAGGATGACGGTGAAGGCCACCGCCACGAAGTTGCGGCCTTCGGCCATCATGTTGCCCCAGCTGGGTACCTGCGCGGGCACGCCCACGCCCAGGAAGGACAGCACGGCTTCGGTCAGTACCGCGGTGGCGGCGATGAAAGTGGCCTGCACCACCAGCGGCGTCACGATATTGGGCAGGACATGGCGCACCAGGATCACCGGCAGGCGCGTCCCGATGGCATGCGCGGCTTCGACGAACAACTGCTCGCGCAGCGTCAGGGCGAGCGAGCGCACCAGCCGGACCACGCGCGGCACCTGCGGTATGGTGATGGCCAGGATGACCGTGGACAGGCTGGCGCGGATGACCGCCATCAGGGCGATCGCCAGCAGGATGTCCGGGATGGCCATCATGCCGTCCATGATGCGCATGATGATGGAATCGGCCCAGCGCATGAAGCCCGCCATCAGTCCCAGCGCCACGCCCAGCACCGTCGCCAGCGCGGCCACGGAGATCGCCACGATGAGCGAGACCCGGCCGCCCCACACCGCGCGGCTGAAGACGTCGCGGCCCAGCGCATCGGTGCCGAACCAGTGCTCCGCCGATGGCGGCTTAAGGCGTTGCAGGGGATTGATGGCGGTGGGATTGTGCGTGGCGATCCAGGGCGCCGCCAGCGCAAGCGCGGCGACGGCCATCAGCAAGGCGATACCCAGGACCAGCGTCGGGTGCTTGCGCAGCCAGCGCCAGCGCAGCGAGGGGGGCGCGTCGACGGCGGCTGCGGCAAGCGGCGGGCCGGGCTGGCGCGGATCCAGCGCATCGACCGCCGACGTCGTGGAAGTGTTTTCGGACATTGTGTTCCTGGAGCCGCTTCAATAGCGTATGCGTGGATCGAACAGGCGGTAGCTCAGGTCGATCAGCAGGTTGATCAGTACGTAGACGCCGGCCGACAGCAGCAGCACGCTCTGGATCACGGGATAGTCGTGGTGCTGGACCGAGTCGATCACGAGCCGGCCTATGCCCGGAATCGCGAAGACGGTTTCGGTGACCACCACGCCGCCTATCAACAGCGCGATGCCCACGCCCACCGTGGTGGCGATGGGAATCGCGGCGTTGCGCAGGGCGTGGCCCAGCACCGGCAGCACGCCCAGACCCTTGGCGCGGGCCGTGCGGATGTAGTCTTCATGCAGCACTTCGAGCACGGTGGCGCGGGTCATGCGCGTGATCAGCGCGATATACACCAGGGCCAGGTTCACGCAGGGCAGGATCAGGCTGCGCAGCCATGGCCATGGCCCGCTGGCCAGGCGTGTGTAGCCTTGCACCGGCAGCCAGTGCAGCTGCACGGCGAAGCCGTAGATCAGCAGATAGCCGACCAGGAAGACCGGCACGGAAAAAGCCAGCACCGCGAAGACCATCACCAGGCGGTCTATCCACGTGCCGGCGCGGTATGCGGCCAACACGCCCAGCGGGATGGCGACGACGATGGACAGGCCCATGGTCAGCAACGCGATCGACAGCGTGGGCTCCAGGCGCTGCGCCAGCAGGCTGGTGACGGGCACCTGCGTGAACAGCGACGTGCCGAGATCGCCGCGCAGCAACTTGCCCGCCCACAGGAAGAACTGCTGCCACAGGGGCTGGTCCAGGCCCAGCGCCACGTGCAGGCGCTGGATGTCTTCGGCCGTCGCCAGGTCGCCGGCGATCAGGGCCGCCGGATCGCCGGGCGACAGGTGGATGAGCAGGAAGACGATCACCGCCACCACCGCCATGACGGGCAGGGTGGCGAGTACGCGCCGTATCACATAGGCCATATTATTTGTCCAGCACCCACACATTGGGCAGGCCCCACAGCAGGTCGCTGTGCTGCACGGACTTGCGCACCGCGTGTACGCGGTTGTACTGGCCGACGGCGATGTAGGGGATGGCCTCGTAGGCGCGCTCCTGGAACTTGTCCAGCAGTTGCTTGCGCTGCGCGGGGTCGGTGGCGGCGATCCACTGCGCGCGCAGCTCGTCCAGCGGCTTGTCGCAGGGCCAGCCGGGCAGGCTGTTGCCGCAGGCCGCGCCCAGGTAGGTGTTGTTGATCGGCGAGTTCACGTTGTAGTCGGCCGCCGACGACAGGTAGATGCTCCAGCCGCCCTTGTCCACCGGATTCTTGCTGGCGCGGCGCGCGGTTTCCGTGGCCCAGTCCATGGACTGGATGTCCAGGTTCATGCCCAGGTCCTGCATGGCCTGGATCGCCACCAGCGTGGCGGAGTTCAGGTAAGCCACGTCGGTGGGCAGCAGCACGGCGATCTTCTCGCCCTTGTAGCCGGATTCCGCCAGCAGCTTCTTGGCCAGCGCCATATCCACCTTGCGGTAGGGCGCGGCGCCGGCGCTGGTGTCGTTGGGGCTGCCGCAGATGAAATAGGTCGCGCAGTAGTCCATGCGCATGTCCGCGGGATAGCCCATCGCGGTCACGAACTTCTCCTGGTCGATGGCATGCCGCAGCGCCTGGCGCGCCTGCACCTTGTCGAACGGCGGATTCAGGAAGTTCATGATGATGTAGGCCTGCGACTTGCCGGTCACGCCGACGTGGATGTCGCTGTCGCTACGCAGGGTCTCGATATAGTCGGGCGGCACTTCCTCGATCATGTCGACTTCGTTGTTCTTCAGCGCTGCGATGGAGCTGTTGGAATCCGGCAGGATGGCCCATTCCACGCGATCGACGTGGGAGGTCTTGTTGCCGGCCAGGCCGGACGGCGCTTCCTTGCGGCCCACGTAAGCGGGATTGCGCACGAACACCAGCTTGTTGCCGGGCACCCACTCGTCGCGCTTGAACAGATAGGGGCCCGAGCCCACGACTTCATTCAGCGGGGCGGTGTCGGGCATCTTCGCCAGGCGCTCGGGGATGATGAAGGCAGGATAGCTGGCGACCTTGGCCAGGCCGTCGAGGACCGGCCCGAAAGGCTGGTCGAGCGTCAGCGTGAAGGTCTTGTCGTCGACGGCGGCCCACTTGCCGCCGGCCGCCACCATGGCGCGGCCGATGTTGTCGCGCTTTTCCCAGCGCTGCAGCGAAGCCACCACGTCGGCCGATTTGACCGGATTGCCGTCGCTGAACTTGAGGCCGTCGCGCAGCGTGAAGGTCCAGGACTTGCCATCGGAAGAGGTCTTGTAGCTGTCCACCATCTGGGGCTGCGGAATGCCCTTGGCGTCCGGCGCGAACAGGGTGTCGTACACCATGAAACCGAAATTGCGGGTGATATAGGCCGTCGTGAAGAAAGGGTCCAGCACTTTCAGGTCGGCATAAGGCACCAGCCGCAGGGTCTTGCCGTCCGCATGGGCGGGGGCTGCGGAAAGGCAGGCGACCGCCATGGACATGGCGGCGAGCGCGGTTTGGATGCGGCGTTTCATGGAACAGCTCCGTTAGCGATGGCTGGGAAAGAATGCGAGCGTACTGCCGTCCGCCTTACAGCGGCCACTTCGGCATGCGGATCTTTTTGTAGGAGAGGGTCTTCCAGTCCGGCGTGGCCACGCCGGGCGCGCCGACGTAGATCACGTGTCTGGCGATCTTGGAGAACGATGCGTAGAAATGCTGCGCGGATTTCACCACCACGATCTTGCGCGCCGTCAAATCGCAGCCGAGCTGGGTGAACAGATCGATGTTCATGGCCTGGTTGCGGTTGGACACCAGCACGATCTGGACGCCGCCGGCCTGCACCAGGGCGCAATCGCCCATCGCCGTGGGACTGCCGGTCAGGCCGGTCATGGCCATGTCGCGGCGCAGGGCGAGCACCGTACAGTCGGCATCCACCGGCGCGCCGGACAAGGGGCCGATCTTGCCGCCCAGGCGCATGGGCAGCGTCGCGCCTTCGCCCGCGTCGAAGGCGATGCGCACCGCCATCGGGTCCCAGAAGGGACCCAGCGCGGCGTTCTGGATGCCGCGTTCGAGCAGCCGGGCCAGCACATAGGTGGAGTCGCCCGGGGCGCCGCTGCCGGGATTGTCGGCGCGGTCGGCCAGCACGACGGGCCCGCCGTCGAAGGCCAGCGCTTCGTCGATGGCCTGGTCCACCGTGCGGTAGTTCACCAGCAGCTGGTCGCGCTTGGCGATCAGTTCGTCGGCCAGCTGGCGCGCCAGCGCGTCGGCGCGCGCCTGGTCGCCGTCGGTGTACACCAGGACCTTGGTGCCCATTTCCGGCACGTCGCCGGTGGCGAAGCCCATCGAAAACGACAGCGACAATATGCCGTCCTTGCCTTCCATCGCGCGCAGCTTGTTGACGAAGCCCAGCGCGGGTTCGCGCGTGGTGTGCATCGGCACCACCATCTCGCAGTCGACCATCGCCGCGACGGGACGCGTGCGGCCCTGGGCCTTGTCGGCGCACAGGTCGAACAGCTGTTCCGCGCAATGCACGATGTCGGTGTGCGGATATTCCTTGTACAGCACCACCACGTCCGCGCTCCGCACGATCAGCGGGGTCAGGTGCGCGTGCGGGTCCAGCTCGGTGCCGATGACGACGCCGGGTCCGACGAGGTCGCGCGCGCGGGCCAGCAGGTCGCCTTCGCAATCGTCATAGCCGTCGGCCACCATGGCGCCGTGCAGGCCCAGCAGCACGATGTCGACCGGGAGGGCCGCGCGCAGGTCGGCCAGGATTTCCTCGCGCAGCGTTTCGTACGCCGAGCGGGTGGTGATGCCGCTGGGCTGCGCCGTCGCGACCAGGCCTTCCTTGAGCGTCCAGCCGGATTGCGCGCAGCGCTTGCGGGCGACCCACAGCGGCGCGCCCTGCGACGTCGGCGCGTCGGGATGCGTGCCGGCGGGATAGTATTCCCGGCCTCGAAACGAGTCGATGCTGGTCGGCAACGGCGCGAAGGTGTTGGTTTCGGTGCCGAGGCCGGCGCTGAAGATACGCATGGTATGAGGGGTCCCTGGACGTGGCATCTGGGGCGCATCATGCCGTTTGCGCCGGGCGGCGTACAAATAGCAATTCCGGCATGGACCATAACCGATGGTTATGCATGCATGTATATATTAGGGTAAACGCGTAGGCTTGGCCTCAGGGAAGACGGCGCAGCAGCAGGGGACATGCCTAAAGGTTATGCCGTGATGCGCCTTTTGCATTGGCCGCGCGGGACTTGGGGGCGCACAATGCTGCCGTGCCGCCGAGGCGCACCCGCCGGTGCGCCGGCGTATCGAACCCACGAAGGATCGCGACCATGAACATGCAGCAGCCCTACGACCTGGTATTGCAAGGCGGCGACGTCGTCGACGGCACGGGGGCGCCGCGCCGCCGCGCCGACGTCGGCGTGCGCGACGGCCGCATCGCTGGCATCGGCGATCTTGCGGCCGAGCCCGCAGCGCGTCGGCTGGACGTCACGGGGCTGGTGGTGGCGCCGGGCTTCATCGATAGCCATGCGCATGACGACCGCGCGGTGCTCGATATGCCCGACATGCTGCCCAAGGTGTCGCAGGGCGTCACCACCGTGGTCAATGGCAATTGCGGGATCAGCCTGGCGCCGCTGCGCGGCGGCGAAAGCCTGGTGCCGCCCCTGAACCTGCTGGGGCGCGGGAACGCCTACGGCAGTTTCGCCGAGTACCGGCAGGCGATCGACGCGACGGCGCCCGCCGTGAACGTGGCCGCGATGGTGGGCCATTCCACCTTGCGCGTGATGCGCATGGGCGACGTCACGCGGGCGGCCACCGCGGCGGAGATCGACGCCATGCGGGACGACGTCGAACAGGCGCTGAACGATGGCGCGCTGGGCGTGTCCACGGGGACCTTCTACCCGCCGGCCGCGGCGGCGCCGGAAGCGGAGATCATCGCGGTCTGCGAACCCATGTCCCGCCTGGGCGGCATCTACGCCACGCATATGCGCGACGAGGGCGATCGCGTCATGGACGCCATCGAGGAAAGCCTGCGCATCGGCGCCGCGCTGAACGTGCCGGTCGTGATCTCGCATCACAAGCTGGTGGGCAAGCACAATCACGGCCGCTCGGTGCAGACGCTGGCGCGCATCGGCGACGCGGCGCGAGGCCAGTCGGTCTGCCTGGATTGCTACCCCTACGACGCATCGTCCACCATCCTGCGGCCCGAGCGGGTGGAGATCTGCGATCGCACCATGATCACGTGGTCCGAACCGCATCCGGAGGCCGCCGGCCGCTATCTGGAAGACCTGGCGCAGGAATGGGGCTGCGGCGCGCGCGAAGCGGCGGAACGCCTGCTGCCGGCCGGCGCGGTTTACTTCATCATGGACGACGGCGACGTGCGGCGCATCCTGCAGTATCCGGACACGATGATAGGGTCCGACGGACTGTCCAGCGAAGGCCGTCCGCATCCGCGCCTGTGGGGCACCTTCCCACGCGTGCTGGGCCATTACGGACGCGGGCTGGGCCTCTTCCCGCTGGAGAACGCCGTCTATCGCATGACCGGCCTGACGGCCGCGCGCCTGGGGCTGCGCGACCGCGGCCGCGTCGACGTCGGCTGCCACGCCGATCTCGCGGTGTTCGACCCGGACACCATCATCGACAAGGCGACCTTCGACTCGCCGACCGAAGCCTGCGCCGGCATGCGCCACGTCTTCGTCGCCGGCGTCGCCACCTGGCAGGATGGCGCCGCCACCGGCGCCCGCCCGGGCCGCTACATCACGGACCGGCCCGCGGCATCGCTTCGCGCCTAGCGGACGATAGGCCGCGCGCCGCCGGCGCGTATCGTGCCCTCATGGGGCGCATACAATCATGCGCCCAAGCTCGATACCGTGCCATGCAACCCGAAGATCTCAAGCTCCTGGTCACCTGGACCATGCCTTTCGGCAAGTACAAGGGCCGCCTGCTGGCGGACCTGCCGGGGCATTATCTGACCTGGTTCGCGCGGGAAGGGTTTCCGCCGGGGCGGTTGGGCGAGCTGCTGGGATTGATGCATGAGCTCGACCACAACGGGCTCAAGTCCTTGCTGGATCCGCTGCGGCAAGGCGGGGCGCCGAAGCGCCCCGGGTGACGGGTCAGAACCCGTACAGGCGCGCCGGATTGTCCACCAGGACCTTCTTGCGGACCTGTTCGTCCGGCGCCCAGCGCGCCAGCAGGTCCAGCATGTCCGCGTTGTCCGGCGCATCGGTGCGGCCGGGGTGCGGGTAGTTGCTGGCCCACAGGCAACGATCGGGAAAAGCGCCCGCCAGGCTGGCGGCCAGGGCGCCGACGTCGTCATACTGCGGTGGCCCGGATTTCGACGTTTCGTAGGGGGCGGACAGCTTGACCCACACGCGGCCGCCTTCCAACAGCCGCAGCAGGGCCCGGAACGCCGGATCGGCAGGCGCGACCGGCGTCAGGTACTTGCCGTTGTGGTCGATGCTGAGCTGGCAGGGCAGGTCGGCCAGCCGTTTTTCGTAGTGCGGCAGTTCGCGGCCATCCAGCTGCAGGTTGATGACCCAGCCAAGCGCGGCGATGCGTTCGGCCATGGGTTCCAGGTCGTCCCACTGCATGACGCCGCCGCTGTTGGGAATCATCATGAATCGCACGCCCCGCACGCCCAGGTCATGCAGCCGCCGCAATTCGCCGGCCGGCGTATCCACCGGCAGCGTGGCGATCATGCGCGCGGATCCATGCGCCAGCGCCAGCGCTTCCAGCGCGCAGCGGTTGTCGAAGCCATAGCCGGTGGCCTGCACGATGACGGCGCGCGTCAGCCCCAGTGCCCGGCGCACCTCCAGATAGTCGGCCCAGGACGCCTGCGGCGGCCCGAAAGTGGCGGTCGACGCGAGTGGAAAGCGTTGCAGCTCGTAAACGTGGATATGGCAATCGCAGGCGCCGGTCGGCGCTTTCAACAGCGGTGTCTTCATTTTCCGGTTCCTGAGGATCGATCCAGTCGGCGCAGGCGGGTTGCATGCGCCGCGTTGACCGCATGCGGCGGTTCGGCGCCCGTCACGATGGCGCGCACCTGTTCCACCGTATCCATGGCCTGGTGCTCGGCGGCCTGCGGCGTCAGCCCGCCGACGTGCGGCGTGGCGATGACGCGCGGGTGCGCGGCCAGCCAGGGCGAGGGCATCTGGTCCTGCGCGCGGCCGACGTCCAGCGCGCAGCCGGCGATGACGCCCCGGTCGAGCGCGTCGCGCAGCGCTTCTTCGTCGACGAGTTCGCCGCGCGATGCGTTGATGAAGATCGCGTCCGGCTTCATGCGCGCATAGGCGGCGCGGCCCATCAGGTTCGCCGTTTCCGGCAGGGCGGGCGCCAGGCACACGACATAGTCGGACGCGGCCAGCAGCGTGTCCAGGTCCACCTGGCGCATGCCCGCCGCCAGTGTTTGCGCTTGCGGGTCCTGCACCAGCACCTGCATGCCCAGCGCCTGGGTGATGCGCGCCAGATAGCTGCCGATGTGGCCATGGCCGATGATCCCCACCGTCGCGCCGCGCAACTCGCGGCCCATGACGACGGGCGCCGGCTGGCCGGTCCAATAGGCCGACGCGGCACGGCTGATGTGGCGGCTGGCGTCGATCATGGCGCCGACGACCCATTCCGCCACCGAGGCGTCGAAGCCCGGGGTCGCGCGGGTGACGAGCACGCCATTGCGGCTGGCGGCGTCGACGTCGATGTTGCGGATGTCCACGGCGACGCGGCAGAAGGCGACGAGATCGGGCAGGGCGTCGAATACCGCCGCGGGCGCCGCGGCGAGGCGGCTGGAGACGATGATGTGGCAGCCTTGCGCCAGGTGGATCAGCGCTTCCGGCGTGGTGGGGTCGGCGCCGGGGTTCAGGCGCACGTCGCCCAGTTCGCGCAGGCCGCGCAGCGCACGGTCGCCGTAGTAGTTTTCCAGGGCGTGTGGGGAATGCGTCAACAGTATGGTCGGGGTCATGCGGATGTTTTCCTGGGAGCCCGCGCACGTGGGCGCGGGGAAGCTGCCGCCGGTGGCGGCGCCACCGACCGCCGTTCCACCAGCCGTGGCTGGAACAGCACTTCGCGCGCCGGCAAGGCCGGTTGCGCGAGCCGTTCGATCACCATCGCCACCATGGCGCGGGCCATGTCGGCGCTGGGCATTTCCACCGTGGTCAAGGGCGGGTTGGCGTAGGCCGTCATCACCAGGTTGTCCATGCCGATGACCGACACATCGCCCGGCACCGACAAGCCCGCTTGATGCAGGCCAGCCATCAGGCCCATCGCCATCATGTCGTTGATGGCGATGATGCCGGTCGGCCGCGACGGCATCGCCGCGATGCGACCCGCCATGGCATAGCCTTCGTCGGCCAGGTTCGAATCGCCATAGCCCGTCCGCGTGGCCCCTTCCAGCACCTGCGCGTGGTCGGCCAGGCCGGCCTCCCGCGCCGCCTGCAGGAAGCCCTGGCGCTTGAGCGTCCGGCTGACCGTCTTCACGTCCGGCGTCACCAGTGCGAGCCGCCGATGGCCGTGCGCCACCAGGTGCGCCACCGCCAGCCGCGACGCCAGCATGTTGTCCGGCGATACGTGATCGATGCGCGACCGCGTATCGCCGTCGCCGCCGCGGTCGTAGCTGACCACCGCCAGGCCGCGTGCGATCGCGGCGTCCAGGTGATCCTCGTCGGTGCGCGACGACGCCAGGATGACGCCGCGCACGCCCAGCGAAATCAGGTCGTCGAAGGTGCGCGACTCCTGCTCTCGATCGCGATGCGTATTGCCCAGCAGCACGCGAAAGCCGTGCGCGTCGCGCGCGGCGGCTTCCACGTGCACGGCCAGTTCGCCGAACATGGGGTTGGCGGTGGACGGCACCAGCAGTCCGATCAGGGGCGCGTAACCCGTCTTCAACTGGCGCGCCACCAGGTTGGGCCGGTAGTTCAGTTCCCTGATCGCGTCCTGCACGCGCTGCAGGGTATCGCGGCGGAGACGGTCCGTGCGGCCGTTCAGTACGTTGGACACCGAGCTGACCGACACGCCCGCCAGCGCGGCTACATCCTGGATCGTCGTCATTGCCTCTCTCAAGCCATATTCATCATGCGCGGCACCCACAGACTGATCGCGGGCACGAAGATCAGCACTATAAGCATGATCGCGAGCAGGATCAGGTATTTGACCATCGGCCGCGATACCTCTTCGACGCGAGTGCCGGTCATGGCGCAGGTGGCGAACAGTCCCAGGCCGAAGGGCGGGGCGAACAGGCCCAGGCCCATGGCGATCACCACCACGGTGCCGAAGTGCAGCGGATTCACGCCGACCTGCTGCGCGATGGGCGTCAGCAGCGGGCCGAAGATGATCAGCGCCGGCGCCCCTTCCAGGATGGCGCCGAACACCACCATCAGCGCCGCTGACACCAGGATGAACGCGGTGCTGCCGTAGTCGTGCGCCAGGTGCGTCATGGTGTCGGACAGGAAGGTCGGCAACTGCTGCACCGTCAGCGCGAACGCCACGCTGGACGCCGCGGCGATGATGAACAGGATGCCGCCCGCCATGGATGCCGCGCGCACGAACAGCGCCACGATCGCGCGCGGCGTCAGCTCGCGGAAGGCCAGGGCGCCGGCGACCAGCGCGTACACCACCGCGAAGGCGGACACTTCCGTGGACGTGGCCACGCCCGACGTCACGCCCTTGCCTATCATGCCCACCATCACCAGCGCGATGAAGGCGCCGCCCAGCAGCTGCGGCCACGGCATGCGCACCGGGAACGCCAGCATGGGATCGACCTTCTTGCCGAACCAGATCGCCATGGCCGACAGCCCGGTGGCCAGCACCGCCGCCGGCACCAGTCCCGCGAGGAACAGGCCGCCTATCGAGATATTGGCGACGAAGCCCATGATGATCAGGTTCACGCATGGCGGTATCGTTTCCGCCATCACGGCCGAGCTTGCCAGCACCGCCGCCGTTTCGTTGACGTCCTGCTTCGTCCGGCGCACCGCCGGTACGACGATACCGCCCACCGCGGCGATGTCGGCCAGCTTGGAACCCGATACGCCGGAGAAGAAAGCCGTGGCCAGGATGGAGATCAGGTTCATCGACCCGCGCACCCGGCCGAACATCCGCACCAGCAGCTCGATCAGGCGCGTCGACATGCCGTTCGATTCCATGACCAGTCCGGCCAGCACGAAGAAGGGAATCGCCAACAGCACGAAGTGATCCATCCCCGCCATCACCTGCTGCGAATAGATGATCAGCGGCAAGGATGGCTCGGCCAGGAAATACACCAGCGACGACAGCGCCAGCACGAAGGCGATCGGCACGCCCGCGACCAGGCTGAAGACGAAGGCCAGCGTGAGCAGCAGCCATGGCCGTATCGCCCAGGCCTCCGGCATATGGGCGTTCCACGCCCAGACCGCCACGCACAACGCGACCGCCCCGGCCAGCGTGCCGTACACCGCGCGGCGAGGCCCGCACAGCGCATTGGCGATGCCGACGACCGTCATGAACAGGGCGCCCACGAAGACCGGCAGCACGCTCAGCCACTGCGGGGTGCCGATAGGCGTGGTGACGTTCACCGAGTCCTGCAGCAGTTCCCACGACGAATAGCACAACGCGGCCGAGGTGCCCGCTACCGCCCAGCCGCCCAGCTGCAAGGCGGGTTCCCGCCATGACCGGGGCAGCAGGCCGCGAAAGACGTCGATGCCCACGTGCTGGCGGCGCGCCAGTACGGTGGCGCCGCCCAGGAACACCAGCGTCACCATCAGCCCGCGCGCGGCTTCTTCCGCCCAGTCCACGGGACTGTGCAGGAAGTAGCGCAGGATGACCGAGACGAAGACGACGCCCACGTCCACGGCCAGCACCAGGCCGCAGAAATGTTCGATGATGCTGCAGATGCGCGCCAGCCAGCGCGCCTGCGCCACGCCGCCGTCTCCGGTGGCGTGGCCCGCCGGCGTGCCGGCGCCTGCCAGTACATGTGCGTTCATGCTGTCCTCCAGCGGATGTCCCGCCCCTCGCGGCGCTGCCGCCGCGGACAGGCGGGTTCATCGGGGCGCTCAGGCGCGCGACTGATTGATGATGTCCAGCATCGGTTTGGTCACCGGGTACTGCGACGTCACGCTGGGCCACAGCTTTTCTTCCATGGCCTGGCGCAGGCGCTGGCGTTCGCCGGGATCCATGGGGTGGAACTTGATGCCCAGCTTCTCCAGCTCGGCCAACGCCTGCTTGCCCTTGCTGCCCGCGACCTGGCGCTGGTACAGCGACGCTTCTTCCGCCGCCTTCAGGAAGGCGGGCTGCAGGTCGGCCGGCACCTTGCCCAGGCCGCGCTTGCCGATGGCCGTGATGGAGGGGCTGAACAGATGGTTGGTCAGCCAGCAGTTGCTGACGACTTCATTGAATTTGCTGGACAGCACCGTCGCGGCGTCATGCTCGAAGCCGTCGACCACGCCGGTCTGCACCGCCGTGTAAAGCTCGTTGATGGGGATGGGCGTCGGGATGGCGCCCATCAGCTTGAAGGTTTCGACGAAGATGGGCGTCGGCAGGACGCGCAGCTTGACGTTCTTCAGCTCGCTGTCGTGTTCCACGACTTTCTTAGTGTAGACGCTGCGCGCGTTGAAGTGGTTGCCCCAGCCGATGAACGTGCAGCCGGTGCGCGATTGCAGCAGCTTGTTGAACTGCTCGCCCACGCCGGCGTCGACCGATTTGTTGACGTGTTCCCAGCTGTCGAACACGAAACCCATGTCCAGCAGCGCCAGTTCCGGCAGCGCCGTCGCCCAGATCGAGCTGCCCGTGATCATCATGTCGATGGATCCCAGGCGCACCTGCTGGACCACGTCCGACTCCTTGCCCAATTGGCCGTTGGGGAAGATGTCCACGCGCATGCGGTCGCCCACGGACTGTTTCAGGTCGCTGGCGAAGCGCTCGTACCAGATGTATTGGGCGGATTGCTGGTCGGCCGGCTGGGATATCGAGCAGCGCAGGGCCACGGTGGCCGGGGCGGCCAGGACGCCGGGCGCGGCCACGGCGGCGGCGGCGCCGGCCGCCGATTTCAGGAAGCCGCGGCGCGAGACGAGAGGTTTCGGTGGTGAAAAGGCGTGCGAAATCATGGGCTTGTCTCCGTATTTTTTAGTGGTGTAACGATTTAGTAAATCGTTCTACGGATGCTAGGGGTTTTGCGGTTTCATTACAATAGGGGCCTCCCGCAGGCGAGGCGGCAAGTTCCATGGCTTCGTTACGCGCCATTTCATGAAAATTCGACGACCAGGGGCGGATACTGCGCCGCAGCAGTTACTACCCTGCGATCGTCATGTACATCGAATCCCGCACTGAAGCGTTCGCGCCGCGCACGCTCCCCGCCGACGCCCTGCCTCCCCGGCCGGAAATCTGCGACATCCGAATTTCCTGCGTCGTTCCCTGCCTGAATGAATGCGACAACCTGCGCGTGCTGCTGCCCGCGCTGATGTCCATGCTGGGCAAGCTGTGCAATTCCTGGGAAGTCGTCGTCACCGATGACGGCAGCACGGACGGCACCGCGGAACTGATGCAGCAGTGGACGGCCATCGCCGGCTTCCGCTACGTGCGCCTGTCGCGCAACTTCGGCAAGGAAGCCGCGCTGAGCGCGGGCCTGGAGGCATCCACCGGCGACGTCGTCATCTCGCTGGATGCCGACATGCAGCATCCGCCCGCCCTGATCCCGGAAATGCTGGCGCGCTGGCGCGCCGGCGCGGACATGGTCTACGCCGTGCGCGAGAACCGCGATTCCGAGTCCTGGTTCAAGCGCGCCGGCTCGCATCTGTTCTATCGCATGCTCAGCGAAGGACGCGGGGTGGACGTGCCGGCGAACGCGGGCGACTTCCGTCTCATGGACCGCCGCGTGGTGCAGGCGCTGAACGCGCTGCCCGAGCGCACGCGCTTCATGAAAGGCCTGTACGCCTGGGTGGGATTCCAGGCCGAGGCGCTGCCCTATACGCCCGACGAGCGAGCGCATGGCACCACGCACTACAGCAAGCGCAAGCTGTTCAAGCTGGCCTTCGCCGGCCTGACGGCGTTCACCACCTGGCCGCTGCGCCTGGTGAGCATGATAGGCCTGGTCTTCGCGCTGCTGTCGTTCGCCTACGGGGTGTACCTGGTGGTGGACTTCCTGATGTACGGCAACGCGGTGTCCGGCTGGACCACCATCGTCGCCGCACTGATGTTCTTCGCGGGCATCAACCTGCTGTCCCTGGGGGTCGTCGGCGAATACGTCGGCCGCATCTTCGACGAAGTGAAGGGCCGTCCCCTGTATGTCGTGCGAGAACAGCGCGGCAGGGTCTTCACCGAAAAAAATAATTCCCGATAACATGGCGCGAGTACTCGATGCATGGATGCGCCGCCTGGAGGCGTTGTCCAGGGGATGGCTTTTCCTGCTGACCGGCGTGTGGCTGGTCTGGCTGTCATGGCTGCGGCCGATGACCCTCCCGGATGAAGGTCGTTACGCGGGCGTCGCCTGGGAAATGATGCGCAGCGGCGATCGCATCGTGCCGCTGTTGAACGGCATGCCGTTCTTTCACAAGCCGCCGCTCTACTACTGGCTGGCGTCGGCCGCCTTCGATGTGTTCGGCGTGCACCCCTGGGCGGCGCGCCTGCCCTCCTGGCTGGCCGCCTGGGCCGCGGCGATGGCCGTGTATGCCTTCATGCGGCGCTACCGCGGCGTGCGGACGGCCACCATCGCCCTGATGGTGCTGGCCACGCAGCCCTTCTTCTTTGGCGCCGCGCAGTTCGCCAACCTGGACATGCTGGTCGCGGGCATGATCACGCTGACCACCGTGGCTGGCGCCGCGACGGTGCTGAATGCCACGCGTGGCGCGCCCTGGCGCATGCTTGCCCTGGCGACGGGCGTACTGGCCGCGCTGGGCGTGCTTTCCAAGGGCCTGATCGGCGTGGTGCTGCCGGCCGGCATCCTGTTCTTCTGGATCGTCGCGCTGCGGCAGTGGCGCGGCCTGGCCGCGTTGCTGTGGCCGCCCGCCATCGTCGCCTTCGTGGTGGTGTGCCTGCCGTGGTTCTGGGCCATGCAGGAAGATTTCTCCGGCTTCTTCAACTATTTCTTCATCTACCAGCAGTTCGACCGTTTCGCCGAAGCCACCTTCAACAACCGCGAGCCCTTCTGGTTCTATCTTCCCGTGCTGGCGGGGCTGATCCTGCCCTGGACCTTCTGGCTGGGGGCGGTGTTCCGCAAGGCGTTCTGGTCGCGCGAGAACGGCGAGGCGTATGCTGTGCGGCTGCTGATGGGAATCTGGATCGCGGTGGTGGTGGCGTTCTTTTCGCTGCCGGCGTCCAAGCTGGTGGGCTATGTGCTGCCCGCGCTGGCGCCACTGGCCGTCCTGGTGGCCGAGGTCATCGCCGCCGGCCTGGCGGGCCGCGAGGCCGACGCGACGCGCCGCGGCTATCGCCTGTGCCAGGCGGTGGCGATCGCGTTCTGCGTGCTGATGACGGTGTTCGTCGCCATCTATTCGTCGCCCACGTCCGCGCCGCTGGCGCGGCGTGCGCGGCCCGACTTCAAGCCGGGCGACCAGATCGTCATGCTGCATGCCTACGCCTACGACCTGCCCATGAACATGCGCGACACGCGGCCGGCCTGGGTCGTGGACGACTGGAACAATCCTGAAATCCCCGTGCGCGACAATTGGCGCAAGGAACTTTATGACGCCGGCCAATTTCGTCCCGACGTGATGAAGGACACGCTGATCTCCATGCATGAACTGCAGTCGCGGCTGTGCGCCGCGCCGGCCGGGCAGGCCTTCTGGTTCTGGGGCAATCCGGCCGACGACCAGGAAGCCTATCCCGCCTTGCGCGGCGTCGCCCCGTTCGCGGTGAACGGCAAGCGCGCGCTGTGGCGCGTCGTGCCCGACGCTGCGTTCAGGTCGCGCTACTGCGACGGAACGCCCAAAAACGGCTGAAGATGAAGGTCAGCACGGCGATGGCGATCAGCACCAGCCCGAGCAGGACGTCGTATCGCAGCGTGGTGTGCCGCAGCAACCAGGCGTAGGCGGCTTCGTTGATCAGGAAGCCGGCGGCCGAGATGCAGAAAAAACGTAGCGCCGCCACATGCCATGCAGTGGCCTGATGCCGGAAAGTGAGCCGATAATGACCGCTGAACGAAACACCGAACGCCACCAGCCAGCCGACCACGTTGGCGGCCAGTGGCGGGGCGCCCAGGGCTTCCACGCAGCCGACGGCCGTTATCCAATGGGTGGCGGCGGCCGCGCAGCCAACGGCGACGAACCAGCTCAATTGTCGGATCAGGCTCCGCATTCCAGAACTTCCATGACGATGATGTTGCAAGAGCCCACGCATGCGGGCAGCAGGCGCATTGTCGTATGCGCCGACGATTTTGGCATGAGCGCCGCCATCGACGATGGCATACTCGCGCTGGCCGGCGCGGGGCGCCTGAGCGCCGTCGGTTGCCTGGCGCAGGCGCCTTCCTTTCGCGCCGACGCGGCCAGGCTGCGCGAGCTGGACGTCGATGCCGGCCTGCATCTGAACTTCACCGAAACGCTGGGCGCGCCGGGACTATACCTGCCTTTGCCGCGGCTGATCGCCTGCGCCTATGCGCGCGTGTTGAATCGCGGCCGCGTCCAGCGCCAGATCGAACGCCAGCTCGACGCTTTCGAGTCGGCGATCGGCCGTATGCCCGACTTCATCGACGGCCATCAGCACGTGCATCAGTTGCCACAGATACGCGATGCCCTGTTCGAGGTGCTGGCGCGCCGCTACCCAGCCCAGGGCAGCGATGCCCACACCCCGTGGCTGCGCGATACGTCGCCGGGCTGCCTGGATGGCGTACCCGCGCCGTTGCGGCGCAAGGCCCGGATCATCGCGGCCTTGGGATCGGCGGCTTTCGCGCGCGGCGCGGCGCGGGCGGGGCTGAGCACCAATCGGCGCTTCCTGGGCGTCTACGATTTCCAGGGCGGGGCGCAGGTCTATGACGGCCTGCTCAGGCTGTGGCTGCGCAACGCCTCCGACGGCGATCTGCTGATGTGCCATCCCGCGCTGCCCGCCGGCGGCAGGCAGGGCATGGATGCGCAGCGCGGCGCCGAGTACCAGGTGCTGTCCGGCTCCAGCCTGCACGAATGGATGGCGTCGACAGGCGTGCGGGTGTCGCGCTATGCGTCGATGACCTTGCGCGCGAACGCTTCCAGATAGTCCAGCAGCGTGTCCGCGGCATGCGCGGCGGCGCGCTCGTCGCCGCTTGCGACGGACTGCGCCAGGTCCTGGTGATGGCGCGCGCCTTCCATGACGTCGCCTTCGTGCTGGTAGGCGTACCAGAAGCGCCTGCATTGGATCAGCAATGGGGTGACCGCCGTGACCGCGGACGTATTGCGGCAGGCCTCATGGCAGGCATGGTCCAGCATCTGGTCGGCGCGCATGTAGTCGTCGAGGTCGCCGCCCTGGGCCGCGCGCATCATATTCGCCGCGCATTCCAGGATGGCCGCGCGCTGGGGCGGCGTCGCGCGCCGCGCCGCCGCGGTGGCGATCAGCCGTTCCAGGCTGCGGCGGGTCTGCAGCAGGTCCAGATGGTCGGCCAGCTCCACGGTGGAGACGCGCAAGCCGCGTCGCGGCTCCTGGGTGATGAGTCCCGCCGACACCATGCGCAGCAAGGCTTCGCGCAGCGGCGTGCGGCCCAGTCCCGTGCGTTGCACCAGTTCGGCTTCGACGACGGGGCTGCCGGGCTGCAGCTGCAGCGTGGCGATCATGCTTTCGACCGCGTCGTAGGCGACGTCGGCGGCACGGCGTTTGGGCAAGGCGGCGTTCATGGTCGTGCGCGGCAAGACCGTCAGCGCGCGACGGTGGGCGGACGCGACCGGTATTCTTCCGGACGCCTTTCGAGCGCCGCGCCGACGATGGCTTCGACACGCGCGCGTTCTTCGCCGGCCAGCGGCAGGCGCGGACGGCGCACGAACTCGTTGCCGACGCCGGCCAGGGTTTCGGCCAGCTTGATGTTCTGCACCAGCTTCGTCGATACATCCAGGTGCAGCAGGGGCGTGAACCACTGATAGAGCTTCAGCGCCTGCGCCCATTCGCCGGCCTTCATCAGGTCGTACAGCGCCACGGTCTCGCGCGGGAAGGCCGTCACCAGGCCGGCCAGCAGGCCGTCGGCCCCCAGGGCCAGGGCCTCGAACGAAAGATCGTCCACGCCGATGAACAGCTGATAGCGGGTGCCCAGCGCATTGCGCAGGTCGGTGATGCGGCGGATGTCGTCCGTGCTTTCCTTGATCGCGGCCAGCCATTCGCAGTCGGCCAGCTGCGCCATGTGCTCGGGCTTCAGGTCGACACGATAGGCGACCGGGTTGTTGTAGATCATGCAGGGCTTGCGCGCGGCTTCGGCAATGGCGCGCACGTTCTGCATGGCTTCGCGGGCATCCGCCACATAGAGCACCGAAGGCATCACCATGAAGCCATCCACGCCCAGGTCGACCGCCGCCTTCACATAGCGCAGCGCGTCGCGGGTGCTGGTTTCCGAGACGTTGGCCAGCACCGGGACGCGGCCGGCGCTGACGTCCACCGCCGTACGCGCAACTGACAGTTTTTCGTCCATCGACAGCGTGCTGGCTTCGCCCAGCGATCCGCAGGTGACCATGCCGTGGACGCCGTTGTCGATCAGGTAGGCGAAATGCCTGCGCATTTCCTCGTGATCCAGCGATTCGTCTTCGTGGAACTTGGTCGTGACGGCGGGAAACACCCCTTGCCAGCGCGTGCGGTTCAAGTCGATCTCCATCGGAAAGTGGGCGCCCGGCGCCACGTTTCCCTGACGGGATCGTGGCCGATCCGGATCTGTCCGGCGCGCCGATGGGGCAGTCTACTGGGTGCTTAATATATTTACAACGGCGCCCGTGCGTCGATGGGCGGTTGGGGCGGCATGGGCGCGCCCCGGTAGGCAGCGGTGGCGTCGTGGACGAAGGACTCCACCGCCTGGTCGTAGACCGGGCCGCTGCGCACCGCGCCGGAATGCGAGGCGCCGTCGATCTTGACCAGCCGCTTCAGGTTGGGCGCCACTTTCTGCACGGCGGCGAACAACTGGTCGCTCATGGTGTGCGGCACCACGCGGTCCTCGGTGCCGTGCAGGAAAAGCACTGGCGTCGTCATGTCGGCCAGCTTGTCCAGGGAATCGAAGGGCTGCGTGACCAGCAGGCTGGCCCCGGGCACCCAGCCCCATTTCAGGGTCTGCAGCATGGCGGCGATGCTGGTGAAGCTGGATTCGACGATCAATCCCGCAATGGGCGGCATGTCCTTGCGGGAGGCCAGGTCGATGGCGATCGCGCCGCCCAGGCTGTGTCCGTAGACGAAGCGCCGGGCGGGATCGGGCTGGCGCCTGGCCAGTTCCCCCAGCGCCGCGGCGGCGTCCTGGCCGGCGCTTTCTTCGGACGGCAGTATCTGGGTGGAATCCCCGAAACCGCGGTAGTCGATGGCCAGGACGGAATAGCCGAGGCGGGTCCAACTGGCCATGCGGAAGGCGCTACCGTTCAGGTTCCAGCGCGCGCCGTGCAGATACAGGACGGTGGGCGCCCCCGGGTCCGGGCTTTGCCAGTACCAGGCGCGGACTTGTTGGCCGGGTGCCACGGCCAGATCGAATACGCGCGTGCCGGCGGGCGGTTCGCTGAACCAGCGCTGGTCGCCGCGCGCCGGCGAAAAAATGGCTTCGCGCTGCCAGGCGTCCAGCTGGGTGCAGCCCACGATGGCGGCGCTGGCCAGCAGCACGCAGGCCAGGGCGCGCCGCAGGCGGATACGGATGGGCAATCGGGAAGAACCGGGCATGGACGATAGACCCGTCCCCGCCGCGCGGGTTCCCGGGCATGGATGCAGGCAGGCGGGCAGGAGGGCAGCCGCAAAGGCGGGCGCAAAGGCGGGCGGGCGGCGGCCCGCGGCGACCCTACCGCAGCAGGTCCTCCGCGACCGGATAGAGTGACAGCACCAGCAGCACCGCCATCCCCAGGTTGAAAGCCCGCACGGCGCCCGGCTTGTGCAGGACGCGCCGCAAGGCCGTGCCGAAGGTGACCCAGACCCCGATGGCGGGCAGGTTGATGATGCCGCAGACGATGGTCGCCACCACCAGGTTCATGAAGAATCCGGCCTCCGGGATATAGGTGGCGGCCAGGCCGACGACCATCACCCATGCCTTGGGATTGATCCATTGGAATGCCGCCGCCTGCAGGAAGGTGAAGGGGCGCGCCCGCCGGTCGCCTTCGCGGATTTCGCCGGCCGTGGCGATTTTCCAGGCCAGGTACAGCAGATAGGCTGCCCCGCCGTACTTCAGTACGGTGTACAGCAGCGGCGAACTGTGGAATACCGCGCCCAGGCCGGCGCCTACCAGCAGGATCATCAGCGTGAAGCCGATGTTCACGCCGAACATGTGGGGCAGCGTGCGGCGGAAGCCGAAGTTCAGGCCGGATGAGGCCAGCATGATGTTGTTCGGGCCCGGCGTGATCGAGCTGACCAGGGAAAACAGGGCGACGGGGCCGAGCAGGCTGGCGGAAAGCAAAGGGATGTTGTCGGTCATGGCGTTGTCTCCGCGGTTCCCGGAATGGCGCGGGGTGGGATTTGTAGTTGGGTGCGTAGTTGGGTGTTTAGTGGGGCTGTGTACTGGGGCGCGTGGTGGGGGCGCGGGGTCAGGCCTTGCGGCGCGCCGCCGCGGCGCGGGCGCCGGCGATGACCGCGATGACGGCCAGCGCGAATGCCAGGGTGGCGGGCGCGACCTGCTCGCCGAACAGCAGCCCGGCGGCGCATACGGTGATGAAAGGCTGCAGCAGCTGGATCTGTCCGACCTTGGCGATCCCGCCGCGGGCCAGCCCGTGGTACCAGGCGAAGAAGCCCAGGAACATCGAACCGAACGACAGGTAGGCAAGTGCCAGCCAGACCGTCGGCGTGGGCGCCACCGGTACGCGCGCGGCCATCCATGCCACCGGCGCGACGATGAAGGGAGCGCTCAGGACCAGCGCCCAGCAGATCGTCCGCCAGCCGCCCAGGGTGCGTGCCACGCGCGCGCCTTCGGCGTAACCCATGCCGCCCAGTGCCGTCGCGACCAGCAGCCAGAGATCCCCGGCCTGCGGCGCCCCGCCACCTTCGCGCAGCGCGAACGCCGCGACCAGGCAGGCGCCGGCCAGGGCCCAGAGCCAGAATCGGCGCGGAGGCCGCTCGCCGCTGCCCAGCGCGGCGAAGGCCGCCGTCGCCAGCGGCAGCAGGCCGTTGACCACCGCGCCGTGGGCCGACGGAACGGACTGCATGGCCAGCGTGGAGGCGATCGGCCAGCCCACGACCACGCCCAGCGCGGCCAGGGCGATTCCGGAAATTTCTTCCCGCCGCGGCAGGCGGCTGCGCGTCAGCCACAGCAGCAGGCCGGCCGGCACGGCCGCCACCACCGCGCGTCCCAGGGCCACCAGCAACGGATCCAGCTCCGCGACCGCGACGCGCGACATGGGTAGCGTCAGGCTGAAGATGGCGATGCCCAGCAGCGCGGCGCCATAGCCCTCCCAGCCGTGCGGCACGGCGGCGGGCGATTGCGGGGCGGCGATGGAAGCGGGTGGACGCGGCATGCGGGTATTCCAGTAAAAAGGGCGGCTTGGATGACACTCTACGGACAGTTTCCGGTACAGTACCGATACACTTCACCGGTTCACTGTGATAACTGGCCTGGCGCTCCGCCCATGACACTTTCCGATTCCCTCGCCACCTGGCGCCCCGTGCGCGGCAACGACGTGACGCTCGCGGCACAGCTGGCCGACGACCTGGCGCGCCGCATCGCCGACGAAGGCCTGCGTCCCGGTTCGCGCCTGCCGTCGATCCGCGCCATGGCGGAACAGGCCGGCGTCAGCCGCTTCACGGTGGTGGAGGCCTACGATCGCCTGGCGGCCAGCGGCCTGGTGCAGTCGCGGCGCGGCGCCGGCTTTTTCGTGGCGCCGCGCGATACCGCCCGCGCCGCCGCCGCGGTGCCGGCGGCCGAAGCCAGCCTCGATACGCCCGCGCGCATCGATATATCGTGGCTGTTGCGCAGCATGTTCCGCGAGTCCAATACGCCCGGCATGCCCGGCGGCGCGGGCCTGCTGCCGGCCGACTGGCTGGATGCCGACATGATCGCCGGCGCGGTGCGCGCGGTCGGGCGCTCGGTGCGTGGCAACTTCCTGTCCTATGGCCAGCCGCAAGGCTATCCGGGCCTGCGCCAGCAGATTGCCGCGCTGTTGCAGGGATTGGGCGTGCCGGCCCATCCCGACCACAACCTGTTGACCACCTCCGGCGTCACCCATGGACTGGACCTGATCGCCCGCCTGCTGGTCGGGCCGGGCGACACGGTGCTGGTGGAAGACCCGGCATGGTTCGTCATTTTCGGCCGCCTGGCCGCCGTCGGCGCACGCGTCATCGGTGTGCCGCGCACGGCCGCCGGTCCGGATATCGACGTCCTGGAAAAGCTGGCCGCGCAGCATCGCCCCAAGCTCTTCATCGTCAATAGCGTGGTGCACAATCCGACCGGCCACACCTTGTCCGCCGGCGCGGCCTACGACATCCTGCGCATCGCCGAGCGCTACGATTTTTCGGTGATCGAGGACGATACCTATTCGGAACTGCATCCCGGCAACGCCATGCGCCTGTCGGTGCTGGACCGCTTGAACCGCGTCATCCTGGTGGGTGGCTTTTCCAAGATGCTGGCGCCCAGCCTGCGCGTGGGCTACGTGGCGGCGGCGCCGGCGCTGCTGCAGAAACTGGCCGATCTGAAGATGCTGGCCGGCCTGACGACGCCCGAGCTGGGCGAACGCGTGATCCATCGCATATTGGCCGACGGCCTGTTCCGCCGGCATGTGGAGCGCGTACGCGCTCGCGTGGACGAGGCGCGCGAACGCTGCGTGCGGCTTTTGCTGGAGCTGGGCCTGCGGATACCGGAACTGCCCCACGCCGGGATGTTCATCTGGGCCGACTGCGGCCGCGACAGCGAAACCCTGGCCCGCGCGGCCGCGGAGCGCAATATGCTATTGGCGCCGGGCTCCCTGTTTTCGCCTTCGCAGGCGCCGACGACCTATATGCGTTTTTCCGCCAGCATGGTGGACAATGCGGCGGCCTGGCAACTGCTGCGGCAATTGATGCCGCATCCGGCGGGGCGCGACACGCCCGCCGGGCGGTTATCCTAAGGCCATTCATCAGCCCATCTTCGAGGAAGATCATCATGTCCGTTCCCATCAATCGCCTGACTCCCGAGTTCGCCGTCGCGCCGCAGCTGTCGCCCGACGATATGGCCGCGGTGGCGGCCGCGGGCTTCAAAAGCGTGATCATCAACCGGCCCGACCATGAGGGCGGCCCCGACCAGCCCACGGCCGCGGCGGTTTCCGAAGCGGCCCTGAACGCGGGCCTGCAGGTCGAGTACCAGCCCGTCGTCAGCGGCGGCATGACCGCGGACGACGTGGCCACCTTCGGGCGTCTGCTGGAAAAGCTGCCGCAGCCGGTCCTGGCCTATTGCCGCACGGGCACGCGGTGCACGAACCTGTTTGTCGCCTCGCAGCAATCGGGCGCGCAGCGCTGAGATCCGGTGGGCGGGGGTGCTCTGCCGCGTCAGGCACTTTTCCGGTAGGATGGAACGCACAACATCCGTGTAAGGAGAGCTGGACATGTTCAAGAAAATCCTGATTCCCACCGACGGGTCCCCGCTGTCCGCCCAGGCGGCGAACGCCGGAGTCTGCTTCGCGCGCTCCGTCGGCGCGGAGATCGTCGCCCTGCACGTCACGCAACCCTTTGCCGCGACCATAGGCTTCGACGGCATGGCGGCCGCCTATGCGATTACCGATGAAGACTACGAAAAGGCCTCGGCGGACCAATCCAAGCGCTATTTGAAGGCCGTCCTGGATCGCGCGGAAACCGCCAGCGTCAAGGCCACGTCGCGCGCCATCTCCAATTTCAACGTCGCCGACGGCATCGTGCACGCCGCGCAGGAAAACGGCTGCGACCTGATCTTCATCGGCAGCCACGGCCGCAGCGGCCTGTCGCGCCTGCTCCTGGGCAGCGTCACCGCCAAGGTCCTGTCCCTGGCACACACCGCGGTGCTCGTGTATCGCGTCAAGGAAGAAAAAGCCTGACGGTCCCCCACGCCAGCCGCGCCGCCCGGCGCGACCGCGCATGAAAAAGGAAACGCCGCTTCCTGTCTGGAAAGCGGCGTTTTTGTTGACCCGTGCAAGGACGGGTCATCGTAAGCACAGGTCAGCGGAACAGCACCACCGCCTGCTGCAAGGTCACCCAGATGCCCCATGCCAGCGGAATGCCGACGCAGGCCCAGCCGAAGGCGATCGCCGACCTGGGCGTCTTGAAGGTCGATGCCGATTCGCCATGCACCGCGCTGGCGGCCGCGCGTTCGTGCGCCAGCGTCTTTTCGCGGGCCAGTTCTTCATCGGTCATGAAGTGCTTGGGGTTGACCGGCCGGATGGCCAGGTTGCACAGCAGGCCGATCACCAGCAGCCCCGCCAGGATATACATGGTGATGTCATAGACCTGGGCGCGCGGCACACCGAGCGACAACTGGTATTCGCGCACGTAGCTGATCAGCACCGGCCCGAAGATGCCGGCGGCCGACCAGGCGGTCAGTACGCGGCCATGGATGGCGCCGACCATCTGCGTGCCGAACAGGTCGGCCAGGTAGGCGGGCACCGTGGCGAAGCCGCCGCCGTACATCGACAGGATGATGCAGAAGGCACCGACGAACAGCGCCAGGTGGCCGGCGTGCGCGGACCACGGCACCGAGGCATACAGCACGAAGCCCAGCACGAAGAAGGTCAGGTAGGTCATCTTGCGCCCCAGCTTGTCCGACAGGCTGGCCCAGACGAAGCGGCCGCCGATGTTGAACAGGCTGAGCAGGCCGGTGAAGCCGGCGGCGATGGTGGCGATGGCGGCGAGCTGCTCCTTGTTCAACTGCGAGAACGTCAACGCGTCCTGGCCGATCAGCTTGCCGGCGAACACTTCCTGCAGCAGCGGCGACGCCATGCCCAGGATGCCGATGCCGGCCGTCACGTTCAGGCACAGTACCCACCACACCAGCCAGAACTGCGGCACGCCCCAGATTTTCTTCACGTGCACATGGCCATGGGTGATCATGGCGTTGCCGGCCTGCGCGACGGGCGGCGTCCAGCCCGCCGGCTTCCAGTTGCTGGCGGGCACGCGATAGGACAGCGCGCCGGCCACCATGAACACCGCGTAGATCACCGCCAGCGTCACGAAGGTTTCCCACACGCCGGGCGATGCCGGCGTCGCGTAGTGGCGCATCAGCAGGTTGGCCAGCGGCGCGCCCACCATGGCGCCGCCGCCGAAGCCCATGATCGCCATGCCGGTGGCCATGCCGCGCCGGTCGGGAAACCACTTGATCAGGGTGCTGACCGGCGAGATATAGCCCAGGCCCAGTCCGATGCCGCCGATCACGCCGGAACCCACCCACAGCATCCACAACTGGTGCAGGTAGATGCCCAGCGCCGATATCACCAGGCCGCCGCACCAGCAGGCGGCCGACACGATGCCGGCCTTGCGCGGACCGGCGCGCTCCAGCCAGCCGCCCCACACGGCCGCCGAACATCCCAGCAGGACGAAGAACAGGATGTAGGTCACCGTCATGCTGGAGATGCGCCAGTCGCAGTTGGTCGTGAACAACTCCTCGAACAGGCTCATGCCCGCCGGGCAGGCCAGCGCGGTGGTGCCGCCCAGGGCCTTGGAAAGCGGCAGCCAGAATACGGAAAAGCCGTAGGCCATGCCGATGCAAAGGTGGATCGCCAGGGCCGCGGGCGGAACCAGCCAGCGGCTGAATCCGGGGCCCGCGATGGTTCTTTCCTTGTCCAGAAAGCCGGGTTTGCCGGCAGGAATGTCCAGCGTGGTCGCTGTGCTCATGTCTTCTCCAAGGTTTTATTGGTATTGCCGGCTTGCCTTGCGGGGCGTCCGCGCGGTTGCCGGTCGTTCTGCTTCAGTGCACTGCTTATCTGGGTTCCGCGCTGCGCGGCGTGAGGCGTTCGCGGTTCGTGGTGACCGCTTCCAGCACGATGGGGCTGAGCGTGATGTCGTCGGCGACGCCATCCGGATGGCGTTGCAGGAAGGCCAGCAGCTCCGTCCGCATGCGCGGCTCCCAGAATTTCTGGATGTGGTTGGCGACGCCCTCGATGGCTTCGGGGCGGTCGGGCATGGCGTCGAAGAAGTCGCCGATACGGTTGGCCATGCGGATCAGGTTCGCGCTTTCCATTGTTTGTTCCTGTCTTTATGCGGAGATGCGTTCTTCGTGCGCGTACAGCGTCGTGTCGTCGTCCCGCATGAACCCCAGCAGGGCGATGTTCAGGCGGTCGGCCAGGCGGCGTGCGAGCGCGGTGGGCGCCGACACGGCGGCCAGGACGCCGACGCCGGCCGCCGCGGTTTTCTGCACCATTTCGAAACTGGCGCGGCTGGAGACGACGATGATCCCGTACCGGGCCGGGGCGGCGGCATCCACCGCGGCGGCCATGTCCGTTGCGGCGCCATCCGGCCGCCGCGCCAGCGCGCCGATCAGCTTGTCCAGCGCGTTGTGCCGGCCCACGTCCTCGCGTACCAACACGAGCGTGCCGTCGGCCCGGGCCCAGCCCGCCGCATGCGTGGCGCCGGTCAGCGCGTGCAGCGGCTGGCGCTCGCGCATGGCGCGCATGGCGCCAAGTACCGCGCGCGCGGAGATCGACGCGCCGGCTGGCACGGGCGGGATGTCGCGCAGCACTTCCGGCAGCGTTTCGACGCCGCACAGGCCGCAACCCGTGCGCCCCGACAACGCGCGCCGTCTTTCCTTGAGCCGGGCCGCGCAGGCGCTCGCGATCGTCAGTTCCAATACGACGCCGTCTTCGCTGACGCGTGCTTCGATGTCGCGCACGTCGCGCGCATCGTCGATGATGCCTTCGGTCAGCGAGAAGCCGATCGCGAAGTCTTCCAGGTCCGCCGGCGTGGCCAGCATGGTGGCGTGGCTGATGCCGTTGTATTCCAGCGCGATGGGGGTTTCTTCCGCCAGGATGTCGTCGTCCGGGCGGGCAGCCGCCATGCCGCCGCGCACGCGCAGCACACGCGCCGGCGCCGATGTCGGCGGCAGGCCGATGTCCGTGCCGGCCATATCTGTTTCACTGGCCGCGTCCGCCATGCCTGCGCCGGCATGGGCCCCGGCACGGCCGGGCAAGGTCTGTCTCGTCATATCGCTGATGCAAGGGCCGGGTGCGGCATGAGCGGGCGGCGCCTATTTGCCGGCGGGCACGGTTTCGCGATCCGCCAACAGCTTCTGCTGGATATCGCTGAAACGGCTCCACTGGCGCTGCCATTCCGAAGGCTGGGACACGCGCATGACCTGCACGGCCGTGACCTTGTACTCCGGGCAGTTGGTCGCCCAGTCGGAATTGTCCGTCGTCACCACATTGGCGCCCGATTCCGGGAAATGGAAGGTGGTGTATACCACGCCCGGCTGTACGCGATCGGTCAGCACGGCGCGCAGCACGGTTTCGCCCGAGCGGCTCTGCACGCCCACCCAGTCTCCGTCGGAGACGCCACGGTCCTCGGCATCCTGCGGATGCATTTCCAGCACGTCTTCCGCGTGCCACATGACGTTGTGCGTGCGGCGCGTCTGCGCGCCCACGTTGTATTGCGACAGGATGCGGCCGGTGGTGAGCAGCAGCGGGAACTTGCGCGTGCTGCGTTCCTCGGTGGGCACGTACTGCGTGATGATGAACTTGCCCTTGCCGCGCACGAACTCGTCGATATGCATGATGGGCGTGCCGTCGGGGGCCTCGTCGTTGCACGGCCACTGCACGCTGCCCAGGCGATCAAGTTTTTCGTAGGTGACGCCGGAGAAGGTGGGCGTCAGGCGCGCGATCTCATCCATGATCTCGCCGGGATGGCGATAGTTCATGGGATAGCCCATCGCGTTGGACAGGGCCATCGTCACTTCCCAGTCGCCCATGCCGTTGCGGGGCTCCATGACCTTGCGCACGCGCGAGATCCGCCGTTCCGCGTTGGTGAAGGTGCCGTCCTTTTCCAGGAAGGAAGAGCCCGGCAGGAAGACGTGCGCGTACTTGGCCGTTTCGTTCAGGAACAGGTCCTGCACCACGATGCATTCCATCGCCGCCAGCGCGGCCGCCACGTGCTGCGTGTTGGGATCGGACTGCACGATGTCCTCGCCCTGGCAGTACAGGCCCTTGAAGCTGCCCGCCAGCGCGGCCTCGAACATATTGGGGATGCGCAGGCCGGGTTCCGGCTGCAGCGTCACGCCCCAGTCGTGCTCGAACTCCGCGCGCACCACGTCGTCGGAGATATGCCGGTAGCCCGGCAGTTCGTGCGGGAAGGAGCCCATGTCGCAGGAACCCTGCACATTGTTCTGGCCGCGCAGCGGGTTCACGCCCACGCCTTCGCGGCCGATGTTGCCGGTGGCCATGGCCAGGTTGGCGATGCCCATCACCGTGGTCGAGCCCTGGCTGTGTTCCGTCACGCCCAGGCCGTAGTAGATCGCGGCGTTGCCGCCGGTGGCGTACAGCCGCGCGGCGCCACGCACGGCGGCCGCCGGCACGCCGGTGACGGCTTCCATGGCTTCCGGAGAGTTTTCCGGGCGCGAAACGAATTCGCGCCATTGCTGGAAGGCCTTGGTTTCGCAGCGTTCGGCGACGAAGGCTTCGTTGATCAGGCCTTCGGTGGCGATCACGTGCGCCAGCGAGGACAGCAGCGCGACGTTGGTGCCGGGACGCACCTGCAGGTGGTAGTCCGCCTTGACGTGCGGCGAGCTGACGAGTTCGATGCGGCGCGGATCGATGACGATCAGTCGCGCGCCCTGGCGCAGCCGGCGCTTGAGCCGCGAGGCAAACACCGGGTGGCCGCTGCTGGGGTTCGCGCCCATCACCACGACCACGTCGGAGTACATGACCGAGTCGAAGGTCTGCGTGCCCGCCGATTCGCCCAGCGTCTGCTTCAGGCCATAGCCCGTGGGCGAGTGGCAGACGCGCGCGCACGTGTCGACGTTGTTGGTGCCGAATCCGGCGCGCACCAGCTTCTGCACCAGCCAGGTTTCCTCGTTGGTGCAGCGGGACGACGTGATGCCGCCGATGGAATCGCGGCCATGCTTGGCCTGCAGGCGCTTGAATTCCGACGCCGCATACGAAATGGCCTCGTCCCAGGACACTTCGCGCCACGGATCCGTGATGTTCTTGCGGATCATGGGCTTGGTGACACGTTCCTTGTGCGTCGCATAGCCCCAGGCGAAGCGGCCCTTCACGCAGGAGTGCCCGCGGTTGGCCTGGCCATCCTTCCACGGCACCATGCGCACCACTTCCTGGCCTTTCATTTCTGCCTTGAAGCCGCAGCCCACGCCGCAGTAGGCGCAGGTGGTGACGACCGAGTGCTCGGCCTGGCCCATCATGATGACCGTTTTTTCTTCCAGCGTGGCGGTGGGGCAGGCCTGCACGCAGGCGCCGCAGGACACGCATTCGCTGTCCAGGAAAGGCTGGTCCTGTCCGGCGGAGACGCGCGAATCGAAGCCCTTGCCGGAAATGGTCAGCGCGAAGGTGCCCTGGGTTTCCTCGCAGGCCCGCACGCAGCGGTTGCAGACGATGCACTTGGACGGGTCGTAGGTGAAGTAGGGATTCGATTCGTCCTTGGCGTCATTCAGGTGGTTGGCGCCCTGGTAGCCGTAGCGCACGTTGCGCAGGCCCACCACGCCGGCCATGTCCTGCAGTTCGCAATCGCCATTGGCCGGACAGGTCAGGCAGTCCAGCGGGTGGTCGGAGATATACAGCTCCATCACGCCGCGCCGCAGGTCGTGCAGCTTGGGCGTTTCGGTGCGCACCACCATGCCGTCTTCCACTGGCGTCGTGCAGGAGGCCGGGTAGCCGCGGCGGCCGTCGATCTCCACCACGCACAGGCGGCAGGAGCCGAAGGCCTCCAGGCTGTCGGTGGCGCAGAGCTTGGGGATATTGATGCCGGCTTCGGCGGCCGCGCGCATCACCGAGGTGCCGGCGGGGACGCGGATTTCCTGGCCGTCGATGGTCAGGCTGACCTGCTGTTCGGCGACGCGCGCGGGCGTGCCGTAGTCGCGGTCTCGTTTGATGACGGTTTCCAACATGGCGGAGTCTCCAATCTTTCTGCGCCGGCCCGGGCTGCCGCCCGGCCCGCAAGAGTCAAAGGTGCGGCGGGCGGGCGTCGGTTTCGACGGCGGCCAGGCCGGCGGGGTCGGGGGCGTGCGGCGAAAGACCGAAGTCCTGGGGGAAATGGTCCAGCGCGGACATCACCGGATACGGCGCCATGCCGCCCAGCGCGCACAGCGACCCGCCCAGCATGGTGTCGCACAGGTCGCGCAGCAGATGCACCTGTTGCGCGTGATCCGCGCCGCGCGCGGCGATGCGGTCCAGGGTTTCCACGCCGCGCGTCGAGCCGATGCGGCAGGGCGTGCACTTGCCGCAGGATTCGATGGCGCAGAACTCCATGGCATAGCGCGCCATCGCCTGCATGTCGACTGTGTCGTCGAAGGCCACCAGGCCGCCGTGGCCGATCATCGCCGAGATCTTGACGTAGGCCTCGTAGTCCAGCGGCACGTCCCATTGCGATTCGGGCAGATAGGCGCCCAGCGGGCCGCCCACCTGCACCGCGCGCAGCGGCCGGCCGGACGCGCTGCCGCCGCCGAAGTCGTACAGCAGTTCGCGCAGCGTCAGGCCGAAGGCCTTTTCCACCAGCCCGCCCTGCTTGAGGTTGCCGGCCAACTGGAAGGGCAGGGTGCCTTGCGACCGGCCCACGCCGTAGTCGCGGTAATAGGCCGCGCCGCACGCCAGGATGACAGGCACCGACGCCAGCGAAATCACGTTGTTGATGACCGTCGGCTTGCCGAACAAGCCGGCGATGGCCGGCAGCGGCGGCTTGGCGCGCACCACGCCGCGCTTGCCTTCCAGGCTTTCCAGCAGGGAGGTTTCCTCGCCGCAGATATAGGCGCCCGCGCCTTTGCGCACTTCCAGGTCGAAGCGTTTGCCGCTGCCCAGGATGTCGCCGCCCAGCCAGCCGGCCGCGCGTGCCCGCGCGATCGCCGCTTCCAGCGCGGCGATGGCGTGCGGATATTCCGACCGGACGTAGATATAGCCCTGCGTGGCGCCGACGGCGATGCCGGCGATGGCCATGCCTTCGATCAGCACGTAGGGATCGCCTTCCATCAGCAGGCGGTCGGCGAAGGTGCCGGAATCGCCTTCGTCGGCATTGCAGACGATGTACTTCTGTTCGGCCGGCGTGGTCAGCACCGTCTTCCACTTGATGCCGGTCGGGAAGGCCGCGCCGCCGCGGCCGCGCAGGCCGGACTGCTGCACTTCGTCGACGACCTGCTCCGGCGCCATGGTCAGCGCGCGCCGCAGGCCTTGCAGGCCTTCGTGCGCCTGGTAGTCGTCCAGGTCCAGGGGATCGGTGATGCCGCAGCGTGCGAAGGTCAGGCGTTCCTGGTTCTTCAGGTAAGGGATGTCCTGCGTCAGGCCCTGGCGGAGCGGGTGGGGCGTGTTGGGGGCGTTGGGACGGTTGCCCGTGGCATCGGCTTGCAGCCAGCCGGCGTCGAACAGCGATGCGACGTCTTCCGCCTGCACCGGACCGTAGGCCACGCGGCCGGCGGGCGTGGCGACTTCCACCAGCGGTTCCAGCCACAGCAGTCCACGCGAACCGTTGCGCACGACGCGCACCGCCTGTCCGCGGCGCGCGGCCTCGGCTTCGATGGCGCGGACGACGTCATCCGCGCCCACCGCCAATGCTGCCGCGTCGCGCGGCACGTACAGGGTGACGGGATTGCCCGAAGCGCGGGACGGGGTGCCTTCGTTCATGACCCCTCCTTGACGTAGCCCAGGATGGTGTCGAAGCGCTTGGGCGTCAGCCGCGCATAGGGGACGCCGTCGATCAGCATGGCCGGCGATTGCGCGCACAGGCCCAGGCAGTAGACGGGTTCCAGGGTGAACGCGCCGTCGGCGCTGGTGGCGTGGAAATCGCAGCCCAGCTTCTTGCGCGCATGGGCGGCGATCTTCTCGCCGCCCATGGCCTGACAGGATTCCGCGCGGCAGACTTCCACGACGTGGCGTCCCGCGGGCGTCTGGCGGAAATGCGGGTAGAAGGTGATCACGCCATGCACTTCGGCGCGCGACAGATTCAGCGCTTCGGCGATGGGCTGCACGGCCTCGGGCGGGATACAGCCCAACTCGTGCTGCACGGCATGCAGGATGGGCATCAAGGCCCCCGGCACGCCCTGATGGGCCTGGATCGCGCGCGCGGCCGCGGCAACGGCGGGGTGGGCGGATAGCGCGGCGGCCTGGCTGGCCAGTTCGCCCCCGCGGGCGCCGCCGTTGGATGCCAGGTCTGCCCTGGCTTGACCTTCTCGCATGGAGACGGACTCCTGTCACAACGTTTTCTGGCGGCGCGGATTTCTTTAATATGTTTTTTCGAACATAATAAGAGGCGCCGTTGTCTCTAAAGCGGGACTGTATCGCCGGGAGCCGTGGCTTTCAATATGTACTTTATTTCCTATATAACTTCAGGACACCGGCCATGAGCGACGGCGGGTTCCGGGTCGCCCTGCGCCCGGGCTGGTGGCTGACCCAGGGTGGCGGCGACCACGAAGGCATCGCGCTGCAGGAAGTGCTGGCGCTGCTGTCGGCCATCGACGCGATCGGCCACATCGCCGGCGCCTGCCGGGCCTGTGGCCTGTCCTACCGGCACGGCTGGGGCGTGCTGCGGCGCTTCGAATCCGTGTTCGGCACCCCCCTGCTGATCACCCGCCGCCGGCAGGGCACCGCGCTGTCGCCATTCGCCCAGCGGCTGCTGTGGGCCAACCGCCGCATCGAGGCGCGCCTGATGCCCATGCTGGACAGCCTGGCGTCCGAACTGCAGGAAGACCTGGAAAAGCTGTTGCCCGAAAGCGGTCCCCACCTGCGCCTGCACGCCAGCCACGGCTTCGCGGTGGAAGCCCTGATGCAGCAGTTGGGCAGCGGCGCCGCCAACCTGGAATTGCGCTATCGCACCGCGACGGAAGCCCTGGCGTCCCTGGACAGCGGCGAATGCGACCTGGCCGGCTTCCAGGTGCCGCAAGGCGATTTCGAGACCGACATGCTGCGCCACTACGCGCAATGGCTGGATGCGGAAGAGCATCTGCTGGTCCATCTGGCCGTCCGCAATACCGGCCTGTTCGTCATGGCGGGCAATCCCAAGCGCATCCAGGGCATTGCCGACCTGGCCCGCCCGGACGTGCGCTTCGTCAACCGGCAGATCGGCTCCAGCACCCGGCAACTGGTGGAATTGATGCTGCGCCGCCTGGACATCGCCGTGGCGAAGGTGCATGGCTACGAGAACAGCGAGTTCACGCACATGGCCGTGGCCGCCCATATCGCCAGCGGCATGGCGGATGCGGGTATCGGCGTGGAAACCGCGGCGCATCGCTTCGGACTGGATTTCATACCGCTGGCGCGTGAACGCTACTTTTTCGCCATCCGCAAGAGCGCGCTGGAGCAGCCGACCATGCAGGCGCTGCTGGGCATCATGCGGGGCGCGGACTACAAGGGCTACGTGGGCCAGCTGATCGGCTACGACGCCAGCGAAACGGGGCGCATACACACCCTGCGGGAGGCCTTCGGGCCGGAAAAGCTATGATCACGGCATCATGTCGAAAGTCATCTATCTGACGGACCACCGGTCCCAGGCCGCCGATGCGCAGGCCTTGCCGCACGCCCGGTCCTTGCCGGCCGCCGGCCAGCCGGTCTTGGATACGCGCGCGCGCCCGCTGCGCGACCTGCGGATATCGGTCACCGACCGCTGCAATTTCCGCTGCACCTATTGCATGCCTCGTGATGCCTTCGACAGCAATCACGTGTTCCTGCCGCATGCGCAGCTGTTGTCGTTCGAGGAAATGACGCGCGCCGCCGCGGTGTTCGTGCGCCTGGGCGTGCGCAAGATCCGCCTGACCGGCGGCGAGCCCCTGCTGCGCAAGAACATCGAAACGCTGATCGGCATGCTGGCAGCCCTGCGCACGCCGGAAGGCGAGCCGCTGGAGCTGACCTTGACCACCAACGGCAGCCTGCTGGCGCGCAAGGCGCGCGCGCTGAAGGACGCCGGGCTGCACCGCGTGACGGTGAGCATGGACGCGCTGGACCCGGCGCTGTTCGCGCGCATGAGCGATACCGATTTTCCGGTGGCCGACGTGCTGCGCGGCATCGACGCCGCGGCCGAGGCGGGCCTGACGCCGGTGAAGGTCAACATGGTCGTGCGGCGCGGCATGAACGACGATCAGATTCTGCCCATGGCGCGGCACTTCCGCGGTACGGGGCACATCCTGCGTTTCATCGAATACATGGACGTGGGCAGCACCAATGGCTGGAACATGACGGAAGTCCTGCCCAGCGCGGAGATCATCGCGCGCATCGGCGCGGCGTTCCCGCTGGCGCCGCTGCAGACCGACGCCATGGGCCGCGTGGCCGAGCGTTGGGGCTATGCCGATGGCGCCGGGGAAATCGGCGTGATTTCCAGCGTGACGCAGGCTTTCTGCGAAGGCTGTACGCGGGCGCGCCTGTCGCCCGAGGGCCGACTGTTCCTGTGCCTGTTCGCCAGCCGCGGCTACGATTTGCGCGCCTTGATACGCGGCGACGCGGACGACGACCAGCTTGCCGCGGCGATCGCCGGCATCTGGGGCGGACGCGGCGACAGTTATTCCGAAGGGCGCCTGGCGGCGACGCCGGGCGTGGGCCAGGATCGGAAAATAGAAATGAGCTACATCGGCGGCTAGATGGTAGCTGCCCAGGTGTGGCCCAGGGTAGGCCACACCCAGGTGGGCCGCGCGCGGGGTCGCCCAGGTGGGAACGCCCAGGCGCCGCGGCTCATACAGGAGGAGGCTTGCATGAACGCGCAAAAAGACCAGGACGACCAGGCAGGCCTGGCGGCGCCAACAGGAACGGACACGATCGAAGCGGCGCACATCGCCGGCCTGATCCTGGCGGGCGGCCGCGGTTCGCGCATGGGTGACATGGACAAGGGCTGTGCACTGCTGCGCGGGCGCCCCATGGTCGAACACGTCGCCGCGCGCTTCGCGCCGCAGGTCGGCGCCTTGTTGATCAGCGCCAACCGCAACCTGGATCGCTATGCCGAATACGGCAAGGTGGTCGCCGACGATCCCGCGCATGGGCAATGGCAAGGACCGCTGGCCGGCGTCGCCGCGGGCCTGGTGGCGTCACGCTGCCCATGGTTGGCCACCGCGCCCTGCGACGTGCCCTTCCTGCCCGTCGATATGGTCGCGCGCCTGCGCCAGGCGTTGCAGGCGCGGGGCACTGGCGTACAGGGTAATTCGCGCGGCATTCCCCGCCTGGCGGTGGCCTGCAGCGCGGGCCAGCGGCAACCTGTCTGCATGCTCGTGTCCCGCGAACTGCTGCCGGACCTGCTGCAGTACCTGGCGCAAGGCGGCCGCAAGGTCGAAACATGGCAGTCGCGCGTCGGCTGCGTCGAAGTCCCCTTCGACGATCAGCCCGGTGCTTTCCTGAACGTCAACACCGAACGCGATCTGTCCGCCGCCGACCGCGCGCCGTCATGACAGCCAGTGCTTGAAGTCGTAGTAAGCCACTTTTTCACCGTCGTAGACGGTATGCCCGGCGGGGATGCGCGCCAGCCCGGTCGCCCAGGGCAGCGAGCTGACCACGCCTGAACTCTGCCGGTCGAAGGCCTGCAGTTCGCCCACGCCGCCGTTGTTGACATCGCGCCGCACGCGCAGGAATTCCTCGCGGCTGTCGTGGCGCGGCGCGTCGGTGCGCAGCGTCAGCATGCTGACCTGCGGAAACAGATCGCGCCGGCCCTGCATGCGCCGCAGCAGCGGCGACACCAGCACCGTGAACACCGCGAAGGCCGACACCGGATTGCCCGGCAGGCAGACCACCGGCTTGCCGTCGACGTGCGCCATGGCCACCGGTTTGCCCGGCTTCATGCGCACACGCCACAGGTCCAGCGACGCACCCATGCTTTCCAGCACCGGCTTGACCAGGTCTTTGTCGCCGACCGATACCCCGCCTATGCTCACGATCAGGTCGCAGTCGCGCGCCAGGGTCTGGAACGCCGACTTCAGCGCCGCTTCGTTGTCCTGCGCGTGCAGCACGTGGGTGGCTTGCGCCGACATGCCTTCCACCAGCGCGGCCATCATCGGGCCGTTGGAGTTGTAGATCTGGTGCGCGCCGCGCGGCTGGCCGGGCGGCACCAGCTCGTCGCCGGTCGTGAGGATGCCGACACGCACGGCCGGATGCACCGTGACGCGCGCGATGCCCTGCGAGGCCAGCAGCGCCACCTGCGCGGGGCCGATGCGCGTGCCGGCGGGCAGCAGGGCGCTGCCCGCGGCGGTGTCCTCGCCCCGGCGGCGCACGTGTTGCCCCGGCCGGGGCGCCTGCGTGATGGTCAGCCGGCCATCGGCTTCACGCGTATCTTCCTGCATGACCACCGTGTCCGCGCCCGGCGGCATCAGGCTGCCGGTGAACAGGCGCGCGGCATGACCCGGCTGCAGCGCCTGCGGCGCATGGCCGGCATACACGATCTGGTCGATGGGCAGGGTCGCGCCTTCGCGGTAGTCGGCGTGGCGCAGCGCGTAGCCGTCCATGGCGCTGTTGTCGGCCGGCGGCAGGTCCAGCGTTGCCGTGAGGTCCTGGGCCAGCACCAGGCCGATGGCGGCGCTCAGCGGCGCGTCTATCGTGGCCGAGGGCCGCGGCGCGCCATTGGCGAGGCGGGTTTGGGCGTCGTCGAATTCCAGCATGTCGTGTCCGCTCGTCTGTCGATGTGCGGGCCGGCGCGGCGTGGGCGCGCGGCTGCATCGGGGTCGGTAGGGGACCGGGCCACATGCGGGCGCCCGGATCGGCGCCGGCGACGTGCGCCCGGCCGGGTTCAGCGGCTGCTACGCTCGCTGTGCTCCAGCGCCTTCTTCTGCAGGTGGCTGGCGAAATTGCAGGGTTTGTGGCGGCTGTCCAGCTGTTCGCGCAGGATGTGGTTCCAGGCCGTCTCGCATGCGCCGGTCGAGCCCGGCAGGCAGAAGATCACCGTATCGTTGGCGTAGCCGGCCAACGCGCGGGACTGGATGGTCGAGCTGCCGATCTCCTGGTACGACACGTGGCGGAACAATTCGCCGAAGCCGGTGATTTCCTTGTCCAGCAAGGGCGACACCGCTTCCGGCGTGGAATCGCGATGCGAAAAACCGGTACCGCCGGTGATCAGGACGACCTGCACGCGCGGGTCGGCGATCCACTCGCTGACGACGCGGCGGATTTCGTAGATATTGTCCTTCACCAGGTCGCGCCGCACGCAGTCGTGGCCGTCGCGCGCCAGCGTTTCCGCCAGCCAGTTGCCGGACGTGTCGTTGCCCGCGGTGCGCGTGTCGCTGACGGTCAGGACGGCGCAGGCCAGGGATGCTTTTTTATCTTCCTTGTGCTCGCTCATGGGGTTTCCTTCGATGAAGCGCTGCCGCCGGCATCCCATGTATGGGTCCGGTCATGATCCGATTGGCGTTGTTCCACCCAGAAGCTGCGGCCGCTGGCCAGGGTTTCGCGCTTCCAGAACGGCGCGCGCGTCTTCAGCGCGTCGATGATGTATTCGCACGCCCGGAAGGCGTCGCCCCGATGCGCGCTGGCCGCGCCGACGAACACGATCTGCGCATTGCGCGGCAATGCGCCCACGCGGTGCGCGATGACGAAATCCAGCACCCGCCAGCGCTTCATGGCCTGCGCGCCGATGTCTTCCAGCTCGCGTTCGCACATGCCTGGATAGTGTTCCAGGAACAGGGTTTCGGTGGCCTCGTCCGACGAAAAATCGCGGACGTAGCCGGTGAAGGTCACGATGGCGCCGGCGGCGGCGCCGGCGCGTTCGCGCAGCGCGGCCTGCAGCGCCGCCGCGTCGAAATCGGCTTCCTGGACGATGACCATGGCGATCAGCCTCCCGTGACGGGTTCGAAGACGGCGACTTCGTCGCCCGGCCGGATGGTCGCCGTGTGCTTGACGTGGGTCTGGTTGACCGCCAGCTTGAGGCGTCCGGAAGGCGCCAGCTGGGGGTAGCGTTCTTCCAGGCTGCCCAGCAGCGCCGCCCCCGTGATGGTGTCGGCGGGCAGGGGCCAGGCTTCGGCGCGGCGGCCGGTCAGTTCGGCCACGCGCGCGAAATACAGGATTTGGATGGCCGGGCTTACGCCGGGATTCAGGTTCGATCCGCTCACCGCGCACCTCTGGGCCAGCGGCCCGAAATCGTCTGCTTACTGTCTTTCATGCCGGCATGACGGAAGAGGTCACGCGAGGCCGGCTGGGGACACCTTCCGGCTGGGGACACCTTCCGTTTCCGGGCCCAGGCATTCTACTCCGCCGGGTCGGGGGGAAACGGCTCAGCGATCCACGCGCCCTATGCGGCACGCCATTCGCCGCTTTTGCCGCCGGCCTTGTATTCCAGGCGGATCTGCTCGATGACGATGCCCTTGTCGGCCGCCTTGCACATGTCATAGACGGTCAGCGCGGCCACGCTGCAGGCGGTCATGGCTTCCATTTCCACGCCGGTGCGGAAGTCGGTGCGGCAGGTGGCGCGGATGTCGATGCTGTGCGTGGCGTCGTCTAGCGCGAAATCCACGCCCACGAAGGACAGCGGCAGGCTGTGGCAAAGGGGGATCAGGTCGGCACAGCGCTTGGCGGCCAGCATTCCCGCGACGCGGGCGGTGTTCAGGACCTCGCCCTTGCCTTGGCCGGGCTGGGTCAGCAGGCCGTAGGCGGTGGCGTTCATGCGGACGCGGGCGGCGGCAATGGCCACGCGGGCGGTCACGGCCTTGCCGCCGACGTCGACCATGCGGACCTGGCCGGACTCGTCGAGATGGCTCAGGGCCGGAGAAGAATTGGACATGCTGATGCATCCGCCATCGCGGCGCCTGTTCAAGATTTGAAACGAATTTGCGAGGGGAACGTAATCCCTTGATGTTGCACTCAATCGCGCCCCGAAGCAGGGGGCGGCGCTGCCTATGATAATGGACGCCATCCGGCCCCGGGGGCGATAATGCCGCAACTTGTACAGGAGACGCCGGATGCCCCGACATTTGCCCCGAATTCGATTCTCGCGGCGGTTTTTGCGGATCACCGGGGCAGTTGTGGGTTTCGTCCTGCTGCTGCTGGCGCTGGCGGCGTGGCAGGTGCCCGAAGTCACCCGGCGCGCGCTGACGCGCGACGTCGCCGGAATGCTGGGGCGCGATGTCCAGGTCGGCAAGATCACATTCAATCCTTTTTCGCTGACGCTGCGGGCGCACGATCTCGCCATCGAGCAGCCGGCCGCCGCGTCGCCGCTGTTGGCGATCGCGGAAGTCGACGCCAGCCTTTCGTGGAAATCGCTGTTCTGGTTCGCGCCGGTGGTGGACGCGCTGGTGGTGCGCGAACCCAGGCTCGCGCTGGAGCGCGACGCGCAGGCGCATTTCAATTTCACGGACGTCCAGCAGAAGCTTGCCCGGCTGGGCCAGGACAAGCCGCCGGCGCCGTCCGACAAGGACGCACCGCTGCCACGGTTCTCGCTGAACAATATGCGGCTGGAAAACGGCGCCATCACGATGGACGACAAGGTCACCGGCCGCAAGCAGGTGATCGACGAAATCGCGCTGGGGGTGCCTTTCATATCCAACTTCGGTTACGCCGCCGATATCGACGTGGTGCCGAAGTTCCACGCGCGGATCAACGGCAGTCCGTTCGACCTGAACGGCACGGCGCGGCCGTTCGACGTCACGCCGACGTCCACGCTGGACGTGGTGTTCAGCGGGCTGGAACTGGAGAAGTGGGCCGACGCATGGGGCGTACCCTTGCCCGTCAAGCTGAATCGGGGTTTGCTGGATTCGGATCTTCATATCGTGTTCGAACAGCCCAAGGACGCCGTGCCCAAGTTGCGGATCACCGGCGGGGTCAGCCTGCGCGATCTGGATCTGCGCGAAGCCTCTGACGAAAGCCTGGTCGCCTGGCAGGCCTTGAATGTGCGGGACGTCGATGCGTTGCCGCTGGAGCGCAAGGTGCGGATAGGGCAGGTGGAGCTGGTGGAGCCGCACGTCCAGACGCGCCGTTATGCCGACCAGCGGGTCAATTGGCTGGATGTGGTCGACAAGCTGCAGCGCTTGGGCGCGGGGGCGAAGACCGAAGGACCGGCCCCGGTCAGCACGGTCAAGACGGCGTCGGTACCGGCGGTTGCCGCGAAGCCGGGCGACGCGGGCGCGCCCGCGACTGCGACGACGCCATCACCCGCGTCGGGCGCCGCGTCCGCGCCCGCGACGACGCCAGCGCCAGCGACTGCGACTGCGACTGCGACTGCGTCCGCACCCGCACCAGCACCCGCACCCGTACCAGCACCCGCACCCGCACCCGCATCAGGAGCCGCGTCCCCGGCCGCATCCGCGCCGGCGCCGGCCGCGGCGGTCGAGCCCGATCCGTGGCGTGTCGAGGTCGGCAAGATCGCCGTCACAAACGGCCAACTGCGCCTGCGCGACGCGCCGACCCGCCTCGACTACACGTTCGACAAGCTCTCGCTGGCCGTCACGAACGTGCAATTGCCGCAGCCCAAGGACCAGCCCATCGCCATCGAATTGGGCGCGGAAAACCCCGACGGCGCGACGCTGCAGGCCAAGGGCGGCGTCATCCTGCAGCCCCTTGCGCTGACCCTGGACGCGAAGGCCGCGCGCCTGCCGCTGCCGCCCTTCGCCAGCGCGGTCCGCAGCGCCGCCCCCGTCACGCTGCTGGCCGGTACCGTGGGCGCCGCCGCCAAGGTCGACGTCAGGGACCACAACGGCACGTACGCCATCCAGGCGTCCAACATCAAGCTGGACCTGGCCAACGTCTCGGCGCGCGACGAATCCCTGGACCCGCCGATCACCGTCGGCCTGAAAACCCTCTCGCTCGGTATCGACAGATTCATCCTGGGCTCGGGGTCGTCCCGTTTCGACCTGCGCGTGGCTGGCCTGCTGGGCGAAGGCAGCCTGGCTTCGCAAGGCAGCCTCACCCTGCAGCCCCTGGCCGTGAAGGCCAGCGTCGACCTCTCCAACCTGAACGTGGCGGAGCTCGCGCCCTACGTGGCGTCGCGCCTGAACGCCACGGTACGCTCCGTCCGCCTGGGCGCGAAGGGCGACGTCGACTTCGCCGCCGCCAGCTCCGCGGGCGGTCGCGCCGCGACGCCGATGAAGGTGTCGTGGAAGGGCGGCGTCGACGTCAGCGACCTCAACCTGCAGGACCGCGTGAACCGCGCGGACTTCCTGGCCTGGAAGCTGCTCAGCTTGCGCAATATGGCGATCTCCATGGCGGGCGGCAAGCCGGCCATCGACCTGGGCGACGTGACGCTGGACAACTTCTACGGCAACGTCCTGCTGAACTCGCAGGGCGAACTCAACGTGATGAACCTGGTGGCCGAACCGGGCCAGGCCGGCGGCTCCATCACGCAGGATACGCAGGCACCCGGGCAAGCCACCGGCGCGGCGGCAGCCAAGGCCGCGCCGGCGCAGACCTCGGCCGCCGACAAATCCCGATCGGGCAAGGGCGCCGCCGGCAAGTCGTCCGCCAACGCAGCGCGCAACGACGCCGACATGCCCGACATCGCCGTGCGCAGCGTCACCTTGAAGAACGGCCGCGCCACCTTCAACGACCGCTTCGTGCGCCCGAACTACACGGCCGAACTGTCGGCCATCGAAGGCTCGGTGTCGGCGGTGTCCTCCACCGATCCCCGGCCCGCCAAGGTCAGCATCAAGGGCCGCGTCTATCGTACGGCGCCGCTGACCATCAGCGGTATCGTCCAGCCTTTCGCCAAGTTCCTGACGCTGGATATCCAGGCTTCCGCGCGCGGGGTCGACCTGCCGCGCTTCACGACCTATTCGGCGAAGTACGTCGGCTATCCCATCGAGCGCGGCAAACTGTCGATGGACGTGGAATACAGCATCAAGAACCGCCAGTTGCAGGCCAGCAACCACGTGCGCCTGGACCAGCTGACCTTCGGCGCCAAGACCGACAGCCCGCAGGCCACGACGCTGCCGGTCATGCTGGCCGTCGCATTGCTGAAAGATCGCTCCGGCAATATCGACATCAATTTGCCGATCTCCGGCTCGCTGGACGATCCCAATTTTTCCGTCGGCGGCATCATCCTGCGGGTGATCGGCAACCTGGTCGTCAAGGCCGTCACCTCGCCCTTCAGCCTGCTGGCGTCGGCGTTCGGCGGCGGCGGCGACGAGCTTTCGTATATTGCCTTCGAGCCCGGCAGCGCGACGCTGACGGACGACGGCAAGGAAAAACTGAAGAAACTGGCCGCCGCGCTGGCCGACCGGCCGTCCCTGAAGATGGATATCGCCGGCCGTGCGGATCCGGTATCCGACGAAGCCGGATTGCGGCAGAGCTGGGTGGACACCCGCATCCGCATCGCGCGCTCGCGCGCCACGGGCAAGAGCGGCCGGCTGGACGGCAGCGCGCCCCTGACCGAGGCGGAGCGCGCCAAGTATTTGGCGGACGCCTACGACAATGCCAAGATCGACAACAAGCCGCGCAACTTCATCGGCATCGCCAAATCGCTGCCGCCGGCGCAGATGGAAGATCTGCTCCGGCAGGCGGCGCCCGCCGGAGAGGACCAGTTGCGCAAGCTGGCGGACGCTCGCGCGCAAGCCGCCTATGAGCAGCTGCAGCAGGATGGCGCGCCCATGGATCGCATCTTCATGGTGGCGCCCAATCTGTCGGCGGAAGGCGTCAAGGACGACGGGCCGCCGACCCGTGTGGAATTCGCCTTGAAGCGTTGACCTGCGCCCGCCGGGGCGCCCCCGGCATCCTTATGAGATCGGAGCTCATCAGCATGGACGACAAGCACCTGGATAGCCTACTGCCGCCGCTGCGGCTGGACCGCCGTGGGTTTCTGACGGCCGCCGCTTCGGCCGCGGCGGGAGCGGGCTTCTGCCTGGCCGCGGGGCCCGTGATGGCGCAGACCGTCATCAAGACCGATGCCAAGGGCTTGACCGCGGGCTGGGTCGAAATCCCGGCGGCGGGCGGCAATATGCGCGCCTACCGCGCCCAACCGGAAAAAGGCACGCATCTGCCCACGGTGCTGGTCATGGCGGAAATCTTCGGCCTGCACGAGTACATCCAGGACATCTGCCGGCGCCTGGCCCATCGGGGCTATCTGGCGATCGCGCCCGATGTGTTCGCGCGCCAGGGCGATCCCACCAAGTACACCGAGATCGCCAAGCTGCAGGCCGACATCATCAGCAAGATACCGGACGCCCAGGTCATCGGCGACCTGGACGCCACCGCCAAATGGGCCGCCGGCCACAACGGCGATGCCAACAAGCTGGGCATCATCGGGTTCTGCTGGGGCGGCCGCTTCGTGTGGCTGTATTCCGCGCACAATCCCAAGCTGAAAGCGGGCGCGGCGTTCTACGGCCCCTTGCGCGGCAAGCGCGACGATACGCTGCGTCCGAAGTTCCCCGTCGACATCACCGCCGACATGCATGCGCCGGTGCGCGGCGCCTACGGCGCGGAAGACACCGGTATCACGCAGGACGACGTCGCCGCCATGCGCGACGCCCTGGCCAAGGGGTCGGCGTCGGCCAAGGCGTCGGTCATCGACGTCTACCAGGGCGCGGGCCATGCTTTCCACGCGGACTACCGGCCCAGCTATCGCAAGGAACAGGCGGAGCAGGCGTGGGATCGGATGCTGCAATGGTTTTCGCAGCATAATCTTGGGGTGTCGAAGCACAAGTGAGCGCGCGGCGGCCAACCCGGCACCATCGCGGCCGCCGGGCCGGCCACCGCCGTCCACGCCCCGCATGCCGGGCGCGTATTCCTGAATAACGTTTTCTGTCGTTTCACTGGAGATATCAATGACCATCAAAGTCGGCGACCGGGTACCGGATGGCACCCTGACCGAATTCATCGAAACCGAGACCGAAGCCTGCGCACTGGGTCCCAACAATTTCCAGGTCGCCGATCTGGTGAAAGGCAAGAAGATCGTGGTGTTCGCCGTGCCGGGCGCCTTCACGCCGACCTGCTCGAACAAGCATCTGCCGGGTTTCATCCAGAACGCCGACGCCTTCAAGGGCAAGGGCGTGGACGAAATCTGGTGCGTGTCCGTCAACGACGCCTTCGTCATGGGCGCCTGGGGGCGTGACCAGAAAACCGACGGCAAGGTACGCATGCTCGCCGACGGTTCCGCGACCTGGACCAAGGCCCTGGGCCTGGAACTGGACCTGGACGCGCGCGGCATGGGCATGCGCTCGAAGCGCTATGCCATGGTGCTGGACGACGGCGTGGTCAAGGCCCTGAACGTCGAAGCGCCGGGCAAGTTCGAAGTCAGCGACGCGGCGACGATGCTGGCCCAGTGCTGACGCGACCGCGCGCTTCTTGAGTATCGCAAATCCGAGAGCCGCCCCGCGCGGCTCTCGCCGCTAAGAGCTTTATGTTCGCCACGATTTCCTCGTTTTCTTCCCTGTACGCCGCGGCGCTTCTGATGCTGTGCGGAACGGGGCTCTTCAATACGTTCATGGGCCTGCGGCTGACGGCGCAATCGGTCAGCCCGTTCTGGGTAGGCACGCTGATCGCGGGCTACTACCTGGGCCTGGTGTGCGGGGCGCGCCTCGGGCACAAGCTGCTGATCCGCGTGGGACACATCCGCGCCTTCGTTGCCTGCGCGGCCATCGCCGCGGTGATGGTGCTGGCGCAGGCGTCGCTGGAAGTGCTGTGGCTTTGGCTGATATTCCGCCTGGTGGCGGGCATCGCGATGGTCACGCAGTTCATGGTCCTGGAAAGCTGGCTGAACGAGCAGACCGAAAACCGGCTGCGCGGACGCGTGTTTTCCGTGTACATGCTGATGTCGGGATTGGGCACGGTGCTGGGCCAGTTTTCGCTGACGCTGTTTCCCGCCCTGGACCTGCGGCCGTTGACGCTGGTGGCCGTATTCCAGATTCTTTGCCTGGTGCCCGTGGCATTGACCGCGCGATCGCATCCGGCCACGCCCGTACCGGCGCCGCTGGACCTGAAGTTCTTCGCGCGCCGCGTGCCGCTTTCGCTGACCGTCCTGTTCGTCGCCGGCTTGCTGTCCGGCGGTTTCTACGGATTGGCGCCGGTCTACGCCGCCCGGCATGGTTTCACCACCACGCAGGTCGCGTTCTATGTGGCAGCGACGGTCACGGCGGGCCTGTTGTCGCAGTTTCCCATGGGATGGATATCGGACCGCGTCAACCGCGCGGGGCTGATCCGTTTCAATGCGGTGCTGCTGACGGCGTTGCCGGTATTGATGTGGGGCTGGCTGTCGCTGCCGTTCGCGCTGATGCTGGCCTTGTCCTGCATGTTCGGCGTGCTGCAGTTCACGCTGTACCCGCTGGGCGCCGCGTTCGCCAACGATCATGTGGGATCCGAACGGCGCGTCGGCCTGAGTGCGATTCTGCTGATGGCCTACGGCATAGGCGCGTGCATCGGCCCGCTGATCGCCGGGGCGCTGATGTCGCTGGCGGGGCCCAATATGTACTACGTGTTCATCTCCGGCTGCGCGCTGGCGCTGGTGCTGACGGTGCGGCCCATCCGGGTGACCAACCAGCATCAGGTGGATGAGGCCCCGGTGCACTTCCAGGCCATGCCGGATGCGCTGCAAAGCTCGCCGGCGGCCGCCGCGACGCTGGATCCGCGCGTCGATCCGGACGTCGACACCGAACTGGTCATGGTCGAGCCGCAGCCCGATGTCGTCGCGGCGCCGCGCGGCGCGGCGGCCGCCGCCGAAGAGGCGGTCGCAAGGGAGGCCGCGGCGGAGGACGAGACCCGCGTGTAGGGGCGCGAGCACGGCGCCGTGGGGCCGTCTTGGGGTCGTGGCGGCGCGTGATGGGGCGTGGCGGGGTGCTGTGGCGGGGCGTCGTGGCCTTTGGGCGTCGACGGGCGGCCTTGCTATGGGAGCGATAGATATAAGCTAATTACTCTTATTGTTGGTGTTTTCGGAAATATCATTTTCGGTTTTACGGGTTTATCCCTAGGCCTTGGCGGCGCAGAATGCGTTTCATCGGGAACAGCAACGGACATCGCGGAACCCCTCCCCCCTCTCCGCGGTGTCCGTCCCGACCCAACTTAACAGGACTAGGAGTACTGCCATGAAAGCCAAGACCATCGTTTCCGCTCTGATTCTTTCCTTTGCCGCCATCGGCGCCGCGCAAGCCGCCAACAGCGAACCCAACAACGTGCCGTTCCAAGGCGTGTATGGCCAGGCCGCCAACGGCGTGAGCCGCGCCCAGGTCGTCGCCGAACTGCAGCAAGCCCGCAGCGCCGGCCTGACCGCCAACCGCGAATCGAACAATGCGCCTTTTGTCGCACAGGCCGATAGCGGTGTGACGCGTGCCCAGGTGGTCGCCGATATCGATAGCGGCAACACGAGCACCAGCATCGCGTTTGGCGATCTGAACAACCAGCCTTTCCAAGGTGCGTAAGCGCCAGCGGGGTACGACACCCGCTCCCGGCAGTCGCGGCAGCCGCCGCGACGACCCCCGGCCCCGCCACGTGCGGGGCCGTTTGCTTTGGGCCGCGTGCTTCGGTTCCCATGCGCCGGGTCCAGACCGGCACGCGCGGTTCTTCTATTGGAAGGTGTGCGAGATCGCCGCGCCCTGGCCGGCGCCCACGGTCAGGCGCTGGTGCACGTCGGGACCGACGTTGTTGCGGATCGTGATGTCGTAGGTGCCGGCGGCCAGGGTCAACCGGCGCATGGGCGGACTGATGCCGCGCGATTCGCCGTCGACCAGGATCTCGCCCCAGGGGCGTACGGCGATGGGGACCGAAACGGGCGATCTGCTCTTGGCCTGCGCGGTGGGCAGCGGCTGGGTCTTCGGTGACGCGTCCTTGGCAGGGCTTTTGGCCGATGTTCTGGTTGCCGTATTGGCCGGCGCATTAGCCGGCGTTTTCGTCGCGGCTTGTGCAACGGCGCGCGTCGTCGCGGGCGCCCGACCGGGTGCGTCGGCTTTCGCGGTTTGCACGGGACCGCGCACAGGGGCGGCGGCGGGCAGCGACGGGGCGCGGGCGTCGGGCGCTGTCACGTCCACCGTCATGTCTGCCGTGACGACGTCGATGATGGTCGCGGGCCTGCGCGTGGGTGCATCGGCTGTGGCGTCGACGGTGTGGCCCGGCGCCGCCGCGTCCAGCGATGCATTGGCGACCGCAAGCGGATCGCTGTACGCGGCCATGGGGATCGGGCGCGCGCGCGCTGCCGCGTCGGTCCATCCCGCCGGCGATGCGTCGGGAGCGTCCGCCCATGCCGATCGTTCCGGCAATGACGGCGAGTCTCCGGCATAACTTCTCGCCCGGCTGCTCGCGTGGCTGCTGGTCCCGAGGGCGCCCGATCCGTTGATGGCATCGGCGCCCGGTCCGTGGCGGGACGCGAGGGCGGCGCCAGGGCCGCCGGGCGCGGTCTGCGGGTCCAGCCACGCGATCAGCGCGCCCACGCCTATCGTCGCCATGACGGCCAGCTTCCACACAGACGTCGCCGGCCAGGCCAGCGGCTGATGCTTTCTGCCGCTGCTTGCGCGATGGGACCCCGACGGCCGGCGCCGCAGGCGTGGGCGGATATAGGCGTAGATGAGCGGGGGAGGCGCGACGACGGGGGCGGTGTTCGGCGGTTCGCTGGCGGGAACGAGCTGGCGGGATGGCGCATTGCCCTGTTCGTTTCGCGGCGCATCGTCATCGTCCTGGGGAGGACATGCGGGAACGTTGGGCATAGGCGGCTCCTGAAACTACTGCATCGTCGCCGGTAGCGGAAAACGACCGGGTCAACAATCTTGCGTTGGGCGGAGCCTGGTGTACATCGGTCTAATGCGGGGCAAGTCCCTGGGCGGATCCACCATAGGTGGGTATCAGATGGCTGGCCTCGGCTGCCAGTGTGGACGGCCGGCTTCGAACGGCCGATTTACGATGGCGGATTCCAGGCCCGGGCCCATCAGGGCCCAGGCCTGCTTGCGCGCGTGGCTGGATCAGCGCAGGCCGCCGCTGGCGACGATGGTTTCGCCGGTCAACCAGGCGGCGTCGTCCGACGCCAGGAAGGCAGCCACGGTGCCGATGTCGCGCGGCTGGCCGACGCGGCCCAGCGGCGTGATGGCGACGATGTCGCGTTCCATGTCCGAACCGGCGATGCCGGCGGTTGCCGTACCTTCCGTTTGCACCATGCCGGGATTGATGGCGTTGACGCGGATCTTGCGCGCACCCAGTTCTTTCGCGAGCACGCCGGTGATCGCGTCCACCGCGCCCTTGGTGCCGCTGTAGACGGCCGACTGGGGCGGGGTGATGCTGGTCACCACGGAACTGATGTTGATGACGCTGGCGCCTTCGCCCAGATGCTTGACCGCCGCCTGCGTCATCAGCAGGACGCCCAGCACGTTGACGTCGAACTGCTTGCGATAGTGTTCCTCGGTGATCTCTTCGACCGCGGCGAATTCGTATATGCCGGAGTTGTTCACCAGGATGTCCAGGCGGCCGTAGTTCGACAGCGCCGCGTCGACGATCGCCTTGGCGTCCGCCGCCTTGGAAACATCGCCGCCGACCGCAACGGCCTTGCCGCTGGCCGCGGTGATCGCTTGCACGACGGCTTCCGCGCCGGCCTTGCTGGACGAGTAATTGACGACGACCGACGCGCCCTGCGCGGCCAGTTCCTTGGCGATGGAGGCGCCTATGCCCTTGGATGCGCCAGTAACGATGGCGACTTTGCCTGCGAGCTTGCTCATGATCGGATTCCTATCAAAGTATGAGGGGTGAAACGGCCAGCGCGCGAGAGTCGCGGGCTGGCCGTTTCAGGCATGCGAGCACGATAAGCGGGCAGGGGCGGTTCGATAAACCGCGCAAAGCGGAATTGAGACGGCGAAATTCCGGAACAGTGGAGGGGTTGCGGGGTCGCGCGCGAGGTCAGGCCGGTTTCAGAGTGATCCAGGTGGGCGCGTGGTCGCTGGCTTTTTCCCAGCCGCGCACGTCGCGGTCCACGCCGGCGTCCTGCAGCCGCGGCGCCAGCTTGCGATTCAACAGCAGATGGTCGATGCGTATTCCCGCGTCGCGCGCATAGGCATTGCGGAAATAATCCCAGTACGTATAGATGCGGGCATCGGGATGGCAGGTGCGCAGCGAGTCGGTCCAGCCTTGCGCGACCAAGCGGTCGAAGGCCGCGCGCGTCTCGGGGCGGAACAGGGCATCGTCCACCCAGCGCTCGGGTTTGTAGACGTCCAGGTCCGTGGGAATGACGTTGTAGTCGCCGGCCAGCACCGTGGGCTGGTTGCTGTCGACCATGCCGGCGACGTGCGCCGTCAGACGCTCCATCCACTTCAGCTTGTAGTCGAACTTGGGGCCCGGCGCGGGGTTGCCGTTGGGCAGGTAGAGGCAGGCGACGACGATGCCTTGCACGGTCGCTTCGATATAGCGGCTTTGCAGGTCTTCGTCGTCCCCCGGCAGGATGCGGCGCGATTCGACCGGGTCGCAGCCGCGCGTCAGGATGGCGACGCCGTTCCAGCTTTTCTGGCCGTGCCAGATCACGCCGTAGCCGGCATCGCGGATGGCGCCTTCGGGGAATTTCTCCTGCGGCGCCTTCAGTTCCTGCAGGCAGGCCACGTCGGGCTGCTTCTCCTCCAGCCAGCGCAGCAGGTTGGGCAGGCGGGCGCCGATGCCATTGATGTTGAAGGTGGCGATTTTCATGGGCGGGTCGATGCTGTGTCCGTTCTTCGAAGGTCAATGATAGCGGCCCTGGCGGGCTCGCCGGCCTCGCAAGGTCAGGGCCGCGCGCCGCGCAGCGAATGCGTGGCCAGGACTTCCAGCACCCGCTTGCCGGCGTCGGTGGTGATGGCGACGCGCGTGACGGCGGTGGTGCGGCCCTGGTGGACGATGTCGGCTTCGGCTTTCAGCTCGCGGCCTTCGCCAGGGCTGACGTAGGTGGCGGTGACGCTGCTCATCGACCAGTCTTCGCCCAGGGCTGCCTGCGCGGTGGTTTGCGCGAAGCCCAGCAGTACGCCGCCCTGCACGTGGCCCACCCGGTTGCCGATATGCGGGCCGTTGGCCAGCGTGCCGGTCGCGCCGCCCTTGCGGGCGTGGGCGCGGTAGCCCCACAGCCGTTCATGGAAGTCCCCGCTGGCCTGGCTGTCGTCCAGCGCCATCCTGACGTGCTCGTAGACGGCGAGTTCGCCGGGGTTCAGTTCCGTGTCCGGATCGAGCAGCGGTGCATCGTCCTGCGCGGGATCCACTGGCGTCAGGAAGGGGATGGGCGTGCCCGCGGGCAGGTCCAGCACCATGAAGGTGGCGGTGCCCAGGCCGATTTCCCGGCCCGCGCCGTGCAGGGTGACGCGGCTGATGGCCTGGCGGCCGGCGGCGCCGTGCACGTAGCCGTGGAAGCTGCTGCGCGCCGTGACGGGCGCGAGACAGGGCGCGCCGGTGAGCTGCAATTGCATATTGACGGTGGCCAGGCGGGTGTCGGCGGGCAGGGCGGCGCGCACGGGCGCGGCCAGCGCCAGGTCGGCCAGCACGCCCAGCGCGGTGCCATCGATGGCGCCGTCCGCGGCATGGCAATCCGCCTTCATGCTGACCATGCTGTCTTCCACCGTCACGCGGTCGAAGGACACGGCCAGGAAGTTGCCGGCGAAATGGAAGCCGTGTTCGCGGCGCCGGCGGATGGCGCGCAGCGTGCGTTGCAGGATGGGATCGAGCGCGGATGGGCGGGCGCCGGGCGTGAGCGTGTGCGTCATGGGAATGGGAAACTGGGTGCGCGCGCCACGGGGCCGGCGTGCGACAGGCGACCCCGATGATATCCCGGCGCCGCGCCGCATGCCTCCGATAGGAAAACCACGTTCACGCGCGCGACCGCTGCTGGATCTCGCCATCCACGTGTTCGCGCATGATGGCCGCGAGCCTGTCGGCCAGCGGCAGGCTTTCGCCAGGACGCTTCAACAGCAGCAGGGGGATCGTCGGTAGGGCCGGCAGGGCCGCCGCCTTGGCGTCCAGCGGCCGCACCGACGCCGGCAGGCCGTAGGGCGTGCGTACGTTGATGCCCAGGCCCGCCGCCGCCGCGGCCCACAAGCCGTTCAAGCTGGGGCTGGTGAACACCAGGCGCCAGGGGATGTGGGCGCGGTCCAGGGCGGTGGTCGCCGCTTGCGTGAACATGCAGGGGCGGTCGAATGCGATCAAGGGCAGCGGTTCGCCCGAGTCCGCGTGCCATGGCAGCGCGGCCGATCCTATCCAGCACATGCGTGGGCGGGCCAGGCGTTCCACCGGACCACCGTCATCCAGGGAGTGCCTGCGTGCCGCGGGGGCGGGCGCGCTGTCGGTCGCCGCCGTGCTGTCCCAGAGCAGCGCCAGGTCCAACTGCCCGGCGTCGAAGCGCTCCCGCAATTCGGTGTTGCGCGCGACACGGGCCTCGATTCGGACCTTGGGATGGGCGCGGGCGAAGCGCCCCAGCAGCTGCGGCAACATGGCTTCGCCGAAGTCCTCCTGCAAGCCCAGGCGGATCCATCCTTCCATGTCCAGGCCGCGTGTGGCGACGGCGGCTTCGTCGTTCAGGCCGACCAGGCGGCGCGCATAGTCCAGCATGACTTCACCGGCGTCGGTCAGCGCCAGGCCGCGGCCGGATTTCTTGAAGAGCGGGGCGCCGGCCTGGTCTTCCAGCTTCTTGATCTGCGCGCTGACGGCGGAAGTCGAGCGGCCCACCCGATCCGCCGCCTTGGCGAAGCTGCCCAGGTCCATGCCGATGACCAGGGTGCGCAAGGCCGCGATGTCCAGGTTCACTTGCATGGAACGTCCTGTTTTATCGAATTGATGGATGAATATTATGTGATTTTCAGAATGGTTGGAAGTGTTCAGACTGATGCCATTTCCTCTTTCCATACAGGCATACAGATGAGTTCCACCACGATAAACACGCCGGTGCGGCCTGCCGCTGCGTATGCGCTCGGTCCCGAACATCGCTGGAAGGTATTGGCCGCCGGTGTCGCGGCCAATGTCAGCTTTTCCGCGGCGGCCGCCGGCATACCGACCACTGCCATCTGGCTGCGCGCCGGCTACCGGCTGGACGACGCCTCGCTGGGCGTCGCGCTGGGCGCCATCGGCCTGGGGGTGGCGCTTACCGAATTGCCCTGGGGCATGGCGACCGATCGCTGGGGCGACCGGCCCGTGCTGCTCGTGGGCCTGGGCGCGACGACGCTGGCCTTGCTGGCCATGGCGGTGCTGATGGTGCCGTCCGATGGTTTCGTGCCGGCGTTTCATTGGCTGCTGGCCCTGATGTGCGTGGTCGGCCTGGCCGGCGGCAGTGTCAACGGCTCCAGCGGCCGCGCCATCATGCGCTGGTTCAAGGAGGGCGAACGCGGGCTGGCCATGAGCATCCGCCAGACTGCCGTGCCGCTGGGCGGTGGGCTCGGTGCGCTGCTGCTGCCGTGGCTGGCGTCGGCGAACGGCTTTCGCGCGGTGTATGGCGTCCTGGTGACGATGTGCGCCGCCGCGCTGGTGCTGGCATGGCGGTGGCTGTACGACCCCCGCGAGGATGCGGATGCCCATGCGGATGCGGGTGCCGATGCGTCAACCCATGCTCGCCGCACGGGAACGACCGCCCCGGCGTCCCGGAACAGCCCGTTTGACGATCCGGCGATCCGGCGCATTGTCCTGGCGATAGGCGTGCTGTGTCTTTCTCAATTCGCGGTGCTCAGCTTCGCGACCGTGTATCTGCACGACTTCGGCGGCGTGGGCATCGCCGGAACGACCTTTGCCATGGTCGCGGTGCAACTGGGGGCAATGATCCTGCGGGTATGGAGCGGCCATTACACCGACGTGCATCACAACAGGCGCGCCTATGTGCGCACCGTCGTGCTGATCGCGGTTGCCGCTTTCGCCGTGCTGGCCCTGGCAACCTCCGCGAACGCGCCCGCGCCGCTGCTCATCGCGGCCATCATCGCCGCGGGCGTCACCGTCTCGGCATGGCACGGCGTTGCCTACACGGAACTGGCCACGCTGGCGGGCTCGGCGCGCGCCGGCACCGCGCTGGGCATGTGCAATACCCTGGTCTACCTGAGCCTGTTTCTCGCTCCCGTGTCCATTCCCTACGTGCTGGCGGCTTCGTCATGGGCCGGCGTTTGGGCGGCGGCCGGCGTGATCGCCTTGGCGACGCGACCCTTGTTCCCGCGACCGCCGGGACGGCCGAAGATCGGGTGAGTGATCGAGATGGCCGGCTGTGGGCAAAGTTGTGGCACCGCCGGGCCGTCCAGCGGCGTGATACATCCGCCAGTCGATGTGCTCAGATCCGCCAATAACACGCCAGTATTTATCCGATAATTTTTAAAATCTCATATAATTCAATATATTATTGAAAATTATCTTCGCATAAATATCCTGTAATGCACGCCAGTAATATGATCGAACCGGCGTTCCCCAATGACGCCGAACTTGTTGGCCTGATGGAGTCCGTAGCGGATTTGCGAGTATCCGCGGTCCGCCTGTGCGCCGATGCCGGCGAGCGTTCGCGCGTTGCGCTTTCCACGCTGCTGCGTGCCATGAACTCCTACTACACCAACAAGATAGAGGGGCAACATACCTTGCCGGCCGATCTCGAGGCCGCAATGGGCAGACGCTTTTCCGATGATGAAGATGTGCATCGCCGGCAGGAACTCGCGCTCGCTCACATGCGGCTGGAGGCGGATCTGGAGCCGGTTTGTCGGCAGTTGGGCTGGCCGGAACAATTCGAGATGGCCTGGTTGTGCCGGATCCATCGGGAGTTGTACGAGCAATTGCCGCCGCAATACCGGCGCGTACTCGATGGCGAAGGGAATGATCGCGGCGCGCTAGATCCGGGCGGTCTCAGAGAACATGATGTGCGCGTAGGCCATCACCACGCCCCTCCTCATGAAATGTTGCCGGATCTGCTGAAGCACTTTGCGTTCCGCTATGGGTCGGATTACAACAGCACGAGTCGTAAGGTCGTGGCGGCCGGTGCCTCGATGCATCGCTTGTCGTGGATACATCCCTTCGCGGACGGCAATGGACGTGTCTCGCGCTTGCACAATCATCTGCTGTTGACTTCATTGGGGCTGACGAATGGTCTCTGGTCGCCTATGCGTGGTCTGGCGCGGCGGCATGCGGACTACTACAGCGCCTTGGCTGCGGCCGATGCCACTCGCCGAAACGCGACCGATGGCCTCGTCAATCTCAGCTCCAGTGGCCTGACCACCTGGCTCAGGTTCTGGTTGGATATCTGCCTGGACCAGGTGCGGTTCATGTCGGCCCAGCTCGGTTTCCAAACCTTGGAGCAGCGCTATATCAGCCTTGCGTTACAGGTCACGCATGATTTCGGCCGGGGCGCCGCGCATCACCGAAGCCAGTTGGACCCTATAAAACTGGGGCACGCCTTGTATCAGCTGTTTCGCAGCGGGAGCATGGAGCGCGGCGTTTTCAAGGCCTGGCTTGGCGTGCCCGATCGCTCCGCGTCGCGTCTTATCTCGCACCTACTGTCCATACGTTTGCTCTCCAGCGCCAGTCGCACAGCGCATCTGGAGTCCAACTTTCCCTTTTACTCGCTGCGATTCCTGTTTCCCGGCTTGTGGCCGGAGGCAGAAGGGATTGCACCGCCCGAAGCGCCGAAGGCTGCCATGGATTGATGGTGAGTGCCTTCGCTGTTATATTGGTTGCGAAGCGCAACTTATAGTGGATGCCGCTGAACGGCGCGGGGTGGACACCATGGACGTCATCGAAGCGTTGAGCCAGTCGCGCGAACAGACCATCAGGCAGGTGCGCGAACTGTCGCGCAAGCTGGTGCGGGAGCTGGGCTTCATGCGTCCGCATCTTGCCGACAGCGGCCTGGCGCCTTCCGCGGTGCACGCCATCATCGAAGTGGGCTTGACGCCTGGCATACAGGCGCGCGACCTGGCCGCCTTGCTGCGGCTGGATAAATCCAATGCCAGCCGGCAGGTCGCCAAGCTGGAGGCCGCCGGCCTGCTGCGGCGGGAGAGCGATCCGGACGATGCCCGGGCGGCGCGGCTGTATCTGACGCGCCAGGGCGCGGCGCTGCGCGCGCGCATCGACCGGTTCGCGACCGATCAGGTGTCGAAGGCGCTGCGGCAGTTGGCGCCGGTTGATCAGCAGGCGCTGCTGCGCCTGCTGGCGCTGTATGGCGAGGCTTTGTCTCGCGACAATCCGAATATGGCGGGGGTCGCGGATGGCGACGATGGCATTCCTGAGCCATCCGTGGAGCGGGCCGCGGTCACGGCCGATGTCCGGCGGCGGGAAACCGGCGTGGAAGCCGCCAGTAACGGCGAAGGGCACATCGTCGAAGGTTACCTGCCTGGCTGCATCGGCGATGTCGCCGCCCTGCACGCCCGCTATTACGCCGAGACCGTAGGCTTCGGCGTGTTCTTCGAGCGCAAGGTAGCAACGGAGTTGGCGGCCTTCGCGGAATCGCTTCCCGCGCAAGGCAAGGGGATGTGGCTCTATGTCGAACACGGCCGGGTGCTGGGATCCGTGGTGATCGACGGCGACATGGACACGCGGGAAGCGCATCTGCGCTGGTTCATTGTGGACGGCGGCCTGCGGGGCAGGGGCGTCGGCCGCGATCTGCTGGCGCGGGCCATGGCGTTCGCGGACGCATGGTACGACGAAACTTATCTATGGACCTTCCGCGGCCTGGATGCCGCGCGGCATCTGTACGAATCCGTCGGCTTCCAGCTGGCGGAGGAAACAGCCGGCTCGCAATGGGGCGAGCCGGTCACGGAACAGCGCTTCGTCCGGCGCAAGCCCGCCGCGCTCGGCTAGGCGGTCCGCGCCCGCACACCGCCGCCGACTACGCGCTTTGCGCCGGGAACACTGCCGCCGGCTACGCGCCCTGGGGCGATACGCCCAGCCTGCGATCGGGGGCATCGGCGCGCACGCGCCGCGCCGCGTCTTCCTGCCGCCGAGGGCCGGGCAACGATGCCACGTGCAAGGTGCGCATGGGGTGAGCGAAGCGTACGCCCAGGTCTTCGAAAGCCTGCATCATTTCCAGGTTGATGGCCTGCTGGATATCCATGTACTGGTTGTAGCCCGGGTCCAGCACGATATACACCGTCTCGAAATCCAGCGAGCTTTCACCGAAGCCCTTGAAATGCGAGCGGTCGAAGCGCGTCTTGTCCTGTGCGCGGATGATGCGTTCGACTATGGCAGGCACTTCGCGCGTCTGTTGCGCGGTGCAGTCGTAGCTGAGGCCGAACTGGAAAACCACCCGGCGCTCGCGCAGGCGCTTGTAGTTCTGGATGGTGGCCGTCAGCATGCTGGCGTTGGACATCACGATCTGTTCGCCGCCCAGGCTGCGGATGCGCGTCGTCTTCAGTCCGACGTGCTCGACCGTGCCGGCCAGCGTGCCCACCACGATGAAGTCGTTGACCTCGAAAGGCTTGTCGATGGCGATCGACATGGACGCGAACAGGTCGCCCAATATGTTCTGCACGGCCAGCGCCACCGCGATGCCGCCCACGCCCAGGCTGGCGACGAAGGCGGTGATATTGACGCCCATGTTGGACAGCATCGCCAGCAGTACGACGGCCCATAGCAATACCTTGGCGCCCCAGATGGACAGCGCCGCCAGCGCGGTGATCTGGCCGCCCTGCGGTTCCGCATGGCGATGGAAATAGTGGCGCATGCCCAGCACCATGGCGCGATGCGCCCACAATGCGATCTGCAGGATGGCGACGACGAACCACAGGCCGTCGATGCGGCCGGCCCAGCGCGCGGGCATGTCCAGCACGCCCGCGCCGATCAGCAGGGCGGCCAGGGCGAGCAGCATATTGCTGGTGCCCGCAACGACTTCGGCGGCGACCGCGCTGAAGTGCGCGCCTGCCGTGTGCGCGCGAGCCTGGAGCTTGCGCCGTGCGAAGCCGACCGCGATGCGCGCGACGGCGAACGCCGCGCAGGCCGTCGCGAAGGCGATGATCCAGTTCAGCAGCGGGATGTTCAGGAAAAGCGTATCAGTGAAAAACGCACCGAAAACGTTGTCGGTCATGCGGATCCTCCTCGTAGGTCAGGGCCTGATCGACGTTACAGGGTAACAGCGCATGGCGATCGACACAGCCGATGAGCACGAAAACAGCGCATCGGGTGCGTGCTATTGCCTTGGACCGCGCTCAGTCGCGATCGGGCGCGCCCAAGGGGAACCATGCGCGGTACGGGCGGGCTTCCTCGACCGCACGCGCGAATGATGGATAACGCAACAGGCGCTGGCGGTAGGCGCGCACGTGCGCGCAACGCGCCGGTATCGGGTGCGTCCAGTCGGCGTAGAACAGGAAGGGCGCCGCGCCGCAATCGGCCAAGGTGAATCGCTCGCCGGCCGCCCATGCGCGGCCGGCCAACTTCCGGTCCAGCCAGGCATACGACGTGTCCAGCATCGCGCGGGACTGCCGCACGCCATGGGGATCGCGCGACTCCACGGGGCGCAGCTCGTTGAAGACGATCTGCATCTGCGGCGTCGCGACGTAGTTGTCGAAAAATCGGTCCATGAAGCGCGTTTCCAGCGCTGCCTTGGGGTCCTGCGGGATCATCCGCGACCCGCTGGCGTGATACAGGTCCAGGTATTCGATGATGCAGCTCGACTCGATCACCGTACGATCGCCGTCGACCAGCACGGGAAAGCGCTGCATCGGCCACAGCTCCGCCAGGCGCCGGCCCGCCGGACTGTCAGGGCCTTCAATGACATTGCGTTCGAATTCGATGCCCAGGTCGTACAGGGCGATGAGCACTTTCTGGCAATAGGACGAGAACGGATGGAAATACAGCTGCAGCGCCATTGCGACTCCTCGCGTGGTGCGGCACGAGCGGGATTTCGCGCCGTCCTGCCACGACGAATGAGAGGGGCCGGAATCGACATGCCGCGGGGTAATGGCGACCGGATGCCGTCGGCGGAGCAGGCAACGGGAGCGCCGTTGTCACTGATCCGCGTCGTCACCCGTCCATTCGGCGACGAATTCGTCGCGGAAGCGGCGCAGGCGGGCGGCGCGGGTTTCGGCGATGCGGCGGGCGGCGGCGGTGTGCAGGGTGGCGGGCAGGCGCAGCAGCTTGGCCTCGATGTGGTCGAGGGCGTATTGGGTGTCGTCGAGCGGGCGGCCGACGGCCAGGGGGTCGGTGCCGTGGGCCAGGGGACGGCCCAGTTGGCCGCCGACGTGGAACATGCGGGCCAGGCCGATGGCGCCCAGGGCGTCCATGCGGTCGGCGTCCTGGACGATGCGGGCTTCCACGGTGCGCGGCGGGATGTCGGCGGAGAAGCTGTGCGCTTCGATGGCATGGGCGACGGCGGGCAGCTTGTCGGCGGGGAAGCCGGCATCGGCCAACGCGCGGGTCGCCTGGGCGGCAGCCATGACGGATGCCTTGGAACGTTCGGGGTGGTTCTTGGGCAGGTTGACCAGGTCGTGCAGGAAGCACGCGGCCAGGACGACGAGCGCGTCGGCTTCAGGATGGTCGTCCAGGATGCGCCGCGCCACCGACCATACGCGTTGCAGGTGATTCAGGTCATGCGCGCCATCGTCCGCCGCAGCGGGGGCGGCGATCTCCGCCAGGCGCGGTTTCCAGTAGGCAAGCAGGTCTTCGTCCATTCAATCCATCACCATCCCGCGGCATAGGCCGGCCGCCGCGGATCGGCGCCGCCCCAGCGGATGCCGGTTTGCATATCATGCCGCACCGCGCACATCGCGCCGGCGCGCCAGTTGCGATCCTGCCACCATTTTACGGAATGGCCCATGGCGGCCAGCCGGTCGCCGACTTCCTTGGGGATCAGGTCCTCGATCATCAGCCGGCCGGGCACCGCGGTATGCGGTTCGAACGACGAGGGGAAACTGAAGCTGGCGAAGCGGGGCGCTTCGATGGCCTGCTGCAGCTCCATCCCGAACACCTCGATATTCAGGAAGGTCTGCAGCATGGCCTGCACCTGCACGTCGCCGCCCGGCGTGCCGAAGGGCATCACGTAGCCATCGGGCCGGATCGCCATGGAAGGATTGGGCGTCAGGCGTGGACGCCGGCCCGGACCGACCGCGCAGGGATGGCCGGCCTCCGCCCAGGACTGGCTGCCACGGCCCGACGCGATCAGGCCGGTGCCCGGTATCACCGGGGAGTTGTAGGAGCCATCGCTGGGCGTGGCGGAAAAGGCGTTGCCATGCTTGTCGACCACCGCGACGTACGAGGTGTCCAGGCGCGGATCGGTGCGTGCCGTATCGCCCGGCCCTGCTTCCCGAAGCTCGATCTCGCGGGCGCTGGGCAGGCGGCCGGCCGGCGGCATATCGGGGCCGGCGCGATCGGGGTCTATCATCGCCAGCCGCTGCCGCGCGTACTCCTTGGACAGCAGCGCCTGCTGCGGCACGTCCGTGTGGCGCGGGTCGCCGTAATGCACCTCGCGATCGGCGAACGCCAGCTTGATGGTCTCGGTCAGCAGATGCACATAGGCCGCCGAGTTGTGGCCGAGCGACTTCAGGTCGCGCGGCTCCAGGATGTTCAGCATCTGCAGCAGCGACGGCCCCTGGCACCAGAAGCCGCAGCTGTGCACGCGGGTCCCGTGGAAATCCGTCACCAGCGCCGGGTCGACCTCGACGCGGAAATCGCGCAGATCCTCATGCGTGACCAGGCCGCCTTCCTGCTTGTGGTAGTTGACGATGGCGGCGGCGATGTCGCCTTCGTAGAAGGCTCGGCGCGCGGCGGCCAGGCCCGCCAGGCGGCCCTGGCCCTGATGCGCGCGCTCTTCGTCGGCCAGGTATTGCAGGCTGCCCGCCAGGTCGGTCTGGCGGAAGATGTCGCCGGCGCGCGGCGGCTTGCCGCCGGGCAGGTAGACGGCCGCGCTGGAAGGCCAGCGCGCGTAGTTCCTGGCGTTCTCTTCCAGCACTTCGGCCATCAGCGAGTACATCACGTAGCCATCGCGCGCCAGGCGGATGGCGCCCGCCGCAACGTCGCCGAAACTCATGGTGCCGAAACGCTCCAGCGCGGTGATCCAGGCGTCCGGCGCGGCGGGAATCACCGTACGCAATACGCCCGCCGGTATCGTGCCCTTGTGCTTCTGCAGGAAATCGTCCAGCCGCGTGGCCTTGGGCCAGTAGCCCAATCCGGAAATGCTCCACACCTTGCGGGTGTCGGCCTGGTAGACCAGGATGGGCGCCACCCCGCCGAAGTTGACGATGTCGCTCTGCACCACGCCCAGCGCGATGCCGGCCGCCACGCCGGCGTCGACGGCATTGCCGCCCGCCTGCAGGATGTCCATGCCCGCCTGCGTGGCCAGGTAATGGCCCGCCGAGATCATGTGGTTCAGTCCGGTCAACGTCGGCCGCATCGAGAGCGGCGCGCTGCCGGCGGTCAGGTCCGGGGCATAAGAGGTGGTTGCCATGCTGTTCTCCTGCGCTTGCATTGCGCGCGCGTCACGCTGGGTCGCGATGTTGTCCAGTGGATCACTGCGGCTGGATGCCCAGCCTGTCGGTGACCGTTTTCCACTTCGTATATTCGGCCTGGATGTAGTCCTTGAACTCCGCCGGCGTGCTGCCCTGAATGATGACGTCGCGCGCCTCCATGGCGCGGCGCACTTCCTCGCCTGTCAGCGCTTGCTTGGTCGCCTTGTACAGCGCGTCGACGATGGCGGGCGGCGTGCCCTTGGGCACCAGCAGGCCATACCAGGAGCCCCCGACCAGTTGCGGGTATCCCGCTTCGACGGTAGTGGGGATATCGGGGGCCCGATCGAGCCGCTTCTTGCTGAAGATAGCCAAGGCCTTCAGCTTGCCCGCATGGATCAGGGGCAGCGTGGTGCCCGGGGTATCCAGCGTGTATTGCACCTGTCCGGCGATCGTGTCGTTGATCAGCGCCGAGCTGCCCTTGTAAGGCACGTGCACCGTCTTGATATTGGCGTCCTGGTTCAGCACCTCGGCAAAGAAATAATTCGCCGTGCTGATGCCGGGCGACGCATAGTTCACCTGGCCGGGATGCGCGCGCGCGTACTCGACCAGCTCCGGCAGGGTATTGGGCGGAAAGGCGGGATTGGCCACCAGGATGAACGGCCCGCCGCCGATCAGCGTCACGGGCACCAGGTCCTTCAAGGGATCGTAGGTCAGGCCCTTGATCGTCAGCGGCGCGCCGGTCAAGGGCGAACCGGTCGCGAACAGCACGGTATAACCGTCAGGTTCGGCGCGCGCCACCTGCTGCGCGGCGATGGTGCTGCTGGCACCAGCACGGTTTTCGATGATGACCGACTGGTGCAGCACCTTGGTCAGCTGCTGGGCCAGCACGCGCGCCACGGTATCCGTGCCGCCGCCGGGCGGATAGCCGACCATCAGGCGTATCGGGCGCTCGGGCCAGTCGGCCGCCCGGGCCGATGGCGTGTGGGCCACGCCCAGCAGCATGGCGGCGGCGAGCAGCGCCGCCCAGCCTTGCCGCTTCGATACATGCTGTCGGACGGCGGATGAAACGCGCCGTGCCGCCGCGCGCCAGGAAGAAGGTACAGAACTGGTCATTCGAACAACCCCTTGAAGCGTTATGCCGTTATCGCCTTATCGCCTGCCGTTGTGCGGCCTGTCCCTGCCCTCGCGCCTGTCGCGGCTACTTGTTCTGCGCTAGCCCCAGCTTGCGCACGATGTCCGCTTCCAGCGCATACTGCCTGGCCGCATAGGCGGCGTAGTCCTTGCCGTCCATGTAGACCAGCTCCTGGCCGTATTGCGTGAGCACCTGCTTGAACGGCTCGGATTCGGCCACCTGCTTGAATACGGTCTGCAGCTTCGCCACCACGGGCGCCGGCATGCCCTTGGGGCCGGCGATGCCGAAGGGCGCATTGGCCGGCGGCGTGCCGTCCAGTTCCTTGAGCGTGGGCACTTCGGGATATTGCGCGCTGCGGTGTTCGCCCCACGTTACCAGCATGCGCATTTTTTTCGCCTGAACGAGCGGCTGCACCGTGGTCGATCCGGCATAGGCGGTGACCTGGCCGCCCATCACCGCGGTCAACACATCCGATTCGCCCTTGTAAGGGATGTGCCGCCACGTCACGCCGTTCCGCGTGGCGATGTCTTCCATCATCACGTTGGAGGCGCTGCCCACGCTGGCGGTCCCGTAGGTGACTTCATTCGGATGCGCCTTGGCGTAGCCGATGAAATCCGCCCAGGTCTTGAACGGCGAGTCCACCGGCACGGCCACGCCCAGCGTATAGCCGCTCAGCATCATGATGTAGGTGAAATCATGCACCGGGTCGTAGCCCATGTCCTGGATGTGGGGCATGCGGAACACCGGACTGGGCAGGACGGCCAGCATATAACCGTCCGGCTTGGCCGTCTTGATGGCGCGCGCGCCCAGCGTCGCGCCGGCGCCGCCGCGATTTTCGATGACGATGGCCTGGCCCAGCCTGGGCGCCGCCAGCTCGGCGAACTTGCGGATGACGATGTCGGTCGAGCCGCCGGCCTGGTAGGGCACGACGATGTGCACCGGATAAGCCGGATAGTTGTCGGCGGATTGCGCCGACGCGGGCTGGGCCAGTTGCGCGAGCAGCGCGGCAGCGCCCATGGCGATGAACGCCGTGCGACGCAGGCCGCGCGCGATCGATCTGGAGAATGCGGTCATGTGGGTCCCCCCTGTGGACTTTTGGATGATGGCGCCGGCGCGTCAGGCGGTTCTCCAGCTCTGCGCGAAGGCGCGCTGGAAGTTGCCGCCCAGCACGCCCATGATCTGCGTGTCGGTCAGGCCCGCGCGGTGCAATGCATGCGTGAACTCGGGAAACTGCGCCGGCGTGGGCGTTTCCACCGGATAGCGCGCTTCCATGACGTCGCCGAAGGCGTTGGAGAAGTCGCCGCCCGAGGCCGCGTACTTGGTGCGCGACATCACCATCACGTGGCGCACCGCCTCATACGTATCCACCGCCGGAAAATCCGTGCCGATGCCGACGTGCTCGTAGCCCACCAGCTGGCCGATATGACGGACATTGGCGACGAAGTCCTCCATGGTCGGCTGCTGCTTGGGATCGCCGCGCCAGCTCAGATAGGCATGGATGCTGCAGCCGATCACGCCGCCGGTATCGGCGACGGCCTTGATCACGTCATCGGATTTATTGCGCGGTCGCGGGATCACCGCATTGGCGTTGGCATGCGTCAGCAACACCGGCTTGCTGGAATGCCTGGCGGCATCCAGGCAGGTCTGGGGTGCGCAATGGCTCAGGTCGATGGCGACGCCCACGCGGTTCATCTCCTGGACCATCTTGATGCCCAGATCGCTCAGGCCGGCGTTGCGCTTCTCCAGGCAGCCGTCGCCCAGCAGGTTGGCTTCGTTGTAGGTCAGCTGGATGACGCGGATGCCCAGGGTGTGGAACAGGGCCACGCGATCGATCTGATCGCCCAGTGGCCGACCGTTCTGCCAGCCCATGATCAGCCCCAGCTTGCCGGCCTGCTTGGCGCGCGCGATGTCCTCGGCGTGCTCGACCAGCAGCCATGGCGAATCCGGCGCGGCGCAGCGTTCGCGCCAAACCATCGCGTCTTTCAGCGCCTGCTCGAAATCCGAACCCATGTCGGTGACGGTCAGGTTGATGGCGCTGACGCCACCCGCGAGCATGTCGCGCGCGCTGCCATCGCTGAAGAAAACCAGGCCGTCGATGATGGTGGATCGCCGGTGCAGGTCGTTGATGTTGTCCATGTCGTGGTTCCGTGATCGGGAGGATGGTGTGTTCGTGGTCCTGGTGTGGCGGCCGCGCGGCGCTACTCGGCGTAGCGGCCAAAGCGGAACGGCCGCAGATCGACGGCGGGCTGCGTGCCCTGCATCAGCTGCGCCATGGCTTCGCCGACCGCCGGACCGATGCCGAAGCCATGCCCGGAAAACCCGGACGCCAGGTACAGGCCCGGCAGCCCAGGGACGGCATCCATCACGGGCATCGCATCGGGCGTCACGTCGATGTAGCCGGCCCAGGACTGTGCGATCCTTGCCTGCCTGAAAATGGGAAAGGCGTCGGACAGCCGCTGCCAGGCCTGCTGCACGCCAGCGCGCGAAGGCAGCGGATCCAGCACGCGATGGCATTCGAATGGCGACACGCGGTCCGCCGTGAAGTGCCGCGGCGTCGCCAGTTCTTCGAAGAAGCGCTTGCCGAAACGCAGCCGCACGAAGGTATTGTTGGCCAGCCAGGGGCGGATGAAATGCCGCATCAGCCGGAAGCTGTCCGGCACCAGGTCCGCCATCGAGGCGCCGAACTGCGACACTGTATAGCCGCCGTCGGCGCGCTTGCGGCAGGTGAAATCCTTGCCGTTGATGGCCGTGGTCAGGCCGGCGTCGAAGGGCTGCGTGCGCAACACCGATCCGCGCACCTTGAGCTGCGGAAAATTCGCGCCGAGGTTGCCGCAGAACAGCCGCGACCACGCGCCCGCCGCCACCAGCACGGCCTGCGCGGCGACGCGGCCGTGTTCCGTGATGACCGCGGATACCCGTCCCGCGGTACGTTCGATGCCGCGCACGGCGCAGTGTTCGCGGATGATGGCGCCGTCCTGGCGCGCGAGCGTGGCGATGCCCTGGACCGCGATCCGCGGTTCGGCCACGCCATCGGTGGCGCTGTACATGGCGCCGGTCCAGGTGCGGCCCGATTCCGGCAGGTGATAGAGCGTCGCGCGCCGGTCCAGCTGGATGGCGTCGACGCCGTAGGTGCTGGCCCTGGCCATCCAGGCCTCATGCGCGGCGGCGTCGGCCTCGGTTTCCTGCAGGTAAAGCATGCCGGTGCGCCGGAAACCCACGTCGATGCGGGTCTGGATGTCGCCCCACAACTGGTTGGCGCGTATCGCCAGCGGGACTTCGGGCAGGTCGCGGTTCAGCGTGCGCACCCAGCCCCAGTTGCGCGAGGACTGCTCGCAGGCCAGCGTGGCTTTCTCGAACAGGGCGACCCGCATGCCGGCGCGGGCCAGCGCATAGGCCGTGCCGACGCCGATCACGCCGCCGCCGATGATGGCGACGTCGACGGAGCCGGGCAGCGGGGAAGACTGTCCGGCCTGCTTTTCTTCTGAATCCAACGGTGGCCTCGGTGCTGAATGATGCTCGCGTGTGTATTATCGCTATGCGATAATGAAATCCGTATAGCGATAGTTATACCGCGCGGATGTCCCGCCCAACAACGTAAGGGTTTCCCTAGCCCGATCCAGGAGCCGCCGTGGCCGAGTCTTCCGCCTTGTTGATCCAATCCCTGGAAAAGGGCCTGGCCGTGCTGGAGTGCTTCCGCGCGCATGCGTCGATGAGCCTGCAGGAAATTGCCAAGGAAAACGGCATCACCATGGGGTCGGCGCAGCGCGTCGCGCATACGCTGGAACAGACCGGCTATCTGACGCGCGATCCGCGCAGCAAGCGCTACAGCACGACGGTGAAGGCGGTGGGGCTGGGCTACAGCTATCTCTATCGCCAGCCGCTGTTCCAGCACGCGCATGCCGTCATGCACCAGCTGAACCAGGAGTGCGGCGAGATCGTCAACCTGTCGGTGCCGGACGACCAGGACAACATGGTCTTCGTCATGCGCGTCGCGCCGGCCAAACATATTCCCGTCTATATGCCGGCCGGCACGCGGATTCCCTGCGTTGCCTCGGCCTCTGGTCGAGCGCTATGGGCGCACCTGCCGCCGGCGGAGCTGGACAGGAAGCTGCGCGCTGTGGCCCGTATCAAGCACACGCCCCGCACAACCACCGATCCGGCCGAACTGCGCGCATTGATAGACGAGGCGCGGCGCGATCATTACGCCTATGCGGATGAAGAGTTCTATTCCGGGGATGTGAACGTCGCCGCGACGATATTGGGCGACGCCGGCGAACCGGTCGCGGCGGTGAATATCTCGGTCCCCAAGCCGAGGTGGTCGCTGGAGCGAGCGCGGGCTGAGCTGGGACCGCTGGTGATGCGCGCGGCGCGGGCGATCGGCAAGCACACCTGAGCTGTCGTTGTATGTTGCAGCGGTGTCGAGAAAACAGACTGTATAGCGGCTTGGAACATGGAAGCCTCCTCGTCATGGGGTGACTCAGGCCTGTCTCAAATTCAGCGGTCGTTCGACGTGTGTCGAGCAGCGCGCTTCATGGAACCGGGTCATGTCTGTTTGCTTTTCCCTCGCCGGGCTTCACGCACCGTCCTATCTCATCTCTGAAAACGTATATACAATATGTATATACGTTCCTATAATGCCCAACCGGGTTCGGCGGAGGTCCGCGATGGCGATCACCAAAAAAACCAAAGTGTTCAAGTCGGGCAACAGCTGGGCCGTGCGTTTACCCTCCGGTTTCAGCTTCACCGCGGAAACGGTCTACATCACTCGCGACGATGCCACCGGTGCTGTAACCATCACGGAACAGCCGCATGCCTCCGCGTGGGATGCCTTCTTCAAGCTGCGAGACGAAACCTTGGTACCGGCAGACTACATGGCGGACCGGCCTCTCAACCAGCCGACCGTCCCAGGCGGCATCTTCGATGACTGGAAAGAGTGAACATGTCCGGCACGAAGTCCCCGCTGTTCATGTTGGATACGGACGTATGTAGCTATTTGATCCGCGGGCATAGTCGCTCGGTGGATGCTCGTTTTCGTAATACGAACCCTGACCGGGTTTGTATTTCAGTCATCACTCGTGGAGAACTCCTCTACGGCATCGCACGCAGGCCCGATGCGAAGCGATTGGCGCTATTGGTCAGTCGTTTCCTGGATGCGATGCCCGTCATCCCATGGGAGTCAGGCGCTGCCGATGTTTACGCCAACGTGCGAGCGCAGCTGGAAGCAGCCGGTACGCCGATCGGATATGCGGATACCATGATTGCTGCCCACGCAATCGACTCGAACGCTGTGCTGGTGACCAATAACGCGAGGCACTACGAGCGTATAGATATAACGGGCTTCAAGTATGAAAGCTGGGCCGGAGACCCGCCCTGACCGGCAGCTCGGCCCGCGTTTTACTTCAGCCTACCGCCTCAACGAACTTCTCCACGCTGATATTCCGCCCGCACAACACCACTGCGACTTTCTTGCCACGCCATTCGTCCTTGCGCTGCATCAGCCCGGCCAGCGCCACGCCGGCTGCGCCTTCCACCATCCAGTGATCGGTTTCCGCGACGGCGCGCATCGCCTTGGCGATTTCTGTTTCGGAAACCGTGACCCGGTCGTCGATGACCTGTTGGCAGATGGGGAAGGTGATGGAGCCTTCTTCCACGGCGCCGGCGGTGGCGTCGGACAAGGTGGGTTGTTCCTCGACGTCGACGATGCGGCCGGCTTCCAGGGCGCGCAGCATGCACTGGGAGTTTTCCGGCCAGACGCCGACCACGCGGGTTCGGGGCGACAGGTGCTTGATGGCGGTTCCCAGGCCGCTGACCAGGCCGCCGCCGCCCACGCATACGAATACCGCGTCCAGCACGTCGGCGCCGGCCTGTTCGGCGATCTCGACGCCGATGGTGCCTTGGCCCGCGATGATGTGGAAATCGTTGTAGGGCGAGATGTACGGAATGCCATGCTCGGCGCCGTAGCGGCGCGCCTGCCGTTCCGCTTCGATGGGCGGAGCGTCCACGATGACGAGCCGGGCGCCCAGCCTTTCGATGGCGTCGAGCTTGCCGCGCACGGCCGTGGCCGGCACATAGACCGTGACCGGTACGCCGGCCCGCGCCCCCGCCCATGCGGCCGCCATGCCATGATTGCCGGTCGACGCGGTGACCACACCGGTCTTGCGCGCGGCTTCGCCCAGAACGCTGATCTTGTTGGTGGCCCCGCGCACCTTGAAGGCCCCGATGGGCAGCAGGTGGTCGCACTTGAGCCGGACGTCGCAGTCCAGCGCGGCGGACAGGGCGCCGCTGCGTTCCAACGGGGAAAACGGCACGTGCGGGCGGATGGCGGCATGGGCGGCCATGATGGCGGCGGACAAGTCCTGCATGGAATGCTCCTGGGCAGCGCGATAGGATAGTAGTGAAAGCAAATATTAGACGATAAAATCCAATTTGGAAAAAATGTCAGGGGACTGGATTGACGAAGACGACGGCGGCAAGAGCAGCACCGGCATCAACGGAAGCGTCGGCGGCAGGCGCGGCGCCACGCGGCAAGAGCCCACGGCGGGCGCCGGCCGGCCCCGCCGGTGCGTTGCGGCCCTACTACGTCGTCGCCGACGCGCTGGCCGCGCTGTTCAGTCCTTTCGTGGAAGCGGTCGTGCACGATATGCGCACGAACAGCGTGGTCTACGTCGCGCACCCGTTCTCGCCGCGCGCGGCCGGCGATCCTTCCGATCTGGATGAAGTGGATTTCGCGCCTGACGCATCGGTGATCGGTCCCTACGAGAAAATCAATTGGGACGGCCGTCGCATCAAGTCGGTGACCGCGGTGCTGCGCGATGAGCAGGATCGCGCGATAGGCCTGCTCTGCGTGAATGCCGACGTGACGGAATTCGATGCGGTGCGCCGCATGCTGGACGGCTTCCTGCGCGTGCCGGACCAGCGTCCGCGTCCGGACGACCTGTTCCGCAACGATTGGCACGAACGTCTCAATCGCTATGTGGCGGACTGGATCGCGGCGCACAACACCACGGTGGCGCGGCTGGATCGGGAGCAGCGGCGTAGCCTGATCGAGGACCTGTATCGCACCGGCGCGTTCGAAGGCAAGCGGGCGCCGGCCTATGTGGCCGGCGTGCTCGGCATCAGTCGCGCGACGGTGTATGCCGAACTGGCGGCGCTCAAGGGCACGGCTGCTTAGGCGTCGTCGCCGTCACGCGCGCTGCACGGCCGGCGTCTGCCCGGAACCCAGATCCCAATACAGGCCCGTCATCAGCCGCAGGCCCTCACGCAGCAGCTCTGGCGGCAGGTGTTCGTTGGGCGCATGCTGCGCGCAGGAAGGATAGGAATGCGGAACCCAGATGGTGCGCAGGCCCAGGACGTCCGTGAAGATGTCGTTGGGTAGCGAGCCGCCCAGGTTGGGCAGGATGGCGGGTTTTTTACCGCCTGTCTTCTCCAGGGACTCGACGGTCCACCGCACCCAGGGATCGTCGGGATCCAGGCGCGTCGCCGTGAACATGCTCTCGCGCGTCAGGGTCAGTTGGACCATGGGGAAACCGTGGCGATCGAGATGCCGCCGCAGCGCGGGCAGCAGCTCGTCGGTATCGACGCCGACGACGAAGCGCAACTGGCAGCGCGCCCAGGCGCGCGGCGGGATCGCGTTGACCGGCGTTTCCGGATTGCCGGTCTTGAAGGCCAGGACCTCGAAAGAACACCAGCCATAGACCTGCTCGGCCGGCGTCAGGCCCGGCTCGCCCCAGTCCGGGTCGATGGCGGGGCCGTCCGCGCCGCCATCGACGTCGCAGTCGGCCAGCACGCGCCGCACCGATGCGGGCAGTTCCTTGGGCACCCAGGCCGGAATGCGGATCTGGCCGGTAGGGGAGACGATGCAGGCGATGGCATGCGCCAGCTGGATGCCGGGGTTGGAGAGCAGGCCGCCCCAGTTGCCGGAATGGTGCCCGCCTTCGCGGGCCTCGATAGTCATGTCGAAGTTCAGGCCGCCGCGCGCACCCAGGAAGACGGTCGGCCGTTCCGCGCGCAGCCGCGGGCCGTCCGATGCGATGAGCAGGTCTGCCGCGAGCAGGTCGCGGTGGTCTTCGCAAACCTGGCGCAGGCCGGGCGAGCCGTTTTCCTCGCCCATCTCCACCAGGAACTTGGCATTGAAGCCGAGCTTGCCCCGGGTGTCGAGCACGCTGCGCAGCGCTTCCATGTTGACCGTATGCTGGCCTTTGTTGTCGGCGATGCCGCGGCCATACCAGCGACCCTGCGATTCCGTCAGTTGCCAGGGCGACAGGCCTTCGCGCCACTCGGCATCCAGGCCCCGGATGACGTCGCCGTGCCCGTAGCCCAGCACCGTGGGGAGCGCGGGGTCCTCGATTCTTTCCGCATACAGGAAAGGCGCGCGCGCCTTGGGATGCGTCAGCGTGCGGCATTCGAAGCCCATGGCCTGGAAGGCGGGCCGCATTTCCGTATCGAGATAGGCGGCCAGGTCCGCGGCGCGATCCGGGTTCTGGCTTTCGGTGGGCATGGCGATACGGCGGGCCAGGCATTCGCGGAATCCGCCGGATTGGAAGTAGTCGTCGGCGCGGGCGATCGCGGCGTCGCGGGTCATGGGGCGTCCTTTGGGTAGGCGTGTGGCGCGCGCTCGCGCGTGCAATCGTGCAAGTCGTCGAAATCGCGCAAGTCGTGCAAGTCTTGGAAATCGAAGGCCGCACGCTCGTGCAGCCGTCCGAATAGCCAGACGTTTGTACCAGAGAGCGGCCACGCGCGCGATAGGCGTAAATCTCTATCGCCGCATGCGCGCCATCCACCGCATCCGCTATCTTCAGGCGCCCGGAACCGGCGGCGCCGATCGCTTACGTAAGCGCTCCGTAGCGCGTGGCTGGAGGAGCCGGCATGTATTCCAATCAGATCCCATCCGGTGGGACATCGATCTTTCCAACGGCGCCCACGGGCGTGGGTGGCTCATTACGAACAGCTCAGCGTCGCGTGGCGCGCGTGGACCTGCCGCCACGATGGTGCACGGCGGTACTGCCATCCAGGCTGCTGGCCGGGATACCCTCCATATCTCCGAGACCGAAACCGTCTGGAATAGCTGCCTGGTGCTGGGGGATGCCAAACGCCCCGCCATGCCCGACGAGCAGGCCCTGTCGTCGTCCTTGTATTTCGATTCGATCCTGCTGCAGGCCGAGCCCGGGCCCAGCCAGGCGGCGGCCTTCCTGGCGCAGAAGCAGGTGGACCAGCAACCATTGACGACCCTGTTGTCGCGGCTCGATAAGTCGGCCACGTTCAAGGTGCTGCTACGCCGCGCCGTCGAGGAAAACGTACTGGCCCTGTCCGGCCCGCGGCGCTGGCTGGTGGCGCTGGTGTCGCCCGGCGGGCATCGTGACGGGATGGCGTTCTACGGCGGCGGTGGCGGGACAGGGACGACCGGCATCGCCTTCGGCGTCGATCGCGCCAGTCAGTTGATCACGCTGCCTTTGCGCGATGACAGGCCGGTGGGGAATTTCCTGCATCTGTTCGCCGGCGGGCGCCTGTTGCCCCTGGACCCGGTCTGTCATGCGATCAGGGCGCTGGTATCGGTCCTGACCGAAGCCGATCCGCAAAGCCCCGCCGCCTGGATGGGCGCTGGCGGCCGCATCGATCCGCAGCGCATCGTCGACCTGGGCGCGGGCGAGCGCGGCGCGGTGGATTACCTGTCGCAACGCATACTCGCGGAACTGGGCCTGGAGTGCCGTTGGCTGTCGCCACTGCATTTCATTCCGGGCACGACGGACGCCATCGCCACGGGCGCGCCGCTGGCGTGGCGGCCGGGCGCCGCGATGCGGCAGGCGCTGGACGCGATAGGCGGCGTGGAGGCCCTGGATCAATACGTTGCATGGCAGAACGTCTACCTGGAAGAACAGTTTCCGCTGGGCCGCTAGGTCCAGGTCCAGGTCCAGGCCCAGGTCCAGGCCCAGGTCCAGGTCCAGGCCCAGGTCCAGGTCCAGGTCCAGGGTCCAAGTCACGAGGATGAATACGGGGCGATGCCGACGAGCAAACCCACCTGCGTTACCTGCGTTACCTGCGCCAGGCCGGATCGCGTCGCGCCATCCGGTCCCCGGTGCCACGCCGTCCATGGGCTAGCATAGGCACTCGCCGCCGCTCTGCGGCGTTCCGGTCCGGAGCCAACACAGCATGAACGCCACACCCCCCACCGCGGCGGCCGATCCAGGTCCGCTCAGCGATACCGCCATCGACGCCTTGCGCGCCCGCACGCCGGGCACGCGCACGACGGTGCACTTCAATCACGCGGGTTCGTCGCTGCCTTCCGTCGACACGCTGGAAGCCATGCGCACGCAGATGTGGCGCGAGGCCGAGATGGGCCCGATCGAAGCCGGCGCGGCGGCCCGCGAGCAGGCGGAACAGGCGCGCATCCTGGCGGCGACGCTGCTGCATGCGCGACCCGCGGAAATCGCATTGACCACCGGCAATTCCGTGGGCTGGGGCAGCGCCTTCGCGGGGCTGGGGGATTGGAAGCCCGGCGATCGCATACTGGTCGCGCGCCATGAGTGGGGCGGCAATATCGCCGCGATGCACGTGGCCGCCGTGCGCCACGGCGCGCGCATCGAAACCATTCCGTCCGACGATACCGGCATGGCGGACCCGCGCGCGCTGGAGGCCATGATCGACGAACATGGTGGCGAACGCGTGCGGGCGATCTGCGTGACCTGGATGCCGGCCAACGGCGGCCTGATCAATCCCGCGGCCGCCATCGGCGCGGTGGCGCGCCGCCACGGCATTCCGTATTTCGTGGATGCCGCGCAGGTCCTGGGGCAACTACCCGTCGACGTGAATGAAGTCGGCTGCGACGTCCTGACCGGCGTCGGCCGCAAGGCGCTGCGCGGCCCGCGCGAAACGGGGCTGCTGTATATCCGCCAGGACTTCCTGCCGCGGCTGAGCGCCACGCTGGCCGACACGCACACCGCGCCGCTGGACGACGATGGCCTGCCCGTGATGCGAACCGACGCGGCGCGTTTCGAGCCTTCCGAACGATCCTACGTACTGCGCTGCGGGCTCGCCAACGCCCTGCGCGAAGCGCTGGATATCGGCATCCACAACATAAGGGCACGCGTGGACCGCAATGCGCGAGCCCTGCGCGGGCTGCTGGCGGACATCCCGGGCGTCGACGTCCTCGACCAGGGCCTGGACCCGCACCGCTCGGGTCTGGTGTCGTTCGCCGTGGCGGGACGCGATGTCGCCGCCGTGATGCGCGAGCTGGCCGGGCAGGGCATTTCCATCAGCGGCAACGGTCCGGCCTATACGCCGCTGGATATGCGGGCGCGCGGCCTGGCCGAGATCGCCCGCGCGTCGGTGAGCTACCTGACCACCGACGACGAGATGGACAGGTTGGCCGAAGCCCTGCGCGCATTGGCGCGGACGGCTTGACCTGGCAGGCTCAGGCCGCGGGGTCCGTCTCGAGCGGCCGCAGCCGTGCCTGGTCGCGGAAGGCCATGGGGCTGTACCCCGTCCAGCGCTTGAAGGCCCGCTGCAAGGTGCGGGCGTCGCTGAATCCGCACTCCAGCGCGATCTGCTGGACGCTGCGCGTGGAGTGCGCGACCAGCGCCAGGGCGCGCGCGCGGCGCTCCTGGCATAGCAGTTCGGCATAGCTGCTGCCCCGTTCGGCCAGTCGGCGGCGCAGCGTGCGTTCGCTGATGTGCAGCGATGCGGCGATCGCGTTCAGCGGCGGCGGCGCGGCCAGGTCGCGCCGGATGGCCTGCACCACGCAGGCCTGCATCACGCAGACGCCGGATGGCGTGGCGGCGCGTGCCAGTTCGTGCCGTACCTGGCGCAGTACCACCGCGTCGGCGCTGCGCACGGCATAGGGCTCGACGGGAAAATAGATGCGGTTTTCGGCGCTGCCGAAACGGACCGGGCAACGAAAGACCCGTTCATAGACCGCGCCATAGGACGGCCGCTCCCTCACCAGGTCCACCCGGTTGGGGTTGAAGTGCGTGCCCACGACCTGGCGGCCGAGTTGCGTCAGCGACGCCAGGGCCTTGTCCACCAGGAAGATGGCCACGTCGCGATCGGCGACGGGCGCGCGCGCCACCAGCCGGAAAGCCTGGCCGGTTTCTTCGCCATGCAGGCTGGGCAGGCAGCCGGCGTGGTGCTGGTGCTCGATGGCGAAGTCCAGCAACTGGCGCGAGGACGCGCACGCCATCAGGCCCAGCGTGACCAGCCCCCAGGAAACGATGTTGACCCCGGCGCCCATTTCCAGTCCCAGCGCGGGATCGCCCAGCACGGGCAGGGCTCGCCGGATCAACTGCGTCGCCTGCCTGCCGGAAACGAAAAACCCGTCCTGCTCCAGGTCGTCCGGCCCGAAGCCCAGGCCGTCGCACAGCGGGCGCGGGTCCCTGCCGCGCCGTGCCACTTCGCTCAACAGCTGCCGCAGGGTGACGGGGCGGATGGTGGGCACGGCCGGGTGCGCCACCATCCCCGCCATCATGCCCGCGGCGGGCGGGAGCAGGGCGGGGAGGCCGGGGCCGGGAGGCTGGCCCGGTGGGGGTTCAGTGCTACTGAGCATCGTCATCGCCAGGGAATTGCGGCTGTAAACCACCAGCCGCGTATCAGTACGCCACTGAAGCTGCGCCCGATAAGCGCGCCGTTCAATTGTTAACACATTTGAACAAAAAGACAATGTTGGCCGGTGGAGTGCCCTAATCTGGCCGGCCGTGCCCTTAGGCTTGCGCCCGCGCTGCCGTTGTTCCTGTACAACCGCCAACCCCGGCGGACCTTCCGACGGACGCCTGCTACATGAATATCGCCGGATTCTCCTGGTCCTCCGCCGCCGCGCCGGTGCTGGGCATTGCGGGCGGCGCCGCCACCGCCTGGGCGGGCGCCTGGGCCACCCAGCCCCTGGCCGCGGCCGGCGCCCTGGTCGTGGCCGGCTTGCTGGCGGGCTACGCGGCCCGACGCGGCGCTGGCAGCCAGGACCTGGACGTGGACGCCCACGTGCAAAACCTGGCGTCCTTCTGCGGCGACCTGGCACCAGTGTGGTCGCGCCAGATCGAGTCGTCGCGCACCCAGATGGAAACCGCGGTCACCGCCCTGAGCATGCGCTTCGGTGAAATCTCCACGCGGCTGGACCAGACCCTGAAGCTGTCCACGCGCGACAGCAGCGGCCATGGCGAATCGGCCGCCGGCGTGTCGGCGCGCAGCGCCGAGCAGTTGCACACCGTGGTGGACCAGTTGAGCGCGAGCATGAAGACCAAGGTCGAGCTGCTGGGCAAGGTCCAGGGCCTGAAGGGCTTCGTCGACGAGCTGCAGGGCATGGTGCAGGCCATCGGCCAGATCACGCAGCAGACCAATCTGCTGGCCATCAACGCCACCATCGAAGCCGCCCATGCCGGCAGCCTGGGCCGGGGCTTTGCCACGGTGGCGCAGGAGGTGCGCGCCCTGTCCAAGCAGTCGGGCGAGACCGGCGCGCGCATCGCCGAGAAAATCGCCTTCATCGGCGACGCCATCGTCGCCACCTGCGCAGCCGCGGAAGAGTCCACCCGCAGCGAGCAGGCCGCCATCGCCGCGTCGGAAGGCACCATACAGGAAGTCCTGGAACGGTTCCGCTCCTTCGCCGACGGCCTGGGCCGGACGACCGACCTGCTGCGCGAGGAAAGCCAGGGCATCCAGGAAGAGGTCAGCCAGGCGCTGGTGCAGCTGCAGTTCCAGGATCGCGTCGGCCAGGTGATGTCGCACGTCGGCGCGAACATCGAGCGGCTGCCCGCCGTCATGCAGGACTATGGCGAGGCCTGCGCGGCCGCCGGCGAATTGCGGCCGCTGGACGCGGCGCCGCTGCTGTCCGAGCTGGAGCGCACCTACGCCATGGCCGACGAGCGCGACATACACCAGGGCGCGGCCCCATCGCCGGCCGCAAGGACGACCCAGTCCGCCCCGGCGGCGGCGTCGACGGACATTACTTTTTTCTGAATCCCGGGCCCGTTGCCCTCAGCCATACAACCAGGAGCCCCGCCATGGCCAAGACCATCCTCATCGTCGACGACTCCGCCTCGGTGCGGCAGGTGGTCGGCATCGCGCTGCGCGGCGCGGGCTACGACGTGATCGAGGGACGCGACGGCCAGGACGCCCTGTCCAAGCTGACGGGCCAGAAAGTGCACCTGATCATCAGCGACGTGAACATGCCGCAGATGGATGGCATCACCTTCCTGAAAGAGGTCAAGCAACTGCCCGCGTATCGCTTCACGCCGGTGATCATGCTCACCACGGAAAGCCAGGAAGCCAAGAAGCGCGAAGGCCAACTGGCCGGCGCCAAGGCCTGGGTGGTCAAGCCCTTCCAGCCCGCGCAGCTGCTGGGCGCCGTCGAAAAACTGATTCTGCCCTGACCGGCGGACATCGAGCCTGCCTGGAGACCCGCCGTGCCCAACGTCCACCTGCGCCTTGACGGCGAACTCACCATCTACACCGCGCAGGATGTGCGGCAGCGCCTCCTGCAGGCGCTGTCGGCGGATGACGCTCCCGCCGCGCTGCGGCTGGACCTGCGCGACGTGACGGAAGCCGACACGGCCGGCCTGCAATTGCTGCTGGCGGCGCGCGCTTATGCGCGGGCTCGTGGCCGGGAAGTCCGCCTGGCCGGCATGGCGCCCAGCGTCGAGTCCGCCATCCAGCTGCTGGGCCTGGAAGACGCGTTCGCGGATGCGCGCGACGATCTGGCGCCCGATGGCATCTGCGCCGACCTGTACGCCGCCGCGCGCGCCGGCGCGACGGCATCGCCGGCCTGACGGCCCGGAGCATCACCATGGACATGGAACAGGCACTGCAAACCTTCATCACCGAGAGCCGCGAGCTCTTGGGCGAGATGGAGTCCGCGCTATTGGTCGTCGCGGACGTCGACGATCCCTGCGATGCCATCAACGCGATCTTTCGCGCGGCGCACACCATCAAGGGCTCGGCCGGCCTGTTCGGCATCGATGACATCGTCGCCTTCACCCACCAGGTCGAGAGCGTCCTGGACCGGGTGCGGGAAGGCGGCATCGCGATCGATGGCGACCTGGTGGCGCTGATGCTGGCCTGCGGCGACCATATCGGCAGCCTGGTGGAGCGGGTCGCGGACCACCGCCAGGAAGCGGATCCGGACCTGCAAAGCGAAGCGGCGGCCCTGCTGCCGCGGCTGGCGGCCTATCTGGAAGCCGGGGCGGCAGCCGGAGCAGCCGCCTGCCCGCCCTGCGCGGACGACGGCGCGGCGATGGCAGAGGGCCTGGACGGCGTATCGGCGGGCATTGCGGTGGGTGCATCGGTCGACGATGCGGCCGCCGTCGGCGACCACTGGCACATTTCCCTGCGCTTCCACGAAGGCGTCCTGCGCAATGGCATGGACCCATTGTCCTTCGTACGCTACCTGCACAAGCTGGGTCGCGTCACCGGCGTGGCCTGCCAGACGGGACGTCTGCCGACGCTGGAAGCCATGGACCCGGAAGCCTGCTACCTGGGGCTGGAGATCGGCCTGGACAGCCCGGCCGACAAGGCCACCATCGAGAGCACCTTCGAATTCGTACTGGACGATTGCGACATCCGCATCATTCCGCCGCGCAGCCGCATGGCCGACTACATGCTGATGATCGAGGAACTCGGCGAAGAGCCCGTCATGCTGGGCGAAATGCTGGTGCGTTGCGGCACCCTGACGCCGCGCGAACTCGAGGAGGCCTTGCATGCCCAGCGCAGCGGCACGGCCGACGGGCCGCTGGGTGAAATCCTGGTGCGCCAGCAGACGGTGGCGGAACCGGTAGTGGATCGCGCGCTGGCCAAGCAACGCCAGGCCAAGGACAGCAAGTCGCAGGAAAGCCGCTCGATGCGCATCGACGCGGAGAAGCTGGATCACCTGATCGGGCTGGTGGGGGAATTGATCACCGCGTCGTCCGGGGCCGGCGTGGCGGCGGCCCGCGCCGGCAATGCCGAGCTCCAGGCCTGCAATGCCCAGGTGGCCGCCCTGGTCGAGGCCGTGCGCGACAGCACGCTGCAACTGCGCATGGTGAAGATAGGCGCCACCTTCAACCGCTTCCGGCGCGTGGTGCACGACGTCTCGCGCAGCCTGGGCAAGCACATCGAACTGGTGGTGCGCGGCGAGGACACCGAACTGGACAAGACGGTGGTCGAACGCATCGGCGATCCGCTCACCCACCTGGTGCGCAACGCCATGGATCACGGCATCGAGTCGCCGCAGGCGCGCGCGGCGGCGGGCAAGCCCGCGCACGGCACCATCACGTTGGACGCGCGCCATGAATCCGGCCACATCGTGATCCAGGTCGGCGACGACGGCGCCGGCCTGAACCGCGAGCGCATCGTCGCCAAGGCCATCGAACGCGGGCTGATCGAAGACGGCCGCGGCATGCGCGACGAAGACGTCTACAGGCTGATCTTCGAGCCGGGGTTTTCCACGGCGCCGGCCGTCACCGACCTGTCGGGGCGCGGCGTCGGCATGGACGTGGTCAAGCGCAACATCGAGGCCTTGCGCGGCAGCGTCGAAGTCACCAGCCGCGCCGGGCAGGGCAGCACGGTCGCGGTGCGGCTGCCGCTGACGCTGGCCATCATCGACGGCTTCCAGGTGGCGGTGGGGCGCTCGCTCTTCGTGCTGCCGCTCGATATGGTGGACGAATGCATCGCCTATACGCCGGTGCAGGGCCGCGACTACACCGACCTGCGGGGCCGGGTGCTGCCTTTCATACGCCTGCGCCGCATGTTCGACCTGCCGGGGCAGCCCACTGCGCGAGAGAACATCGTCGTGGTCCGCCACGGCGGCGACCGCATCGGGCTGGTGGTGGACACCCTGCTGGGCGAGACGCAGGCGGTGATCAAGCCCTTGTCGCGCCTGTTCGCGCAGGCGCGCGGCATCAGCGGCTCCAGCATCCTGGGCAGCGGCGAAGTCGCATTGATCCTGGACGTCCCGGCCCTGATGGCCGAGGCGCGCAATTCCGCAACCGCGGGCCATGCCCGCATGTCCGCTTGACGTGGCACCCGCGCGGCCGGGCCGGCCGCCACGCAGTTCATTTTGGAGAAAGGCATGTTCGGGAATATGAAGGTGGCCACGCGGTTGGCATGGGGGTTCGGCATCATGATCGTGCTGCTGGCCGCGATATCGGTATTGAGCATCACGCGGCTGGAGAAGATCAACGAGTCGCTGACCGACGTGACCATGAACCGCTATCCCAAGACGGCGCTGCTGAACGAGGTGCTGCAGAAGTCGCTGGACGACGGCCGGCAGTTGCGTGGCCTGCTGCTGGCGGCCGACGACGCCGAAGCGACCCGCCTGCGCAAGCGCCTGGCCGACAACGCCGCCGCGCGGGGACAGGCGATGGGCAAGCTGGACAAGACCATCAGCGGCGAAACGCCCCGCGCATTGCTGAAGAAGGTCGAGGACAACCGCGCCGCGCTGGAGCAGCGCATCGACGGCTTCTTCGCGCTGGCGTCGGCGGCCGATAAGTCGAATGCGGTCGCGTACCTGCGCAGCGATATCCTGCCGGCCAATACCGCGCTTGAGGTCGCCGTGCGTGATTTGCTGAACTACGAAGTGCAGCAGATGGACGCGGCCAATGCCGCCGGGGACGAGATGTACGACCAGACGCGCATGCTTGTGATGGCGCTGTCCGGCGGCGCCCTGGTGCTGGCGCTGCTGATCGGCCTGCTGATCACCCGCGGCTTGCTGAAGCTGCTGGGCGGCGAGCCCGCCTATGCGGCGCACATCTTGCAGCAGGTCGCCGGAGGCGACCTGTCGGTGGAGGTGAAAACGCGCAAGGGCGACACAACCAGCATGATGGCCAACGTCGGCAACATGGTCACGCGCCTGTCGCAGGTGGTGTCGGAAGTGAACAGCAGCGCGGAAGCGCTGGCCGGCGCGTCCGAGGAAGTCAGCGCCACCGCGCAATCGCTCAGCCAGGCCTCCAGCGAGCAGGCCGCCGGCGTGGAGGAAACCAGCGCGTCCATCGAACAGATGACGGCGTCCATCGCGCAGAACACCGAGAACGCCAAGGTCACTGACAGCATGGCGACCAAGGCCTCCACGGAAGCGGCCGAAGGCGGCGAGGCCGTGACGTCGACGGTGGCAGCAATGAAGCAGATCGCGCAGAAGATCGGCATCATCGACGACATCGCCTACCAGACCAACCTGCTGGCCCTGAACGCCGCCATCGAAGCGGCGCGTGCTGGCGAGCATGGCAAGGGCTTCGCCGTGGTGGCGGCCGAAGTGCGCAAGCTGGCCGAACGCAGCCAGGTCGCCGCGCAGGAGATCGGCGACGTGGCGGGTTCCAGCGTGGACCTGGCCGAACGCGCCGGCCGCCTGCTGGAGCAGATGGTCCCCAACATACGCAAGACCTCCGACCTGGTGCAGGAAATCACGGCCGCGTCGGAAGAACAATCGTCCGGCGTGGGGCAGATCAACGCGGCCGTCGCGCAGTTGAGCCAGACCACCCAGCAGAACGCTTCCAGCTCTGAAGAGCTGGCCGCCACCGCGGAAGAAATGAGCGCGCAGGCCGAACAGCTGCAAGCGGCGATGAGCTTCTTCAAGCTGTCCGACAGCGTGGCCCGCGCCGCCGGTACGGCCGCGGCGGCGCGCAAGCGTCCCCTGGCAGCGCGCCGGCCCACCGCCGCGCTGGGCAGGGACGTCGAAGCGGAACCCGCGGGCAAGCTGGCCTATGCCGCGGCCGGCGCCGACGCGATCGACGAATCGCAATTCGTGCGTTATTGAGGGGCAGTGCGATGAGCGCGATGCCGCAACCCTACGGTGCGGGCGCCCAGGCGGGTGCCGAGCCGTCGCAGTACCTGACCTTCATGCTGGGCGGCGATACCTTCGCCATCGGCATCCTGGCCATCAAGGAAATCATCGAATACCACGACCTGACGCTGGTGCCGATGATGCCGGCGTGCATACGCGGCGTCATCAACCTGCGCGGCGCGGTGGTGCCGGTCATGGACCTGCAGGCCCGCTTCGGCCGCGAGCCGTCGGCGGTGACCAAGCGCACCTGCATCGTCATCGTCGAACTGGACACGGACGACGGCGGCCGCCAGGTCGCGGGCGTCGTGGTGGACGGCGTGAACGAGGTGCTGGAAATCGCCCAGGCCGACATCGAGCCGCCGCCCGCGTTCGGCGCGGGCCTGCGCAGCGATTTCATCGCCGGCGTCGGCAAGGTGCGCGGCCGTTTCGTCATCCTGCTCGCGGTCGGACCCGTCATGGCGTTGGATGGGCTGAACGCGGCTTCCGACGCCGTGCACCAGGCCGCCATGCCGGAAGGCGCGAGCGTGATATGAACGGGCAGGACCGGGCCAGGCAGATGGCGGTTGCGCCGCCCGGCGTGGTGTCGGTCCTGATCGTCGACGACAGCGCCGTGCATCGCATGCACATCGCCTCGCTGTGCCGCAAGCTCGGAATCGACGCCGTGCACGAGGCCGTGGGCGGCACGACGGCGCTGGCATTGCTGGAACGGCTGTCGCCACGGCCGTCGGTGATGATCGTCGATATCGAAATGCCCGGCATGGATTGCATCGAGCTGCTGGAGCAGCTGTTGATCCGCGACGTCATCCCCGACCTGGTGATCGCCTCCGGCCGAGAGAGCGCGATGATCGATTCCGTGGTCTCGGTGGCCGCCGGCATGGGCTTCCAGGTATTGGCCGGCCTGGAGAAACCCTTGACGCTGGCCGGACTGTCCGACGCGCTGGACATGCGCGGCGTGCGCACGCCGGGCGGGCTGGCCGCGGCGGGCGGCGTGGCGGCGAACGCGCCCGACAGCGCCACGCATATCCCCCCGAGCATGCTGGAAGCGGCGCTGCGCGATGGCCAGATCCGCGTGCACTATCAGCCCAAGGCCGACATCCGCACCGGACTCATACGCGGCGTGGAAGCCCTTGCGCGCTGGACGCATCCCGAGCTGGGCGACATCGCGCCGGCTCGATTCGTGCCGCTGGCCGAGCGCTACGGCCTGATCCATCCCTTTACCTTCATTGTGATGGAGCAGGCTCTGGCCCAGGTGTCGCGCTGGAGCCGGCGCGGGCTGCGGCTCTCCCTGGCGGTGAACCTGTCGCCATTGCTGCTGGATTGGCCGGGCCTGGCCAACGGCATCCTGGAAGTGGTGGAGCGCTTCCAGGTTCCGCCCGGGCAACTGGTGTTCGAGATCACGGAAAGCTCGCTGGTCGAGGCCGACAGCGCCGCGCGCGGATTGCTGGCGCGGCTGCGCCTGCGCGGCTTCGGCCTGTCCATCGACGACTACGGCACCGGCTTCTCGTCCATGCAGCAATTGACGCGCGTGCCGTTCACCGAGCTGAAGATAGACCGCAGCTTCGTGCACGGCGCCAACGGCCGCAAGCAGTTGCGCACCATCCTGGGCGCGGCCATCGATATGGCAACGGAGATGGGCATGACCACGACCGCCGAAGGCATCGAGACGCTGGAGGACTGGCGGCTGGTGCAGCGGCTGGGATGCGCGCTGGGCCAGGGGTATTTCATTGCCCGCGCCATGCCGGGCGAAGCCATCCCATCCTGGTTGCGTACGCATCGCGCGCGGCTGCCGCTGCTGCGCACTCCCACAGAAGTTTCCAGCGAAGACTGAATACTCGACCGCCCATCGCCATGCAGCCGATCAACGACAGGGAATTCGCCCAGTTCCAGCGCTTCATCTACGAGGCGGCGGGCATCACGCTGGCGCCGGCCAAGAAGGCGCTGGTATCCGGACGGCTATCGAAGCGCGTGCATGCGCGCGGCGTGGACAGCTACGGCGATTATTTCGCGCTGCTGCAAGGCGCGGCCGGCGCGGCGGAAATGCAGATCGCGATCGATCTGCTGACGACCAACGAAACCTATTTCTTTCGGGAACCGCGGCATTTCGACATGCTGCGCCGCCTGGCCACCGGCGCGTCCCAGCCGTTTCGCGTCTGGAGCGCGGCCAGCTCGACGGGTGAGGAAGCCTATACCGCGGCGATGGTGTTGCGCGATTGCCTGGCCGACAGGCGGCCCTTCGAAATCGTCGGCACCGACATCAGCACCCGCGTGCTGGAGCGTGCGCGCACGGGACACTACTCCGAACAGCGGGCACTCCAGATGCCGGACGACTACCGCAAGCGCTTCTGCCTGAAAGGCACCGGCCAGCATGCCGGCACCTTGCTGGTCGACCGCGCGGTACGAGCCCATGTGCGCTTCCTGCATGCGAACCTGAACGCGCCGCTGCCCGACCTGGGACGCTTCGACGTGATTTTCCTGCGCAACGTCATGATCTATTTCAACGGCGATACCAAGCGACAGGTGGTGGACCGCGTGCTGGGCCTGCTCAAGCCCGGCGGGCACCTGTTCATCGGCCATTCGGAAAGCCTGCACGGCGTGACCGATGCGGTGCGCAGCGTGATGCCGTCCGTTTACCGCAAGCCATGAATCCTATGTCATCCATCAAAGTCATGGTCGTCGACGACTCCGCCGTGGTGCGCCAGGTGCTGGCCGGCCTGTTGTCTGAAGCGCCCGGCATCGAGGTGCTGCACGCCGCTGCCGATCCCATCCTTGCCGCCGAGCGCATGAAGCAGGCGTGGCCCGACGTGATCGTGCTGGACATCGAGATGCCGCGCATGGATGGCCTGACCTTTCTGCGCAAGATCATGCAGGAGCGTCCCACGCCGGTGGTGATCTGTTCGACCCTGACCGAGAAAGGCGCGCGGGTCACGGTGGAGGCGCTGGCCGCCGGCGCGGTGTCGGTCGTGACCAAACCCAAGCTCGGGCTCAAGCAGTTCCTGACCGACAGCGCCGCCGAACTGATCGCCACTGTGCGCGCGGCGGCCCGGGCCCGCGTGCGGCGCCTGCCCGCCGGCCATGCGGCGCCGGCCGTGGCCACGCCCAAGCACAGCGCCGACGCCGTCCTGCCGGCGCCAGACCATCGCCCCGGCGCGGCGCAGCCGGTGCTGCAGACCACCGAGCGCCTGGTCGCCATCGGCACGTCCACCGGCGGCACGCAGGCGCTGGAAGAAGTGCTGACCGGCTTGCCACGCGTATGCCCGGGGATGGTGATCGTGCAGCACATGCCGGAAAAATTCACCGCCGCCTTCGCCGCGCGCCTGGACGGGATCTGCCGGATCTCGGTCAGGGAGGCGCAGAACAACGACCGCGTCGTCCCGGGCCAGGCCCTGATCGCGCCCGGCGGCAAGCACATGATGCTGAAACGCAGCGGCGCGCAGTATTTCGTCGAAGTGCGCGACGGCCCGCTGGTCAACCGGCATCGCCCCTCGGTGGACGTGCTGTTCCGGTCCGTGGCGCGGCACGCGGGCGGCAACGCGCTGGGCATCATCATGACCGGCATGGGCGACGACGGCGCCGCCGGCCTGCTGGAAATGCGCCAGGCCGGCGCCCGCACGCTGGCGCAGGACGAAGACAGCTGCGTGGTGTTCGGCATGCCCAAGGAAGCCATCAAGCGCGGCGGCGTGGAGCGTACCGTGCCGTTATCGGCGATCGCGCGCGAGATACAGGCCGCGGGCGCGCGCTGAGCCGTCCTCAGGCCATGGTGGACGCCCACACGCGCGCGTAGTTGCCGCCCAGGATCATGCCTGCTTCTTCGCGGCTGAACCCGGCATCGACCAGCGCCTGCGCCAGCTGCGGCAGCTTGCGATAGCTGTCCAGCACCGAGGGACTCAGCAAGCCCAGCATGTCGCTGCCGATCCCGACGTGGCGTACGCCGACGACGTCGGCCATGGCGCGTATGCCGCCGGCCATCGCCGCCAGCGTGGGAAACGTGGTGGCGACCGGCCAGATGCCGATGACGCCGTCGGTGTCGGCGATCAGCTTCGCGTGCTCCGGCGAGATCGCGCGGCTGTAGCGCGAGGGGCGCTTGGCCAAGGCGGTATGCGACAGCACCAGCGGCCGCGCGGTCACGGCGGCGGCGCGTCTGACAAGTTCCAGGGTGCCATGGGCGACGTCGACCACGATGCGCAGCGTGTTGCAGCGCCGGATCACGTCGACGCCGAAATCGGTCAGCCCGCCATGGACGGGCGGCGCCGTCTGGATGTCGCCCAGTTCGTTTACCCGGTAATGCGTCAGCTGCAGGTGGCGCAGGCCGTGACGCTGCCAGGCGTCCTGCAACTGTTGGACGTCACCCTCCAGGAAGTCGGCGCCTTCCGCGGCTACGATCACGGCGCCGCCGGTTTCGCGCGCCGCGTCCAGCGATGCGGCATCCAGGACGGGCCGCAGGCCCTGCTCGGACATCAGTGCGTGCAGGCGTTGGAACGCGGCTTCGCCGCGTGCCGCCATCTCGCCCGGCGCCGGGTCGCGATAGGCGACGATGCGACGGCGCCCGGAGGCGCTGTCGACGATATGGTTCACACTCGAATCGCTGACCACGGCCATGCAGACGACGTCCATGCCGCCCGCCCGCATCGGCGCCGCGACCGGCGTAAAGGCCGGCGGGACGGGCGCCCGGCCCAGGTTGATGCGGCCCGCGTGGCTGTGCATGTCGATCGTGACCTGCGTTCGCATCCATGCCTGCGTATCCGTCTCGTTGTGCGGCTCCGCCGAGGACGCCGTGCCGGATCCCGGGAAGGAAGCTATGTCGCCATGGCCGGCAGGGCTCGCGCATGCGGCCAGGCCGGATAGGGCGCCCAGTGCCAGGAAACGCCGGCGGCTCAGCCCGGCGGCATCCCATGGGTCCCTGACCCGGCTTACGCGGGCGTCCCGTATCCGATAACGCCAGCCGGCCGGATCGTTGGCCAGCGGCTGCCAGATGCCTTCCACCAACACCGGGCCGGCATGGACGGCGATCGCGTCGGCGGCATGGACCTCCACCGCGGTATCGGAAGCCGGCGCGGCGTGGGCGCCGCAGCAGGGTGCGTGCTGCATCACCAACAGCGTGTCGGCATAGCGGCTATCGGCCGGGAATAAGGGGTGTCCGGCCAGTACGACCCGCTGGCCCGCGGGAATGTCGAAAGCACCAGCGTAGACGGTGGACCATCGCAGGCGCATGGGCACCTCCTGAGGCAGCTCTGGAAGAGCAGATGATGCCGCGCGAATCTGTCGGCATCCTTGCGAACTCCATCCCCGATTCCGGCCTGCCTGTTACATGTAATCACTTTGTCAGCTTGGCCATGAAGCTTTCGCCACGCATGCGCCACGCTAAAAATTAGCTGATTGTTGCGAGTTTGTATGCTAATACGGACATTATGTCTCAATGAGGTGTTTTAAGTCACAATCGATCACTCAATTTGTGTCAATGAATGACACTCCTGTAACTACAAGAAATAACGTAGAGGAGATTATGGTCGTGCAGTAGCTTTTAGAATCTTCGGGATATTTCTTGAAGTAGACGGCCCGGGAGCTCCCTACGGTAGCGTGTGAGGACACAGCGATTGGGACGCGGAAACGCACTTCCTGCCCGGCGGCAGATGTCTCCCGATTTCGAACCTGGAGCCAGGCGGAAATCGACAGGAAGCCCTAGAACATGGAGCTTCCGATGAGACTTGCTTGCCGAGTGGCTTTGTCACGTCCGTACTTTCCGCTAGGGGCAGCGTGGCTGTGCACGGCATGGCTGACCGCGACGCCGGAACGCGCACTGGCCGCCTGTTCCACCGGCACGTCCATCGTGTGCGCCACGCAGGCAACGGCGCTGGACTCGAACTCGGTCTTTTCGTCGCTGAACAATGTCACGGTCACCGTATCGCCGACGGCCTCGGTATCCGTTCCGGCCGTGAACCTGGGCGGCTCGGCCGTGCAACTGACCGGCAACAACACCACGTTGAACAACGCCGGCGTGATCGATCCCACCTTGTCCGGCCTGGCGTCCCTGGGCGGCTCGGGCGTGGCGATGGGCAATGCCACGGCAGGCGGCACCGTATCCGTCACCAACGCCAGCACCGGCGCGATCCGGGGCACCGGCCTGAACCTGGTGGGCGGCCTGCTCAACCTGAACGGCCTGGCGCTGAACCTGCGCAGCAACGGTAGCGGGGCGATCAGCATCAACAACGCCGGCGCGATAGGCTCGCAAGTACCGTCGGGCGTTTCGCTGAACGTCTATGACAGTCCCGTCATCGCAGCCTATGGCGGCGCGCCGGTGAACATGGTCAACACGGGCACGGTAACGGGCCGGATCGGCTTCGGCACGTCGACCGCCGGCAATCGCTTCGTCAACGCCGGTACCGTGAACGGCAGCGTGTACCTGGGCGCGAACAGCAGCAACACGTACACGGCGGTGACCGGCTCCACCGTCAATGGCGGTACCGGCGTTTCCGTCGATGCGCTGAACGTGCTGGGCTTGAATGTCGGGTTCGCGGGCGCCGGCCTGGTGAATGGCGGCGAGAACGGCAACAACACGCTGGTGCTACAGAACGCGGCCACCGGCACGGGAAGCGGCGCAAGCGGGACTGGCGTGGCCAGTTCGACGGTGTACCGGAATTTCCAGAACCTCACGGTGAACAGCGGGTCATGGACGCTGAGCGGACCATTGGTCAGCCAGCAGGCCATCCTGAACGGCGGCCTCGTCACCGTCGACGGAGGATCGGTGTTCGGGACGGGTACGGTGCAGGCGAATGGCGGCGCGATCGCCGCGGCCAGCAATGGCTTGACCCTGGGTAACGCATTCACGCTGGGCGCGGGCGGGCTGGCAGTGCAAGGCGCCAACAGCATGACCTTGAGCGGCGCGCTCACCGGCACGGGCAGCCTGACCAAGTCAGGCACCGGCGCGTTGAGCCTGTCCGGCACCAACACCTACAGCGGCGGTACGGTCCTGAACGCCGGCACGCTTACGCTTGCTGCGCCGGCCGCGTTGGGCAGCGGCGTCGTCACCGTGAACGGCGCGTCGACGTTGAGCAACAGCACCGCGATGACGCTGTCCAACGGCATCGCGCTGAACAATGACCTGACCTTGGCCACACCGGACGACCTGGTCCTGGGTGGCGCCATCACCGGCAATGCCGCGCTGATCAAGACGGGCGCAGGCACGTTGGGCGTGACCGGCGCCAACAGCTACGCCGGCGGCACGCAACTGAACGGCGGCGGCCTGGCGGTGGCGGGCAATACCGCGCTGGGCAGCGGCGCGTTGACGGTCAATGCGCCGTCGACATTGCAAGCCAGCGGCGCGGCAGCGCTGCAGAATGCGATCGTCCTGAACGGTGCGCTGGGCCTCTCCGGCGCGAACCCGCTGGCATTGTCCGGTGCGATCAGCGGTGCCGGCGGCCTGGCGAAAACGGGAACGGGGGCGGTTACGCTGACCGGCAGCAACAGCTATACCGGCGGCACGTCGTTGGGCGGTGGAACGGTCAATATCGGTAGCAACAGCGCATTGGGCTCGGGCACCATCACCGTCGCCGCGGGCACGACGCTGTCCAGCCTGGGGAATGTGGCCCTGGCGAACACCGCCAACCTGAACGCGGCACTGACCGTGGACGGACCGAACACGCTATCGCTGAACGGCGCGCTGGCGGGCGCCGCCGGTGCGGTCGTGAAAAACGGCGGCGGCGTGCTCGCCTTGAACGGCGCGAACAGCTATGGCGGCGGCACGACCCTGAACGCCGGGACCCTGGTCGCGGGGTCCGACACCGCACTGGGCACCGGCACGCTGGCCGTGGGCGGTGCGGCCACGCTCGACAGCAACCGCGCGGTGACGCTGGGCAATGCGGTCGCCCTGGGTGGCGCCCTCACGGTAGGCGGTACGCAGGCGCTGACGCTGAACGGGCCCGTGTCCGGCGCGGGCCGGCTGGTCAAGAACGGCGCGGCCAACCTGACCCTGGCCGGCAACAACACGAACAGCGGCGGCGTGCAGTTGAATGCCGGCACGCTGACCCTGGGCTCGGCCCAGGGCCTGGGCAGCGGGACGCTGGACGTCGGCGGCGCGGCGACGCTGGCCGCCGCCGGACTGACGGTCGGCAACGGGATACAGCTGGGCGGGGGCAGCGCCCTGGGCGTCAGTACCGGCGGCGCGGCGACCACCTTGGCGGGGAACGTGGGCGGGGCCGGCGCGCTGGCGCTGAACGACGGCGGCACGCTCACGCTGAGCGGCGGGAACACCTATACCGGCGGCACCACGCTGAATGCCGGTCGCCTGGTGCTGAGCAGCGACACCGCGTTGGGCGGCGGCGCGCTGACCGTGGCCGGCAGTGCCGCGCTGGATACGACTGCTGCGCGGCAACTGGCGAACGACGTCAACTTGGGCGCGACGCTGACGGTGGACAGCGCCAATGCCATGACGCTGGGCGGCGCGGTCACCGGCGGCGGCACACTGGTGAAGAATGGCACGGGCGTATTGAGCCTGACGGGAACGTCGAACGGCTACGGCGGCGCGGTCATCAACGGCGGCGTGCTGCAGGCTTCATCCGCCACCCTCGGGACCAACAACGTGACGGACAATGCGCGGCTGGTATTCACGCAGAACGCCGTGGGCACGTACGCGGGCAATATCTCCGGGACGGGCAGCGTGGACGTCAACGGCAACGCGCTGCTGACGCTCAGTGGTGTGAACACCTTCACCGGCGGCCTGAACGTGCTGTCGGGCGCCGTGCAGACCCAGGGTGGCCAGGCCTTGGCGGACGATGGCTTGGTCAACATCGCCAGCGGCGCGCAATTGCGTATCGGCGACAGCGAGGCCGTGGGTGGCGTGGCCGGCGCGGGCAGCGTCTTGATCGGCAGCGGCGCGACGCTGGCGCTCGGACAGGACGGCAGCGACAGCAACTTCGCTGGCCAACTGTCCGGCTCCGGATCCATCACGAAAACAGGCGCGGGCACGCTCGTGCTGAGCGGCAGCAGCGATCACGCCGGCGCGTTCGCCGTCAACGGCGGACGCCTGCGGGTGGACGGCACGCTGGCCAGCGGTTCGGTCGCCGTCGGCGCCAATGCGGCGCTGGCGGGCGCCGGCACCTTGCTGGGCAACGTCAATGTCGCGAACGGCGGCATCCTCGAAGCCCGTAGCGGCCAGACGCTCACCACCGGCAGCCTCGCGTTGAACGATGCATCGCGCGTGAACGTGGCGCTGGGGGCGCCGCAGGCGCAGCCGCAGACATTGGTGCAAGTGAACGGCAACCTGACGCTGGACGGCCAGCTGAATGTGTCGGACACGGGCGGCTTCGGCCAGGGGGTTTATCGGCTGTTCGGCTATACCGGCGCGCTGACGGACAACGGACTCGCGTTGGGCGATCTGCCACCGGGGACCATTCCCGCCAACCTGCAGGTGCAGACCGCCATCAGCCAGCAGGTGAACCTGGTGGTGCAGAACGGCGCGGGTGGCGTGCAATTCTGGAATGGCAGCAAACAGGTACCGGACGGCACGCTGGCCGGCGGCAGCGGCACGTGGCAGGCGGGCCTGACCAACTGGACGGACGCGGCGGGACAGGCGCCTCTGGTGTGGGGCAATACCTTCGGCGTCTTCGGCGGCGCCTCGGGCGGCAATGTCGCGGTGGCGGGCCAACAGACGCTGACGGGGCTGCAGTTCTTCACTGACGGCTACACGCTGGGTGGCGCGGGTACGTTGAACCTGGCGGCGGGCACGGACGTGATACGCGTCGATCCCGGCCTGACCGCGCGCATCGATACCGCGATCACGGGAAGCGGCAGCTTGCAGAAGCGCGATACGGGCACCTTGATCCTGGGCGGTTCGAATACATACGCCGGGGGCACCACCTTGAGCGAAGGCGTGCTGCAGGTGGCGGCCGACGCCAGCCTGGGCACCGGCGCGCTCGCGTTCGATGGCGGTACGTTGCGCGTTACGGGCGATGGATTTACCGGCACGAATCGCGCGATCAGCGTCGGCTCGACCGGCCAGTTGGATATTGCTTCCGCCACCAACGTGTACACGCTGGCGCAGAACATTGCCGGGCCGGGACGCCTGACCAAAACCGGCGCGGGCACGCTGGCGCTGTCCGGCAACAACGCCGCGCTGGCGGGTGTGGACTTGAACGCGGGAAGGCTGGTGGCGGGCGGCGCGACGTCGCTGGGCGCGGGCGCGCTGAACGTGACCGGATCGTCGGCGCTGGACGCCGCCGGCTCGCTCGCGTTGTCGAATATGGTCGATATCGGCGCGGGCGTCACGCTGACGAACACGGGCAGCAATGACCTGGCGCTGAACGGCGCGGTCACGGGCAGCGGCGCGTTGGTGAAGAACGGCGGCGCCACGCTCGCCTTGTATGGTCCCAACGACTATGCCGGGGGCACCACGTTGAACGGCGGCGCCATCCAGGTGGGGAGCGATACCGCGCTGGGCGGCGGCGCGCTTGTGGTGGGCGGCGCGTCCCAATTGATCGCCAGCGGCGCGCGCGCCATCGACAACGCCATCACATTGAATGCCGGGTTGTCCACGGCCGGCGGCGATATGGCGCTGAATGGCGCGATCGCTGGCGCGGGCTCGCTGACCAAGACCGGCGGCGGCACATTGACGCTCAACGGGACGAATACCTATGCCGGCGGTACGGCGCTGCAGGCCGGCACGCTGGCCCTGGGCAGCGATGCCGCCCTGGGCACGGGCGCGCTCGCTGTGACGGGCAATGCCGAGCTCGACAGCAGTGCCGGCGCGCGCACGCTATCCAACGACGTGCAGCTCGCGGGCGGCAACCTGGCCGTCGCGCGCAGCCAGGACCTGACCTTGAATGGTGCCGTAAGCGGCGTGGGCGGGCTTGCGCTGGCGGGCAGCGGCACCACGCTCACGCTGGTGGGAGCCAACACCTACACCGGTCCCACGCAATTGAATGGCGGCAATCTGCGCCTGGCATCCAGCGCTGCGATGGGCGGTGGCGCCCTGATCGTGGCCGGCCCTGCGTCATTGGGAGGGACCGCGACGGGCGTCGACCTGACGCTGGGCAATGCCGTGCAACTGGACAATGCGCTCACCGTGACAGGCGACCGCAACGTCGCGCTGACCGGTACGCTGTCGGGCACCGGCGGGCTGAACAAGGGAGGCACGGCGGCGCTGACGCTGGCGGGCGCCAACTCCTACGCCGGCGGCACGACGCTGCAGGCTGGCAATCTGGTGCTGGGCAACGACGCTGCGCTGGGCACTGGTGCGCTCACGGTGGCCGGCGCCGCGGGACTGTCCGGCACGCAAGCCCTGGACGTCGGCAATGCGATCGTGCTGAATGCCGACCTGGACGCCGACACGACGAATGACCTGGCGCTGGGCGGACAGATATCCGGCGCGGGCGGGCTGCACAAGACCGGCACGGGCACCCTCACGCTGGCGGACGGCAACAGCTATGCTGGCGGCACGCGTATCGACGGCGGCACGCTGCTGCTTGAAGGCGGCACCGCACTGGGCACGGGCGGACTGGCCGTGAACGGCGGCTCCACCCTGGCTGGCAGCGCGCCGATCGCGCTTTCCAACACCATACAGCTGAACGCCGCGTTGAACGTGGACACCACACAGGACGTAGCGCTGAACGGCGCGGTGTCCGGCAGCGGCAGCCTGGACAAGACGGGCACGGGCACGCTAACCGTGTCGGGCGGCAACAGTTATTCGGGCGGTACGACCACATCCGGCGGCACGTTGCTGCTGGGTGCGGATACGTCGTTGGGAACGGGCGCGTTGCAGGTGAACGGCGCGGCCGCGATCGACGGCACGGCAGCGTTGACCCTGGCGAACGGCATCGGTCTGGCGGACACGCTGACCGTCAACGGGACGCAGGACCTGGATCTTGCCGGCGCCATCAGCGGCGCGGGCGGCCTGGTCAAAGATGGCGCCGCCAACCTGACCCTGGCCGGCAACAACAGCTATACCGGCGGCACCACGCTGAATGGCGGCACGCTGACGCTGGGAAGCGCGACCGCGCTGGGCGCGGTGGGGAGCGCAGTGACCGTCAACAACAACGCGACCCTGTCCACGTTGGGAGACCAGTCGCTGGGCAACGCAATCGCGCTGAACGGCACGCTGAACGCCGGCGGCGCCGACGACCTGACGCTTGCCGGCGCCATCACCGGCGCTGGCGCCCTGGTGAAGCAGGGCGCGGGCACACTGACGCTTGCCGGCACCAACGCCTACACCGGCGGCACGCAGGTGCAAGGCGGCGTGCTGGTTGGCGATGCCACCAGCCTGGGCGGCCCCATCGCCACGGCGCTCGGTACGCAGGTGCGCTTCGATCAAATCGTGGACGGCACCTACGCGGGTGCGTTGACCGGCGCGGGCAGCCTTGAAAAGACCGGCGCCGGCGCATTGACCCTGAGCGGCGCCAACAATCTGACGGGCACGCTGGGTATCGCGGGCGGCACCATCGTCGCGCAAGGCGGGCAGGCGCTGAACGGCGCGGGCTTGGTGCGCGTGGACACCGGCGCGACGCTGCGCCTTGACGATAGCGAAGCCATCGCCAACCTGGCCGGCACCGGCACGGTGGCGATCCAGCCCGCCGCCAGCCTGGCGCTGGGCGGCGCTGCCGATGGCGTGTTCGCGGGAGATATCGCGGGTTCGGGTGCCTTGGTCAAGACGGGCGCCGGCAGCCTGGCCCTGACGGGCGTGAGCAGCCATACAGGCGCGACGGCGATCAACCAGGGGGCCCTGATCGTCGATGGCGCGCTGGGCAGTTCGACCTTGAGCGTCGCCAACGGTGCAACCCTGGGCGGCAGCGGCCAGGCCACCGGCGCCGTCAGCCTGGCCGATGGCGCGCATCTGGCGCTGGATTCGACGCGGGGCGCGCTGACGGTGGGATCGCTGTCGCTGTCGTCCAATTCGCAACTGGATGCGCGCCTGGGCTCGGCCAGCAATGGCGGACTGTTGAACGTCGCCGGCAACCTGACGCTGGACGGCACCTTGAACGTCAGCGATGCCGGCGGCTTCGGCACGGGTGTCTACCGATTGATCAACTACGGCGGCGCGTTGCAGAACAACGGCCTGGCGCTGGGCAGTCTGCCTGCCGGCGTCGACCCCGCCAACCTGTCCCTGTTGACCGCGTCGGCGGGTCAGGTCAGCCTGTTGAACCAGCGGGTGGCCGGCGAAATCCAGTTCTGGGACAACGGCGCGACGCCGGACGATGGCGCCATCACAGGCGGAACCGGCACCTGGAACAACGCGAATGGCAACTGGACCGACGCCACCGCGACGCTGGATGCCGGCTGGGGCGGCCGCTATGCAGTGTTCCAGGGCCAGGCCGGTACTGTGACCGTGGATGGCACGCAGAACATCACGGGCCTGCAGTTTTCCACGGATGGTTATGTGATCGCCAGCACGGGCACCGGGCAATTGAACGCGGTCAACGATGCCGACGGCTACACCGCCATCCGCGTCGAACCCGGCCTGACCGCGACCATCACCGCGCCGATCGTCGGCGCGGGCGCCGTGGCCAAGCGCGATACCGGCACGCTCATCCTGGATGGCGTGAACACGTATGCAGGGGGCACGCGCCTGGAAGGCGGCGTGACGCAGATCGCCGCCGACACCGCGCTGGGCGCCGCGGGCACCGCGGTCGCCTTCGATGGCGGGACACTGCGCATCGCGGGCACCGGCATGCCGACCATGGATCGTCCGGTAACGCTGGAGGCAGGAGGCGGCACGTTCGACATCGCGGATCCCGCGGAAACCTTGACCTTGAACCAGGGCATCTCCGGCACCGGCGTGCTGGGCAAGACCGGCGTCGGCACCTTGGCGCTGGACGGCGCCAATAGCTACACGGGGGGCACGCTGCTGCAGGCAGGCACGCTGGCGGTCGGCAACGACAGCGCTTTGGGCACGGGCACGCTGACCGCGTCCGGCGGCACCACGCTGAGCAATCCCGCGGGCAACAGCCCCATTACCCTTGATGTGCCCATCGCCCTGCAAGGCAATCTGGCCGTCGATGCCGCCGCGTCGCTGACGCTGTCCAATGCGATAGCGGGCACGGGTGGGTTGACCAAGAATGGCGGCGCCGACCTCACGCTGACGGGCAATAACAGCTATGCCGGCGATACGCGCCTGGACGCGGGCCGCATCGTCGTGGGCAGCGACACCGCCCTGGGCGCGGGATCGCTGATCGTGGCCCCGGGCACGTCGCTGGACGCGCTGGCGCCTGTGTCGCTGGCCAACGCCGTCCTGCTGAACGGCGACCTCACGGTGGCGGGCAGCAACGATATGACGCTGGCGGGTGCGATCTCCGGCGCGGGTGGCCTGATCAAGAATGGCGGCGCGACCTTGACGCTGGATGGTCCCAACACGCAGGCGGGCGACACGCGGCTGAACGCCGGCAAGCTGGTCGTCGGCAACGACGCTGCCCTGGGCGGCGGCGCGCTGATCGCCGCGGCCGGCACCACGCTCGACAGCAATGCATCGATCGCGCTGCCCAATGCCGTGCAACTGGATGGCAGCGTGGCGGTGGCCGGCTCCAACGACCTGACCTTGAACGGCGCGGTCGGCGGCAACGGCGCGTTGGTGAAGAATGGTCCGGCTGTGCTGACGCTCAATGGCGCCAACACCTACGCCGGCGGCACCGCTTTGAACAGCGGCACGCTGGTCGTGGGCAGCAATACCGCGCTGGGCAGCGGCGCCTTGCAAGCCGCGGACGGCACGACGCTGCAAAGCGCCGCGACGGTCAGCCTGGCGAACGACGTGGTCACCAACGGTGCGTTGGCGGTGAACGGCGCGGGCAATCTGGCCTTGAACGGCACGGTCTCGGGACCGGGATCGCTGGACAAGCTGGGCAGCGGCACGTTGACGCTGAATGGCGCCAACACCTATACCGGCGGCACCACCCTACAGGACGGGACCCTGGTCCTGGGCAATGCCAATGCGATAGGCAGCGGGACTCTTTCGGTGACCGGTCCGTCCACGCTGCAGGCGGGCGCGCCGCTGGCGCTGTCCAACGCTGTCGCGCTGGGCAGTCAGCTCACCGTCTCCGGCGCCAACGATATGCAGTTGAACGGCGCCATCAGCGGCGCGGGTTCGCTCGTGAAGGCCGACGGCGCCACGCTGACGTTGGGAGGCACGAACAGCTATACCGGCGGCACCACGCTGGCCGGAGGTACGCTGGTAGGCAACACGGCCAGCCTGCAGGGCAGCATCGCTACGGCGAGCGGCACGACGCTGGTGTTCGACCAGGCCGGGAATGGCGTTTTCAACGGCGGCATCTCCGGCGCGGGCCAGGTGGTCAAGGACGGCGGCGGCAGCGTGCGCCTGAATGGCGCCAACAGCTACACCGGCGGCACCACCGTCGCGGCTGGCACGCTCATCGGCGATTCGGCGAGCCTGCAAGGTGTCATCCACAACCAGGGTACGGTGGTGTTCGACCAGAACGGCAATGGCGCCTTCAACGGCACCATCGACGGCAACGGCACGCTGGTCAAGAATGGCGGCGCCACGCTGGCCCTGAACGGCGCGAACACGGTCGGCGGCGGCACGACCGTCAACAGCGGCGTGCTGGAGGTCAACGGCAGCCTGTCTGGCGGTCCGTTGACCGTCGCGTCCGGCGCCTCGCTGTCGGGGTCGGGCAACGTCTCATCGGACGTCACCCTGGCCAACGGCGCGCGGCTGGTCGCCGGCACGCCCCTGAATCCGATCTCGTTCGGCGGGGCCTTGTCGCTGTCGCCCGCCACGCAGCTGGATTTCTCGCTGGGCGCGCCGAACTCGGCCACCAGCGCGGTCACCGTGGCCACCAACCTGACCATGGACGGCGTGCTGAACGTGATCGATGCCGGCGCGCTGAATACCGGTGTCTATCGGCTGTTCCAGTACGGCGGCACCTTGACCGACAACGGGCTGGTCTACGGAACGCTGCCCGCGGGGTATGCCGCCGGCAACTTCACGCTGCAGACCAACCAGCCCAACCAGGTGAACCTGCTGGTGGAAAGCACGCCGGGAGAGATCCAGTTCTGGAACGGCACGAAGACCATCGCCGATGGCCAGATCGCCGGCGGCGACGGCACCTGGGATGGCGTTACCGCCAACTGGACCAACGCTACCGGCGCGCAGAGCCAAACCTGGAATGGACGCTTCGCCGCGTTCGCCGGGACCGGCGGCACGGTCACGGTCGCGGGACCGCAATCCCTGACGGGCATGCAATTCCTGGCGGACGGCTACACCTTGCAGGCGGGCGCCAACGGTGCGCTGGACATCAGCGCGCCGCTGACACCGATACGCGTCGACAACGGCGCCACCGCGACCATCGCAACGCCTATCACCGGCACCGGCGGACTGCTGAAGGGCGATGGCGGCACGCTGGTGCTGGCGGCGGCGAACTCCTATGGCGGCGGCACTACCGTGGCGGCCGGCACGCTGCAGGTCTCAGCCGACAACCAGCTGGGCGCGACCGCGGGCGGCGTCACGCTGGATGGCGGCACCCTGGCGATCGCGGGCCCTGCCTATGCCGGCACGGCGCGCAACGTTACGTTGGGCGCCCTGGGCGGCACCATCGCGGTTGGCAACAACGACCAGGTGTTCGCGCTGGCGCAGCCGTTGACGGGCGCCGGCGGCCTGACGAAGGCCGGCGCGGGCACCCTGGTGCTGAACGGCGCGAGCAGCTATGGCGGCGGCACCACCATCGCCGGCGGCACGCTGGCGGGCAACAGCACCAGCCTGCAGGGCGCGATCAATGGCGCGGCGGGCACCACGCTGCGTTTCGACCAGGACGGCGACGGCGCCTTCAATGGCGCCCTGTCTGGCGCGGGCCAGCTCGTGAAAAACGGTGCGGGCGCGCTGACGCTGACCCAGCCGTCCAGCTATACGGGCGGCACGCAGGTGAACGCCGGCACCTTGATCGGCGACACCACCAGCCTGCAGGGCAACATCGCGAACAACGCCAACCTGGTATTCGCGCAGAACGTGGACGGAAGCTTCAACGGCGTGCTCTCGGGCAACGGCACCGTGGTCAAGAACGGCGCCGGCACGCTGACCGCCAGCGGCGTGCAACCCTTCAGCGGCACGGTGGTCGTCGACGCCGGCGCGCTGGCACTGGGGACCGCGGCATCGCCCGCGGTGCTGCCCGCACTCGTGCAGGTCAATGCCGGCGGCACGCTGGCCGGCAGCGGCACCATCGCGGGGCTCAGCAACGCGGGTACGGTGAACGCCGGGACCGCCAACGGGCCGCTGCGCGTCGCGGGCAATTTCCAGAACCTGCCGTCGGGCACCGTGCAGGTGGATCTGACGTCCCCGGGCGCCAGCCAGGTCGGCGTGCAGGGCGCCGCGACGCTGGCCGGGACGCTGCGCGTGGCGGATGGATTCCAATACAACGGCACCAACAGCTATACCGTGTTGACCGCCGCGCAAGGGGTCCAAGGGCAGTTCGCCAACACCGAACTGCCGCAGCTGGCGTTCATCGATGCCAGCGTGCGCTACGACCCCAACGATGTCCTGGTGGACTTCACGCGCAATGCGACGGATTTCCCCGACCTGGCGCAGACGGGCAACGAAAGCGCGGTAGCCCAGGCCCTGCAGGAAGGCGCGGCATCCAATGCGAACGGGGCCGGTTCGCCGCTGTACAACGCGGTGCTGGGCCTGAGCAGCGCGGACGTTCCCAAGGCCTTCCGCCAGTTGTCCGGCGACAGCCATGCCGCGCTGGTGTCCGCGCTGCTGAACACCGCGGATACCGCTCGCACGACGCCCATGCATCGTTTCAACGACAGCCTGGATAGCGATGCGCGCGCGGCGGGCGCGGTAGGCCAGGGCGGTGCCTGCGTCGATGGCCCGCAGTCCGGCGAGGGCGGCAGTTTCTTCTCCTGCCGGCGCAATGTGTGGGCGGACGTCATCGGCAACTGGCAGCACCAGGACGGCGATGGCAATGCGCCGAGCTATCGCCAGGAGACGGGCGGCATCATGGTCGGTGGCGACGTCGAAGTACGTGACGGCTGGCGGGTCGGCGCCGCATTCGGCTACCAGGATAGCGACATCAAGGTGGACAGCCGCGATGCGCGCGCCGATACCGACAACTACAGCGTCACGCTGTTCGGCGGCAAGGCCTTCCCGACCCGCAATGGCCAGGCGCTCAAGGTGATGGCCGGCACGTCATTCACCTGGAGCGACATCAGCACACGCCGCGATGTCACGCTGGGCAGCGCCAGCCAGCAGTTGAAGGCCGATTATTCCGCCACCACCGGGCAGGTCTTCGGCGAGATCGGATACTCGGTCCCGGTCACGCCGTCGGTGACAGTGGAGCCGTTCGCCGGCGTCGCCTATGCCCACCAGCGCATCCACGGTTTCTCGGAGGACGGCGGGTCGGCCGCGCTGAATGCCGACAGCGACAGCAACGACATCACCACCACCACAGTGGGCGTGCGCGGCGGCTGGTCCACGGATATCGCCGGCCGTGCGGCGCACCTGCGGGCGGCGCTGGGCTGGCGCCACGCGATGGGCGACGTCGATCCCGAACGCACCATGGCCTTCGACACGGGCCCGTCCTTCACGGTGGCCGGCACGCCGATCGCGCGCGACGCGCTGGTCACGGAGCTGGGCGCGGAAGTCGCGGTGTCGAAGTCCGCCACGGTGGGACTGAGCTACCGCGGCCAGCATGGCGGCGGCAGCCAGGACAACGCCGGATTCCTGAACGTGAGGTGGGCGTTCTGACGGGGGAAGCTGGCGTTCCGTCGGACGCTAGAACGCCAGCGCGATCGCAATGCCGCCGGCCGCCAGGCCGGTGGCCACCACGCCGGCGAATACGATGCCCAGCTCCACCGGCCGGAAGGAACGCGCCAGCATGGCCAGCGACGGCAGGCTGATCGGCGGCAGGGTCATCAGCAGCGCGGCGGCGGGACCGGCCGCCATGCCCAGCGACAGCATCGCCTGGACGATGGGGACTTCGCCCGCGGTGGGAATGACGAACAGCGCGCCCGCCACGGCCAGCGCGGCGATCCACCACACATGGTTGTCGATGTCGGCGCCGATGTGCGGGAACAGCCAGGCGCGCGCCGCGCCCAGCAGCAGCACCAGCACGATGTATTCCGGCACCAGGCGCAGCGCCATGCGCGCGAAGATGGTCGCCCAGCGCTTGAAGGGATTGGCGTCCTGGCTATCGATCGCCTGCGATTGCAGCGCCTGCACCGCGTCGGCGTCCACCGTGCGTTGCGACGAGGCGTTCATGCGGTTCAGCAGCCAACCCAGGCCGAACACCATGACGATGCCCAGGGCCAGGCGCAGCCCCGACCATTGCCAGCCCAGCACGAAGCCCATGAACACCAGCGTGGCGGGGTTCAGGACCGAGTTGCCCAGCCAGAACGCGACGGCGCTGCCAGGGGCTGCCTGGCATTTGCGCAGGCCGGCCACCACGGGCGCGGCGCAGCAGGTGCACATCATGCCGGGCAGGGACATCAGGCCCCCGGCGACGACACTCCCCATGCCGGTGCCGCCCAGCGCGCGGACGATCCAGCGGCGTGGCAGCAGGGCCTGGACCGCGGAGCCCAGCAGCAGGCCCAACACCATGGCCTGCCAGATCGCCTTGCCGTAGGCCAGGGCATAGCCGATGGCCGAGTCCAGCGAGGGCGGCGGCGCGCTGTCCGCCGTGCCCATCAGGATGGATGTCCCGATGGAATGGCTGCTGGCCGCGACAAACGCACGGTTGTAATAGGGGAACCACTTGACGTAGAACAGGCCGAGGATGGCGATCAGCAGGAAAACGGCGATGCCGGTTGCCGCATGGGCGGGGCGTCGCGAGGCGGGCACGGTTTGCATGATGGACGTGGATTCTGGGTGGCCTGTGGCCGGACGGGCGCCATTTTACGGCCGCGCGGCGCGCGGAAGGATTTATCATGTTGCCGCGGGTCGCCAGCCGCGAGCGAGCGGCTTGGATAGCCAGCTCGGACAGCCAGCTCGGACAGCCTGCCGCGAGCGGCCAGCCGCCATCACCGCTTTTTCCATGAACCTGCCGTTTCCCATCCGTGAAGAATGCCCGCCCGGGGCCTGCGTCTGCGACCGCGAACGCCTGCTGTGCGATCCCGGCGGCGACGTGCGCATCCTGCAGCTGACCAAGCAGGAAGAAAAGCGCCTGATCGCGCGCATCGAAGCGGCCAAGGACCTGGCGGACCTGCGGCATGTCGGCAGCCGCATCGAGGCCCAGTTGGGGATCAGGCTGCACATCGCCCCGGGGCCCAATGAGGTGCGCACCGTGCGCGGCTTCGACATCCGCCTGGAAGACTGTCCCGGCCTGTGCCGGCTGACGCGCAAGGCCATCCCGGCGGCGGTGCGCCGTTGCCTGGACGCGCGGCCGGATATCGCCTTCGAACTGCTGAACTCGCACGATCTGCTGCGCGACAGCTGAAAACGCCGCTGCCGGCGCGCGGCCTTCAGGCTAGCAGGCCCATATGGAAGCCATCGGGGCCATCGGCACCGTCAGCCCGCCGAACCGTCAGGCCAATGCGGCGGCCGTTTTCTTGGGCACCCACATCCGGCTCGACCGGTCGCGCAGCATGCGCAGGAACTTCCCGCGACAGACGTCCGCCTTGTGCCGCGCCGTCCAACGTTCCAGCGCCGGCAGCGCGCAGCGCAGCCGGTACTTGAAATCGAAATTGCGCGTGCCCAGGCCATCGACGAACGCCAGGTAGGGCCGGCCCGTTTCCGGGGAACGGTGCACCACGACATTGTTGATGCCGGGATCGGCCAGGATCACGCCGTTGTCGGCCAGCCATTCGCAGGCTTCGCCCACCATGCCGGCGGCTTCCATTTCGCTGACCATGCCGCTGCGCAAGGCGTGCGGCAAGGTCGGACAGGGCGTGCCGTCGGCCTGTTGCACCAGATCGACCACCAGCCCGGGGCCATGGTCGGTTTGCACCCAGCCGTATACGCGGGGCAGGTGACGGCTGGCAATGCCCAGCCTTTGCAGGTGCATGCCGTAATGCAGTTCGATCAGGTTCTGGTCGCGCTCCTGGTCGGGCTTGGAGACCTTGATGCCCAGCGCGCGATTCAAGGGATGGCGCCACACGACGCGATCGTGGCCCGATCCGATTTGCTCGGAAAGGACCAGTGCGATGTCCGGGGCGGAAGAAAGGTCCGCGCTTCGTTCGGGATCAAGGACGGCGAGGTCCGCGTCCAGCGCCAGCGGCAGGCTGCTCATTCGGTTTTCTTGTCATATCTGCATGATTCCTCCTCATTTTGGCGGCCGAGGTGCTTTGTGACAACCGGATGACAGGCCATTCGTCGCCTGAGCGCAACGGAATGGTGGATCAATCGTTGAATTTGCCGGGTGCCTCGCCGCCTGCCGACAGGACCGTGGCCCGGGTTTCCAGGCCGAACACGCTGCGGCCGCCGTAGTCCGGCGAGTCTGCGCGCTCCTGTTCGATGAAGTCCGGCAGTGCCGGCCCGCGCGCCGTGCGCTCCAGCTGGCGGGCCTGGCGCTCCAGGCGCTTGAGGGCATCGAGTTTTTCCTCGTTGCCCAGGCTGGCCTGATGCACCGCCGTCTTCATGACGTCTATGGTCTGGTCGTAGACGTCCAGCGGTACGGGGTAGGGGTGGCGGTCCTTGCCGCCGTGCGCCATGGAGAAGCGCGCGGGATCGGTGAACCGGCAGGGCGCGCCATGCACGACTTCCGCGACCAGCGCCAGCGAGCGCACCGTGCGGGCGCCGACACCGGGCACCAGCAGCAGCTCGGCGAAGTCCGTGGGCCCGCATTCCGCGGCGGCGGCCAGGGCGCCGTGCAGGCGCCGCAGGTTGACGTCCTTGGGACGCACGTCGTGATGCGCGGGCATGGCCAGGTGCGGCAGGGCCGGTGGTGCATGATCGTCGGTTGCCAGCGACTCCGGCTCCAGCAGCGACAATTGGCGCTGCGCCGCCGCTGGCTGTTTGCTCGGCCGGGCATCCGGGCGCCCGGCCGGCAAGGCCAGCTCGCCGGCCCGCGCGACGATGAAGTCCGGGCCGTCATCCCGCAGCAGCGCCAGCTGTCCGCCCCGCGATGCGGCGGCGCGAGGATCGGTCAGGTTGACGATGCGCCCCTGGTTGGGGCCGTCGATGGCGCTGTGCGGCGCGTCGACGAAGCTGCTCAATCCTTCCGACAGCCAGTGATAGCGCCTGGCCGTGCGGCTGTCGCCGTTCATGCCCTGCTGCACCACCGTCCACTTGCCGTCGTCGGTGACGAAGAACCCGTGCAGGTACAGGTCGAAGCCATCCTGCACCGCCGCGCTGTCCACTTTCGCCACCAGCCGGCTGGCGCGCGCCAGGGCGTCGCCGTCCACGCCCACCCGTTCGCCGATCAGCGCGAGTTCCTGTGGCGTTTTGCGCGAGTGATTCCCGCGCCCGCCGCACACGTGTATGCCCAGTTCGCCCGCCATGGGCGCCAGTCCACGCTTGAGCGCGCCGATCACGCTGGTGGTGATGCCGGAGGAATGCCAGTCCATGCCCATGACGGCACCGAAGGACTGGAACCAGAAGGGATGCGCCAGCCGGCGCAGGAATTCATCGCGGCCGTAGTGGTGCACGATGGCCTGCGCGATGATCGCGCCCAGGCGCGACATGCGCGCGCCCAGCCAGGCCGGCACGCGGCCGCCGTGCAGGGGGAGATCGGCGCTGCCCGCTCGTCGCATCGCGATCGGCCGCCGTGCTCAGGGACGCCGGCCCAGCGCGGCCAGGTCGTCGAATACCGGCACGATGGCCAGGAGGACCAGCAGCGCCGCCAGCGGCACCGTCGCGATGAAACCCAGGTGCTTGAAGCCCAGCGCGCCGGCAACGCCGCCCAGCAGGAACATGCCCAGCAGGGCCGCCAGCAGGCGCAGCCGCGACCGGTTGGCCATCACCTTGTGGTCCACGCCGCGGTCGCCGATGTTCCAGTAGATCAGCTTGCCCAGTTCGATGCCGATGTCGGTGACCACGCCCGTCATGTGGGTGGTGCGGATCTCGGACTTGGAAATCTTGGTGATGATGGCGTTCTGCAGGCCCATGATGAAGCAGAGCAGGCCCACCGTGGCCGGGACGACCAGCATGCGCTGCTGTTCCAACTGCGTGCCCATCAGGCCGAAGACCAACAGCAGCGCGGCTTCCAGCATCAGGGGCATGGCATATTCGCTGTGCGCGCCGCGCCGCCGGCCCCAGTTGATGAGTATGGCCGACACGCCGGCGCCGACCAGGAAGGCCAGCAGCGAGCACATTCCCGCGATGACCAGCGTGATTTCGCCCAGCGCCGTGTGGTCGGCCAGCGCGGAGACGATGCCGGTCATGTGCGAGGTGTACTGTCCCACCGCCAGGAAGCCGCCGGCGTTGGCGGCTCCCGCGACGAAGGCCAGCGAGATGCCCAGCCGGCGGTTGCTTTCGGTCGTGCGGCCGGGGCTGGTCAAGGCACGGAGGTAGTGCACGGGCATGGCGGCGAAATGGGTAGGAAGCGCCTGGCGCGGTGGCCAGCCCGGTCATTCTACTCGCGCCGCTATTTCTGCCGCTCAGGATCCAGCTGTTCGGTGTCGAGCCGTTCCGGGTCCAGCCGTCCCGGGTCCAGCCGGCCGCCACGGCGGCGGGTCAGCAGGGTGATTCCCCACATGATGACGCCCAGCAGCAGCAGCCAGCCGGCCACCTGGTATTGGATCGGATCGCGGCCCGTCATCGGCGTCACGAGGAACAGGCAGGTGGCCGCGCCCAGCCACGGCACCACGGTGTGCACCCGGAAGTGCTCGTGCGATACGCCGTCGCGCCGCAGCACCAGCACCGCGACGTTGACGAAGGCGAACACGCCCAGCAGCAGCAGGGCGGTCGTTCCCCCCAGCGCGCGGATGGCCTGCGATTCGGCGCGCGCCACCAGCACCGTCAGGCCCAGGCCGATCACAGTGGTGAAGAGGATGGCCGCCCAGGGCGTGCGGTTGCGTTGGTGGACACGGGACAGGAACGACGGCAGCACGCCCTGGTTGGCCATCCCGTAGAGCAGCCGGCTGGCCATCATCATATTGATCAGCGCGGAATTGGCCACCGCGAACATGGAGATGACGGGCATGATGGTTTCGGTGGGCAGGCCGGGCGCCGCGCGCTGCACCACCAGGACCAGCGGCGTATTGCTGGCGGCCAGTTCGCCCACCGGCACCAGCGCCACCGCGCAGATGGAAACCAGTACGTAGATCACCGCGGTCAGGCCCAGCCCCGTCAGCATCACCTTGGGGAAAATGCGGCTGGGCGAATGGGTTTCTTCCGCCATGTTGACGGAATCCTCGAAGCCGACCATGGCGAAGAACGCCAGCGTGGTGGCAGAGGTCACGGCCAGGAAAACGCTCTTGTCCTCGGGCGTATCGAAGGCGATGGCGCGGGAAAAGTCGGCCTGGCCGCCGGCGATGGCGTAGAAGCCCAGCAGGATCACCATCAGCAGGCCGCTGAGCTCGATCAGCGTCAGCACCACATTGGTCTTGATGCCGTGCGCGGCGCCGCGCAGGTTGAGCAACATGATCAAGATGAGAAAGCCCAATGCGCCCAGCGTGACCAATTCCCCGCCCGCGTCCATCCCCAGCGCTGCAAACAGATTGGCCGCGAAGGCGCGCGATGCGGTGGCGGCCGAGGTCAACCCGGAGCACATCACCGTGAAGCACACGATGAAGGTCAGGAAGTGCACGCCGAAGGCCTTGTGCACATACAGCGCGGCTCCGGCGGCCTGCGGATACTTGGTCACCAGCTCCAGGTAGGACAGCGCGGTCAGCAAGGCCACCACGAAGGCCACCAGGAAGGGCAGCCAGGCGGCGCCGCCGACTTCCTTGGCCACCTGGCCGGTCAGTGCGTAGACGCCGGTGCCCAGGATGTCGCCGACGATGAACAGCAGCAACAGCTTGGGACCCATGACCCGGGCCAGCGGGGTACCGGAATCGGATGGCTGATTCGTGGAGGATGAAACCGTGGACATTTGGCGACTCCCCTGTGCCTTTATTGAGCCTAGCGCAGAGCAAGTCGCGGGCCCGAGCGGTACAGATGCCGGGCCCCGGTACAGTTGGCGGGAGAAATCCGGTGACAGAGGGAAGGAATTATCTGAATTTCAAGGCAAAACTCCGAAATGTGTAAACTGTCCCTTTAAAAATCCAGCACAGGCGGCTCGCACGGGCCCGGGTCGGCTCCCAGCCGCGGCGCCGTCGATCGCGCAGCAGATGAAATACGGTTATCTGGAATTCCGGTATGGCAACGACGCCAACCGCACTTCGGTGAACATCGGCGACAACATCCAGTCCCTGGCGACCCGGGCGCTCTTCGCGCGCCTGGGGATAGCGGCGGAAGACATGGTGGGCATAGACCGCGACGCGCTGCGCGACTATGCCGGCGAACCGGTGCGGCTGATCATGAACGGCTGTTTCCACGAAGGCTGTTTTCCCCTGCCGCCGCAGGTCGAGCCGGTGTTCTTCGGGTTCAACGCCGAAACCGAGTCCGTCGTCACGCACAACCGCGACCTGCTGTTGCGGCATCAGCCCATAGGCTGCCGCGATGCCGTCACCCGGCGCATGCTGGAAAAGCACGGGATCGCCGCCTTCGTCACCGGCTGCGTCACGATGACCTTGCCGCGCCGCGACGCGCCGCCGGCCGATGGCGTGCCGGTGATCGCCTACGGCAGCGGACCGGGCGCCCTGCCGGCGGTCGTGCTGCAGGCCTTGCCCAAGCCCATGCTGGAATCGGCGCGACTGATCTACCAGCGCGAGCCCATCTCCTGTACGCCGCTCGGCGATGGTGACGTGGCACGCATGGAAGGACTGGCCGCCCGCTACCTGGACTTCTACCGGCGCCAGGCGCGGCTGGTGATCACCCCCTTGCTGCACGTCGCCAGCCCCTGCCTGGGGATGGGCGTGCCGGTCGTGCTGATCCGGCGCGACCGCAACGCGCGCTTCACCGCCATCGACAGGCTGATTCCGCTTTACACACCGGAAGATGCGCGCCGCATCGACTGGAGCGCCGGCCCCCTGGAGCTGGAAGAGTTGAAGGGCGCCATGAGGGATATCGCCGGTGCCATGCTGGGCGGCCGCTCGCCGGATCCACGCGCGCTGGCCGTGCTGACGCGGGCCTACGACCAGGATCCCATCCTGGAGCCGCCGCCGCGTTCCTTCAAGCGGCGCCTGCGCGACCTGCTGCGCGGCAGGCGCCTGGTGCCCGCCTGATCCGGCGCAATCCTTACAAGCGCTTTAATGCGCCGGTCAGCTAGGCCGGCTAACGTATGGGCTCGTGGTGGTCCGGGCGCCTTTGCCCGGAGGCGTGCCCCATTGCACCGTTCCTGCGGGAAACAAGGGTTCAGCGCACGCAGGCGTTTCCGCCCCGGTTCACCGGGACGACGCGATTGCCTTGCATCGTTTTCCTTCCGCGGCTCTGTTGGTCCGGATGTCCTGGGGCGGCCGCATTCCGCCTTGCCAATCAGGACAACAACATGCAGCAATCATCAACGGTGGACAGACCTTCCGGCTTGACCATGGCACGCTCGGTCGTGCGCGTCACGGCCGGCAATTTCCTCGAGCAGTTCGACTTTTTCCTCTTCGGGTTCTACGCGACCCAGATCGCCGCCGTCTTTTTCCCGGCCAGCAGCGAGTTCGCCTCCCTGATGCAGACCTTCGCGGTATTCGGCGCGGGTTTTCTCATGCGTCCGCTGGGCGCGATCGTGCTGGGCGCCTATATCGACCGCGTCGGGCGCCGCAAGGGACTGATCGTCACCCTGTCGCTGATGGCCAGCGGCACCATCCTGATCGCCTTCGTGCCGGGCCACGCGACGATAGGCCTGTTGGCCCCGTTGCTGGTGCTGCTGGGCCGGCTGCTGCAGGGCTTTTCCGCCGGCGCCGAACTGGGTGGCGTGTCCGTCTACCTGGCTGAAATGGCGACGCCGGGCCACAGGGGCTTCTACACCGCCTGGCAATCGGGCAGCCAGCAGGTTTCCATTGTGGTGGCCGCGGGGCTGGGCTTCGGGCTGAATCACTGGATGGATTCGGCGACCATCGCGGCCTGGGGCTGGCGGATTCCGTTCTTCGTCGGTTGCCTGATCATTCCCTTCATCTTCGTGCTGCGCCGCCGCCTGGAAGAAACGCAGGCCTTCAAGGCGCGCACGCATCGGCCGGGCTTGCGCGAATCGTGGATCTCGCTGGTGGCCAACTGGAAGCTGATGATAGGCGGCGCGCTCATGGTGGCGATGACCACGACGGCCTTCTACCTGATCACCGTCTACGCCCCGACCTTCGGCAAGACCGTGCTGCACCTGAGCACGTCCGACAGCCTGCTGGTGACCTTGTGCGTCGGCGTGTCCAACTTCATCTGGCTGCCCATCGGCGGCGCGATCTCCGACCGCGTCGGCCGCAAGCCGGTGCTGTTGACGATGACCGTGCTGGCCATCGTCACGTCCTACCCCGCGCTGACCTACCTGGCCGACGGTCCGACCTTCGGCAAGATGCTGACGGTGCTGCTGTGGCTGTCGTTTTTGTACGCCGTCTACAACGGCGCGATGGTGGTGGCGCTGGCCGAGGTTATGCCGGCGTCGGTGCGCGTGGCCGGGTTTTCCGTCGCCTATAGCCTGGCCACGGCCATCTTCGGCGGCTTCACGCCGGAGATTTCCACCGCCCTGATCCATGCCACGGGCGACCGCGCGGCGCCCGGCTACTGGATGACCTTCGCGGCGGTGTGCGCCTTCGCGGCGACGCTGGCGCTGTATTCGCGCGGCGCGGCGGCCTCCCGCGTGGCGGCACAGGCCTGATCACGATTTCTTCAACTCTCGGCTACCGAGGAGACTATGAAAACTTCCCTACGCACCCTGGCCCTTGCGGGTTCCCTGCTGGCCGCGTCCGCGGCCTTCGCGCCCGTACAGGCCGCCGAGCTGCACGTCCTGATCTCGGGCGGTTTTTCCGCCGCCTACGACAAGCTCGGTCCGGAATTCACCAAGGCCACCGGCAATACGCTGGTCACCGAGCACGGCCCGTCCATGGGCAAGTCGCCGGAAGCCATACCCAACCGGCTGGCGCGGAAGGAACCGGCCGACGTCGTCATCATGGTCGGCTATGCGCTGGACGACCTGATCAAGCAGGGCCAGGTGAACAAGTCCTCGCGCGTCGAGCTGGCCGATTCGCCCATCGGCATGGTGGTGAAGCAGGGGCAGCCCAAGCCCGACATTTCCACTGTCGCCGCCTTGAAGAAGACCTTGCTGAACGCCAAGTCCATCGCCTACTCCGATAGCGCCAGCGGCGTGTACATCGAAAAGGAAATGTTCAAGAAGCTGGGTATCGAGGACCAGGTCAAGTCCAAGGCCACGATGGTGCCCAAGATCCCGGTGGCGTCGAAGGTGGCCGACGGTACGTATGAGGTCGGCTTCCAGCAGGTCGCCGAACTGCTGCCCGTGCCGGGCGTGACCTTCGTCGGCAAGGTGCCGGCGTCGGTGCAGTCGATCACCCGCTTCGCCGGCGGCGTGCCGGTCACCTCCACCCACCAGAAGGAAGCCGCCGAACTGCTGAAATTCCTGGCGTCCGCCAAGGCCCAGCCAGTGGTCAAGCAGACCGGCCTGGATCCGGTCAAGAAGAAGTAGGCGCGGACAGCAGGCGCTCCACGGGGCGCTTCCGCTTACGCGCTCTGCAGCGTTGTCGGGCAGGCGCGGCTGCCGTCCTTGAGTTGCTCCAGGAACCAGCGGCCCGCCGGGCCCGGCGGCCGATCGTGGCAATACACCGCATAGACGGTGATGGGCGGCACGTGGCATTCCGGGCTGACGCGGGTCAAGGCCACCAGCTCGCCGCTGTGCAGTTGCGCCTGCACCATGGCCAGGGGCATATGACCCCAGCCGAAACCCGCGCATAGAAAGGCGTGCTTGGCGCCCATGTCCGCCAGCCGCCAGGTGGACGGCGAGAAAACGCCGTATTGATTGCCGGCCGTCAGGTCGGTGCGATCGGTCAGTACCAGTTGCACGTGACGCGCCAGTTCCTGGCGCGTCAGTTCGCCGTCGAACGACGCCAGCGGATGCGTGGGCGCCACCACCTTCACCATGGGAACGTCCAGCAGCGCCTCGGTCGCCAGGCTATCCGGGATGGTCGGTAGCGAGCCGACCGCCCCCAGGGCGCACGTGCCGTCCAGCACCGGTTTGACCAGGCCGCCCAGCGCCTCGACGTACAGGCGTAAAGGCGTGTGCGGAAAGGCTTCGTGGAATTTGCCCACGGCCTTGGTCAGCGCCTGCATGGGATACATGACGTCGATCACCACCGTCAGCTCCGGCTCCAGGCCCTCCGCCATCGATTTGGCCTTGGCCTTGAATGCGTTCATCCCGTTCAGGACGGCGCGCGCTTCCCGCAGCAGCGCGTGTCCCGCTTCCGTCAGCACCGGATAACGGCCCCCGCGATCGAACAGCCTGACGCCGGTCTGCGTCTCCAGGTTCGCCAGCGTGTGGCTGACCACCGACTGCGCGCGGCGCAGTTGTCGCCCCGCCGCGGAAAAACTGCCGGCTTCCGCCGCGGCGACGAAGGTGCGCAATTGGTCCAGCGAGATCGCTTCAAGCATAGGTATCGGGATTTTGGATGGATAGGATCGAAATATATGGGCTTCCGAAGATGGGAGGCAACACCCTATGCTGCGCCATCTCATCTTTTCTCCGAGGAGAAACCTCATGACTACCCAGACCGCCTACACCGAACCCGCCATCCCCTACGCCCGCAGCGGCGGACCCGGCGCGCTGATCAGCCGCGTGCTGCTGGCGGCGTTGTTCCTGATTGCCGGTATCGGCAAGCTGGCCGCCCCCGCCGGCACCATCGCGTACATCACCTCCGCCGGCCTGCCGCTGCCGACGGTGGCGTATGCCGTGGCCCTGCTGGTGGAAGTGGGCGGTGGCGTCCTGTTGATCGTCGGCTACCGCACGCGCCTGGTCGCCGCCGTGATGGCCGTTTTTACGGTCGTCACCGCGCTGGTGTTCCACAGTGCCTGGGGCGATGCCAACCAGCAGGTCAACTTCCTGAAGAACCTGGCCATCGCTGGCGGCCTGCTGCAACTGGTGCTGAACGGCGCCGGCGCCTACAGCCTCGACAGGCGCGCGCGTTGAACTGCGCCGGTGGGCGCCCGGACGGCCGCCCGCTGGCGCACCCGTGGCCGCGCGACCGTTCCAGGTACGCGCGCTACGCCTCGGCGAACAGGTGTTCCTTGCCCCAGGCGTACAAGGCCCGCAGCACCGGATCGAGTCCGCGGCCTTTCGCGGTCAGGTGGTATTCCTTGTGGTCGCCGCGTTCCGCGGACGGCTGCGTCTCCAGCACGCCCTGTTCGACCAGCTTGCGCAGGCGGGTGCTCAATATGTTCCTGGCCAGCCCCAGGTGCTGCTGGAAATCGCTGAAGCGGCAGGTGCCCTGCATGGCTTCCCGCACGATCAGCAGGCTCCACCAATCGCCGATCACGTCCAGCGATCGGGCGATGGGGCAGGGGTCTTCGCCCAGGCGCTTGCGCTGCATATCGGTCTCCTGAGTTTAAGGTTGCAATTTTAAACCATGCTGCGTATGATCGCCATGGTTTCATTATTAAACAACGCGGCGCGCGGCTCCGATCCCCGGACCGCCTGCGCCAGCGGCGCCCGGCCGGCCAGGACCGGTGCCGCGTACATCCGGGATGGCCCCACCATGACGACGCTTTTCGATCCGCTTTCCATAGGCGACCTGCATCTGCCCAACCGTATCGTGATGGCTCCGCTGACACGCCTGCGCGCGCCCGGCAACGTGGCCAACCGCCTGATGGCGGAGCATTACGTGCAGCGCGCGACCGCCGGCCTGATCATCACCGAAGGCACGCCCGTCAGGGATGACGGGGTCGGCTATCAGCACGTGCCCGGCATCTGGAGCCAGGAGCAGGTGGATGGATGGCGCCTGGTGACCGATGCGGTGCATCGCGCGGGTGGCCGGATCGCGGCGCAGCTGTGGCACGTAGGGCGGATTTCGCATCCGGCGCTGTTGCAGGGCCGCCAGCCCGTGGCGCCCAGCGCCATCGCCGCCGAGGGCCACGTGAGCCTGTTGCGGCCCAAGCAACCCTATCCGGTGCCGCGCGAACTCGCGCTGGATGAAATCCCCGGCATCGTCGACGCCTTCCGGCAAGGCGCGCGCAATGCAAAGGCGGCCGGTTTCGACGGCGTCACGATACATGGCGCCAACGGCTACCTGCTGGACCAGTTCCTGCAGGACGGAACGAACCACCGCACGGACGCCTATGGCGGCAGCGTCGAAAACCGCGCGCGGTTGATGATAGAAGTCATCGATGCGGTGCTGGAAGTGTGGGCGCCCAATCGCGTGGGCCTGCACCTGGCGCCGCGTTCGCCGTCGTACTCGATCAGCGAAAGCGATCCGGCGGGTACGTTCGGCTACGTGGCGCGCGCCATGGGCGAGCGCAAGCTCGGCTTCCTGTTCATCCGTGAAACGCAGGGCGAAGGCGCCTTGTTCTCGATGCTGAAGCGCGAATTCGGCGGCGTGTGCATTGCCAACGACGGGTTCGACGCGGTGTCGGCGGCCGACGTCGTCGCGCGGGGCGAGGCCGACGCGGTGTCGTTCGGCAAGGCCTACATCGCCAATCCCGACCTGGTCGACAGGCTGCGTCGCAACGCGCCCTTGAACGCGCTGGACAACGCAACGATCTACGACCTGGATCATTGCAGTCCGGTGGGGTACACGGATTACCCGACGCTGGAGATGCAGGCCGCCTGAGCGGCGCAACACTGTACCGTTGACATGGCCACGCCAACTGGGATATATAAACGGCATACCAATAACGGATGCCTAATTCCAAGGGGTAGTGACCATGACTACGGCTGTCCTAGCGACAGGGCCGGCTGCCGCCGCGCCCGCGCGCGACGAAGTGCTCAGCGTTCGAGACGTGGAGATCCGCTACGGACACGCCACCATCGTTTCGGACGCGACTTTCACCGTCCATCGAGGCGAGTTCATCACCCTGCTGGGACCCAGCGGTAGCGGCAAGACGTCGCTGCTGCGGACCATCGCGGGATTCGTGCCGGCCAGCCGGGGCGAGATCCGCCTGCAGGGCGAGTCCATGAGGGACGTGCCGCCATATCGGCGCGACGTGGGACTGGTGTTCCAGAACTACGCGCTGTTCCCTCACATGACGGTGGCGGAGAACCTGGCGTTCGGACCGCGCATGACGCGCGTGCCCGCCAACCAGATCGAAGATCGCATCCAGGAGTCCCTGTCCCACGTGCGGCTGAGCCAGTACGCCGCGCGTTACCCGCACGAACTGTCGGGGGGGCAGCAGCAGCGCGTGGCCATCGCACGGGCGCTGGCCATGCGGCCGTCGCTGCTGTTGCTGGACGAGCCCATGTCCAACCTGGACGCGCGCCTGCGCGCGGAGATGCGGGTGGAGCTGACCGCGCTGCTGAAGAAGCTGCGCGTGACCGCCGTGTCGGTGACGCACAGCCAGGACGAAGCGCTGGCCATGTCCGACCGCGTGATCGTCATGGCCGAAGGCGGGATACGCCAGATCGGCACGCCGGGAGAGATCTATCTGCATCCCGTCGACCAGTTCGTGGCGGGTTTCGTCGGCGCCGCGAATATCGTGCGCGCCGCGTATGCCGGTACGCGGGACGGCCTGCCCATGTTCCGGACCTGTTGGGGGCAGGCCATCCCGGTCCGGTCCGGCGCGGCGGAGATCGAACGGGCCGAATTGCTGCTTATCCGGCCGGAAAGCATACGCGTGCTGCATGCCGAGGCCGACGCCGACGCTCATGCCGTCGGCCGCGCGGCCGCGACGCCGGGCGGCGCCGAACCCGTGTCCGAGGTATCCGGCCGGATCGTCCATCGCTGCTATATGGGATCGCATCTGGAGCTGCGCGTGGACGTGGGCGCCAGTGAACTGATGGCCCGCCATCCGGCCGGCGCGGACGTCGAGGAATTTCCGTTGGGAGAGACCGTCGTCCTGCAATGGCCCTGTCATGCCGTCCAGGCGGTGCGCGCATGACGCCGCCGGAACGCACGGCCGCGGCCGGCACGCCGCCGCCGGATCACCCTGCAGCGGCGGCCACGCCGCCAGGCACAGGCCGCGCGCTTTCAGGGACGGGCAAGGCCACCAAGCCATGGCCCTGGAGCGGATGGCTGCTGGTGCTGCCGGCGCTGGCGATATTCGGCGTATTCGTCGCCGCGCTTGCGGCGCTGCTGGCTTTCAGCCTGTATGCGCGGGGCACCATGGGCGGCGAGCTGAGCGGCGGGCCGACACTGCGGGTCTATGCGCAAGCCTTGTCGAATCCTCTCTACCTTGCCGCGATTTACACCACCTTCCGTCTGTCGGCCATCGCCACGCTGGGCAGCCTGGCCCTGGGGCTGCCGGTCGCGTACTGGATCGTACGCAGCCCCAGCGCACGGTTGCGCACGGCGCTCATCATGCTCGTGGCCATTCCCTTCATGACCAGCCTGATCGTGCGGCTCTATGCGCTCACCCTGGTGCTGGGGAATACGGGCCTGGTCAATCGCGTGCTGCATGGCCTGGGCATCCTGCCCGAGAACGACTTCCTGCCATTGATCCGCAACGAAACCAGCGTGGCGATAGGGCTGGTGTACTTCGTGCTGCCGTTCGTCATCTTCACCTTGGCCGCGGGGTTTCGCCGCTATGACCGCACGCTGGAGGAAGCCGCGCAGAACCTGGGCGCCGACGAGGTCTCGACGTTCTTCCGCGTGACGCTGCCGCTGTTGATGCCCGGCATCGCGGCGGCCGGGACGCTGGCCTTCGTGCTGGCGGGCACCGCGTTCGCCACGCCCCTGCTGCTGGGCGGCGGCGCCGTCCGCATGATCGCCAACGCCATCTATGACCGCGCGATGTATGGCGGCGGCATGCCCGTCGCGGCGGCCTTGAGCGCGCTGGCCCTGCTGTTCACGATGGCTTGCCTGTATGTGGCCGGCCGGCTGACAAGGAGACAACATGCGCGGACATCTTGACGGCGTGCGCCGGCTCAGGCGGCCGGCCGGCTTTTCCGTGGTCTGGGCCCTGCGCGCGATCGCGCTGTTGTTGCTGCTCGCGCCTATCCTGCTGGTGGTGGTTTCTTCATTCGGCGCGCACGCGTACACCACCATCCCGCCCACCGAGCTTTCGCTGCGCTGGTACGCCAATATCTTCGCCCGGGACGAGTTCACGTCCAGCTTTCTCGCCAGCCTGGGCATCGCGGCCATCGTCACGCCTGTATCCGTGCTGACCGGAACGCTGGCTGCCTACGGGATGTGGAAATACCGCTTGCGCCTGTCGCCCGTGCTGGAACCGCTCCTGATGTCGCCCATCCTGTTGCCGCTGGTCGTGACGGGACTGGCGCTGCTCGCTTTCATCAACCGCGTTGGCCTGGGGCCGGGCTACGCGGCCATCGCGCTCGGGCACGTGATCATCACCTTTCCCTACAGCTTCCGCTCCGTGCTGGCGGCGCTGCGCCGCTACGACATGCAGATGGACGATGCGGCGGCCAGCCTGCGCGCGCGTCCCTGGGACACCTTCCGCCATGTGACCTTGCCGCTGATACGGCCGGGCCTGTTCGCCGGCGCGTTGTTCGCCTTCGTCATGTCCTTCGACGACTTCGCCATGACGATATTCCTGATCGCCCCGGGCACCGGCACGCTGCCGATCGCGATCTACCAATACATGGAATTCAACCTGGACCCCACGGTGGCCGCGGTGTCGACCCTGCTCATCCTGATGGCGATCGGTGCGGTGTGGCTGGTCGATCGGACCATCGGAATGGAAAGGTTCATCGGAACAAAGGCATAGTTGATTGGCATACCAATAAGGCATATAATTCGTGACGTCTCACTCGCGTCCCACCACTGAACAGGGCATACCAGACCATGGACCAACTCATCATCTCGGCCGACTCCCACGTCTTCGAACCGCAGGATCTCTGGATCAATGCATTGGGCAAGCGCTTCGGCGACAAGGTGCCCCACGGCGTCAAGAACTTCGAAGGCCATGAAGGCTCTTTTTTCTATCTGGGACGTCCTGGCGAAGCCGCCCGCATGGACGAACTGGTGGCCGCCGACAGCAAGGACCGTCGCCTGGATGACCTGGCCCAGGCCGGGTCGGATCCCGTGTACCGGCTCAAGCTGATGGACTCCGACCACATCGCCGCCGAAGTCCTCAACCCGACCTGGGGCCTGTGGATCCCGCGCATGCCGGACGGCGCCGCGCGCAATGCCTGCGCCGAGGTCTACAACGACTGGATCCAGGAATACTGCTCGCAGGACCTGAAACGCCTGCTCGCCATCGCGATGATTCCCATCATCGACGTGGATTGGGCGATCAAGGAGCTGGACCGCGTCATCAAGCGCGGCGCCCGCGGCGTGATGATAGGCACCAGCCCCGTCGATGACGCGGCGCCCTACCGCGACCGCAAGTACGACCGTTTCTGGGCCGCCGCCGAGGAAGCCGGGCTGCCCGTCACCCTGCACATCGTCACGGGCAAGGTGCGCGACCCGTTCACCTACCACGGCGACAAGGAACGCGAGAACGTGCCCGCCAGCTTCCTCGACCTGTTCCAGGAAGCCGCGCCCGTGCTGGCGAACGAATTCATCTTCGGCGGGATCTTCGACCGTTTCCCGCGCCTGAAGGTATTCCTGTCGGAATACGACGCGTCCTGGCTGCCCATCCTGAAGTACCGCGTCAACCGTATCGAGACCTTCCCCGGCTTCGACAACCTGAAGAAGAAGCCCGCCGGCCGCTATATCGAGGAAAACATCTACGCCGGCGTCATCAACGACCCGCTGGCCGCGAAGCTGCGCACGGAAATCGGCGTGGACCGCATCATGTGGGGTTCGGATTTCCCGCACCCGCCGTGCCCCTACCCGAACACGACGCAGAACGTCGAGCGCGTGCTCGGCGACATGTCGCCGGAAGACCGTTTCAAGGTGGTCGCGGGCAATGCGATGAAGCTCTACAACATCGAGCTTTGAAGGGAAAGCCATGGCGAAGATCCTCGACTTCCTTGGGGCCACCCTGATCGATGGCACGGGCGGCCCGGCTATCGAAAACGGCAATATGCGCATCGCCGACGGGCGGGTGGTCGCGGTGTGGCAGGGCAAGGCGCGACCCGCCGTGGCCGAAGCACCCGCGGACGAAGCCGTGGATACGCGCGGCGCCACCATCATGCCGGGGTTGATCGACACCCACTGCCATATATCCTATGGCGAGGGCAGGGCGGCCGAGGAAATCGACGTCTACGGCGGCGCCGAGTGGGCCGCCGTGCGCGCCGTCTGGAATGCCGGCAAGGTGTTGCAGAGCGGGGTGACGACCATCTGCGACCCGGGCTCCACCTGGAACGTGGCGGTGACCTGTCGCGACGCCATCCTGAACGGCATGTACCCGGGCCCCCGGGTCGCGGCCGGCGGCCGGCATATCAGCGCGGATGGGGGTTTCGCCGACTATTTTCCCAGCTGGCTGGGCATGCCGGTCTCGGCGGAAGGCGTCCTGTGCCACAACCGGGACGACATGCTGCAAGAGGTGCGGCGGCAGGTCAAGAACCGCGTCGACGTGGTGAAGATCAGCGGCGACAGCCAGGCGCAGGAATCCAATCTGGACGCCGGGCCGTGCTTTACCGCCGACGAAATGACGGCCATCGTGCAGATGTCCCACCAGCTGGGCCGCAAGGTCACCATCCACGCGCGCTATGCCGGCACCGTGGCGATGGCGGCGCGTGCCGGCGTGGACTGGCTTATCCATGCCTCCTACATGAAGGCGGAAGACGTCGGCATGGTGCGCGACCTGGGCATCCCCATCTGTCCCACCATGACCTTCGCCGCCAACATCGTGCAGCACGGCAGGGACGTGGGCGTGGATCCCAACTACATCGAGCACAAGCGCCGCGAACTGGACGCCCTGGTCAGGATCCACACCCGGTGCATCGAAGCAGGCATCCCGATGATGATGGGATCCGAGTCGGGCTTCGCGGTCACCCCGTACGGGGAGTGGCACAGCCGGGAACTGGAGCTGATGGTCGAGTTGCTGGGCATGCGGCCCATGGACGCCATCGTCGCCGCCACCGCCAACAATGCCAGGGCGCTGGGTTGGGAAGACCGGGTCGGCACGCTGGCGCCGGGACGGTGGGCCGACTTCCTGGTCGTCGACGGCGATCCCCTGACCAATATCGGCATACTGGCCGACCGCAAGCGCATCCGCGCGATCTACAAGGGCGGCGAGCAGGTCGAGCGTCCGGCGTCGCCGCCCGAGCGTCGCCGCATGGCGCATGAGCGCGGATTCTCGGTATCGACGGCGATGCTGCGGCGCGCCGCCTGAGATCCGGGCCGCCACACCATTCGTCATCCCCGCGGCCGCGATGGCCGCGGGGTTTCCATCCAGCGGGGCCGCGACGTTCCGGCACGCCGCTTATCGATGTTCCAGCAACTGGAGCCTGCCATGTCGAAGCCTGTGTCGCATCCCCCCACTGTTCCCGTGTCCGCCTGGTCCTGTACGAGGCGGGGCGCATTCCGCCTGCTGGCCGCCGCCGCCGCGCTGCTGGCGTTCCCTGGGGCTCCCGCGCTGGCGGAAAAGCCCTTGCGCATCGTCGTGCCATTCTCGGCGGGCTCCACCATCGATTCGCTGGCCCGACTGGTCGCCGCGACATTGCCCGAGGTGTCGGACTACAAGGCCGTCTTCGTGGAGAATCGTTCCGGCGCCGCGGGTATCATCGGCACCAATACCGTGGTGCGCGCCCAGCCGGACGGCTACACCCTATTGCTGCAGGCCAACGGCCTGACCACGACGCCCGCGGTCAGGGATGACCTGCCCTTCGATACCTTGAAGGATCTGGCGCCCGTCATTCTGGTCGGGACGACACCTTACGCGTTCATCGCGCCGGCCAGCCTGCCGGCGACTTCCTTGACCGAATTGTTCGACCAGGCGCGCAAGTCCGGCCAGAAGATCAGCTTCGGGACCAGCGGCCTGGGCAGCCAGAGCCAGTTCGTGCTGGTGCAGCTGGCCAAGCAGGCCAAGGTCGAATTCCTGGAAGTGCCCTTCAGGGGGCAGGCCGAGATCATGCTGGGCGTCATGGGCGACCAGGTGCAGCTGGGCATGATGAACCTGCCTTCGGCCTTGCAGCAGATGCAGGACAAGCGGATCAAGCTGCTCGCGACCATCACCAAGGCGCGTACCCCGATGACGCCCGCCGTGCCCACCCTGGCCGAATCCGGCCTGGGCGACCTGGAAGAGTCCGCGTGGTACGGGTTTCTCGCGCCGGCGAATACGCCCCCGGCGGTCATCGCGGCGCTGAACAAGGGTATCGCGGCGACGCTGCGCCGGCCGGAGGCCCAGGCCAAGCTGGCCGAGATGGGGTTGGATGTGGCCGCCAGCAGCCCCGAGGCCTTCGCCGCGAAGCTCAGGCAGGAAACCGCGCGCTATCGCGCGATCGCCGACGAACAGAATCTGCGGGCGCGCCAGCAGTAAGGCGGGCGGGCCCGGCAGGCGGCACGTCCGGGCGGTACGTTCGGGCGGCCTTGCCAGCGCCCAGTCCGGTGCTCAATCCCGGCGCCCTCTGTGAGGGGGCGCCGAGCGGGATCTACTTGACCTGCCCTTCCAACGTCGACGGCCATATGCGGCGATACAGCCGCGTCAGGATTTCTCCGCACGTCGCGGCCTCGTCGCGGCCGACGGTGGTATGGAACACGGGCTCCACCGCGCCCGCTACACCCTGCATCACCGGCGCGACCACATGGTCGTAATCCGGATTCAGGAAGAAGGGGATGGAATAGCGGTCCTTGCCGAACTTGTTGATCACCCGATGTGGCGTGGCGCGGAACAGGCCGTTGGTCCAGACCTTCATCATTTCACCCAGGTTGATCACGAAGCTGCCCGCGACGGGCGGAACCGGTAGCCAGTCGCCGTCCGGCCCCATGATTTCCAGTCCGCCGGTCTGGTCCTGGGCCAGCAGGGTGAACGCGCCATTGTCGGTATGCGGCCGGGTGCCATAGATGTCGGCCGGATCCGCCGGCTGCTGCGGCGGGTAGTGGATCAGGCGCAGCAGCGAGATCGGCTGCGTGAAATAGCGCACGAACGTGTCTTCGGGCAGATCCAGGCCGAGCGCGGCCAGCCGCATCATCTGTTTCGCCAGTTCGGTGACGTCGGCGACGTAGGCCAGCGCCGCCGGCCGCAGTCCGGGCAGTGCCGTCGGCCAGATATTGCGCCCGTGCAGCGGCTTGTTCGCCAGCAGCCCCAGGTCGTCGTCGGCATATTCCTGCCAGACGTGGAAGCTCTCCAGCATATTGCCCTTCATCTGGGCGTCGTTGCCGAGCATTCTCATGGGCAGGTAGCCGCGCCAGTGCGGGTTGCCCGTCATGGACAAGGCCACTTTCTCATGTTCGGGCAGGGCGAAGAAGCGCTGGGCCTGATCGAACATGCCGTCGATTTTCGCCACGTCCACGCCGTGATTGACGATGTAGAAGAAGCCGACGGTTCGACAGAGCTCCGCCAGCTCGCGCCCGAGCTTGCGGCGGACATCGATGTCGGGATGCCGCAGGTTTGCCAGGTCCAGCAGCGGAATGCGTGTGCCTTGCGTCGCTTCGGATAGTGTCGTACTCATCGTGCTGTTCCTCTTGTCCTTACTTTCGTTGGTGGGAGCCTGGCCATGGCGCGCCGCGTTATCGGCCGTGGCGCGCCAGGTCGATGAACTGCCGGCGTAGGTCGCCGTCCTCCAGCAACCGGCCTCGCATGAGGCTGCTGCGCATCATCGTTTCATGTTGCTTGACGCCGCGCCACTGCATGCACAGGTGGTCGGCTTCCATGAGTATCCCGAGCCCGTCCGGGCGGACCTGGGCTTCCAGCTCGTCGGCGAGCATCGATATCGCTTCTTCCTGGATCTGCGGACGGCCCAGGATCCAGTCGCACAACCGTGCGTATTTGGAAAGGCCGATCAGGCGCGAGTCGGGGTTGGGTACTACGCCTATCCAGACATGGCCCAGGATGGGACACATGTGGTGCGAGCACGCGCTGCGGATGCGGATCGGGCCGACGACCATCAACTGATCCAGGCGCTCGGCATTGGGGAACTGCGTGATATCGGGACGCGGCAGATAGCGCCCCTGGAAGGTTTCCTGGATGAACATGCGCGCCACGCGCGCCGCGGTATCCAGGGTGTTGTGATCGGCGGCCGTGTCTATGACCAGCGATTCCAGTACTTCCTGCAGCTTGCCGGCCACCTCATCCTGCAGCGCGGCCAGCTCGCCGGGTTCGATGTATGGCGCGATGTTGTCATTGGCATGGTAGCGGACGCCGGCGTCGCGCAGGCGCCGGCGGATGCGGTCCGCCACCGACATGCCCGGGTCGGCGCCTGCCTGGGTGGCGAATCGGACGGGTGAGTATCGTGTCAGCACGGCGCTACCTGTGTTCCAGCAGAAAGTCGTGGGCCCGCGCCGTGAAAGGCTCGGCGTGGAAATTCAGGAGGCGATGCGGCCGATCGGGAAAGATCTCCAGGCGCGAACCCGCGATGGCCGCATGCATGCGCCTTGCATAGTGCGGCGGCATGACGTGGTCGTCCGAGCCGGCGGCGATCCAGGTCGGCAGCTCGATTTGGCCGAGACGGTCGGCCACGTCGTGCGACAGGATCGCCTGGTAGTGCCCCATCAGCCCGCGCGTGGCGCGCGCATCGTCCTGCGCCCCGCGCGCCACGCGCCGCGCGATCTCCTGCCGTACGCTCGCCTCGTTGGCATTGACGTAGGCTTCGCCAAAGGCGGAATAGGCGCTGAAGAGCGCCCAGATCTCGGGCGTGGCGTCCTGCAGCACCTTGATCAGCAGGTCGTAGCGCAGCCGCAGATAGGGGTCCGGCCGATCGTAGCTGGCGTACAGCGAAAGCGACTTGAAGCGGTCCGGCGCGGCCAGCACGCATTCCAGCGCGATCGCGCCCCCCAGCGAATAGCCACCGACGTGGCAGGCGCGGATGTCCAGCGCGTCCAGCAGCGCGAGCGCATCCCGCGCCATTTCCTTGATGGTGTAGCCGTCCTCCGGGATATCGCTCTGCCCGACGCCGCGCATGTCGTAGACGATGCATTGGAAATCGCGCGCGAACAGCGGCAGTTGCTCGTCGAAGGTCTTGTGGTCCATGCCGTTGCCGGCGATCAGGAGCAGGGGAGGTCCTTCGCCGACGCTGCGGAAGAAGGTACGGATGCCGTTGGCCATGATGAAAGACATGTCCGATTCCAGGTGTGGGGTTGACGGGAGGGTTGGGGCCGGCTGGGTCAACGCAGCGTCATGGGCGCGATCTGCCGATCCCAAAGGTCCTGCCACGCGGCGCGGTTCGCGATGACGGCGCGCTCGTCGAAGCGGAGCAGTTTGCTGAAGGCTTCATCCGACACCGTGTACCTGGCGTGTTCCGGGGTCAGCTTGGCATCGCGGTTGACCGGCGTGATCTTCAGTTCCCGGGTGACGTTGGCGATGACGTCGGCGCGCAGGAAGAAATCCATGAACTGGGTGGCGGCCCGCGGGTGCGGCGCGTTCTTCACCAATGCGATGACGTCCATGCCGGCGGGCGCGCCTTCGCAGGGAATGACGAACTTGGCCGTGACCCCTTCGTCGATGAGCTTGTACGCGGCGCTCGACACCATCGGGACCGCCCAGACCTCGCCCTGCGCCAGCAGCCGCTGCTGGCTGGCGGAATCGTCGGACACGGCCAGCAGGTTGCGGCCCATCTGCTTGATCAGGTTCAGGCCCGGCGTCACGTCCTGCTCGTTGCCGCCGGCCATGCGGTTGCTCATCAGCAGGAACAGCCCGTTCATGTAGCGAGGCGATGAAACGGCAACCTTGTTCGCCAGGTCAGGCCGCCACAGGTCCTTCCAACAGGTGATGGGCTGTTGGACCTTGTCGGTGCGATAGACGATGCCATAGGGGTATACCCATATGCCGGCGAACATCACCTTGCCCTGGGCGTCACGCGGCGCGCCGAAGGCAGGCAGGCTGGCGAGCGCCGACACGCCCGCCGGATCGACGGGCGCGAGCAGGCCGTCGTCGTAGGCGGTGATCGCATCCTGCGATGTCGCCATCACCAGGTCGATCTTCGGACTGGCGCGTTGCGCCGCGATCATCTGGATATTCACGAGGGATACGCCCGATACGACGCGGACCTTGATCCCCGTTGCCTTTTCGAAGGGCGCGATCGCCTGTTCGGCGATCGCCTTGCCCCAGGTTCCGCCCCATGTGGCCAGGACAACCTCTTCGGCGCGCGCGGTGCCCACGCCTGTCATTGCAGTGGCGATGGCCAGCGCCGCTGCTGCCATCAAACGATGCGGTTTCATATCGGTACCCCTTGAGTCGTTGACAAATGTGCAGCAAAGGCATGTATCATTGGCATGCCATTAAGATATACTTTAATTCACGCCCCCGCAACATTCCCGGTTCTCCATTCATGAACACAGATATCTCCCCGCGTGTCGCCCCCATGGCCGCCGGCGATGACGCCCTGGCGGCAGGCTTCCACGCCGTCGTCGCCGCGCGCCGGTCCATCTATGCCTACGCGCAGACGCCGGTGCCCAGGCGCCTGGTCGAGGCGGCCATCGCGGATGCAATCCAGGCGCCGAATCATCATCGGACGGAACCGTGGCGCTTCCATGTGTTCGCCGGCGAGGGACGCGCCCGGCTGGCGGCCGCCTACGAGGCCGCCGCGTCCAGGGTCGACCGTGACGTGGCGAAGGCGATCCAGCGTGCCTATGACGCGCCCGTCATGATCGTGGCGGTGTGCATGCCGGCGATGGGCAACCCGAAAGTCAGCCAGGCCGAAGAGCGCTACGCGGTGGCTGCCGCGGTGCAGACCATGATGCTGTCGTTCGCCGCGTCGGGGGTGGATACGCTGCTGACCACGGGCGAGTTGGCGGAGTCGCCGGAAGTGCGCGCCCTGCTTGGCCTGGAAGGGTCGGACGCCCAGTTGATGGGCGTCATCAATGTGGGCTATCGCGACCCGGAGCGGCCGGCCCGCCCGCGCCCCCCGATGAATCCCGCGGCGTTCACGACCTGGTGCGAGGCATCATGAACACGCTGACAGATCCCCCGATGGACTCCCGGGTGGCCCCGGGGATGGACCCGCGCACCGACCCGCGCACGAATCCGCTGGCGGCCGCGGAGGCAGGCGAGCAGGCGCAGGACGAGGGCGGCTGGCTCGATGTCGTCGTCCGTGGCGTGCGGCGCGAGCCTGGCGACGTGCTGCTGATCGAACTGGGCGCGCCGGATGGCCGGCCGCTACCGAGCTATGCCGCCGGCGCGCACGTGGCTGTGGAGTGCGGCCCCGGCGTGGCGCGCCACTATTCCCTGTGCGGTCCCCTGGACGACGCCCACCGCTATCGGCTCGGGGTCAAGGTCATGGCCGGCGGCCGCGGCGGCAGCGCTTGGATAGGGCAGAACGCCCGGGAAGGCGCCCGGTGGCGGATCTCGACGCCTCGCAACAACTTCCCGCTGGCGCTCGGGCAACCGGGCTATCTATTCCTGTCGGGCGGTATCGGGCTGACGCCCATCCTCGCCATGCTGGACGTCCTGCGCACGCACGGGCAGTCCGCGCGGCTGGTGCATATGTGCCGTGCGCCGGAAGACATCGCTTTCGGACCGGAGCTCGAAGCCTGTGCGCGCTTCCACGACGTGCATATCCATTGCGACAGCGCCGCGGGCGGATTCTATGACCTCCGGGCGGAACTGGATCGCGCGGCCGCCGACACCGCCGTGTACTGCTGTGGCCCGACGCCCATGATGAACTTCGTGCGGGCGCACGCCGAGACGCAAGGCGCGATGGACCGCTTCCATTTCGAGTTCTTCGCCGGCGAGGTCGCGGCGGCCGACACGCCCTTCGTCGTCGAACTGGGCCGCAGCGGCCGGCGCGTGCCGGTACCGGCGGGCCAGACCATGCTCGCGGCCCTGCGCGGGGCGGGGCTGGTGCTGGAAAGCGGCTGCGAATCCGGTGCCTGCGGCGCCTGCGTGCTCGACGTCGTGTCGGGGACGCCGGAGCATCGCGACGTCTATCTGACGGCGGCCGAACGCGCATCGAACACGTTGGTCGTTCCCTGCGTATCGCGTTGCACGACGGAAAAGCTCGTCATCGATTTATAGCGGGGGATGGCTCCAGGGCCACCCGCGCGGTACGCGTTCATCTCAAAGGAGTAGGTAGGTATGAAGCTCGCCACATTTGCATTGAAGACCGATCCGGGGCAGGCCCGGGTCGGCGTACTCGCCGGATCGCGCATGCTGGACGTCGGGCAGGCGTCGCGCGCCGGCATCATGCCGACGGGCGTCGGGATCGAGTCGATGAAGCAATTGCTCGCGCTGGGCGACCCGGGGCTGGACGCGGTGGGCGAGCTGTCGCGCGCCGCGGCGGGCGCCGATGCCGCGCGCTTCGCCGGCATGCTGCACGACATGGACGACGTCGATCTGCTGCCGCCCATCCAGGATGCGGAAAAATTCCTGTGTGTCGGCAAGAACTACAGGACGCACCTGTCGGAGTTGCAGCGTACCGGCCTGATCAAGGAAATGCCCACGGAGCCGACCGGCTTCATCAAGCTGAACAGCTGCCTGGTGGGCCACGAGGCGAAGGTCGCGCGTCCGGCCACGGTTTCGCATCTGGACTACGAGCCGGAGCTCGTGTTCGTGATCGGCAAGCCCGCCTTCAATGTGGGCCGTGAGGACGCGCTGGACTATGTGGCCGGCATCACCATCCTGAACGACCTGACCTGCCGCGAAACGCAGAAGCGCGAAGTGACGTCGGGCACGAAGTTCTGGACGTCCAAGAACGCGCCGGGTTTCGGTCCGCTGGGACCCTACATCATCACCATGGACGAAGCCGGCGATCCCTACGACCTGTGGGTGACCTGCAGCGTCAACGGGGAAACGCGCATGCGCGTCAATACCTCCGAGCAGATATGGAAGCTGCCCGACATCATCGCGCATTTCTCGCGGCTCATGCCGCTGCTGCCGGGCGACATGTTCTCCACGGGCGCGCCGGGCGGCGTCGCCGTCGGCAAGCCCAACGCGGCAGAACTCTTCCTGAAGCCCGGCGACGTGGTCGAGTGCGCCTTCGAAAAACCGGCGATGGTGCTGCGCACCCACATCGTCGCTCCTCAATGAAACCGGAGTCATCCATGAGCACCATCACACGCGGCGATCCCGCCAACCTGGCCAATGTGCGCAGGACCGTCTATCACCACTACATACGCGTGGACAATCCCGGGTCGCTGATTTTCCTGTCGGGCCAGCTGTCGCGCGATGCGGAAGGCAAGCTGGTGGGGCCTGGCGACATGGTCGAACAGACGCGCCAGTGCATACGCAATATGCGCAGCGTCCTGGAAGCAGCGGGCGGCACGCTGGAAGACATCGTGTCCATCGTGGTCTACACCACCGATGTGCGGCAGTTCAAGGAAATCGTCTCGGCGCGCACGGAGTTCTTCACCGCCAAGCTGCCGACCAGCACCATCGTGGAAGTCAATCACCTGGCCGATCCGGGCCTGCTGATCGAGTTCCAGGCCATCGCGGCGCTGTAGCACGCCATGCTCCGCTACATCGCCTTGCGCCTGGCGTTCGCGCTGCCGGTGATCGCCGCCGTGCTGACCCTGGTCTTCTTCCTGACCCGCGTCGTGCCCGGCGATCCGCTCACCGCGCTGGTCGGCGATTTCCCGGCGCCACCCGAATACGTGGCCCAGGTGCGCCAGTCTATGGGACTGGACCAACCGCTGCCGCGGCAGTTCTTCCTGTATGTGCGGAGCCTGGCGCGGGGCGATATCGGTTATTCGCTGGCCAATCAGCAGCCCGTGCTGACATTGGTGCTCGACAGGGCGGGCAATACGCTGCTGCTGATGATTCCGGCCCTGCTGTTGGCGTCGCTGGTAGGCGTGCTGCTGGGCCTGTGGTCGGCCGCGGCGCGCAGGCGGGGCGTGGACACCCTGATTACCTCGGTCGGATTGCTGGGCTACTCGGTGCCGGCATTCTGGCTGGGACAGATCCTGATCCTGGTCTTCGCGGTCGACCTGAAGTGGCTGCCGGCGCAGGGCATGCACAGCGTGCGCACGACGTTGACCGGCGCGTCGCTGGTGCTGGACGTCATGCGCCACTGGGTATTGCCTGGCGTGGCGGTCACCCTGTTCTACTGCGCGGTCGTCGCACGGGTCGGACGCGCCAGCGTGCTGGAGGCGATCCACCAGGATTTCGTGACGACGGCCAAGGCCAAGGGCGCGAGCGACCGGCGCGTGCTGTGGCGCCATGTGCTGCCGAACGCGTTGATGCCGATCATCAGCGTGATTGGCTACAACTTCGGCAACGCGATCACCGGCACCATCCTGGTCGAAGCCGTATTCGCCTGGCCCGGCCTGGGCGGGCTGTTCGTGACTGCGATCGCGCAGCGCGATTACCCGGTCCTGCAAGGCGTTTTCCTCGCGGCCGCCGTCACCGTGATCGTGGCCAACCTGATCACCGATCTTCTGTATGCCTATGTCGATCCACGAGTCCGCCATGAACATTACGGCAGGTAAGGCCGCGCGTTCGCGCGCTTGGATGCAGTTGCGCCAGGACAAGGCGGCATGGCTGGGCCTGGCGGCCATGGCCCTGCTGGCCTTTGCCGCCATCGCCGGCCCCTTGCTGCTGGGCGGCGGCGACACCTTCGAGATTTCCATGGACCTGCTGGCGCCGCCGTCCTGGATCCATCCCATGGGCACGGACGACATGGGCCGCAGCACCTTCGACCAACTGATCTGGGGCACCCGGACTTCCCTGATGGTGGGATTGGCCAGCGCGCTGTCCACGACGGTGATCGGCATCGCCGTGGGCGCCCTGGCCGGCTATTTCGGCGGGTGGTTCGACATGGCGGTCATGCGCGTGGCCGAGGTCTTCCAGGTCATGCCCAAGTTCGTGCTCGCCGCGGTCGTCGTGGCCATGGCGGGACCGGGGCTCGGCCACGTCATCCTGGTCATCGCGGTGCTGTCCTGGCCGCAACCGGCCAGGCTGGTGCGTGGCGAGGTCATGCGGATCAAGGGCCTGGAATACGTGCAGGCGGCGATCTGCCTGGGCGAATCCAGGCTGCGGATACTGTGGCGCGAAGTGCTGCCCAATGCCGTGGCGCCCGTCCTGGCGCTGGGCACGCTGGTCATCGGCCAGGCGATCCTGCTGGAGGCCGGCCTGTCTTTCTTCGGCTTGACGACGCCGGAAACCCCGAGCTGGGGCGGCATGCTCAACGTCGGGCAGCGCTTCTTTCACCAGGCGTGGTGGCTGTCGGTGTTCCCGGGGACGGCGATCGTCGCCACGGTGCTGATCTTCAATATCCTGGGCGATTCCGTCAGCGCCGCCTTCAATCCACGCGGAGGGAGCGCGCTGTGACGAGACCGGCAGAGGCGGGCGCACCGCTGATCGATATCGGCGACCTGCGCGTGACATATGGCGCCGGCGGCAGGGCGCAGGCCGCGGTGGACGGCGTGTCCCTGACGATAGGGGACGGGCAATCGGTCGGCATCGTCGGCGAGTCCGGTTCCGGCAAGTCCACGCTCGCGCGGGCCTTGCTGGGGCTGCTGCCGCGCCGGAGCGCGGATATCGAGGCCGGCCACATACGCGTGGCGGGCCGTGCCATGGCGCCTGGGCAGTTGCATGCCCTGCGCGGCACGGTCGCCGCGATGGTGTTCCAGGATCCGCTCAGCTACCTGAATCCGCTGATGACGGCGGGCGACCAGATCGCGGAGGCCGTGCGGCTGCATGACAGGAGCGCCTCCATCACCGAGCGGGTCGTGGAGCTGCTGGAGCAGGTGCAGTTGACGGCGGATGCGCGCGGACAGTATCCGCACGAACTGTCGGGCGGCATGCGGCAGCGCGTGCTGCTGGCCATCGCGCTGGCATGCCGGCCGCGGCTCCTGATCGCCGATGAGCCGACCACCGCGCTGGACGTCACCACGCAGCGCGAAATCCTGACGCTGATACAGCGCCTGCGCGCCGAGACCGGCATGGCCCTGCTGTTGATCTCCCACGATCTCGGCGTGGTGTCGACGCTGTGCGAGCACATTCATGTGATGCTGAAAGGGCGGGTCGTGGAAAGCGGCACCGTCGATCGCATCTTTACCTCGCCGCAGGCGCCTTATACGCGCCAGCTGCTGGCCGCCGCCGTCGGCTTGCGTGACGGCGATGCCGCGGCATCGAACGGCATGGCGCCGGCAGGCGCCGCGTCGCCGGTGCTGGAACTGCGCGACATCGTCAAGACCTTCCGCCTGCGCGGCGGCCGCGGCTTTCGCGCGGTGGCTGGCGTCAGCCTGACGGTGCATCCTGGCGAAACCCTGGCGCTGGTCGGCGAAAGCGGCTCGGGCAAATCGACGCTGTCGCGGTTGGCCCTGGGACTGCTCGAGCCCGACCAGGGCACGGTGCTGCTGAATGGACGCGACCTGCACCAGCTGGCCCCCACGGCGCTGCGGACCGCGCGGGTGGACATGCAGCCGGTATTCCAGGACGCGTCGGCCGCATTCAATCCTCGCCGCACGATAGGCCAGGCCCTGGCCCAGGCCCTGCGCCTGGCGGCGCGGCGGGTCGGATCGGCGGCGGACCGCGCGGAACAGGCATCCACCAGATTGCTGGAGGAAGTGGGCCTCGTGCCGGGCGCCCAGTTCCTGCACCGCTATCCCCACGAACTCAGCGGCGGGCAGCGGCAAAGGCTGTCGATCGCGCGGGCGCTGGCGGCCCGGCCAGCCCTGATCGTCGCGGACGAACCGCTTTCCGGCGCCGACGTATCGATACGTGGGCAGATCCTGAATCTGCTGCAGGACCTGCAGGCCGAACGCGGCCTCGCCTATCTGTTCGTCACCCACGACATCTCGCTCGCCCGCGTGTTCGCGCACCGCGTGGCGGTGATGTATCGCGGCGAGATCGTCGAGCAAGGGCCGGCGGCGAGCGTATTGGCGCGCCCTGCCCATGCATACACGCAACGATTGGTGCAGGCCACGCCCCGGATCGGACCCGATGCGGCGCGGACGGGCGACTGGCCTGCCGCGGCCGACGCGACGCCCGTCCCGGCCGCGCAGACCGTGCCGGCCTGTTGACGACGGGCCTGTGATTCCAACGCAGGAGCAATGATGAAGATGGTGCCCGATAAAGCCAAGGCGGCGTATGCCGCCGCCTGTGCCAGCCTGGCCTTGCTGATCGCCCCCGGCGCCGTGCCGGTCGCGGCCGCCCAGGCGCCGCAGAAAGGCGGCACGCTGGTATTCGTGATGAGCAGCGATCCGACGATGACGAATCCGGTGTTGACCACCGCGTTCGACGTCGGCCAGATAGGTTGCGCCATTTACCAGGGGCTGACGACACTGTCGCCGGACGGCAGCGTGAAGCCCTTGCTGGCCAAGTCCTGGCGCATATCGGAAGACGGGCGTAGCTATTCGTTCGACCTGAATGCCGCGAAGTGGCAGGACGGACAGGCTTTTACGTCGGCCGACGTCAAGTACTCGCTGCTGGAAGCGAGCAGCAAATACAGCGCGGTGTTCAGCGCGGCGGCGCATTCCATCGATACGATAGACACGCCCGCCCCCGACAAGGTGGTCATCCATCTGAAGCAGCCCTTCGGTCCGCTGCTGATCTCCCTGTCCTGCACGCATGGCGGCGCCATCCTGCCCAGGCATATCTTCGCCGGCACCGACGTTCCGTCCAACAAGGCCTCCACCACCGAGCCGGTCGGTACCGGCGCCTTCAAGCTGGCGTCGTGGACGCGGGGCGACAACATCCGCCTGGTCCGCAACCCGGACTACTGGGAAGCGGGCAAGCCCTACCTGGACGAGGTGATCGGCAAGATCATCCCGCAGGCAGCGGCGCGTTCGCAGGCGCTGCTGGCCGGCGCGGTGGACATGGTTTCCTATTTCGCCTATCCGGTGACGGACTACGGTCTGGTGCGGGGCCGTCCCGATTTCAAACTCACGCGATCGCCCGTCGGTCCATCGCAGGACATGATGTTCCTGAACACGAAGCACGCGCCGCTGGACGACAAGCGCGTCCGGCAGGCGCTGTACATCGCATTGAACCGGGAGTTCATCCTGAAGTCGGCGTTTCGCGGGGTGGGCGAGGTGCCGCGGACGCCTTTCGGGCAGGGGAGCTGGTTCGCCAGCAAGACCATCGACTACCGGACGCTGTATGCCTACGATCCGAAGCGCGCGAATGCGATGCTGGACGAAGCGGGCGTGCCACGCGGCGCCAACGGCTACCGGTTCAGCCTGCGCTACACCTACAACGCCGACGATGCCGAGGCGGCTTCGCTGGGTATCGCGGTACAGAGCATGTGGCGGGCCGTGGGCGTACAGGTGACGCTGGAACCCCTGGAACGCGTGTCCGCCGTGAAACGGGTCTACCAGGACGCCACGTTCGACGTCTTTACCATCGCGTACACCAGCTATTTCGATCCGGCCCTGGGCCTGGCGCGCGCGTGGTCGTCCGCCACGATGGGCAAGCCTTTCGGCAATCCCACCGGTTATTCCGATCCGCGGGTGGACGACCTGCTGCGGCAGGCCGCCAACCTTACCGACCAGGCGCAGCGCGCGCAGGTATACGAATCGGTCCAGCATATCCTCGCCGACGCCTTGCCGATCTTCGACCTGCGCGACAAGGTGTCGTACGACGCCAGCACCGCGGCGCTGCATGGCATGGAAGGCGAGGTTCATCTGCCGACATGGCGCGACGCGTGGCTGCGGAAGTAGCGCGGCGCAGGGACTGCATTCAACCGGTGGCCGGCGCGCAAGCCGCCCAGGCCGCACAACCACAGAGGGCTTTATGGAAATTCTCCGTGAAACGCTGACGGGACCTGGCGTATGGAAAGGTTCGGACTTCGCCTCCAAGGACGACGTGACCGTCGTGCTCGATGCCGCGCAGCTGGCGGAGCTGGGCGAGGCGGTGCGCGCGGCCCTGCAAGCCGGACACACCCTGGACACGCTGGAACGCGAACACTTTCCGCTGCCGAAGACGGAATCCCTGCTGCGCGACGTATACGACCAGCTGCGCTCGGGACAGGGCATCGTCATCCTCAAGGGTATCGATGTCGGCCTGTACAGCCAGCAGGAGCTGGAGATGATTTATTGGGGGATCGGAACCTATCTGGGCGCCGGCGTATCCCAGAGCGTGCTCGGCGACCGGTTGGGACATGTGAAGGATTTCACCGCGACGGACACGCACGCGCGGGCTTATCGCAACAAGCAGGAGCTGACGCCGCACACCGACTCATCGGATATCGTCGGCCTGATGTGCCTGCGCACCGCCCGTGCGGGGGGCATGTCGATCGCCACCAGCGCGCTGGCCGTGCACAACGAGCTGGTCGCCAGATATCCGCAGTACCTGGAACCCCTGTACGAAGGCTTTCCCTACCACCGCCGTGGCGAGCAATTGCCCGGGGAGAGCGCCGTCACGCCATACCGCGTGCCGCTGTTCTGCTGGCGCGAAGGCCAGCTCAGCTGCCGCTACGTCCGGTCCTACATAGAGACCGCGGCCAAGGAGAGCAAGCAACCCTTGACCCAGTTGCAGACGGACGCGCTGAATTGCGTGGAAAGGCTGACCTACGAACTGGCCTTCGAGTTCTACCTGGACCCGGGGGAGATCTACCTGATCAACAACTACACCGTGCTGCACGCCCGCACCGCGTTCGAGGATTGGCAGGAGCCGGAGCGCAAGCGCCATCTGCTGCGGCTGTGGCTGGCGGCGGCGGACTGGCGCGCGGTCGACAGCAGTTTCGTGGCGGCACGCGGCGGGATCGCGGCGCAGGCCGGGAAGCTGCCCTCGTACCAGGGCAGCTTCGGCTCCGGCCGGATCGCCACCGCGCCGCGCTGAGCCTCGGCCCGGCACGGCGGCGACCTTCAGGCAGCCAGGTCCGCCGCCGTCCAGCCGGCCGCCTCCCAATCGGGAAACGCGTACCGGCGGCCGGACGCGTGCAGGATCCCGCCCCGCAGGGCGCCCGGCGCCGTGCTGCCATAGAAGGGCGCGAACGCGTCCGGCAGGCGCCGGCTGTCCGGTACCGCCAGCCACAACCGCAGCAGCGTGCGCTTGCGGTCGGCCTCGGCATGATCCTGGTAGTCGGTGCGCGAGTGGTAGATCACGTGGTTGTTGAAGAACTGCAGGTCGCCGCGCCGCAGCTCCACGGTCAGGCTGTGCTGGTCGGCCAGGCGGGCGACGGTCTGGACCGCCTCCCGCTGCGCCTCGGTCAGGCGGGGGACGCCGTCCAGTTTCTGCGCGCTTTCGATATGCGATTGCGAGAAGACGCTGGTGAACGCGTCGCCCTCGCCGGCAAAGATCGGCCGCGTGTACCAGGCCTGTTCGCCGGCCACGGCTTCGCCCTGGCGGCTGAAGTGGAAATCCTGGCGCAGCGTCGCAAGCAGGTCGGGGCGGGTGCGGAGCAGCTCATTGTGCAAGGCGGGCGAGCTGGCGATGCGGCTGTGTCCGCCCGATAGCGGTTCCCGTATGCACATCAGTCCCAGCACGTCGCACTGGTCCGTATGGAAACGCAGGGGGCCGGCGGCGCGATAGGCGCGCGACGTCGACTGCCCCATTTTTTCGCCGACATCCTTGACTTCGGCCAGGAGCTCCCCGCGCGCGCTTTGGCATAGCGGCACGCCCAGCTGCATCCCGATGCCCCAGAACAGCAGTTTGCAGTCGGCGTCCGAAAGATCGTCCAGGGGCAGGCCGCGCAGCATCATGAAGCCGCGCCCCTGTTCCAGCTGGCGCCGGACCGCGCGAAACCTGGCCTGCAGGCCGGGGGCGTCGAAGTCCTGGCGCCGCACTTCCTGGAAATCGCCGAAGCGTGCCTTGGCCTGGGCCAGGGCGGAAAGCAGTTCCTTGATCTCCGCCGCGGTGAAATGGTCGATCCAGTCGGTCTGCGAGGCCAGCTGCGGGCCGAGCCATACGTGGGCGCCGGTGGCCGGCGCGACGGCGGGCGGCGGCGCCCGATGGGACGGTGGATGGGACGCCGTGGGCTCGGCGGGATGGATGGTGGCTGCGGTCGTCATGGGATGCCTTCTCATGGATGCGTGATGGCGATGCCGAAAGAATATCCATCATTGGCATACCAATCAAGGCATTTATGGCCGCCGTCCGCGGGCCGGCCGTTCCCGGCGCATTACTTGCCGGCCATGGCCGTGCTGTTCCAGGAGGGCGCTTGCAAGCGGTTCTGGTAAGTCGTGATGGCCGCGTCGATCTGCTGCACGACGAGTTTCTGGAAGCGTTTGGCGTCCTTCTCGCGCAAGGCTTCCACCATCTCGTTGTGGATGTCCAGCGTGGCGGTGGCGCGGTTGAAGTCCTGCCAATGGTAGTGGCGCACGACATAGGCCTTGTCGCGCAGCATGATCAGGATCATCGCCAGCCAGCGATTGCGGGTGGCTTCCATCAGGGTGGCGTGGAAGTCAGCGCGGATCTCGAGCATTTTCACCAGGTCGCGCTTGGCGAGCGCCGCGCCGAACTTCTTGTTGATCTGCGCCAGCTTGTCGATTTCCTTGGGCGTGATGTTCTTCATGACCTCCAGCGCGGCGGCGCCTTCCAGTTTGACGCGCAGCTCGTACAGCTTCTGCAGGTCTTCGGCGCCGATCTCCATGACGACCGCGACGCCTTTCGGGCCGGACTCGACGAAACCACGTTCGAACAGGCGCTTGGTGGCTTCCCGGACCGGCGTGCGGCTGACGCCGTAGCGGGCCACGAGATCCCGTTCCGAGAGATGTTCGCGAGGGCGTATGGCGCCGGCGAGGATGTCGGACACGATGCCGTTGAAAACACGGTCTGCTTCTGTAGCTTTACTCACGATGTTCTTTGTTGCCTGGGAGTTGGGTAGTCGCTTGGAGCGCAATACGGATCCGGGAACCGACCATGCGTTGTCCGCATGGGTTTGCGTTTCGCCCTATTGACAAAGCAAGGCGCGCCCGCCACAATTTATTGGCATACCAATGAGATGTACCAATAAGCGGTGACAGGGGTCGGTCCCGAAGCGCGCGCAATGATTATCCGCGCACGATCATGACCGGCTCATGGCAGCACGCGGGTACGCTCGGAATGCCGTTGCAGTGTACCAATATTCGCAGGCCCACGGACGATGGGCCGGGCTGCCACGCCGCGGTCGCATGACCTGGATCAAATCAAGGCAAGGGGAATTGAAATGGAAACCTGTAGCAGACGGATCGTATGCGCGGCGCTGCTGGCCGCCAGCCTGTGGGCGGCGCCCTGGGGATCGGCGCGCGCCGAGCGTTATCCGGAAAGACCCGTCATGGTGGTGAACCCTTTTCCGGCCGGTGGATCCCTGGACAACCTCCTGCGCCTGCTGGCGCAGAAGGTCACGGAATCCATGGGCCAGCCGATGCTGGTGGAAAGCCGGCCGGGCGCGTCCAGCATCATCGGCAGCGGCTTTGTCGCCCGGGCCAAGCCCGACGGTTACACCTTGCTGGCGCAGTCGACCAACTTCACCATCGCGCCGGCGGTCGGCGTCGAGCTGCCCTACGACACCGAGAAGAGCTTCGAGCCGGTGACGCTGCTGGCGGCGGTGCCCCAGGTCCTGGCGGTGCCGGCCGCCTCGGCCGCGCGCAGCGTGAAAGACCTGGTGGAGCAGGCCAAGGGCCATCCCGGCTCGGTGACCTACGGCACCCTGGGGCCGGGCACCGGCGGCCATATGACCGGCGAGGCTTTCCAGCGGTCGGCCGGCATCACCTTGAGCCAGATACCGTTCCGCGGGTCTTCGCAGACCTTGCAGGCGCTGGCGGGAGGACACATCGGGATGGCCTTCGGCAATCTGCCGGAAATCCTGGAATACGAGAAGGGCGGACTGGTGCGGCCCCTGGCGATCGCGGCGGACAAGCGCTCCGCCCTGGCGCCCAACCTGCCGACCATGGCGGAGGCGGGCTACCCGGGAGTGATATCCGAACCGTGGTACGGGATCCTGGCGCCCGCCGGCACGCCGGCCGCCATCGTCGACCGGCTCCAGGTCGAGTTCGCCAAGGCCTTGCGCCAGCCGGACGTCGCGCAACGCCTGCGCGAGCTGGGCATCCGGACGGTCGCCAGCACGCCGCAGGAATTCAGGCAGTACATCTCCGGGGAAATCCGGCAATACGGGAAGTTGGCCAAAGAGGCCAACATCAGTTTGAAATGACCCAGGGCCGCCGCGCTCGCGGCCGGCCCGCCAGGAGCAGGACATGAAGGGAAGTTGCCTTTGCGGCACCGTGGTTTTCGAGGTGATGGCGGGATATCACCCGTCGGGGCGCCGCGCCAGCGCGCGGGCCGTGAACGGCTACGCGTCCGACCTGGCCGAGCGCGTCGCGGCACAGCGGGACTGGTTCCGCGTGCTCACGGGGGCCGCCTCCTTGAAGATGGGCCCGACGGCGGCCGGCGGCGACCGGCTGATGTGCGAGCAGTGCGAAACGATATTGCTCTAGCCGGTTTCCCGAATTCCAAGGATGGTGCTCAAAATGAATACAAGGCGTCAGTTCATGATCGCCGGCCTGTCCCTGGCCGCCGCGGGCCTGGCCCGGCCGGTGGCGGCGGCAGGCTACCCGGACAGGACCGTACGGATCGTCGTGCCTTTTCCGCCAGGAGGCGCCACGGACAGCCTGGGCCGCCTGGTCGCCCAGGGTCTGGCCGAGAAGCTGGGACAGCCTTTCGTGGTGGAGAACCGTGCCGGCGCCGCGGGCGTCATCGGCGCCGGCCAGGTCAGCCGTTCCGCGCCGGACGGCTATACGCTGCTGATGGCGGCGACCGGCGCGATCGTTCCCGGCCCGGGGCAGGATGCCGCCAGCTATCGGGTCGCCGATCACTACGCGCCGGTATCACTGGTCGCCGCGCCGCCATACATACTCGTCGTCAATCCCAAGGTGCCGGCCGCGTCGGCCGCGCAGCTCGTCGAGTTGGCCAAACGCGATGGGGCGGGCCTCAGCTATGCGTCGTCGGGGGTGGGGTCGGCATCCCATCTGGCGGGGCTGCAGCTCGAAAGACGGGCGGGCGTGCAACTGCTGCATATTCCCTACAAGGGCATGGGGCAGGCGGTGACGGACGTGATGTCCGGACAGGTCGCGATGATGTTCGCGCCGGCGCCGGCCGTGCTGGCCCATATCGCCGCGGGCAACCTGCGGGCGCTGGCCGTGACCAGCCGCGAGCGTTCACCGCTGTTTCCCATGTACCCGACGCTGGCGGAAGCCGGGGTGGCGGGATACGAGTCCGTGGGCTGGTTCGGCCTGCTGGCGCCACCGGCAACGCCTCCCGCGGTGGTGGCGACGCTGCACCAGTCCGTCGCGGAACTGCTGCGGTCGCCGACGGCGACGGAGCAGTTGAAAGCGATGGGCGCGACGCCGGCGCGGTCCACGCCGGCGGAGTTCACCGCTTTTCTCGATCAGGATACGAAGCAGCTGACGGAGCTGCTGAAGGATGTGAAGCAGTAGCGGCAAGTGGGATGGGCCGGGCGCGGAGGGCCGCGCCGGCTATCCGTTGTCATCTGGACGTGCGGGTGGTCTTGTTGACGCGTGCCGCCGGCTTTTTCACCACTTTTTTCACAGCCTTCTTCACGGCCTTCTTCGGTGCCTTCGTCGCAGCTTTTTTCACGGCCTTCGGCGCTGTCTTCTTCACCGCTTTCTTTACGGCCTTCGTGGCTGTTTTCTTCGCCGCCTTCTTCGCTGGCTTGACGGGCGCTTCGGGCGGCGCTTTTCGCGTTGCCGACGCGGTCCTCAACGCAGGGCGGGCGGGCGCCTTGACTGGCTCGTTCGCTTCCGGCGCCGTATCGGCGCGCCGGCGCCGCATCGTGTAGCGGGCATTGCCCACCCCGGTACCCACGGTCAGCACGCCCCAGCGCCGCACGTCGTCCACATAAGGCAGCTGGGAAAGCCCCTGCACCACGGCGTCGTTATGCAGCATCACCTGCGTCTGCTGGCCGTCTATCTTCGGCAGCCGCTTGCACAGCGCGCGCGGCAGATGGAAATCCCGGTGCGCCCAATCCCCCGGCAGGTTCTGCGTGCCGCGGCTGATCGATCCGTCCTGGCGTATCCGCCCCGGACATGCGACGCCCACCCATGGCGCCAGCTTGATCCTGTGCTTGCGGGCGTATTCGATCAGCTCGGTCAGCATATCGGCGATGCCCTGCACGACGTGCTCCTTGCGGGTCGTGTTCTCGTCGCGGGCATGGCTCCACTTGTCCGAGACCACCACCTTGGCCTTGAGCGGATCCCTGTCCTTGGGCAAGCGCACGATGCCGCAACGGATGTTGGTCCCGCCGATGTCGACGGCCAGCATCGCGCGGTACCGCTCCGACAGATCCGGCGGCATGAGATGCAGCCAGCCGATCAGGCCGCCTTCGTCCGCATGGTGGTGCAGCAGGCGCAACTGGACGTGGACGTCGTCGCGGAACAGCCGCTTGGCGACCGCGTCCACCGCCAGCTTGCCGATGTCGCTCTGCTTGAGGCCGCCGCCGATGACGATGCGCTCGACGCCCTTCCATGACTTGTGCGCCAGGAAGCGCTTGACCACCCGGGCCAGTTGCTCCGCATAGTCTTCCAGCGCGCCATGGATCGCCGCCGCGGCCGCGCCTTCGCGCTGCATCATCACGTCCAGCTTTTTCTTGGGGATTTCTTCCGTGGGCTTGTCGCCCAGGGGATCCTTGCCGTGCAGCGCTTCGAACAGCCTGCGCCAGGCTTCCAGGATGGCCTGGAACGCGGGCCGGCTGGCGTTGTCGCCGACGAAGCCGTTGTCGTCCCGCAGCGACAGGCTGTAGTTGTCGATGGTGAAGTCGGGAAACTCCAGGCCGCCGTGCAGCAGGTGGCTGTCTGAATCGGGCATGCTCGCTCCAGTAAGCAGGGGGTGGGACCGGTTCAAGGCAACAGGTTCAGGGGAACACATCCTAACCTGATTCCTCGGGGCGGCCGTCCCTGCCACAGTCGACTGCGACAGGCGAGAAGGGCCGCCCCTTAGCACCTGCCGTGCCACGGCCATGCCTCGCCCATGCCAGGTCCCGTGCGCCGCTCACGCCAAGCCGCATGCGCAGACTTGGCGGTCAAGCCTGGACCGCGTCCTCCGCGTGCTCCAGCGGGCTGGTCAGGGACAAGGCCTGACGCTCGTACAGGCGCCGGTAGACGCCGTCGGGCTTGCCGACCAGCTGGTCGTGCGTGCCTTCCTCGATGACCCGGCCCTTTTCCATGACGATCAGCCGGTCCAGCGCGCGCACCGTGGACAGGCGGTGCGCCACGACCAGGGTCGTGCGGCCGACCATCAAACGTTCCATGGCCTGCTGGATCAGCATTTCGCTTTCGCTGTCCAGGCTGGAGGTCGCTTCGTCCAGGATCAGGATGGGCGCGTCGGCCAGGAAGGCGCGGGCGATGGCCACGCGCTGGCGTTCGCCGCCGGACAGCTTGATGCCGCGCTCGCCCACCAGCGTCTCGTAGCCGCGCGGCAGCGTGACGATGAAATCATGCGCATTGGCCAGCCGCGCGGCTGCCTCGATTTCCGCGCGCGACGCGCCGGGCCGGGCATAGGCGATGTTCTCCGCCAGGCTGCGGTGGAACAGTATCGGCTCCTGCTGCACGATTGCGATCTGCGCGCGCAGCGTCGCCTGCTGCACCGTCGCGATATCCTGGCCATCGATCAGGATGGCGCCCGCGTTGACGTCATGCATGCGCTGGATCAGCTTGACGAAGGTGGTCTTGCCGGACCCGGAATGGCCGACCAGGCCCACGCGCTCTCCGGGCGCGATGCGCACGGAGAAATCCCGGTACAGCGGCGTGGTGTGGCCGCCGTACTGGAAGGTCACATGGTCGAAGCGGATTTCGCCGGCGGTAATGGCGATGGGCACCGCGCCCGGGCGATCGGCGATGCCCAGCGGCTGGCGCTCCAGTCCCACCAGTTCTTCCATATCGTTGACGGACCGCTGCAGGTTGCGCACGTTGTTGCCCAACTCGCGCATATAGCCTTGCAGGATGAAGAACATCGTCAGGACGAAGGCGATGTCGCCGGCGCTGGCCTGCTGGCCGGCCCACAGCAGCAGGCCCGTGCCGACGATGGCGATGCGCATCACCACCAGCATGGCGCCCTGGGCCGTGCCGTTCACCGTGCCGCGCAGCCAGCCCCGCAAGGTGCGCGAGCGCCATTTGCCGATGATGCGTTGCAGGCGAGCCTCTTCGCGGCGTTCGGCGCCGAAGGCCTTGACCACCGCGTTGCAGGTGATCGCGTCGGCCAGCGCGCCGCCCAGCCGCGTGTCCCAGGCATTGCCCAGGCGCGCGGCCGGCGCCACGTAGCCCAGCGACAGCAGGACGACCGCGACCAGGTAGACCAGGGCGCTGGCGCCGACGATCAGGCCCATGACGGGCCAGTGCAGGCCCAGCAGCACGGCGGCGCCGGACAGCATCACCACGGTGGGCAGCAACGCCAGCAGCAGCGTGTCGTTCAGCAGGTCCAGCGCCCAGATGCCGCGGGTGATCTTGCGCACCGTGGACCCGGCGAAGGTGTTGGCGTGCCAGTCGCTGGAAAGGCGCTGCACGCGCTGGAAAGCGTCGGCGCAGATGCGGCTCATCATGGCGACCGTCATGGCGGAGATCGTCGCAAAGGCGCACTGGCGCAGCAGCAGGCTGAACACGCCCAGCCCGATCAGGATGGCGAAGGCCGTCAACGCGCCGTGCCAGACCGCCGGCTCGGCGGCCGTCCCGCCGGTCACGGCGTCGATCAGTCGGCCGGCATACATGGGCGTGACGACGTCGGCGACCGCGGACGTCAGCATGAGCACGGCAACCGCCGCCACGTGCAGGGGCTGGCGGCGCCAATGGCGAAAGGTAAAGCCGAGGGCGTCCTTGAAGACGCTTCCTCGAAGGTCGAAGCGGGTACGGGTCATGAGGCGCGCAGGGAAGAGGCGGGCGTCCGATGCCGCCGCGCGGGCGGGAGACGCATGATCGACATTATCGCCGACGCCAGTCGGGTGCGGTGGATAAATATTTCCGAATATTGCCCTTCATTTGCATATAAATCGATATAGTTGTTACGCAAACTGTGGCGTTCCTTAAGAAATGTTTAGGACGTCCGTCAATCCGGTTGCACACCGCTTCTAGCGGCCCAACACCTTCCGCAGTTACGCCGCTCATATAGGTTTGTCCCTGATCGGAAGTCTGCGGATCAGCCTGGATGTGACGATGCCTCAGTCCCCGCAAGTTTCCACTAGCGCGACCCCCATCCCCAAATTCACCCGCGACACCCTCGCGACCGCTGTCGCGGCCGCCCTGATGGCGCTGGCGTCCCACGCCGTCTTGGCAGCCGGCATCGACGGCCAGCAAGCAACCTTCGGCAGTACCGCCGGCGGTTTGCACGGTATCGGGGATCCCTCAGGTGATGAACCGGGATATGACGGGGGCGATGGCGGTGCCGCTGGCATGTTCGGCGAAGATGGGCATGCCGCAAGTCGACCCGCGAGCGGATCCACTTCACCCGGCGGCGGCTACAGTACCTCCGGTTCTTCCGGTGGCGGCGGTGCGGGCGGCCATGGCGGCACGTGGGGCGCGGGCGGCGGCGGCGGCGGCGGATCGACAAACTACTTGGGCGGCGCCTCAACACTGACGATAAGCAATGGCGCTACTCTTGCGGGTGGTAACGGCGGAAAGGGCGGCGACGGCGCCATCGATAACGGAGTTGCCTATAGCACGGGCGGCGGTGGTGGCGCCGGTGGCAACGCCGCCGTCTTTACAGGTGCATCGGGCACCACGTTGACAGTGGGCGGTACCGTCAAGGGTGGTAACGGCGGCGCGGCCGGCGCGGGCATGCTCAATGACGGCACCGGGGTGTACTACGGCGCGTTGGGCGGCGAGGGCGGTTATGGCGTGTCCTTCTCCAACGGCAATGCCAATGTGACCGTCAACGCGACCGGTGTAGTCCAGGGCGGCAATGGCGGCGACGGCGCACGGAATGCCTCGAACGCAGCGGAATCCAGCGGCGGACGGGGCGCCGTGGGTATCAATTTCAACGGCTCAGGCAACACCCTGGTGAATAGCGGCACCATTACCGGCGGCAATGGCGGTGCCGGCGGTAACGGCGCGACGAATACCAATTACTTCCGCGGCGATGGCGCGGAGGCCGTTTTTGGCTCCAGCGTCAGCATCATCAACTCCGGCACCATCGTGGGCGGCCTGGCGGGCGACGGCGTGACGCGGGCGAACGCGATCACCCTCTATGGCTCGGACAGCCGCGTCGAACTGCGCAGCGGCAGTACCATCCTGGGCAATGTCGTGTCGAACGGCGGCGGTACGCTGGCGCTGGGCGGCACGACCAATCAGAGCTTCGACGTGTCCGACGTCGGCTCGACTGCCCAGTACCGCGGTTTCGCCAGCTTCGAGAAAACCGGCACGTCGACGGCCACCCTGACCGGCACCACCACCGCCCTCACGCCCTGGACCCTGACCGGCGGCAAGCTGGCGGTGACTTCCGATGCCGCGCTGGGCGACAGCGCCGGCGCCCTGACTTTCAAGGGCGGCACGCTGCAGATCAGCGGCACCACCTTCGACTCGCAGCGCGCGGTGCACTTGTCCGGCGCGGACGCGAACATCGAAGTGGTGGGCCAGCTGGACAAGGCCAGCTTCAAGGGCAACATCGACGGTAACGGCGGCCTGACGGTAAGCGGCTCGGGCCAGGTGACCCTGGAAGGCAACAATACCTATACGGGCCTTACGATCGTCGGCAGTGATGCCGCGCTGGTCTTCGGCAACGGCGGCACCACCGGCAACCTGCCGGGCGACCTTATCCTCGGCCCCAATGCCTCGGCGGGATTCAATCGATCCGACGACGTCGTCTATAACGGCACGATCAGCGGCGGCGGCAACTTCGTGCAGGGCGGTCCGGGCAAACTGACGCTGACCGCCGACAGCAGCGCCTACACGGGCGCCGTGCTGGTCGGCGGGGGCGGGATGGAAGTCAACGGCAAGCTCACCGGCGCACGGATCGGCGTATTCAGCGGCACGCTGTCGGGCACCGGCGAACTCGGCCTGACGCAGGTGGGCAGCGGCGCCACGCTGTCGCCAGGCAACGCGACTGCGCCGACCGGCACGCTGACCGTCAACGGCATGCTGCTGATGACGCCGGGCTCCACGCTGCGCATCACGGCAGCGCCGGATGGCACCCATAGCAAGGTCGTGGTCAACGGCGCCGCCCAACTGGGTGGCTCGGTCATGCAGGTGGGCACGGCCGGCACGTATGCCGCGTCGACCACCTACAACATCGTCGAAGCCTCGGGCGGCATCACCGGCTCGTTCAGCGCGGTCAACAGCAACTACGCCTTCCTGGCGCCGGCGCTGACCTACGGTGCCAACAAGGTCGACCTGGTGGTCAACCTGAAGGAAGTGCCGGTCGATCCGGGCTCGGGCAACGGCAACCCCAGCACCCCGGTGGATCCGGGCACGCCGGTGGACCCCGGCACGCCGGTCTCACCGGGCAACCCGGATACCGGCTCGGGCAACAACGGCGGTGGTACACCGACCCGCCCGATCCAGTTCGCCGATTTGGCAAACACGCCCAACCAGCGTTCGGTAGCCAATGCGCTGCAATCGCTGCCGACCAACAGCGCCCTGTATTCGCGTGTGCTGAACCTGCCGAACGGCGCGCCCGCCGGCGTGTTCGAGAGCCTGAGCGGCGAAGCCCATGCCAGCGTGGCCAACACGCTGAACGGGGTGACCAGCAACGTCGTCAGCCTGCCCATGGCGCACCTGCGCGCCAACATGGCGGCCGGCCTGCGCGCCGGGCCGCCGACCGCGCAGCTGGGCCGGGGCGATGCCTCGGCGCTGCCGCAGTCGGATGCCCAGCCCGTGTGGGCGCAGGTCTTCGGCAACTGGCGCACCCTGTCGGGCGGCGACGATAGCGCCAAGGTCCGTCAATCCGACGGCGGCGTGTTCGTCGGCGGCGACCAGGCCGTGGGCGGCGGCTGGCGCCTGGGTGGCGCGGTGGGCTACACCGGCAGCCACAGCAGCCTGAAGGGGCTGTCTTCGCGTGCGGACGTGGATAGCTACAGCGGCGTGATCTATGGCGGCAAGGCCTTCGACGCCGGCTCCGCCAAGATCAACCTGACGGTGGGCGCCGCCTACACCTGGCACGATATCGATACCGAGCGCAGCGTGAACGCGGCCGGTGTCGGCCAGGACCTGACGGCTTCCTACAGCGCCAGCACGACGCAGTTCTTCACGGAACTGGGCTATGCGATGCCCTTGAATACCCGCGTCACGCTGGAGCCCTTCGTGGGCGCTGATTACAGCGACCAGCGTACGCGTGGCTTCGGCGAATCGGGCGGCGATGCCGCGCTGATGGGCAAGAGCAGCCATGACCAGGTGGGCAGCACCACCCTGGGCCTGCGCGCGCAATACGCTTTCGAAAGCAACAATGCGCAGGGCCGCCTGCATGGGTCCGTGGGCTGGCGCCATTCGTATGGCGATCTGGATCCGAAGACCACCATGGCCTTCGACGGCAGCCAGTCCTTCAGCGTGGTCGGCTCGCCGATCGCCCGCGACGCCGCGGTCGTGACGCTGGGCGTGGATATGGCGGTCACCCGCCGCACCACCGTCGGCCTGACGTACGGCGGCCAGTTCGGCGACGGCAATCGCCAGAACAGCGGCACGCTGGACGTCCGCTATAGGTTCTGACGGCGGGCTGCGCCGGCGCGGTCGCGCCGGCGCAGCACCGCGAGTTGGACGGCGGCCATCAGTGCGAGCTGGGCCGCCACGACGAAGAAGGGTGTCTCGTAGCTGCCCGTCAGCGTGACGAGCAGCGAAAACACCGATGGGCCTGCAAAGTAGCCCAGGAAGGAAACCAGGACCGACGCGGACGTTGCCTCGACGATCTTGTCCTGCGGGGACAGGCGCGCGATTTCCGCCAGGTAAATGCCGTTCCAGCTGGCGGCGAAGAAGCCCGCCGCGCCAGCGACCAGCCCGGCTAGCCACAGCGATGGCGACGCGGGGAGCAGTGCGTACGCGGCCACCAGCGCCGCCGCGATGAAGGCCTGGATCGTCAGGTTGTACGCCGGTCGGCCCGTGCGGTCGGCCAGCCAGCCCAGGAAAATGCGGGCGAACACCCCGGCGAACTGCATGCAGGCGTAGGCGATGCCGGCCGTGGCCAGCGGCATGCCGCGCGCGGTGACCAGGTAGGTGACCGAGAACGAGAACAGCGAACCCTGCACCACGGCGAAGGAAAACGCCAGCGCCGACACCGCGAACAGGGAAGGGGCGGCGCGCAGCACCCGATAGGGCGTGACGAAGGCACGCGGATGGATGAGCGCCTTCAGGTGGATGGATCGGTCCGGGTCGCGCTCGCTATCCAGCGCGGCTCGGGCTGGCGCGATCACGCAGGCCGCCGCAATGCCCACGGCAATCGAAACCAGCATGGCGCCTCCCCAGCCCCAGGCCGCTGCCGCGGGGGCCAGGATCAGGCCGGCGCACGCGGCGCCCGCCGGCGCGCCTGCCTGTTTGATAGAGAAAATCAGCGTGCGATGCCGGGGCGGCGCGGTCGCCGCCAGGATGCGGCTGCCCGCCGGCGGCGAGGGGCCGTAGCCGATCCCCATCAGGATGGCGCCCACGATCAGCAGCGGCCAATAGCCCGTGGCCGCCAGGGCCAGGCCGAATACCGCCAGCAGGGCGCCGGCCTGCAGCATCCGGACCGGCCCGAGGCGAGCCAGCAGCGGCGTGCCGAACAGCAGGAACAGGACGGTGCCCAGCGAGTTCAGGGAAGACAGGTTGCCCACGCGCTCCGGCGACAGGCCCGCGCCGGCCGTCAGCAGCGGCGCGACCACGGGCAGGCTCATGTCCAGGAAGGAAGCCACGGTCTGCATGCCCAGCGTGGTGCTGAGCGCCAGGACCCATAAGGGCATGATGCCAGCGCCATGACCACCATCGCGGTCCGCGTCTGCCCCGGGCGGCGCGGCCGCCGGTGTCGAGTCGGGATCCTGCGGAGACGAAGACTGCGATGTGTCTTTCATGGCGGCGTGAAGGTCCGGGGCGTGGGGTAGCGGCCGAGCACGCCGCGCGACATCGTACCGCGTCATCGTTGACGCGCGTGCCGTCCCGGACCTGAACAAAATTTGTCTTTGAAGCATAAAAAAGCTGCGCCATGCGGCGCCGCCCGCCCCAATAATCGGCATACGCGGCCGGCATGGCCGCGGACGCCGGCGCGCTTCGGCACATCAGAAAAACCATAGGAGACAACCATGCCCCACCGCAATCACGCGCCGCGCAGGCGCCTGCTCGCCGTCTTCTGTACGCTGGGCCTCGCCATCGGGGCCGCGGCCCTGGCGCCGGCCGCGCGGGCGGCCTATCCCGACCGTCCCTTGAAACTGATCATCCCCTACCCGCCGGGGGGCGCCACCGATGTGGTCGGCCGCGTGATTGCGATGAAGCTGGGCGAAGAGCTGAAGCAGCAGGTCGTGGTGGAAAACCGTGGCGGCGCCGGCGGCAACCTGGGCGCCGATGCGGTGGCACGGGCCGAGCCCGACGGCTACACGCTGCTGATGGGCGCCATCACCTCGCATTCCATCATGGCGACCCTGGAGAAGAAAACCATCTCCTACGACCTGATGCGCGACCTGACGCCGGTCGCCACCATCGCCGCCGTGCCGCTGGTGTTCGTCGTGAACCCCAAGCTGCCGATCCACAACCTGAAGGAGCTTATCGCCTACGCCAAGGCCAATCCTGGCAAGCTGACCTATGCATCTTCCGGCGCGGGCGCGCCGCAGCGCATGGCGGCCGAACTCTTCAAGCGGCAGACCGGCGTCGACATGTTGCACGTGCCGTATCGCGGGAGCGGTCCCGCCATGACGGACCTGGTCGGCGGCCAGGTGCTGACCATGGTCGAGACGGTGCCGGCTTCCCTGCCGTTCATCAAGAGCGGCCAGCTGCGCGCGCTTGCGGTTACGATGCCGGAACGCATTTCCATGCTGCCGGATACGCCGACGGCGGCCGAGGAAGGCCTGCCGAATTTCAATGTCGCGTCGATGTTCGGCGTGCTGGTGCCCGCCAGGACGCCCAAGCCCGTCGTCGACCGCTTGAATGCCGCGCTGGCCAACATACTGGTCATGCCCGACACCAAGGAAAAGCTGCTGCAGCAGGGCGCCTACGCAGTCGCGCCGGCATCCGCCGACGACGCGCGCAAGCGCCTGCAGGCGGAAGTGGACCAGTGGGCGCAGGTGATCCAGGACGCCAGGATCACGGTGGATTGACGTTTCAACACGCGAAGGATGTACATGTCATCGAAGTCTTCTTCCCCATCCGATGCGCCCGCCAGCGGTATGCGCAAGGGCCTGACCAGCTACGGCGATGCCGGGTTTTCCCTGTTCCTGCGCAAGGCCTTCATCAAGGGCGCGGGCCTGACGGATGACGCGCTGTCGCGGCCCATCGTCGGCATCGCCAATACCGGCAGCGGCTTCAATCCCTGCCACGGCAACATGCCGCAGCTGGTCGAAGCCGTGAAGCGCGGCGTCATGCTGGCCGGCGGCCTGCCGGTGGAGTTTCCCACCATCTCGGTGCACGAAAGCTTCGCGTCGCCGACCAGCATGTTCCTGCGCAACCTGATGTCGATGGACACGGAAGAAATGATCCGCGCCCAGCCCATGGATGCCGTGGTGCTGATCGGCGGCTGCGACAAGACCGTGCCCGCGCAGCTGATGGCCGCCGCCAGCGGCGAGGTGCCCGCCATCCAGCTGGTCACCGGGTCGATGCTGACCGGCTCGCATCGCGGCGAACGCGTGGGCGCCTGCACCGATTGCCGCCGCTTCTGGGGCAAGTACCGGGCGGAAGAAATCGACGATGCCGAGATCGCCGACGTCAACAACCAACTGGTGGCAAGCGTGGGCACCTGTTCGGTGATGGGCACGGCCAGCACCATGGCCTGCATCGCCGAAGCCCTGGGCATCGCGGTGCCCGGCAGCGCGTCGCCGCCCGCCGTCACCGCCGACCGCATCCGCGTCGCCGAGCGCACCGGCGCCGAAGCCGTGGCGCTGATCGGCCGGCAACTGACGCCCGACCGCATCCTGACCGCCAAGTCCTTCGAGAACGCCTTGCGCGTGCTGCTGGCCATCGGCGGATCCACCAATGGCATCGTGCACCTGACCGCTGTCGCCGGCCGCCTGGGCATACGGCTGGACATGGAAGCCTTCGATCGCATCGGCAAGGAAACGCCGGTGCTGGTCGACCTCAAGCCGTCGGGCCAGAACTATATGGAGGACTTCCACAAGGCCGGCGGGGTGCGCACGCTGCTGCGCGAACTGCGTCCCCTGCTGCACCTGGACGCGCTGACGGTGACGGGCCGTACCCTGGGCCAGGAGCTGGACGATGCGCCGCCGCCGTTTCCGCAGGACGTCATCCGGCCATTCGGCCAGCCCATTTTTGCCCAGGGCGGCATCGCGGTGCTGCGCGGCAACCTCGCGCCCGGCGGCGCCATCATCAAGCAATCGGCCGCCACCGCGGCGCTGATGGAGCACGAAGGCCGCGCCGTGGTCTTCGAGGACCTGGAAGACCTGGCCACGCGGGTCGATGACGACGCGCTGGACATCCAGGCCGACGACATCATGGTGTTGAAGCACATCGGACCGGTGGGCGCGCCCGGCATGCCGGAAGCCGGCTACATGCCGATCCCGCGCAAACTGGCGCGCGCCGGCGTGAAGGACATGGTGCGCATCTCGGATGGCCGCATGAGCGGAACCGCGTCGGGCTCCATCGTGCTGCACGTCACGCCGGAATCGGCCATAGGCGGGCCGCTGGCGCTGGTGCGCACCGGCGACCGCATCCGCCTCAGCGTCAGCCAGCGCGAGCTCACGCTGCTGGTGGACGATGCCGAACTGTCGCGCCGCAAGGCGCAATGGCAGCCACGGCCGCCGCGCGAAGGCGACGACCGTGGCTATCGCAAGCTGTTCCTGACGTCGGTTACGCAGGCCGACCAGGGTTGCGATTTCGATTTCCTGCGCGGCACCAAGGACAACGGCAGTACGCCGGTGGGCAAGCCTTAGCAGCGTGTGTGGTCAATCGCCACGCGCGCCCGGCTTTCCACCGTCGCCGGCGAAGATCGCGCGCGCGACTTCCAGCAGCGTTTCCGCCAACGCCGTGCGCGCGCCCTGCGCCTGCCACACCAGGCCGACGCGGCGCACCGGCGCGCGGCCCGGCAGGGCGATGCGCGTCAAGGCATAGCGCGCCGACCACAGAGATGACCAGTCGGGCAGCAGCGCAACGCCCAGCCCCTGGTCCACCAGTGCCGCCACCCCCAGCAGGCTGTCCATCTCGAGCCGCTGGTGCGGCACGATGCGGTGATCGCGCAGGTAGCGGTCCGCCAGTTGGCCGCCCAGTACCGACCGGTCATAACGGATGAAGGGCTGGGTGCGCAGCAGGTCGTGCGGATCGCGCCCCTTCATGGCGGCGGGCGCGACCACCACCAGCGGTTCTTCCATGATGGATTGCCAGCGCACCGACTTGCCGATGGCGAACTGCGGCTCGACCACGATCGCGGCGTCCAGCTCGCCGGCCGCCACGCGGTGGCACAGGTCCACCGACGCGCCCGGCATGACGAATACCGACAGGCTGGGATAACGGGCGTACACGCGCTTGAGCACGGGCGGCAACACGCTGGTCATGGCGGAAACGAAGACGCCGAGCCGCAGCTCGCCGTAGGCGGCGTCGTCTTCGGCCAGCGCGGCCAGGTCGCGCGCATCGCGCAGCAGGGCGCGGGCGCGTTCCAGGATGCGCATGCCGGGCTCGGTGGGGCGCACGGAACGCCCGGCGCGCTTGATCAGCGACAGGCCCAGCGTTTCTTCCAGGGCCTTGATGCGCGCGGCCACGGCGGTGGGCGTCAGGTCCAGGCGACGCGCCGCCTGCGCGAACGAACCGCTTTCGACCACGGTGACGAAGCTCTGCAGATAGCGCGTGTCCATGTTCCAGTCCACGCCCGGCCGGGCGGCCGGGCAAAGCGCCCAGGCGCGGTATGCCCATCCAGAAAATTATTGCGGTGTGATAGTAACGGAACGGTGTTTCTTCTTGTTCCCGATCGGGCGACACTGCTACCTTGCCGTTGTGGCGCCCGCGTACGAGGCGCCCGTTCCGCCAGGAGGAGTCCGCCATGTCCCATCCCCATGATCATCGTCTGCGCGGCGTGCTGTCGCCGGTGCTGACACCGTTCGAGCTGGACCGCAAGCCCAGCACGGAAGGCCTGGTGCGGCACTGCCGCGCCCTGGTCGAGCAGGGCGTCGGGCTGGCGGTCTTCGGCACCAACTCGGAAGCCGCGTCCATGTCCGTCGCGGAAAAACGCAGCCTGCTGGATGCGCTGCTGTCGGCGGGCCTGCCGCCCGAGCGCATGATGCCCGGGACCGGCGCCTGCGCGATCCCGGACGCGGTCGAACTGACGCGCCATGCGGTGCGGGCCGGCTGCGCGGGCGTGCTGGTGCTGCCGCCGTTCTACTACAAGGGCGTCAGCGACGAAGGCCTGTTCCGCGCCTACGCCAACCTGATCGAGGGCGTCGGCGACGAGCGCCTGCGGGTCTACCTGTATCACATACCGCCGGTCAGCGGCGTGCCGATCACCCTGGGGCTGATCGAGCGCCTGCTGAAGGCGTATCCCAAACAGGTCGCGGGCGCCAAGGACAGCTCCGGCGACTGGGACAACACGGCCGCGATGGTGCGCGAGTTCGCGGCGGATGGCTTCGATGTATTCCCCGGCAGCGAGGTATTCCTGCTGCCGGGCCTGCGGGCCGGCGCGGTGGGCTGCATCACCGCCACCGCCAACGTCAACGCCACGGAGATCATGCATCTGTACAAGCAATGGCAGACGCCGCAGGCGGATGCCTGGCACGAACGCATCCGCAAGATCCGCGGCATCTTCCAGGCCTTTCCGATGATCTCGGCGATGAAGGAAGCCGTGGCCTGGCAGTCTGGCGACGATGCCTGGCGCATCGTGCGCCCACCGCTGGTCGAACTGTCGGACGAGCAATCGCTGGAGCTGCGTCGGCAGCTGGCGGACGCCGACTACCGGCTGCCGATGGCGGATGCCTTGTGGTATTCGGAATAGGGCCGCGCCTGCGTGCGGCTTCCGGCAGGATGCCGTCGCGGCGTCACGCCGGTGCCGCGGCTTCTAGGCACGCGGCGCCCCCGCGTCCCCGCCGCTCATCCGCTGCGTCCAGGCGGCAATCTCCGACTTCGTCGCCCACCATACGCCCTGGTGTTCGCGCGCATAGGACAGGCAGCGGCGTAGCGTCGGTATCAGCGTGGGGCGGCCGGCCATGTGGGCGTGCAGCGTGATCTCCGTCCACTTGGGCCGTCCGGCCTGGCCTTCCCGGTACAACTCGTCGAAGGTGTCCTTGAAGCCGTCCCAGATGATGGAAGGCGGGTTGCGGCCCCAGACCCACATCCACAGGTCGTTGTGCGGCAGGTTGGTTCGCGGCATGATGACGATCGGGCCGTGCGCGGTTTCGCGGATGAACGGCAGGTCGTCGCTGGCATCGTCGGCGTTCCAGAGATAGCCTTCCCGCTTCAGGAAATCCAGCGTGTTGGCCGAGCCGGCGCTGCCCGGGCTGGTCCAGCCCAGCGGCGGCCGGCCGGCGGTTTCCGTCAGCACGCGCGTGCAGCGGCGGATTTCTTCCAACTCGGCGGCGGGGTCGTCGTCCCGCATCAGCACGTCGTTGGCCCACGCATGGCCGGCCACCTCATGGCCTGCGTCCACGAGGGCGCGGATCACGTGCGGGTGCTTTTCCGCCGCCAGTCCATTGGTCGATACGTTGCTCTTGATGCCGAATTCGTCCAGCAGGTCCATCAGCCGCCAGATGCCCGCCTTGGCGCCGTACTCGGCATAGCTGAGCGAAAAATGATCCGTCTTGTTGGCGGTCTTCTCCAAGGTGATCTGGCTGTGGTTCACGAAGGATTCGAAGGCCAGCGTGACGGAAACGGCGATGTGCTCGCCGTGCGGCCAGTGCCAGTCGCGCGGATAGCGGGGGCCGGATTGGTTCATGGGTGGTGTGGTCATGGAGAGGTTCCTGTAAGGACCGGCGGACGCACGGCCGGCATCATTCGGGCTGGATGCCGGCCTGGCGCACCAGGTCCGCATACAAGGCCATGCGCCGGGCGACCTGTTGGTCCAGCGCGGACGGCGGCCCGCCGGCGATGTCCAGCGCCAGCGTGGCGAAGCGTTCCCGGATCTCCGGTTCCATGAGCACGGCGTTGAACGTGTCGTTCAGCCTGGCGATCACCGCCTTGGGGGTGGCGGCCGGCGCGTAGATGGCCGCCTGGATGCCGCCGTCGAAGTCGTAGCCGGCGTAGCCGGCCTCGGCGATCGTGGGCAGGTCGGGCAGTTGCGGGATGCGTTTGGCGCTGGTCACGGCGATGCCGCGCAGCTTGCCGGCCTGGATCAACTCGGCGGCTTGGGGCGGGCCCAGGAACGCGGCCTGGATTTCGCCGGAATACAGGCCGGCGATGATGGCGCCCGCGCCCTTGTACGGCACGTGCAGCATGCGTGAACCCGTGGCGCGGTTGAAGTATTCGCCCGCCAGGTGCAGCAGGTTGCCGTTGCCGGCCGAACCATAGGCAATGGACGTGCCGGGTTTGCGGCTGAGTTCCACCAGCTCCCGTACCGTCGTGGCCGGAACCTGCGGGCCGGTCACCAGTACCAGGCCGGGCGAGTTTCCGACGTAGATCACCGAGGCAAAGTCGCGCACGGTGTCGTAGGGCAGCTTCTTGTACAGGCTGGGATTGATGGTGTGCGACGTCGGCGCCAGCAGCAGCGTGTAGCCGTCCGGCGTTGCCGTCGCGACCGCGCCGGTGCCGATGATGCCGTTCGCGCCGGCGCGGTTTTCCACCACGATGGTCTGCCCCAGACGTTGCCCGGCATGCTGCGCCAGCACGCGAGCCACCATATCCGTGGGCCCGCCGGGGCTGAAAGGCATGATCAGGCGGATCGGCCGGTCCGGAAACTCCGCGGCGGCGCCGGACGCCGCCATGCATGACACGATCAGGGCAATGCAGACTCCAAGTACGCGCTTCATGTGTATTCCCCTTGTATGCGGCTTCGGCCGCCTGGATCAGCGTAAGGCGTCAGAGAACGCGGAGACCACGGCGTGGAAAGCGTCGGGTTCTTCGCGGAAAGGCAGCGCGCCCGCCCGGTTGATCAGGTGGAAATGCGCCGTGGGCTGTCGCTGCGCCAGAATGCGGTACAGCCACATGCCCTGGTCCACGGTCGCGAGCGGGTCGTGCGTGCCCCAGATGACCTGTACCGGCGCGGGCACGCCGCCATCGCGGCATAGTTCGAACAACCGGGCCTTGGAGCGCGCCAGGGAGGCGGCCCAGGCCTGGCGGGTGGCGGCGTCCGCCATGTGCGCGGCGGCGGTACGCGCGGGTTCCTGCCGCGCCGCCTGCACGCATTCGTCCAGAACGTCCCCCACGTGGTGGTGCGAGTAGGAGACGCGCTCGAGCGCCCAGCGCTGGCTGTCGCGTGTACCGGCCGGCAGCGGCGGATGGGCCAGGGTCAGGTTCTCGACTCCGTCGCCGGTGGGCGCCGCGGCCACCGACGACACGACGCTGACGGCCTCGACATAGCCTGGCTGGCGACAGGCCAGCAGCAGGGCGGCGAGCCCGCCGGTGTCGTGCGCGACGATGTGGCAGCGGCGGATGCCGACGGCGCGCAGCACGGCATCGATATGGTCGATCATGGGCTCGATGCCGTAGGCCGGGATGCCGCTTGCCGAGCCAGCCGGACCGGCGGCGCGTTTTGCCTCGGGTACCGGGGCGGGTCCTGCCGCTGTTCCCGCGCCCGTGCCGCCGAAGCCAGGCAGATCCAGCGCCAGGACCATGCCGTCCGCCGCGAAGCGGCGCAGCACCTGGCCCCAGATGTGGGCGCCGCTGGCATACGGTGTCAAGCCAGGCGCGCCGCCGTGGACGAACACCATGGCGGTCCCGGCATCGGCGTCGCCGCCGCGCAGGAGGCGGGCGGGACGGCCGCCTATTTCCAGCATGCAGGTTTGCAGTCCAGGGAGAGTCATCGATGCATCGTTCATGGCCAGATCCTTATGCGGCGCCCACGGCGTCCGCGGCGCATGCCGCGCGCTGCAAGGCAAAGAAGCGCGCGAGCAGGGCGTTGAACTGCGCGGGGTGCTCGCGGAAGGGGAAATGTCCCGACTCGTTGATGACGCTGAACAGCGCGTCGCGCTGATGCCGCGATACCGCGCGGAACAGCTCCATGCCGCGCTCCAGTACGGCGGTGCGGTCGTTGTAGCCCCACACCACCTGCACCGGCCGCTGCAACCTGCCTTCATCCAGCCAGCGCAGCGTTTCGCGTTTCTGCCGGGCGAGTTCCGGCAGGAATACGCGTTCGCCCAGCCCTTCGCCCGCCATCTTGGCGACGGTCTCGCGATACTTGTCGAGCGCCAGGATGCGCATGACGGCATCCACCCATTCGTCGGTGACGACGCCTGGATCATGGCTGTAGTTTTCGTAGACCCAGCGCACCGCCTCGCGGCTGCCACGGGCATGCGGCGGGTTGCACAGCACGACTTCGTTGGTGCCCACGCCCGGACTGAGCGTGCCGCTGTTGACGATGGTCAGCGTGCGTACCGATTGCGGGTGCTGCAGCGTCAGGCGCGTCGCCGCATAGCCACCGCGCGAATGGCCCACCAGATGCACGGGCGGCAGGTCCAGCGCGCGCAGAAACGCGGCGGCATGGTCCACCACCGCTTGCATGGTGTAGTCCTGGTCCCGCGAGGGGTTGCCGGTTTCGCCTTGACCCAGTTTGTCGAAGGCGATGGCGCGGTAGCCGGCGTCCGCCAGGGCTTGCAGGTTCAGGTTCCAGGTGTAGGCGCTGGAGGCGCCATCGGCCATGCCGAAATTGCCCCCATAGATGAAGACCACGGGTTCGCCGCTGCCCGCTTCGAAATAGCGGGTGCGGACCTGGGCCACATCGACCCAGCGGCCTTGCGGCATGCCGGAATAGGAAGGGGCACTGGCGCGCTGCGGATCTGGCTGTGTCATGGCGTCGGTCCTGTGTCGAGGCCAGGCCAGATTAAGAAGATCGCCGTAAGTCGTCCAATATATAATCGGCACCACGGTAATGCTAAAAAGGTATTACATGGAATTGCGCCAGCTGCGGTACTTCATCGCGGTCGCCGAAGAACTCAGTTTCACGCGCGCGGCGGCGCTGCTGCATGTATCCCAGCCGCCCGTCAGCCGCCAGATCATGCTGCTGGAAGCGGAGATCGGCACGCCGCTGTTCGAGCGTTCCAAGCAATACGTGCGGCTCACCGCCGCGGGCGCGCATTTCTACGAGCAGGCGCGCGCCCTGGTCGCCGCCGCGCAGGCGGCGGTCGTATCCACTCGGCGCGTGGCGGCGGGACAGGTGGGCAAGATCGCCATCGGCCTGGGCGGCACGGCGGCGTACCTTTTTCCGGACGCGCTCGCGCTGTTTCGCCGCCGCCATCCCGAAGTGGAACTGGTGCTCAATCCGCTGAACCTGGCCTATCACCAGGCGGCCCTTGTCGAAGGCCGCATCGACGTGGGCCTGGTGGTGCTACCCATCGATGACGACGAGCTCGAAACGCGCAAGCTGACACGCATGCGCCTGCTCGCCGCACTGCCCGCGGAACACGCCTTGGCCGCGCGTCGCGGCCTGTCGCTGCGCGACCTCGCCGACGAGGATTTCGTCATGGTGCCGTGGTCGAAGGGACGCGGCTTCGGCCGACTGGCGCTGCAGGCCTGCCGGCGCGCCGGCTTCGTGCCCAACGTCGTGCAGGAGGCCGAGCCCATGGAGTCGGTGCTGGGCATGGTCGCCGCCGGCGCCGGCGTGGCACTGGTGCCGGAGTCGATGGACAAGCTGCATGGCCGCAAGGTGGCGTACCGGCCGATCAAGGAATCGTACGCTGCCGCCGAGATCGCCATCGCCTGGCGCAAGGGCGATGCATCGCCCATCCTGCGCGCGTTCCTGGCGTGTTGCCCGAATGGGTGCGGCGGTACTCGCAAAGGCGCCGGCTAGCTCGCCTTTTCCCACACCTGCCGCGCCGCGCGCCTGCCGTCTTCGCATATGCGGTCCAGGTCCGCGTACACCGGCCGACCTTGGTCGACAACGATATCGCCCGCGACGATCACCGTTTCGACGTCGCGTCCCTGTCCGGTGTGCACCAGCGTGCCGGCCGGATTGACCAGCGGCACCCAGTGCGGCCGCGTGGCGTCCAGCAGGACGATGTCGGCCTGCTTGCCCACGCTCAGGCTGCCCAGCTCATCGCCCAGCCCCATCGCGTCGGCGCCGCCTTGCGTGGCCATGTGCAGCACGTCGGCCGGTTGCCATGCATCGTCCACCCGGCCTTCCTGGATACGCGCGGTCGCCAGCGCCCAGCGCATCAGTTCGATCATGTCGCCATGCTGCGTGTCGGTCGCCAGGGCGATGTTCAGGCCGGCGCGGCGCAGCATGGGGGTGGGCGCCAAGCGGCCCGATGCGGCGTTGCACTTGGGGATATGCGCGACGTGGGCGCCGGCCGCGGCCAGCCGGGCGGCGTCGTCCGGCGATACGTAGATGCAGTGGCCGGCGATCAGCCGGTCGTTCAGCAGGCCGGCCTGGTCCATCACCTGGGTCGAGGTCTTGCCGCAGCGCGCACGCACGCGATCGACCTCGGCCTGGCTCTGGCCCAGGTGCGTGTTCACGCGCAGGCCGAGCCGGCCGGCATGCAGCGCGACGTCCGCCAGCAACTGATCCGAACAGGTATCGGCCGCATGCGCGGCCAGTTGCACGGTGACGCGGGGATGTCCCGCCCAGCGATCCGCCAGTTGCAGTCCGCGCGCGAGCAGGGCTGCACCGATGGCGGGCTCGTGCACCCATTCGCGGCTGCGGGCGACGCGGTCGAAATCGACGTCGAGGATGCGCCAGCTGGCCGCGACGCGCGGCCCCAGGGCGGCGATGGCTTCGGTGGTGCTGTCCGCGTGGGTGAAGTGGTCGCCGATCACGGTCGAGCCCGCCAGCAGGGCTTCCATCGCGCCCAGGCGCGCCAGCGCGCATGCCTGTTCGTCGTCCAGGTCGGAAGCCTTGGGGATGCCCGGCGTATAGGAAGGCGCGAATCCAAGGTCGGCGGCGACGCCGCGCACCATCGTCAGGACCGAATGGGTATGGACGTTGACGAAGCCTGGCGTGGCCACGCGTCCGGTGCCGTCCAGCATCCGGGTCGCCTGCGCGCCCGGTGGCACGGCCGCGCCGATCCAGGCGATGCGCCCGTCGCGTACGCCTATGCTGGCGTGCGCGATGCACGGATTCGCGGGGTCGACCGTCAGCGCTGTGACGTTGGTGATCAGCAGGTCGAAGAAGGGCGCGGCATTCATGCCGCGTCCCCCACGTCCCCCGCAGTCCCCGCATCCGTCCACGCATCCATGCGCGACAAGGCGGACAGCCAGGGTGCGTGGCGCCGCGTCGCGCGCCGTGGCCGCGCGGGGGCCGGACGATCGCAGCGCAGGAAACGGCCCTGGCCCGCCTGTCCCTGGAAGACGCCGTCGGCATAGACCACCTGGCCGCGGCTCAGCGTGATCGCGGGCCAGGCCTGTACCGTCCGGCCTTCGTATGGGGTGTAGTCCACGTTGTGGTGCAGGTCGCCGTTGCGGATCACGCGTGTGATGCCGGTATCCCAGATCACCATGTCGGCATCCGTGCCGATGGCGATGGTGCCTTTGCGTGGATACAGGCCGTAGAGCTTGGCCGGCTGGGTGGACGTCAGCGCGACGAAGTCGTTGATGTCCATGCGCCCTTGCAGTACGCCTTCGGAAAACAGTAGTGGCAGCCGTGTCTCCAGGCCGGGTATCCCGTTGGGCACGTGGTTGAAGGGCGTGTGCTCGCCCTCGGGTTTCTTGCCGCCCGGGCCGTCGAAGCGGAACGGCGCGTGGTCAGACGAGAAGACCTGGAACGTCCCGTTGGCCAGGCCGTTCCAGACCGCCTGCTGGGCGGCTTCGTCGCGCGGCGGCGGGCTGCAGATGCAGCGCGCCCCGTGCAGCAGGTCGCCTTCCAGGTCGGCGGCGGTCAGGAAAAGATACTGCGGGCAGGTCTCGGCGTAGATCTTCAGGCCGCGCGTCTGCGCCCAGCGGATCTGCTCGATGGCGTCGGGGCCGGACACGTGCACGATCAGGATGGGCGTATCCAGCAGTTCGGCCAGGGAAATCGCGCGGTGCGTCGCCTCACGCTCGGCCACCGGCGGCCGCGACAGCGCGTGGTAGGGCGGCGTATCCAGCCCTTCGGCCAGCATGCGGTCGGCCAGCCAGGCGATGCAGTCGCTGCTTTCCGCGTGGATCATGGTCATGGCGCCGTGGCGCCGCGCGGCATACAGCACGTCCAGGATCTGGCGGTCGTCCAGCTTCAGGTCGTCGTAGGTCATGTAGATTTTGAACGACGTATAGCCCTGGTCGATCAGTGCCGGCAGTTCTTCGTTCGTGACGCTGGGCGTGGCGTCGGCGACGATCATGTGGAAGGCGTAGTCGATGCAGGCCTGGCCGTCGGCCACGGCGTGGTAGTCGCGCACCGCCTGCGCCAGCGATTCGCCCTTGAGCTGCGCCGCGAAGGGGATCACCGTGGTGGTGCCGCCGCAGGCGGCCGAGCGGGTGCCCGACCGGAAGTCGTCGGCCATGACGGAGCCGTCGCCGGTCTTCTGCGCCAGGTGGCAATGGGCGTCCACGCCGCCTGGCAGGACCCAGCGGCCGGCGGCATCGATTTCACGGGCGCCCGCCGGCAGCCCGCGCGCCAGCGCGGCGATGCGGCCGTCACGCACGCCGATGTCGGTCTCGAAAACATCGGCCGCGGTGGCGACGCGGGCATTGCGCACCACCAGGTCGTAGGCGCCGGGCGAGTCGGGAAGGCTCATGCCACCTCCTGAAACAGCGAGCCCCAGCCATGCACGCGCTTGACGTCGCCGCCCGCGATCCGCAGCGATTTCCACACGGCGGTGGCGATGGTGTCGTAGATGGGAATGCCGACTTCCTGTTCCAGTTCCCGCACCAGCGGGGCGCCGCGCAGATTGGTGCAGAAGATCGAGATGGCCTGCGGTTTGGCGGACGCGACCTCGCGTACCATGCCGCGCAACGTATCGGCGTCCACCTCGGAGAAAGAAAAATTGTCGCGCTTGCCCAGATGCCGTTCGGCCACGCACTCGTAGCCGGCCTGCGCATAATTGGCCAGGATGCGCGCCTGCACGTCGTCGGTGTAGGGCGTCACCATCGCATACCGCTTGACCGCGGTGAGGTCGAAAATCTCGTTCAGCGCCAACACCGAGGTGCAGGCGGGGATGCCGGTGGCGGCTTCGATGCGGCGGCACAGTTCGTGGTCGGCCTCGAAACCCAGCCAGCCGGACGAGGTGCCGTTCCAGCAGATCACATCCATCCTGGCGTGCGCCAGCAATTCGGCGGCGCGCAGGATGGGCGTGTCGTCGAACTGCGCCAGCGCGCTGTCCGACAGCGCGATCTCGGTGACGGGAAAGCGGCCGAAATGCGCGCTGGCGTCGTCCAGTCCGGCGAGCATGGCGCTGGTCACGGGTTCCAGCACGGTGTTGGAGGAAGGGGTCAGCATGCCGAGCAGCAGGCGTTTCATCGTCATGGTTTTTCAGTTCCAGCTAGTGGCCGCCGTGGATAGCCTTACGCCGCGCGGGCCAGCGCGGCCTCTTCGCGGATCAGGGCCAGCACGTGGCGCTTGATTTCGTTGAACAGCGCCGACGTGGTGTCGCGCGGTCGGGGCAGGTCGATAGGGATCAATTCGCGGATGCGTCCGGGCCGGTGCGTCATGACGGCGACCTGGGTGCCCAGGATCAGGGCTTCTTCCACGCTGTGCGTGACGAAGACGATGGTCGATCGGGACTTCTGCCAGATCGACACCAGCTCTTCCTGGATGTCGGCCTTGGTCTGCGCATCGAGCGCGGCGAAAGGTTCGTCCATCAGGATCACGCCGGGATTGAGCAGCAATGCGCGGGCGATGCCCACGCGCTGGCTCATGCCCCCCGAGAGTTCGGACGGGTAGTGGTCCTCGAACCCGGTCAGGCCCACCAGGTCGATATAGGGCTGCGCCAGCCGGCGGCGTTCGTCCTTGGACTTGCCGCGCAGGCGGTAGGGAAAGGCCACGTTGTCCCAGACCGGCAGCCAGGGCATGAGCGTGGCCTGCTGGAACACCATGCCGCGGTCGGCGCCTGGCCGGGTCACGGGCTTGCCTTCGACAGTGACGCGGCCGCTGGTGGGATGCTCGAAGCCCGCCAGCATGTTCAGCAGCGTGGACTTGCCGCAGCCCGATGGCCCCAGCAGGCACAGCAGTTCATGATGGCCCACGCTCAGCGAGACGTCCTGCAGCGTCAGCAGCTCGGTGTTGCGGCGCGAGTCGTAGAAGGTCTTGCCGATGTTCTCGAATACGACGTGGCTCATCGTCCGCCTCCCGCGGTTTGCTGGCTGCCCTGCAGCGTGGAGCCGCGCTGCCAGTGCAGGCAGGCGTTCATGATGATCTTCAGCAGCAGGTCCGACAGGTAGCCCAGCAGGCCGATGCTGACCATCGCGGCGATGACCAGGTCGTAGCGCAGGAAGTAATACGAATCCCACAGGGAATAGCCCAGTCCGCTCTTGACCGCGACCATCTCGGCGGTGACCGTCAGCATCCAGGCGGAGCCGATGGCGATGCGCAGGCCGGAGAAGATGCTGGGCAGCGCGGCGGGCAGCACCACGTGGCGCAACAGCTGCCATTGGGTCGCGTCCATCATGGCCGCGGCGCGGATCAGGTTGCGATCCACGTTCTTCACGCCATGGATGGTGTTCATCAGGATGGGAAAGAAGGCGCCCAGGAACACCAGGAAAATAGCCGGCTTGTTGGCGATGCCGAACCAGATGATGGCGAGCGGGATCCATGACACCGGCGGGATGGGCCGCAGCACCTGTATCGTCGGTTCGATGGTCTTCTCGACCCAGCGCCACCAGCCGATGGCGATGCCCAGCAGGATGCCGCTGACCGCAGCGATCGCATAGCCCGCCAGGACGCGCAGCAGGCTGGCGAAGGCGGCCGGCAGCCATTCGCCGCTATAGGATTGCGTGCTGCCATCGGTGCCGAATATCCAGTCGGCCCAGGTCCACAGCACGCGCGACGGCGCGGGCAGCAGCGCGGGCGGAATCAGGCCGGACCGGGAGAATGCCTCCCAGGCAAGCAGGACGACGACCGGCACCACCAGCCGCTCCTTATGGGCGAATAGACGCATCGGATTCTCCGTGCCCGGGCGTCAGTCGCCCAGGTCGCTCTTGGATTTGCCCGTGGCCTTGACCAGGAAGCTGTAATCCATGTGCGAGGGGATCTGGCCGCTGACGTCGGTGGACACGTAGTGCAGGTCCTTCATCATCTTGGCGATGGCCAGGGTCTGCTTCTGGTACATCGCATAGTCGGGATAGGCATTCTCCAGCGCGGAGGCGGCCACCTTGGGATCCAGCGCGGTGTACTTGGTGATGCTGTCTATCCACACCTGCCGGTCGCTCTTCAGCTTGTCGACCAGCGCCACCACCGCGGTCACGGTCGCCTGCACGGCCTGCGGCTTGTCCTTGATGACGTCGGAGCGCGTCACGATCAGGTTGGTCAGCTTGCCGGCGGCCTGGTCATAGGGGAAATCGAAATGCTTGCCGGCGCCCGTCATGCGGATCTGCGAAGCAAAGGGCTCCACCGTGGACACCAGGTCGATCTCGTTGCGCTGCAGGGCGGCGGCATGGTCGGCGGGGTTGGGGATGTTGATGAACTGCACGTCCTTGTCCGGGTTGATGCCGTGCGTCGCCAGCACGCCGCGCATGTGCAGGTCCTGCGCGTTGCCGCGCGAGGCCGCCACGCGCAGCGGCTGGCCGGCCTTCTTGCGGTCGGCGACCAGTTTCTTCAGCGCGTCCCAATCGTCGGCCTTCAGGTTCAAGGCCGGCGCGGACAGCATTTCCGAACCGCCGTTGACCTGGCCGGAGACGGCGACGACGTCGAAGCCCTTGTCCAGCGCGGTGACGAAATGCAGGTAGGTGACCTGCGCCACGTCCACGCTCTTGGACACCAGCGCCGTCAGCACGTCATTGCCGGAGGTGAAGGCGGTGGCATCGATGGTCACGCCCTTGGCCAGCTGCGGCGTCAGGCTCATGGGCACGCAGTGCGCGCATTTGGCGAAGCCCAGCTTGATTTCCGGGTCGGCGGCCTGCGCGGCGCTGTACGACCCCGCCAGGGTTGCCAGGGCGATGGCTGCCACCGCTTTGATGAAGGACATGGGAAACGCTCCTGTAGTGCGTGGTCGATACGGATGGAAAGGCCGCGCGCCGTCGGGCGCGTGCGCCGCGGTACGCGATGATCAATCCCTGCTCAAGCAATACCTGTGCCAACTTTTCGATTGGATTGTGCACAATCTCGAATGGCTTTGTGCCCAGGAGTACGGGCCGGTTCGCGTCGCCCGGCGACGTAACGGCCCGGGCGCCCATATGCGTCAGAACGGGGCGTCCTGCACCTGAAAGGCGCATGGTTCGGTGCGTGTTTTCCAACGACGGGGCGGCGGGAAGCGGGATGGGCAACCCAGGCGCCGGCCCTCAGGCGCGTCGCGCGCGCCGTCCGAGCGTGGACAATTTGCCGCATCGCATCGCGACACATTTCCATTTGGATTGCGCGCAATCTAGAATGTCGGCCATGCTCGCCAACGAAGAAATCTATCGCAAGCTCCAGCAGGCCGTGTTCGAACACCGGCTCCTGCCCGGCACCCGCCTGGTCGAAGACCATCTGGCGGAAGTCACGGGCAGCACGCGCGGCCGGATCCGGCAGGTACTGGCGCGCCTGGCGCACGAAAACCTGGTCACGCTGATCCCCAATCGCGGCGCTTTCATCGCCAAGCCCAGCGTGGAGGAAGCGCGCGAAGTATTCGCCATGCGTCATATGATCGAGCCGCCCATGGCGGAGCTGCTGGCGCGGGACTGCAAGGCGGCGCAGGTCGGCCGCCTGCGGGCGCACGTGCGCCGCGAAGCCGCGGCGCGGCGGGCCGGCGAGCGCGCCGACATCATCCGCCTTTCCGGCGAGTTTCATCTGCTGATGGCGGAGCTGACGGGCAACCGCATCCTGATGCGCACCCTGCGCGAGCTGTGCGCGCAGACCTGCCTGGTCATCACGCTGTACGACAAGCCCAATACGCCGGCGTGCCCCCATCAGGAACATGAAGACGTGATCGATGCCATCGAAGCGCGCGACGGCGTGCGCGCCGCGGCATTGATGCGGCATCACCTGCAGCACATCGAGGCCACCCTGGCGCTGGAAGAGCCCGAGGCCGCGGCGCGCGTGGACCTGCAGTCCCTGTTCGCATCCTAGCGGCCGCGGCCGCCGGTTCGAATTTGGAGAACGCGCGCTGCGAAAAACTGTAATGGACAGTGCGTCGCGCGACTTCCAGAATCGGGCGCATCCCGCCTTTCTGGAATGCGCCCCATGCCGACCGCCACCGATTCCCTGGTTTCCTGGTCCACCGTCGACCTGCGCCGCGCCATCGGCGACAGGACCATTTCGCCGGTCGAACTGCTGCGGGCCTGCCTGGACCGCATCCAGGCGCTCAATCCTTACCTGAACGCCATTACCGCGACCTGCTACGACCGCGCCATGAAGGAAGCGCGCGAGGCCGAGCAGGACGTGTTGCGCGGCCTGCCGCTGGGCGCGTTGCATGGCCTGCCCCTGGGAGTGAAGGACCTGGAGGAAACCGAAGGGTTGCTGACCACGTTCGGTTCGCCGATGTACCGCGCGCACGTGCCGGCCGCCGACAACCTGATGGTGGGGCGCATGCGGCGGGCGGGCGCCATCGTGGTGGGCAAGACCAATGTGCCGGAACTGGGCGCGGGCGCGAATACGCGCAACCCGGTGTGGGGCGCCACGGGCAATCCCTTCGACCCGCGCCTGAATTGCGGCGGCTCGTCCGGCGGTTCGGCCGTCGCGCTCGCGACCGACATGCTGCCGCTGTGCACGGGATCGGACACGGGGGGATCGCTGCGCATTCCCGCCGCCAAGTGCGGAGTGATCGGCTTCCGGCCTTCTCCGGGACTGGTGCCGGTGGAGCGCCGCGCGCTGGGGTGGACGCCGATCTCCGTGGTCGGGCCCATGGGACGCAGCATGGACGACGTGGGCCTGCACCTGTCCGCGATCGCGGGCCGCGGCGACTGCGATCCCTTGTCCTACGACGTGGACGCGACGGCCTTCGCCAGCCTGCGGCCTCGCGACCTGGGCAGCCTGCGGGTCGGCTATACCGTGGACTTCGGCGTCTGCGACGTGGACGACGACATACGCCGCGTTTTCCGGGCCAGGATCGAGGCCATGCGGCATCTGTTCAAGCGCTGCGACGAAGTGCAAGCCGACCTGGGCGCGGCGCATCGCTGCTTCGACGTGATCCGCGCGGCCAATTACGTGGCCCGCTACCGGGATGCCTATGAAGCCGATCCGAACAACCTCGGGCCCAATCCGCGCGCCAATTACGAGATGGGCGCATCGATGACGCTGGCCGACCATACCGCGGCGCATCTGGACCAGACGCGCATGTTCAAGGCGTTCCAGACCCTGTACCGCGATTACGACATCATCCTGGCGCCGACCACGCCGGTGTCGCCTTTTCCCTGGACGCAGTTGGCGCTGGACCGCATCAACGGCAAGCCGCAGGAAAACTATTACCGCTGGCTGGCGCTGACCTATGTCGTCACCCTGATGACCAATCCGGCGCTGTCCATGCCGTGCGGCCGCGATCACGCCGGGATGCCTTTCGGCATGCAGGTGATCGGCGGCTTCCGGCAGGATTTGGCGCTGCTGGAGATCTGCAAGTCGCTGGAATGGGCCTGGGCACGCCAGCCCGACCTGGCCCGGCCGCTGCCGGACCTGGCGCGGCTGCGCGCGCAACCGCCGGTGGATTTCCGCACCGGCATCGTGACCGCGCCGCCGGACGCCGCGCTGGCCCGGGGAGATGCCGGTGCACGGCGCGCGGCGGGTTCGGTGGACGTCGCTGTCTGATCCCGCGCCCTGGGGATATCCCCATCAGGGCGACTACGTACTGCCCGCAAAGCCGCGCCAGCACTGGCTTTGCGGGCAGTTCTAATTTCGGCAACGGCCGCCGGCGAATTTTGAAATTGTTGACCGCCTAACCCGACCCTAGAATTTTTTGCACCGCGCAAATGCCCGCATCGGCACGCGTGGAAACGCGCGCCGGGCGACAGCGGCACGGCGCCTATCCGGGTTTTCCACGACGAGGTCAGATGGTTTCCTACATCCTGCGCCGGCTGCTTGCCACCTTGCCCGTCATGCTGTTCGTCGCGCTGTTCGTCTTCGCGCTGCTGGACCTGGCGCCGGGCGATCCCGCCGCGCTGCTGGCGGGCGAGGACGCCACCGCGCAGGATATCGCCCGCATTCGCGCCACGCTGGGATTGGACCAGCCCTTCCTGCTGCGGTTCGGCCATTGGATATGGGCGGTCCTGCACGGCGACCTGGGCACGTCGCTGTTCACCAGCCAGCCCGTCACCTACATGATCGGCCAGCGGCTCGCGCCGACGTTCAGCCTGATGGTGATGACCCTGATCCTGTCCGTGCTGGTGGCCGTGCCGCTGGGCGCGCTGGCGGCGTGGCGGCACAACGCCTGGCAGGATCGCGGGATCATGGTGGGCGCGGTGCTGGGTTTTTCCGTGCCTTCCTTCGTGGTGGGCTACCTGCTGGCGTGGACGCTGGGCCTGCAGCTGCGCTGGTTTCCGGTTCAGGGCTACGCGCCGCTGTCGCGCGGCCTGTGGACGTCGCTGCATACGCTGGTGCTGCCGGCGCTGGCCCTGGGCAGCGTGTACATCGCCTTGATCACCCGCATCACGCGGGCGACCTTGCTGGAGACCTTGTCGCAGGACTACGTGCGCACCGCCCGCGCCAAGGGCGTGCATGACCGCACGCTGCTGTTCCGCCACGCCTTGAAGAATGCCGCCGTGCCCATCCTGACCGTGATCGGCAGCGGCGTCGCGCTGTTGATCAGCGGGACCGTCATCACCGAAACCGTGTTCTCCATTCCCGGACTGGGACGGCTGACGGTGGACGCCATCCTGCGCCGCGACTATCCGGTGATCCAGGGCGTCATCCTGTTGTTCAGCTTCATGTACGTGCTGATCAACCTGGCGGTGGACCTGCTCTATCGCGTCTTCGACCCAAGGATCAAATACTGATGCGCGCCTTCATCCGGACGATGCGCGAGCATCCGACCATCGCGCTGGGCGGGCTGCTCCTGCTGCTGCTGATCATGATCGCGGTCTTCGCGCCGTGGCTGCATACGGTCGACCCGACGGCGCTGTCGCCCGTCAACCGGACGCGGCCGCCCAGCGAACGCTACTGGTTCGGGACGGACCTGCTGGGCCGCGACGTGTATTCGCGCGTGATCTACGGCGCCAGGGTGTCGCTGATCGTCGGCTTCACCGTGGCCATCCTGTCGACCCTGGCGGGCGTCGCGATCGGCCTGGCGGCCGGCTTCGTGCGCTGGATCGACGCGGTCGCGATGCGCATCATGGACGGCTTCATGTCCATTCCCACCATCCTGCTGGCCATCGCGCTGATCTCGCTGAGCCGGGCTTCGCTGCACAACGTGATCTTCGCCATCACGCTGGCGGAGATCCCGCGCGTCGTGCGGCTGGTGCGCGGCGTGGTGCTGTCGCTGCGCGAGCAGCCTTTCGTCGAATCGGCGGTGGCGGCGGGCGCCGGCCGGCTGCGCGTGGTGCTGCGCCACATCCTGCCGAACACCATCGCGCCGCTGACCGTGCAGGCCACCTATATCTGCGGCGTCGCCATCCTGGCCGAGGCCGGCCTGTCCTTCATCGGCGCCGGCGTACCGCCGGCCACGCCGTCGTGGGGCAACATCATGGCCGAGGGCCGCGCGCTGTGGCAGATCAAACCCTACCTGATCGCGTTTCCGGCGATCTTCCTGTCGGTGACCATCCTGGCCATCAATATGCTGGGCGATGGGCTGCGCGACGCCATCGATCCGCGCATGGCGAAGAGGATCTGACCATGGCGATCGACATCGACCCCACGCTTGCACGCAAGGACGCCGGGCCGGCGGACGATATGCGCCAGCACGAGCGGCGCGTACTGGACGTCGCCGGGCTGACGGTGGCTTTCGGGCCGGCCTCGCAAGCGGTTTCGGCCGTCGAGGACATTACCCTGCATGTCGATCGCGGCGAGACGCTGGCCATCGTCGGCGAGTCGGGGTCGGGCAAGTCGGTGACCTCGCTGGCGATCATGCGCCTGGTGGAGTTCGGCGGTGGGCGCATCGCGCGCGGCCGCATGACGTTTCGCCGCCGCGACGGCACGATCGTCGACCTGGCGGCCGCCGGGAGCGAGCAGATGCGCGCCATGCGCGGCGCGGACCTGGGCATGGTGTTCCAGGAGCCCATGACGTCGCTGAACCCGGTCATGACGATAGGCGCGCAGATCGTCGAGGCCATCCGGCTGCACCAGCCCGGCGACGCGCGCGCCGCCGAGGCCGAGACGCGCCGCATCCTGGACCGCGTGCGCATCTCGGATGGCGCGGCCGTCATGCGCCGCTATCCGCACGAGTTGTCGGGCGGCATGCGCCAGCGCGTCATGATCGCCATGGCGCTGTCCTGCAAGCCGGCGCTGCTGATCGCGGACGAGCCCACCACCGCATTGGACGTGACCATCCAGGCGCAGATCCTGCAACTGGTGCGCGAGCTGCAGCGGGATATGGATATGGGGGTGATCTTCATCACCCACGACATGGGCGTGGTGGCCGAAGTGGCCGACCGCGTGATGGTGATGCGTCGCGGCCGCGCCATCGAAAGCGAGGACGCGGAGACGCTGTTCGCGCAGCCGCGCGAACCGTACACGCGCGCGCTGATGGCTGCCGCCCCCAAGCTGGGCGCCATGCGCGGCACGACGGCGCCGGCGCGTTTCGACCTGCTGGAAGCGGAGCCGCGGGGCGCCGCCGCGTCCGCGCCGCCGGCGACCGCGCAGGCAGGGCAGGCGTCAGCCCTGGCACGGGAACCGGCAACACCAGCAACACCCGCAACACCCGCAACACCGGCGACACCGGCGACACCGGCAACATCGCCAGCGCCGGCATCCGCGGCGGTCCAGGACACGCCGACCAAGCATCCCATCCTGCGCGTGCGCGACCTGGTCACGCGCTTCGACGTGCGCGGCGGCATCCTCGCGCGCGTGAAGCGGCGCGTGCACGCGGTGGAGAAGGTCAGCTTCGACCTGCACGCCGGTGAAACGCTATCGCTGGTGGGCGAATCCGGCTGCGGCAAGACCACCACGGGCCGGTCCATCCTGCAGCTTGCCCGCGTCACCTCCGGCAGCGTCGAGTTCGACGGCCAGCAGGTCCGCCCCGACGATCCGCTGTCGCTGCGCGCGCTGCGACGCGGCATGCAGTTCGTCTTCCAGGATCCGTTCGCATCGCTGAATCCGCGCATGCGGGTGGGCGAATCCATCAAGGAACCCATGCTGATCCACGGCGTCGCCAGCGGCGCCGAGGCCGACCGCAGGGTGGCGTCGCTGATGGAGCGCGTGGGCCTGGACCCGGCCATGGCGACGCGCTGGCCGCATCAGTTCTCCGGCGGCCAGCGCCAGCGCATCTGCATCGCCCGCGCGCTGTCGGTGAACCCGCGCGTGCTGATCGCCGACGAATCGGTATCCGCGCTGGACGTCTCCATCCAGGCGCAGATCGTCAATCTGCTGATCGACCTGCAGCGCGAGCTGGGCGTCTCCTATCTGTTCATCTCGCACGACATGGCCGTCGTCGAGCGCGTCAGCCATCGCGTGGCCGTGATGTACCTGGGCCAGATCGTCGAAATCGGCCCGCGCCAGGCCGTTTTCGAAGACCCGCGTCATCCCTACACGCGCAAGCTGATGCACGCCGTGCCGGTGCCCGATCCCCGGCGCCGGCGCGAGGTCCGCCTGGACAACGCCGAACTGCCCAGCCCGGTCCGTCCGCTGGACTACGAGCCGGACGTGCCGCCGCTGGAGCAGGTCGGCCCGGGACACTATGTCGCCCGCCACAAGGTCGGGGGCCTGTATTGAGCGCATTCATCTCTTGAGAACGGGAGCCACACATGGACCGTAGAACCTTCCTGATCACCACGTCCGCCAGCGCGGCCAGCCTGGCCTTGCCGGGCTACCTGCGCGCGGCGCCACGCGTCGAATTCCGCTGGGTTCCGCAGACGGACCTGACGCTGCTCGATCCCACGTTCACGACCGCCACCATCACGCAGAACCATGCGCAGATGGTGTTCGACACCCTGTACGGCATGGACAACGAGTACCAGCCGCACCCGCAGATGGCGGCCGGCCATGAAATGGACGCCGACCAGTTGCGTTGGGTGATCACCCTGCGCGACCAGCTGGTGTTCCATGACGGATCGCCGGTGCGGGCGCAGGATGCGGTGGCCAGCCTGCGTCGCTGGGCGCAGCGCGACCTGATGGGCAAGTCGCTGATGGCCGCCACCGCGGAGCTCACCGCGCTCAACGACAAGCAGCTCCAGTTCAAGCTGAAACACCCTTTCCCCCTGCTGCTGCACGCGCTGGGGCGCCAGACCGGCAGCATGGCGGCCATCATGCCCGAGCGCCTGGCCAAGGGGCCGGAGGACAAGCCGGTCACGGAAATGATAGGCAGCGGCCCCTTCCGCTTCATGCGCGACCAATGGGTGTCGGGCTCGCGCGTGGTCTACGAAAAGTTCGCCGGCTACGTGCCGCGCAAGGACAGCTTCCCGCCGCAGTTCAGCGCCGGGCCGAAGGTCGCCTATATGGACGAAGTGCGCTGGAACGTCGTGCCTGACCGCGCCACCGCCATTGCCGCCCTGCAGGCGCATGAGGTCGACGGCGTGGAAGCCGTGGACAAGGACTTTATCGGCGCGCTGAAGGCCGATCCGTCGATCACCCTGCTCAAGCGCAGCCTGCCCACCGTCGCCATCCTGCGCTTCAACCACCTGCAGCCGCCGTTCAACAACGTGCTGATGCGCCGGGCGGTGCTGGCGTCGATCAACCAGACCGACTACATGACGGCCATCAACGGGTCGGATTTCAAGGAGTACTGGACCGACCGCATGGGCGTTTTCGTCCCCGGTACGCCGATGGCGACCGAGGCCGGCATGGACAAGCTGACCGGCAAGCGCAACCTGGACAAGGTACGCGCCGACATCAAGGCCGCCGGCTACAAGGGCGAACCCATCGTGCTGATCGATCCGGCCGACTTCCCCGACTACCATGCGGCGGCGCTGGTCACCGCGGACCTGTTCAAGCGCATCGGCCTGAACGTCGACGTGCAGACCATGGACTGGGGCACCGCCGTGCAACGGCGCAACAACCAGGATGCGCCGGGCAAGGGCGGCTGGAACATCGCCTTCACCGGCCTGACCGGCCCCAACAACCTGGATCCGGCCGGCCACCTGGCATTGCGCGGCAACGGCAAGGCCGCCTGGTGGGGCTGGCCCGACAGCCCCAAGCTGGAGCAGTTGCGGCAGGACTGGTTCAATGCCCCCGACCTGGCGACGCAGAAGAAAATCTGCGAACAGATCCAGCTGCAGGTCATCGAAGACGTGCCCTACGTGCCGCTGGGCGCCAGCTACCAGGTGAGTGCGTACGGCGCGGAATGGAAGGACTTCCAGCCGCAGCTGCCCCTGTTCTATACCGCCCGCAAGGCCTGAAGCCAGGAGGCCCGTCATGCATGCATCCGGTCCACGCGTCGCCGTACTGGGTTTCCATCTGGAGTCGAACGCCTTCGCGCCGGTGTCGGTGGAGGCCGACTTCCGCGCGCAGTGCTGGGAAGCGGGCGACCGTATCAGCACCCTGGCGCGGCAGGTCAGCCATCTGCCCAGCGAGCTGCCCGGCTTCTACGAACGCATGGACGCGCTGGGCCCCTGGCAGCCCCTGCCGCTGATCGTCATCGGCGCGCCCCCGGGCGGGCCGGCCAGCGCATCGGTCTGGGACACCTTCCTGCGCGAAGTGCGCGAACGCCTGCAAGCGGTATTGCCCGTGGACGCGGTGTACATCGCGAACCACGGCGCATCGACCGCGGAAGGCGAAGACGATACCGAGGCCGTGCTGGCCACCATGGTGCGCCGCATGGTGGGGCCGGACGTGCCCATCGTCGCCACGCATGACCTGCATGCCAACGTGTCGGCCGCCACGGTGGAGGCCCTGGACGCCCTGATCGCCTACCGCACCAATCCGCACGTCGACCAGCGCGAGCGCGCCGCCGAGGCGGCCGACCTGCTGCGCGAAATGCTGGCCGGCATGAAGACCGCGACCGCCTATATTCGCTTGCCGCTCACCCCGCCATCGGTGACGCTGGGCACCGCCGCCGGTCCCTATGCCGATCTGATCCAGCAGGCGGAGGCCTGCATGGCGCCGGCGGGGCAGGGGCCGATCGCCAATGTGTCCGTGCTGGGCGGTTTCGTGTTTTCCGACATCCCCAAATGCGGGCTGACCATCAACGTGGCGGCGCGCGGCGACCTGGCGGCGGCGCGGCGCACGGCCCTGGCCCTGGCGCGCGCGGCGTGGGACGATCGCCACCGCTACGTGCCCGACATGATCGAGGTCGACCGTGCCGTCGCGCTGGCGCGCGCGTCGACCGTGCCGCTGCTGTTCGCCGACGTCGCCGACAATCCCGGCGGCGGCGGGCGCGGCAATACCGCGTGGTTGCTGGAGGCATTCCACCAGGCGAATCTTCCCGGCACGGTATTGGGCGTGTTCGTCGATCCGGACCTGGCCGCGCAGGCGCACGCCTTGGGCGAGGGCGCGTCGTTCGAGGCGGTCTTCAACCGGCAGGAATCGGAGTTCTCCAGGCGTTTCCAGGCGCGCGCCAAGATATTGAAACTGACGGACGGCGAAGGCACGGGGCGGCGAGGCATCATGCGCGGCCGCAAGTTTGCGCTGGGCCCCAGCGCGCTGCTGCAGCTCGAAGGCTCAGGCCTGCGCGTCATCGTGGGTAGCCTGCGCCGCCAGCTGGCCGAGCCGCGCATCGTGGAAATGCACGGCATCGACATCGCCACGGTCAAGAACCTGATCGTCAAGAGCCGCGGGCATTATCGCGCCGGCTTCGACGAGTTCTTTTCCCCGGATCGCATCCACGACGTGGATAGTCCGGGCCTGACCACGCCCAACCTGAAACGGGTGGACTTCCGCCATCTGCCGCGTCCGGTGTGGCCCATCGACACGGACGTGTCATGGCAGGAACCCGAGTGGGCCGGGCAGGTGGACTAGCGTCGGATCCAGGTTCGGTGCCTCAGGCAGCCGCCGTCACGTCGCGCACGATGGCTTGCACGATGCGCGTCACGCTGGACGGCAGCTCGCGGCCCAGCATGGTCTGGATGTGGAAGTGCCGCTGGTGCAGGTCGGCATTGGTCAGCGGCACGGCCACCAGCTCGCCGCGCTGGATGCCCGCGAGCACCGTCAGGCGGCTGCCGAAGATGATGGGACCGTAGTTGCGGCTCAGGTTCTGCAGCGCGCCCATGTTGTTGCTGGTCATCACCACGTTCAGCTCGATGCCTTCGTGCATGCAGCACAGGTCGACGATGAAGCGGATGGTGCTGCCGTGGCCCATCAGCGCGACGGGGTAGCCGGCGATCTCCTGCATCGACAGCAGCGGGCGTCCCGCCAGCGGATGATCGGGCGGCATGACGGCGCAGACCGGCAGGATGCCGACGTGCTCGATCTGCACGCCTTCCGGCGCGGACAGGCTGTAGCTGACGCCGATATCGTCCTTGCCTTCGCGCACGCGGCGATTGATTTCTTCCGATTGCAGGATGTTCAGCTGGAAATGCACGCTGGGCTCCTGCTTGCGGAATTCGCCGATCAGGCGCGGCAGCAGCTCACGGCCGAAGGCCTGGTTGGCGGAAATCTTGACCAGGCGCTGGCCGACCTGGCTCAGGTCGCGTACGTCGGAACGTACGCGCTCCGCATCCAGGTGGGCGCGCCGCGCATAGGCGGCCAGCAACTGGCCCGATTCCGTCAGCACCATGCCGCGTGCGTGGCGGTCGAACAGCACGGTGTGGTATTCGTCTTCCAGCTTGCGGATCATGCGGCTGACCGCCGACGGCGCCACGTGCAGCGCCTGCGCGGCGACGGTGAGTGAACCGTTGTTGACGACTTCCAGGAAATACTTGAGCGCGGTGTTGAGCATGGGGCGTCGCTGGGTTGTGCGGGCGGGAAGGGGCCTTACTTCGATGTCAGGTCGAGGTTGGCGAAGATGTCGGCCAGCGTGGGCGTGGAGCGTGCGGGCCAGATGGCGCTCAGGTCGAAACTGGGCAGGCTCTGGCCATCGGCCACGCGGCAGAAGCGTACGCCGCGAAAATCGAGCGATCGTATCCAGCTGGGCAGCAGGCCGACACCGCAGCCGCCGGCCACGCAGGCCAGCACCGTCAGCGTGCGGTTGGCTTCCTGCGCGACGTGCGGGGCATGGCCGGCCTTGCGCATCGCGTCCAGGATGGACTCGTACAGGACCGGCAACTGCGAGCGTGGATACAGCACCAGGCCGGCGTGGGCGATCTGCGCCAGCGTGACGCTGCCGTCCGGCGCGACGTCGAATTCGTCCGGGACGGCAGCCATCAGCCGGTCGCGCAGCAGTTGGCGTTCGCGCATGCGGCCGCCCACGGCGACCGGCGTATGCATCAGCCCGATATCGATTTCCCCGGTCTGCAGGGCGTCGGCCTGTTCCGCGTTGCTCATCTCGCGCAGGATCACGCGCACGCCGGGCGCGCGTTCGCGCATCTGGCGCAGGGCGCGCGGCAGCGTATCGAACAGGGCGGACGAGACCAGTCCGACGGTGAGCTGTCCCGCACTGCCGCGGCCGATATCGCGCGCCCTGGCCGCGGCGGCATCGATGCGGGCCACGCTGGCGCGCACGTCTTCCAGGATGGCCAGTGCCGCGGGCGTCGGCGAGGCGCCGCGGCGCGAGCGCTCGAACAGGCGTACGCCCAGTTCCTTTTCCATCCGCACCAGCGCCTGGCTGAGCGCCGGCTGCGCCAGTCCCAGCCAGGTCGCGGCGCGGCTGACGCTGCCATGGTCGATGACGGCCAGGAAATAGCGAAGATGACGGGTTTCCATATCGTGACGATATATAAAATCGACGTTCGGAACATAGAAAACTATACATGGCTTGCCTAGAATGCGCCGCATCGCCACCCTCGGAGCATTGCATGGCCGTATCCGCCCCATCTCCCGCCATCGGCAGCGGGCCCGCGACGTCGGCGCGGGTGGCAGCGATAGACACGCATGCGCATGTGTTCGAGCAAGGGCTGGCGCTGGCCGAGGGCCGCCGCTACTCGCCCGGCCACGACGCCACGCTGGCCGATTATCTGGCGCAGCTGGATGCGCATGGATTGACGCATGGCGTGCTGGTGCAGCCCAGCTTCCTGGGCACCGACAACGGGTACCTGCGGAATGCGCTGCGTGCCTGCCGCGGACGGCTGCGTGGCGTCGTGGTGATCGACCCCGCCTGCACCGACGACGACCTGGCCAGGATGGCGGATGACGGCGTCGTGGGGATGCGCCTGAACCTGGTGGGCAAGGACGTGCCGCCGCTGGACGCGCCACCCTGGCGGAACCTGCTGCCGCGCGTCGCCCGCCTGGGCTGGCATGTGGAAGTGCATCTGCCCGCGGCGCGCCTGCCCACCGTGGTGCCGCCGTTGCTGGACGCCGGCTGCGACGTGGTGGTCGATCATTTCGGCAGGCCGGACCCCGCGCTGGGCGTGGCGGATCCCGGCTTCGGATACCTGCTGCGCCAGGCCGGCAGCGGCCGGGTATGGGTGAAGCTTTCGGGCGCCTACCGCAACTGGCCGCATGAGCAGGCCGCCACGGCCGGCGCCGAAGCCACGCGGCTGCTGCTGGACGCCTACACGCCGGAACGCCTGCTGTGGGGCAGCGACTGGCCGCATACCGAACATGGCTACATGGCCTATGGCGCCGCGTACGAGTGGCTGCACCGTTGGGTCGCCGATAACGAAACCCGCCGCCTCATCCTGGGGGAGACCGCGCGGCGCCTGTTCAGGATCGACGGGTAGCGCCCTTCGGCGATATCCGGCTTACTTGTTCCACATCCAAACCAAGCAAAACCAAGGAGACATCCATGCATATCGATTGCAGGCACATTGCGGCGCGCCGCGTGCGCGCGCTGCTGGCCCCGCTGGCCACGCTCGCGCTGGCCACGATGACGGCGGGCGCCGCGGCGGCCTATCCCGAACGGCCCGTCACCCTGGTCGTCACCTATCCGCCCGGCGGCACGGTGGACCTGGTCGCGCGCCTGATCGGCCCGCGCCTGTCGGCCGAACTCGGCCAGCCCGTCGTCATCGAGAACAAGGGCGGCGCCGGCGGCATGATAGGCGGCGCGTATGTCGCCAAGGCCGCGCCGGATGGGTACACGCTGATGATGGACGCGTCCAACCACGGCCAGAATCCCGCGCTGCATAGCAAGATGACCTTCGATACCTTGCGCGATTTCGCGCCCGTCTCGCTCTTGCTGCGCGTGCCGAACATCCTGGTGGTGACGCCGTCGTATCCCGTCAAGACGGTGGGCGAGCTGATCAAGCTGGCGCAGCCCAAGGATGGCCCGTTCGTGTACTACGCATCGTCGGGGCCTGGATCGGCGCAACATTTGGCGGGCGAACTGTTCAACTTCCTGGCTCACACCCATATGCAGCACGTCGCCTACAAGGGCGGCGGTCCCGCCATGGTCGACGTCATGTCTGGCCAGGTGCCGGTGATGTTCGCCAGCATGGGATCGTCGTGGGCGCACGTGCGCAGCGGCAAGCTGCGCGCGGTCGCGTCCGGCGGCACGCAGCGGTCGGCGTCCGCGCCGGACCTGCCCACCATCGCGGAATCCGGCGTGCCCGGCTACGCTTCCTACGAATGGAACGGCGTGTTCGCCCCCGCCGGCACGCCGCCCGCCATCGTCGAGCAGGTCTCCAAGGCCCTGGCCCAGGTACTCAAGGACCCGCAGGTCTCGAAGCAACTGACCGATATGGGCGCGGAAATCGTCGCGTCCACCCCCGCGGAACTGGACACCTTCCGCCGCGCGGAAATCGACAAGTGGAAGAAGGTCGTGGACGAAGCGCATCTGCAGCTGGACTGACGCGTACCGCGTACCGCGTACCGCCTGCTGGTTACCGTTAACCGCCCGCTCGCTCGCTCGCCCGCGTCGCGGGCGGGGCGGCGGCTCCATGGCCTGGGCGCGCCATGGTCCGGCGGGCTCCCATGGTAAGGTCGCTTTCTTCGCGCCTCCCCATCCTGGACGGCGGCCTACCCGCCGGACGGCAACCGCCTTCCGCCAGTGGGGACTACATGGACCTGCGACAACTCGAATACTTCGTCCACGTCGCCGAGCTGGGCAGCTTCACCAAGGCGGCGGCGATCCTGGACGTGGCGCAGCCGGCGCTCAGCCGGCAGGTGCGGCGGCTGGAAATCGAACTGCGCCAGACGCTGCTCTATCGCAACGGGCGGGGCGTCACGCCCACCGAAGCCGGCAAGCGGCTGCTGGCGCATGGACGCGGGATATTGCTGCAGTTCGATCGGGCCCGCCAGGAAGTCGAGGACGCGCGCGGCTCGCCGGTGGGCCGCGTCGTGGTCGGCGTGCCGCACTCCATCGGCCGCCTCTTGACCGCGCCCTTCGTCGGCGAGTTCCGCCGCGCCTTTCCGCGCGCCACGCTGAGCATCACGGAAGGCCTGACCGTGCATCTGCACGAATGGCTGTTGTCCGGCCGCATCGATGTCGCGGTGTTGCACGATCCCATGCCATCGCCGGGACTGGAATTCCTGCCGCTCAGCGAAGACCCGCTGTTCCTGATCGAGCGGCGCGGCAAGGGGCGCGTCGCGCAGGGCGCCACCATTGCCGTGAAGGAATTGTCGGAAGTTCCGCTGATCATCCCCAGCCGCCCGCATCCCCTGCGCATGCTGGTCGAAACGCGCCTGGCCAGCCTGGGCCGCAAGATCTCCATCGCGCTGGAAATCGATGCGGTCGGTGCGATCGTGGACCTGGTGACGCAGGGCTACGGCCATGCCATCGTCACGCAGAACGCGCTGCTGATCGCCGCCGACGCCGCCAAGCTTACGGCCCGCCGCATCGTGTCGCCACGCATCACCAGCACGCTGGCGCTGGCCACGTCCGCGGAACGTCCCGATACCGTGCTGGGCCGCGAGACGGCCGCGCTGATCGCGAGCTTCGTGCCGCAAGCGCTGGCGCAAGCGGCACGGCGCGCAGGCGGTCCCCGCCAGCGATAGCGCGCCGGCCTTGCGCCGCATCTCCCGCGCGGCGCCGGGAGCCAGCTATTCATTCCTGTAATAGCAGCTAGACCGGAAATGCCGTTCCGTTCTCCGCGCATCGCTCCTATAGTCACGCTTCCATACATTCAATAGACGCCGGCCTACCGGCGCCAGCAGGAGATAGCGTGCTGATTACCGACACCCAGGTGCATCTGTGGGAAGCCCACCGGCCCGATCGCCCATGGCCGGCGGAAGAAGTCGAACGCAAGGTCTTCGTGGCCGTCGAGGGTGCGCGGCCGCATCGCGAAGCACCGTTGGGCGCTGAAGAATTCCTGGCGACGATGGACGCGGCGGGCGTGCAGCGCGCCATCATCGTGCCGCCGTCGCCGGTCGGCGACAGCAACGACACCGCGCTGGAAGCCGCCGCGCGCTACCCGGAGCGCCTGGCCATCATGGGCCGCTTCAACCCCGAAGCGCCCGACGCGCGCGAACGCCTGGCGGATTGGCTGGACCAGCCCAATATGCTGGGCATCCGCATGACCTTCCACAAGCCCAAGTGGAGCGGCTGGCTGGAGCCGGGCGGCATGGACTGGTTCTGGGCGGCATGCGAACGCCTGGATATTCCGCTGATGCTTTTCGTGCCCGGCCACGTCGACAAAATCCCTTACCTGGCCCAGCGCTATCCGGGCCTGCGCATGGTACTGGACCACATGGCCCGGCGCAGCAACCTGCGCGACGCCGCCGCCTTCGCCGACCTGGACGACCTGCTGGCGCTGGCCCGCTTTCCCAACGTATCGGTGAAGGCCTCGGCCGCGCCGTGCTACAGCAATGAGCCTTATCCCTTCGCCAATCTGTATCCCTACCTGAAGCGCATTTTCGAGGCCTTCGGCCCGCGGCGCACGATGTGGGGTTCCGACTACACCCGCCTGCCGTGCACGTACCAGGAATGCGTGGACCATTTCCGCATCGCCCTGGATTTCCTCGACGACGACAGCCGCGCATGGGTCATGGGCAAGGCGGCCGCGCACATCCTGCGCTGGCCGGAACCGGGTTCCGCCGGCGAGGCATGATGCCACGGGGGCGCAGGCCCCTTTTTTTTCGTACCAGACTTACAGACCAACAAAGAGAGAAGACATGACATCAGCACGTTTCCGCGCGCCGGCCTGGCTGGCGGCATTATCCCTGGCTGTCGCCGCCGTCGTCCCCATGGGCGCCGCGCAGGCCCAGGCCAACTACCCCGACAAGCCGATCCGGATGGTGGTGCCGTTCCCGCCCGGCGGCGCGGTGGACATCCTGGGCCGCCTGGTGGCGCAGCACATCGGCCAGCAGATGAACCAGTCCATCGTGGTGGAAAACCGCTCCGGCGCCAATGGCAGCGTGGGCAACGAGGCCGCCGCCAAGGCGCCGGCCGACGGCTACACCATCCTGCTGGGCGCCAACGGCCTGGCCACCAACGTCGCGCTGTATCCCAAGCGGCCCTTCTCCGAACTGCAATCGCTGACGCCCATTGCCTACGTGGGATCGTCGCCGCTGATCATGATGGTGCCGGCGGGTTCCCCCGCCAAGTCGCTGAAGGACATCGTGGACGCGGCCAAGGCCGATCCGGGCAAGATCAGCTATGCCTCGGCCGGCCCGGGCAGTTCGGCCCACCTGGGTTCGGAGCTGCTGAAGTACGTGACCAAGACCAATATGCTGCACGTGCCGTACAAGGGTGGCGCGCCCGCCATCGTGGACCTGACCGCCGGCCGCGTGGACTTCATGCTGCTCGATCCGGTACAGGGGCTGTCGCAGCTGCAATCGGGCCGCCTGCGCGGCCTGGTGGTGGCCAGCAAGGACCGTCTGGCGCTGCTGCCCAACGTGCCTTCCGCCGCGGAAGCGGGCTTTCCCGACTTCGAGGCCAGCGTGTGGTGGGGCTTCATGGCGCCCAAGGGAACACCGCCGGAAATCGTCAGTCGCCTGAACGCGGAGATCAACAAGGCCTTGACCAGCCCGGATGCGCAGAAGGTGCTGGCCGGCATGGGCGTGACCACCAAGCCGGGCTCGCCGGAGGACTTCGGCAAGTACCTGAACGCCGAAGCCGCCAAGTGGGCGACGGTGATCAAGTCGGCCGGCATCACGGCCGACTGATCGGGGTTGGTTGAGTGCCAGCGGCCACCGCCAGTGATCGCGGCCGGCAGTCGCTGCCGGCCGATCGCTCTGCCCGCGCGGGCTACCAGCGGTACTGGTAGCCCGCCACGATGGACCTCGATCGCGTCAGGTGGCCGCCCTTGGCGGCCTCCACGTCGGCGTACAGGAAGTGGCTCTGGCCCAGCCTGGCTTCCGCGCCCGCGCCGATCTCGAAGCGATTGCCGGACAGGTCCGAGCGCAGGCTCGCACCGTCGGCATGTATCGTTCCTTGCTTGCCGTAATCCCGCAGCCAGCCGACCCTGACGTAAGGCGTCGCCGTGTTGCCGTTGCCCAGCGCCATGGCGCGGCCCGCGCGTAAACCGGCGCGCGGCTGCAGCGTATGGCCGCCGCGGTCGTGCACGGCAGTGCCGTCGCTCAGCGTATAACGCGCGCCGCCTGCCTTGAAGTAGGCAAGCCCGGCGCCCGGTTCGACGAACCAGCCTCGCGCCAGGTCCAGGCGCTGTCCGGCCGCGACGGCCAGCCCGCCGCCGGCATGGCGATACCGGCCCGTCACGGTGCCGCCGATGTCGGCTCCGCTTGCCTGTACGGTGTTGCGGAAACGACCCGCCGATGCCGCCAGGCTGGCATAGGCGCCATTATCCAGTTGCAGTACCGCGTAGAGACCGAACAGGACGGTGGATGTGCGCCCCTTGCCGCCATCGAAGCGGCGATGCGCGTCGAGTTGGCCGACGCTGACGCCCAGGCGCCACCTTCCCGCCGCGACCTTTACGCCGCGGTCGGCCCCCAGGGTGTAGCCCCAGAGCGATTGCGTGTAGGCGCCGGCGGATTGCCGCAGATGCTGGCGCGTATCCACGCCGCGTAGCCAGAAACCGTGGCCGATAGGCGCGAGTCGGATGTCGCGGCCGTCGCCGTCGGCGTTGCCGATGCCGATGCCGTTGCTGTTGCCGTCGGTGCTGCCGTCGTGCATGTCCCGGCCGCGTTCTTCGATTGGCCGTAGCGCGGCCATCCACAAGGCGCTGGACGATGCGATGGCACCGTTGTTCACCAGGGTGGCCTGGATCGCGCGCGGCGGCACGTCGGCGGCATCCGGCGCGCCGAGTGCCATGGCGCTGTCGTCGCCGGCCTGCCGGGTGCCGTCATCGCCTGCGGCATTGCCGCCGCCATCGCGGTCGTTGCCAACGTCATCGCTGTCGTTGCCAACGTCATCACTGTCATTGCCGCCGCCATCGTCGTCGTTGCCAACGTCATCGCCGTTGTCGCCGAGGACATCGCTGCTGCCGCCGCCGCCGTCCCGGGCCGTCGATAGGCCAGCATCATCGCCAGCATCCGCGCTTCGGTCCCTTGGCCGGTCCTGTCCACCAGCGATCGGCGCGGCTGTCGGGCCACGCGCATCGGCGCCGTCTTCCGGCGCGTCGTCCGCTTCGCGCTCGAGTGCCCACACGGTGCCGGACGCGGTGCGCCGTTTGACCAGCGTATAGCGTTGCCCCCGCGCGTCCACCGCCTGGCCGTCGTTCTCCAGGACGAAGGATGCGTTGCCGCGACGGGCCTGGACGATAGGCACGGCCCGCGGTCCCACGGGATCGCCGTCGCGGGAATGATCGGTGATCAACACCGCGTACGAGCCCGCCGCCCGGCCCATGACATCGAGCCGGTCGGCCGCGCCGTGCGCCAGATGCGTGTTCATCTCGAAACGTCCCTTGCCGCGCAGGCGGTCCCGCATCGTCAAGGTCTGGAAGCGCGGACCGTGCCCGCTGCCGGCCGGGGAGGCGGCAAAGCGCAGCGTGCCGCCGGAAGACATCGTCAGCGCATCGACGATGGAATCCGCGTCCATGGCCCAGGTGCTGCGGCTGCCGATGTAGACCTGGCCGCCGACATCGGTGTGCCCGCGCCAGACCGAGCCGTTGGCCAGCTGTATGTTCGCGCGGGTGTCCGGCAGGCCGCGCACCGCGCCATGCGCCCGCGTGTCGTCCAGCTTCAGCATCGCATAGTGCATGCGCGGGACGCGCCGCCGCTGGGGCGCCGGCGCGTCGGCGGGGCGCACGAGTTCCAGCAGCGTGTCGTTGCCGCTGCGTATGTCGGCCTTCGTCAGGTAGAAGACGGCGCTTTCCCCGGGTTCCCGCACCCATGCGCGCAAGGCCGCACCCTGGCTGCTCAGGATCACGCGCGTGGTTTCGCCGGTGTAGCGGAAACGTCCCGCTTCGTTGCCGACCGCATAAGGGGTATCCGCCCCGGTGGTCACGATGACATCCCGCAGGTAGACGCGCGCGCGGTCCACTTCCACCGCGGGCGAGCGCGGTGCGCGCATGTGCACGAAGCCTTGCGCGATATGCAGGGTGGTGTCGGCGCCCGGACAACGACTGCTGTGCGCATCGATCGCGCAGGGGACCCTGCCCACGGCGCGCAGCCCGACGCTGTCGGCATTCTCGCCATACAACCACAGGTTCCGGCCCGTGACCGTGGCGTTGCCGCGCGCCAGGACGCCGGTGCTGAAGGGGCCGTACAGGATGGTGCGCAGGCCATTGAAACTGACGCGGCGGTTGGCGACCGCGTGTATGGCGGTGTTCTGCTCGCCCTTGCCGTGGATCCACACCTTGGCATCGGTGTCCGCGCCGGCATCCACGTTGGCGTCCACACCGGCAGCCGCCTGCCGCGCCGGCGCCGGCCTGCCGTCATTCCGGCTTGTGCTCGGTTCGGGGGCGAGTACCGATCCCAGGTGGACGACGCCGGTGTCGCCGACCGCATGCACGCCGTGGGATCCCTTGCCTTCAAGCGTGATGGTGCCGCTGTCCATGCGCACCGTCCCGGCGTTGGCATACGCCCAGTCGGGGACATCGTCGCCCCTGTCATCGAAGCTGCCCAGTCCGTGCGCGTTATCGCCGCGGGTGGCAATGCTGGCGCCCGTGACGAACAGCCGCGCGGCGCCGCTGAAGTAGACGCCGTTGGCGTCGTTGCCGACGGTGTGAATGGTGGTCTTGATGAGGTCGGCCGAGCCATGTTGCAAGGCCTTGACGCCATGCTCCATGCCCTGGCGCGTCCGGACCGGACCGAGCACGCGGGTCTTGCGGCCGGCGTCCCCATCGGTGACTTCGATGCCGCGGTCCGACCAGCCATACTCGGCCGCGTACTGCTGCGCGCAGGCATCGTAGCAAGGGCTCAGCAGCAGGCCCAGCGCCGCCGCGCCGCGCATAGCGCCGCCTTTCCAGGTGTGGCCGGGCATGGCCCATTTGCGTGTGCCTGCCAGGGAGTCCGGCCGGCGTGCCATGCGACAGGATGGGACTGCTTGAGGGGTGCCGCGCTTGCGTTCGGGTCCATGGACAGCTCGATGGACGTGTAGACCAGCCATGACTGCTTGCTCCTCCGACATCTGCGATACGGTTCCCGCCCGGCGGCGCCGGGCATGAAGCAAGCCGGCCGCGATCGTCTTCGTGGTGGGCGATCGCGGCCGGCGGTGCGTGGGAAGGACAGAGCGATATGTGCGCTCGCCGGCTTTTCTGTTCCGTGGGGCTACCAGCGGTACTGGTAGCCCACGGTCACCACGCGCGATTGCTCGAAGCGCTTGCCCTTGGCATAACCCAGGTCGACGTACAGGCCGTGCGCCTTGCCCAGGCGGGCTTCGATACCCGCGCCCACTTCGACGCGGCTGCCGCCCAGGTCGGCGTTCAGGTTCGCGCCATCGACCGACAGCCGGTTGCGGTTGCCTTGTTCGTAGGCATAGCCCACGCGCACATAGGGCGTGACGGTGCCGCCGCTGGCGGTGTCGATGGCGCGGCCGATGCGGCCGCCGGCGCGCCATTGCAAGGAATGGCCGCCGCGATCGCGGACCTGGGTGCCGTCGTTGAGCCTGTACCGTGCGCCGCCGACGCGCAGATAGCTCACGCCGGCGTAGGGCTCGACGAACCACGAACGCGGCAGTTCGACGCGGCGGCCGGCTTCCAGAGAGGCGCCGATGCCCTTGTTGCGGAACGATCCGCTGAGTGGGCCGCCGTCGGCCGCTTCGCCATGCATGTCGTGCCGATAGCGGCCCGCGGAAACGATGGCGGTCGCATAGCTGCCGCGCGGACCCAGGAAGGTTGCATAGCCGCCGACGTGCGTGCTGCGCGTGCTGCCCTTGCCGTTATCGAAGTCGCGGCGGCTGTGCGCCTGCGCCGCCAGCAGGCCGATGTGCCAACGGCCGGCGGCGACGTCGATGGCGCGGTCCACGCCGGCAATGAAGCCATGCAGCTCCTGCCGGTAATCGCCGGTGAGCGGGTTGTCGATCTTCTGCTTGCCGTCGAGCGCTTCCATCCAGATGCCCAGGCTGGCGGAATCGATCGCGTGGATGCCGCTGGGGGGAGCGATGCCATCGCCGTGGCGGACCGCGCGCATGCGCCGGTCGATGGCGCCGAGCTGGGCGTTCCAGATGCCCTGGCCAGCGGCCAGTGCGGAGTTGGTGACGACGAGCCGGTCCTGAGACGACAGGGCGATCGCGGGCGCGGCCGGCTCCGCCGCAGGGGGCTCGGCGGGTGCTTCCGCGAGCGCTTCGGCGGACGTTTCAGGTGCTGCTTCGGTGGTTTCCTCCGCGGCGGCTTCGGAGGTGTCTTCGGCGATGTCATCGGCAGGCTGATCGACGGACTCATCGGCGGGCTCATCGACAGGAACATCGGCAGGGACGTCGACAGGGACATCGGCAGGGACGTCGGCAGGGACGTCGGCGGGCACATCGGCGGGGACATTGGCGACCGGTGGCGTGTCGGCCGGCCCATCAGGGTTCTCGCTGGACGGATCGTTCTCGCCAGGCCTGGCGGGCGAGGGCGGATCGCCCGGCAAATCCACGGGTTCGCCGTGCCCTCCCGGTTCTCGCTCCTGAACCGGTACGGGACCATCGCCGGGCCGCGGAGCCGGCTCCGGCACGGGCACAGGCACAGGCACAGGCGCGGGAGCAGGCGCCTGCGCCGGCGGACGCATGGTCGCGACGATGGGCCGGTCACCCATGGTCCCCGGCGGTCCTTCGCGCGCGGGATCCTTGCCATCCTTCCCGACCGTGACCGTCGACGGACCCGGGCCGCGCACCGTCGGTGTATCCCCGGAAGGAATCCCGGGAGGATTGCCGGAAGGATTGCCGGAAGGATTCCCCGCCACCGCGACCTCGCGTTCCCGCTTGCGCTCCATTCCGCCATGCGTGGGCGCCGGCCCGACGATGGGCGCGGCTGGCGGCGTGGCCGGCGGGAGATGCATGTAATCGACCCCGCCGTGCGACGCGGGCGCCACTTCCGCCACCACGACCGGGCCGTCGCCCGGTGGCGGCAGGTCCATCGTGTCGTGGCCCCGGATGAAGGGCGCGCCTTCCGGCACCACCCATACGGTCACCGCGGGTCCGTCGTCCGCCTTCTCCTTTCGCAGCTGGAAGGCATGGCCCGCGAGCATGACGCGCGGCGCATTGTTCGCCAGTGTGTAGGTGGCGCTCCCGCCCTTCCTTGCATGGATCAGCGGCACGGAAGTCACGGCCTGGCTCATCGCGCGGGTGTCGCGCACCGCCACGCTGATGTTTCCGCGTACGGCGCCGTCCACCACGATGCTGTCGCCCGATCCCCGCGCCGTATCGGCACGCATGTCCACGGTGCCCTTGCCGTCGATGTCCTCCAGTACGTGCAGCCGGTGGAAGGTGGCTTGCGCGCGCTCGCCGGGCGGCCGGGAATGAGGCGTTTCGACCGTGTACGTGGAACCCCGCCGGGTCGGCGCCGCAGCAGGCCGTTCATCCGGATCCGGTTCGCGAAAGGCGACCGTTCCGTTGTGCAGCAGCACCCGCTGCACCCTGGAATCTCCATCCAGCGTCCACGCGCCCCGGCTTTCCACCGTCACCGTCCGCCCGATGTCCGTATGCCCCTGCCACGCGGCGCCGCGCTTCAAGGTGACGTCCACGCGCGGCGCGCCGGGATCGCCGCTCCAGATGCGGCCGCGCGCATCGCTGTCGTCCAGCGTCAGCTTGACGTGCGCGGGCCGCGCCGGCCCGCTATCCCCGCGATCGCGGCCCACTTCGAGCAGGCTGCCCGATCCGCTGTGGATGGACACGTTGCGGAAATCGAAGCTGGCCGTTTCCCTGTCATTGCCGGTCCAGGCGGCCAGCGCGGAACCGGTGCTGCGCAGCTCGACACGGCCCTGCGTGGCCTGCATGCGGAACGTGCCGGCCTCGTTGCCGACGGCAAAGCGGGCGTCCTTCGAGGTCGTGACGGAGACGTCCTTGAGCGTAACCAGCGCGCGCACCACTTCCACCGCCGGTGAGTTGGCTCCGGCCATGGCGATGAAGCCATCGGCCAGGTGCAGTTCGGTCGGCGCGGGGCAGGCCTCGCCATCGGCGCGCCTGGCGGCAGCGCCGCGTACGCGTAGGCCGAAGCTGTCGGATCCCGTCGCCGCGATGCCGACGTTCCTGCCGTCGACGCGCGCGCTGGCGCCGATCGACATCGCGACCGAGCCGGTGTCGTGCAGATCGATGGCGACGCCATTCAGCTCCAGCCGCCGGCGGCCGCGTATGGAAATGCCGGTATTGCGGGGCGCCTGGCCCAGGATGCGCACGTCTGTCTGATGCGCGCTGGCGGGCCTGTCGTAGCCCATGCTCCACAGCTTCGCGGGGTTGGTGGGTTGCAGCGGACGACCCAGGCGGACGACGGGCGCGGTCGCGTATACGGCGGTGCTGTCGTGGCCGAACAAGGTGATCGAGCCGCGCTGCAACGCGAGTTCGCCTGGCGCCGATGCGGCGGCGCCGCCTGCCGCGCCTTGCACGCCTTGCACGGCATGCGCGCGCGCGCCGCGCGTGACGATGTCGGTATCGGTGATGATCAGGCGCACGCCGGCCCCGTAGTGGATGCCGTAGGCGTCATCGCCGCGAGTCGATACCGGGCCGGACAAGACGGCGGCGCCGGGCTGCAAGGCCAGTACCGCGTGTTCGCTGGCGCCGGTGGTCGCGATGGGACCCCGCGCATGCGCCGTGGCGCCGGGGTCGCCGGCGCTCAACGTGACGGTGGCGCTGGCCGGTCCGTACTGCCTGGCGTCGCCGCCGGCATAGACGGGATCGGGAGGATAGGCCAGCAGGCCGAATGAGGTCGCGCCATACACGGCGCGACGGATCCATGGCTGCTGTCCACGGTGGGAAACGGGAACTCCGCCGGGTAGGCGGAAGCGCTGGAACATCGAATGCGGGTACGACGATGGCGGGGATGCAGGGTGATGCGGGTAAGACATACTGCTCCTTTAGCGCTGGAAGGGTGCTGGCGGATCGGTGCTGCGTACTCTCTGGTGAAGGATGGATATGGATGCGCTCGGCGCGTGCAGGCGCCGCGCGATGGATCACGCCGTGGCGGACTCGGTGCGATAGCGACCATGCAAGGCGCACGAAGCCGACGCCGGCGCGATGCGCGGCGCTATATGCGGATCAGGTGGGCCAGGTGGACCGGGTGGCGGTGGGAGGCTTGCCGCCCGTGGCTATGAATTGCCGGTAGCGCGGGCCGGCGCATGCATCGCATGCGGGGCTGATGCAGCCAATGCAATTGATGCGGCTAATGCAGCTAATGCAGCTGACGCGGCGTGTACCGCGGGTACGGGATGGCGATGCGGGGAAAGGATAGGCGAATTCATGAAGCGGCGGACTCTACGACCAGACTCTATTTATGTGCAACCGGGTGCTGTCATTCAGACGCCCGTTCGTTGCGAGCGTGGGGGCCGCGTTCCTGCCTGTGGCAGGAATTCCAAGTCCGCAGAATTTATAAGACTTACTCATTGCGCAAGACCCGCCGCGCCGCGCGATTATGCAATCCAGGATTACCAGATCGACGTCCGCCACCCCGGGTTTACACGTAGCCCGCCGGCGTGCGCACGCGACGCCGTCAGGCCAGTACGCTGAAGCCTATGGTCGTCGAGCCGTGGTCGCTGGTGGCGAACACGTCGCCGCCGTGCATGGTCGCCACGGCCTTGACGATGGCCAGGCCCAGGCCGTGGCCATGGGTGTCGCCCTTGTCGTGGCGCGACGCATCCACGCGGTAGAAGCGATCGAACAGGCGCGGCAGATGGATGGGATCGATGGGCGCGCCCGGATTGGACACCGCCACGCGCACGCTGCCCGGTTGCGGATCGATGCGTACCGTAATCCGCCCGCCGCATGCGGTGTGCTGGATGGCGTTCTGCAGCAGGTTCGTCACGGCGCGTCGAAAGCGGGCGGTGTCCAGCGACGCCTCGGCCAGGGTATCGCCTTCGATGTCCACGGAAAGCCGCATGTCGTCCAGCACGAACTCGAAGAACTCGATCGTCTTGCCGACCTCGGCGGCAACCGGTGTGCGCACCAGCCCGGTGGCGGCTTCCCCCTGGTCGGCGCGCGCCAGGAACAGCATGTCGTTGACGATGGCGCGCAGGCTGTCCAGTTCCTCCAGGTTGGATTGCAGTACTTCTTCCAGGTCGGCCACGCTGCGGCGGCGCGACAGCGCGACCTGCGTCTGGCCGATCAGGTTGGTCAGGGGCGTGCGCAATTCATGGGCGACGTCGGCGTTGAAGGCTTCCAGTCGCGTATAGGCGATTTCCAGCCTGCCCAGCGCGCCATTGAACGCGCCGGCCAGGTCGGCCAGCTCGATGGGCAGGGTGGCCACGTCCAGCCGCTGGGCCAGGTGGCGCGGGCTGAGCTTGCGCGCCTCGTCGGACAGCCGTTGCAATGGCAGCAGGCCCATGCGCGCGACCCAATGGCCCAGGAACATGATCAGCACGACGGCGGACAGCAGCAGGCCGGCCAGCGCGATCAGGAAGCTGTGCAGGGTATGGAAATACGGCGCGGTCTCGATGCCGACGATGAACTTCACCTGCGGGCGGTCCTGCAGCGCGGGCACGGTGCGCACCAGGATGCGCATGGGGTACTCGCGGCCCGGAATGGCGACGCTGTCGAAGCCGTCGGGCGGCGGTGCCGCGCTCAGCGCCGCGGGGACGTCCTTGCCGTAGGCATAGGCCGGATCCGGGCTGAGTATCCAGAACCGCAGGCTGCCGTCGGCCGGCGTCAGCGTATCCATCTTGGTTTCCGCGCGGCTCCAGCGCTCGGTATTGCCCATGCGGTTCAGCGCATAGAGCATTTCGTTGGCGGTGGTGTTCAGCACGTCGGTCTGCTGGCGGGCGAGTTCCGCGCGCAACACGCCGTACAGGGCGGCGCCGATCAGCGAGAAGGTCAGGAGCGCGACCGACGCGAACATCAGCGCCAGCCGGGTGGTGATGGACGCGGCCGGCTTCATTCGGGCTGCGCGTCGTCGCGCTGTTCCAGCACGTAGCCCATGCCGCGGATGGTATGCAGCAGACGCGTGCCGAAGGGGCTGTCGATCTTGGCGCGCAGGCGCTTGATGGCGACTTCGACGACATTGACGTTGCTGTCGAAGTTCATGTCCCAGACCAGTTCGGCGATCGCGGTCTTGGACAGGATCTCGCCCTTGCGGCGGGCCAGGACGGCCAGCAGGGCGAACTCCTTGGCGGTCAGGTCGATGCGCACGCCGGCGCGCTGCGCCTTGCGGCTGGCCAGGTCGATCTGCAGGTCGCCGATACGCAGGTGCATGGGCTCCTGGGTACGTCCGCGGCGCGTCAGCGCCTGCAGGCGGGCCAGCAGCTCCAGGAAGGAAAAGGGCTTGACCAGGTAGTCGTCGGCACCGTCCTGCAGGCCGCGGATGCGGTCCTCCACGCTGTCGCGCGCCGTGAGCATGATGACCGGCGTCTGGCGGTAGCGGCGCAGTTCGCGCAGCACCTGGAAGCCGTCCAGCCCCGGCAGCATGACGTCCAGCACGATGACGTCGTAGGCGTGTTCCACCGCCAGATACTGGCCGTCGACACCGTTGTGCGCCAGATCGACGGCGCAGCCCTGCTCGGTCAGGCCCTTGTGCAGGTAGTCGGCCGTTTTGAGCTCGTCTTCGACGATCAGGATTTTCATGGCAGGGCGCTGTTGGGGGCACAAAGGTGCGGAACTGCGGTTCTTTTACCTTATTTCTGCACCAGCGGTTCGCGCGGCTCGCCGTCGCCGGCGGCCGGATGCGCCGCCGCCTTGCGCGCGGCGCGCGCCTCCTTGCGGCGCAGATACCAGTAATGCGCGCGGTCCAAGTACAGGTAGACCACCGGCGTACTGAACAGGGTCAACGCCTGCGAAACGATCAGGCCGCCGACCATGGCGTAGCCGAGCGGGCGACGCAACTCCGCGCCCTGGCCGTTGCTCAGCATCAGGGGCAGGCCGCTCAGCAGGGCGCACATGGTGGTCATCATGATGGGCCGGAACCGCAGCAGGCAGGCCTGGTAGATGGCTTCCTGCGGCGACATGCCGTGCTCGCGTTCGGCATGCAGGGCGAAGTCGATCATCATGATGCCGTTCTTCTTGACGATGCCGATCAGCAGGATGATGCCGATCAGCGCGATCACGCTCAGGTCGTAGCCTCCGGCCCGCAGGATCAGCAGCGCGCCCAGTCCGGCCGAGGGCAGCGTGGACAGGATGGTCAGCGGATGGATATAGCTTTCGTACAGGAAGCCCAGGACGATATAGACCGCGATCAGCGCCGCGGCGATCAGGTAGGGCTGCGATTTGAGCGAATCGCCAAAGGCGCGCGCCGCGCCCTGGAAGGAGCCGATCAGCGTGGCCGGCACGCCCATTTCCGTCTGCGCGGCGTTGATGGCCTGCACGGCCTCGCCCAGCGAGGTCCCCGGCGCCAGGTTGAACGACAGGGTGACCGCCGGAAACTGGCCCTGGTGGTTGATGGCCAGGTAGTTGGTCTTGCTCGTGTCCAGCTTCACGAAGGTGGACAGCGGCACCTGCTCGCCGGTCAGCGGCGAGGTCAGGTACAGCTTGTCGAACAGCGAGGGATCGCGCTGCAGCGCCGGCGTCACTTCCAGCACCACGTGATAGCTGTTCAACTGCGTGAAGTACTGGGCGACCTGCCGTTGGCCGATGGCATCGTAGATGGTGGAATCGATCAGGGCGGGCGAGATGCCGAAGCTGGATGCCCGCGCGCGGTCTATGGTCAGCGTGGCGGTGGGCGCGTTGCTCTGCTGGTCCGACGCCACGTCGGTCAACTGCGGCAACTGGGCGAAACGCGTGGACAGCCGCGGCGCCCATTGGTTGAGTTCATCCAGGTTGGAATCGGTCAGGGTGTACTGGTATTGCGTGCGCGACAGCCGGCCGCCGACGTTGATGTCCTGGCCGGCCTGCATATACAGGGTCACGCCTTCCACCTGCGCGACCTTGGGCCGCAGGCGGCGGATGACCTCGTCGGCATTGTCGGTGCGGCCGTCTTCCTTGGAGCGCAGCCCGATGAAGAAGCGGCCGGTGTTGAACTGCGTCTGGTCGCCGCTCATGCCGAAGGCCGCCACGTCCTTGTCCTGGCGCACGATATCGGCCAGCTGCACCATGCGGCGGTTCATGGCGCCGAAGGAAGAATCCTGCGACGACTGGGCGAAGCCGAAGATATAGCCGGTGTCCTGCTGCGGGAAAAATCCCTTGGGTATGGTGACGAACATCAATCCGGTCACCGCGACCGTGGCGATGAAGCTGAGCAGGGTGATGAACTGATGGCGCAGCACCCATTGCAGGCCGCGCTTGTAGCCGCCCAGCATGGCGTCGAAGCCGCGCTCGAACAGCATGAACAGGCGGCCATGCTGGCGGCCGTGCTGGTTCTTCAGGTAGCGCGAGCACAGCATGGGCGTCAGCGTCAGCGAGACGATGACCGACACCAGGATGGTCAGCGTGACGGTGACGGCGAACTCGCGGAACAGCCGGCCGACGATGCCGCCCATCAACAGCAGAGGGATGAACACCGCCACCAACGACACCGAGATCGACACGATGGTGAAGCCGATCTCCCCGGCGCCCTTGTAGGCGGCTTCCAGCGGCCCCATGCCGTCCTCGACGTGGCGATAGATGTTCTCCAGCATGACGATGGCATCGTCGACCACGAAACCCACGGCGATGGTCAGCGCCATCAATGACAGGTTGTCCAGGCTGAACCCGGCCACGTACATCATGCCGGCCGTGCCCATCAAGGCCAGCGGGACGGTGACGCAGGGTATCAGCGTGGCGGCGATGTCGCGCAGGAAGACGAAGATGATCATCACCACCAGCACGATGGTCAGGATCAGCGTGAATTCCACATCCTGCACCGACGCGCGGATATTCGCGGTGCGATCGATGATGGTGTTCACCTGCACGGTGGGCGGGATGGCGGCCTGCAGGCGCGGCATGGCGTCCTTGATGGCGTCGACGGTCTCGATGACGTTGGCGCCCGGCTGCTTGCTGACCTGCAGCACGATCCCGCGACCGTTGGTGATCGTGTTGCCCGGGGCGGCGGCGGGCCCCGCATAGGCCCAGGCCGCCAGCTTGTTGTTCTCGGGCCCGTCCACGGCCACGCCGACGTCGCGCACGCGGATGGGCGCGCCGTTGCGATAGGCCAGTACCATGTCGTTCCACTGCGCGGCCTTCAGCAGCTGGTCGTTGGTGTAGGTGGTGAAGCTCTGCGTGGGGCCGTCTATCGTGCCCTTGGGCTGGTTGACCGTGGTGGTGGCGATGACGTTGCGCACGTCCTCCAGGCTCAGGCCCAGCGATTTCAGCTTGGTGGGGTCGACCTGCACGCGCACCGACGGTTTCTGCTGGCCGCCGATGTTGACCAGGCCCACGCCCTTGATCTGCGATATCTGCTGCGCCAGGATGTTGTCGGCGTAGTCGTTGACCTCGGTGATCGGCAGCGTGTCCGACTGCACGCTCAGGATCATGATGGGCGCGTCGGCCGGATTGACCTTGCGGAAGGTAGGCGCGTTGGGCAGGTTGGACGGCAACTGGCCGGAAGCGGCGTTGATGGCGGCCTGCACGTCGACCGCGGCGGATTCGATGCTGCGGTCCAGGTCGAATTGCAGCGTGATCTGGGTCTGGCTCTGGCCGCTCAGCGAGGTCATCTGCGACAGGCCCGCGATCAGCGAAAACTGCCGTTCCAGCGGCTGCGCGACGTTGGACGCCATGGTTTCCGGGCTGCCGCCCGGCAGGTTCACGGTGACCTGGATGGTGGGGAAATCCACTTGGGGCAGCGGTGCCACCGGCAGCAGCGGCCAGGCGGCCACGCCGACCAGCAGCAGCGCCAGCGCCAGCAGGCTGGTGCCGATGGGGCGCTTGATGAACGACGCGGAAATGCTCATTTGCCTTCCCCTTGCGCGGGCCCGCCGGCGGCGCCCGCCATCGCGGTCGATGTTTTCGATTCGGTGGTGTGGATGCCGGGGCGCAGCTTGTACTGGCCGTCGACCACCACGCGTTCGCCGGGCTTCAGGCCTTCATCCACCACGGCGACATTGTCCTGGATCATCGCCACGCGGATGGGCTGGATGCGTGCGATGCCCTGGTCGTCCAGGGCATAGGCATAGGTGCCGTTCTGCCCGCGCTGCACGACGGCGGCCGGCACGGTCAGCGCCTGCTTGCGGGTGGCGAGCTGCAGGCGCGCGTTCACGTATTGGCCCGGCCACAGGACGTGCCGGGGATTGGGGAACAGGGCTTTCAATTGCACGGTGCCGCTGGTGGTGTCGATCTGGTTGTTCACCAGCACCAGCTTGCCGGTGCCCAGCGGCTGGTTGGTTTCCCGGCCCAGCGCGGTGACCGGCAGCCCCTGGGGGGTGTCGGCCATGGCGGCGTTGATGTCTCCCACCGCCGATTCCGGCACCGTGAAGATCACCGAGATGGGATCGATCTGGTTGATGACGACGAGCCCGCCGGTATCGCTGGCGTGCACGATATTGCCCGGATCCACCAGGCGCGCGCCCACGCGGCCGCCGATGGGCGCGGTGATGGTGGTGTAGCCCAGCTGCACTTGCGCGAACGAGACCTGCGCTTCGTCCATCTGCACGGTCGCCTCCAGCTGCGCGACCAGCGCACGCTGGGTGTCCAGTTGCTGCTGGGTGGCGGCGTCTTCCTTGGTCAGCTGGGTGAAGCGCTTCAGGTCCAGGCGGGCGTTCAGCAGTTGCGCCTGGTCCTTGGCCTGGGTGGCCTTGGCCTGCGCCAGTTGTGCCTGCAACGCACGCGGGTCCAGTTGCGCCAGCATCTGGCCGGCCTTGACGTCCTGGCCTTCGACGAAGCCTATCTTGTCCAGCTCGCCGTCGACGCGGGTCTTGACCGTCACGCTCTGGTTGGCGGTGACGGTGCCCACGCCGGTCAGGTAGACGGGCACGTCCTGCTGTTCGACCCGCGTGGAGGTCACGATGACGGGCGGCGTCTTGGGCGCCGGCGCGTCCGCCGACTCGGCCCGGTGCTCGACGCCCCAGAAGCCGGCGGCAATCGCCGCCAGGGACACGGCGGCGGCCGCGTATCCGGCGCGGCGCCGGGACAATGCATCTGCCATGATCTACGCTCTCAGTCTTGGATACGGTCAGGATTCAGTGGGCGGGGCCGGACGGCGCGGCGTCCGCCATCGGCACGCCGAGCTGCGCGGCGTTCCAGCCGCCGCCGGTGGCCTTGATCAGCGCCACGCTGGCCAGCAGGCGGCGGCCCAGCAGGTCCGCGGCGGTGCGTTCGTTGGACAGGGTCAGGGCCTGGGCGGTAACCACGGTCAGGTAGGTCGTGGTGCCGGCGCGGTACTGCGCCAGGGCGAGGCGTTCGGACAGCCGCGACGCCGTGACCGCCTGGTCCTGGGCGACGCTTTCGTCGGCCAGCACGCGCAGATTGGACAGGTTGTCCTCGACTTCCTGGAAGCCGCCCAGCACCGTCTGCTTGTATTGGGCCGCCGCGGCATCGAAACCGGCGCGAGCTTCGTCGACGCGCGCGCTGCGCAGCCCGCCGTCGAAGATCGTTTCGGCCAGCGCCGCGCCCAGCGACCAGATCCTGCCGGGCGTGTTGAACCATTGCGCCAGGCCGGCGCTGCCGCTGCTGAAACCGATCGCGGCGCTCAGGGTGACGTCGGGGTAGAACGCCGACTGCGCCACGCCGATCTGGGCGTTGGCGGACGCCGCCAGGCGTTCGGCGCTGGCGATGTCCGGGCGGCGTTCCAGCAGTTCCGATGGCAGGCCGGTGGGAATGTCGGGAACCCTGGCCTGCCAGCTTTCGGGCGCGGCCGGCAGGCTGAAGTCGGCCGGCGCGCGGCCGGTCAGGATGGCGATGGCATGTTCGAGCTGGTTGCGCTGGGTATCGAGATCGATGGCGGACGCCTGCGCCGTTCTCAGCTGCGCTTCGGCCAGTGCGACGTCGGAACGCAGCGCGACGCCGGCGTTGTACTGGCTCTGCGTCAGTTTCAGGGAACGCTCGAAGGCGGCGATGGTGCGCGCGAACAAGGCCTTGAGTTCGTCGGTGACGCGCAGTTGCAGGTAGTCCTGGGCGAGCGTGGCCTGCACGCTGAGCCGCGCGGCGGCCAGTTGCGCCTGGCTGGATTGGGCGCTGGCGTCGCTGGCTTCCACGGAGCGCCGGACGGCGCCCCACAGGTCCGGCTCCCAGGCGGCGTCCAGGGATGCGGTGTAGGTGTTGCCGAGCTTGCTGCCGCCGTTGCCGATGCTGCGGGCCCTATCGGCCGAAACGCCGGCGCCCAGTTGGGGCCAGAAGGCGGCACGGGCCTGCTGCACCAGGGCACGTGCCTGCCGGTACTGGGCGGCGGCCTGGGCGATGGTCTGGTTGGCGGCGGTGGCCTGGGTTTCCAGGTCGTTCAGGGTGCTGTCGCCGTAGATTTCCCACCAGTTCCGGGTGGCGTCGATCTGGCCGGGCTGGGCGGTCTTCCAGGCTCCGGATTGGGGCGGATTGCGCGGCGGGCTTTCCTTGTACGCGGTGGGAATGGCCATGTCCGGACGCGCGTAGTCCGGCCCGACCGTGCAGCCGGATAGAAGCACCAGTGCCGAGAGGACGGCCGGCACGAATGGGAAGCGGCGCGAGGCGCGGCGCGCGGGCGGGATGGTGGCGATCATGATGCCGCCACTGTACGAAGCGCGCCGGGACGATAGCCTGTCCGAGAACTGACAATTCTGTCAGTTACATGGGCGCGGCGATGGCCGTCGCCTTGGGCGTGGGGCGAAGCGGCCGCGCGATTTCATACTGTGCAGGCGCGCATCGGCCGCGTCCGGCCGGCGTCAGAACGGCTTGACCACCACCAGCGCAAGGATGGCGATCACGGCCATCGCGACCACCAGCGGGGTGATGCGCCACATGGCAGCATGCCGGCCCGCCGCGCGGCGGCGCAGGGTCCGGGCCTGGATGCCGTGGATGGCCGACAGCAGCACGACCAGGGCCAGTTTCCCGTGCAGCCAGCCATCGCCCAGCCAATGGCCTTGCACCGCCAGGGCGATGCCCAGGATCCACGTCAGGATCATGGCAGGGGTGGCCAGGACGCGGTGCCAGCGCAGCGTCCTGGCCGCCGCGCCGGCGGCGTCGGGGGCGTCGGGCGGGTCGGCGATCAGCATCAGGGACACGACCGAGATGCCGGCGACGAAGACGAATGCCGCGGTGACGTGCAGAATCTTCGTCCAGGTATAGAGGATGGCGAAATCCATGGTGCCGCGGGTGGCGTCTAGGCGTCGGGCGCGCGGGGCGCGGGTGGCGTGACCAGTTCGTCAGGGGTGGGGCGCGTCATGTTGAAACGGTCGGTCGTGCGGGTGTATTCGCCGCCGCCGTGCATGCGTCCCACCAGTTGGAGGGCGGGCGTGTCGATGTAGCACTTGTCCGCGTCGAGCACGGCATGGTCGGCGACGTGCACGCCCACCACGCGGGCGGCGATGATGACCCGGCCGCCCCCGACGTCCATGAAATTGATCGGCACGCATTCCAGGGCCACGGGGCTTTCGGCGATGCGCGGGACGCCTATCCTGGTGCTGGGCGCTATGGTCAGGCCCGCGCAGGCCAGCTCATCGATGCCGGCCGCATAGTCGCCCGAGGTCATGTTCATTTTGGCGGCCAGTGATTCCGGCACGACATTGATGACGAACTCCTGGCGGGCGCGGATGTTGGCCGATGTGTCCTTGGAACCACCGGCGCGCCCCATGATGCCCAGGCAGACGATGGGCGGATCGTCGGAGAACAGGTTGAAAAAGGAAAATGGCGCGGCATTGAGCCGGCCTTCCTGGTCGGCGCTGACCACCCATGCGATGGGCCGCGGCACCACCGTCGACGACAGGATCTTGTAGCCGTCGCGCGGCGCCAGTTTGGATAGATCGAACCACATGGTCAGCCCCTTGCCGTTGAGTCTTTCTCGCGCCGCCGCGACAAGCCCCGCCGCGCGGCGGCATTGCGTCGCGACATCTCCGAATCCAGGATCAGCCGTCCCTGCAGCTTACCGTTCAGCTTCTTCACGAAGCCAGAGGCTTCCACCATGTGTTCGGACATCAGGCGGCGCACCGTATCGACATCCCGCTGGCGCGCCGCGTCCACGATGGCCTGGTGCACGTGCGCGTTGGCCTCGCCGAACCGCCGCTGCGTGCGCGTCGGCGTGTCGTTCTCGAACACCGTCAGCTGCCGCAGCATCTCGTTGATCAGCTGGCAGGTGAAGCGCAGGAAAGGATTGGGATTCGCCATCGCCAGGATGTCGTGGAAGTTCAGGTCTTCCTTGCGCTGCGCCACCACGTCCGCCGTCCTGCCCGAAGACGGATCGCAGCATTCTATGCTGTGCATCAGCGCGTCGAAGTCCGCGTCGGTCAGGTGCGGCACCGCCCCGGCCGCCAGTTCCGGCTCCAGCATCTTGCGCACCGTATAGATGTCGTCGATCGTGACTTCCTTGAAAAACAGGTAGTTCTGCATCAGCTGGAACGTGCGGTCCAGCGTCACTTCGACGATGCGTCCGCCGCCGGCCGGCCCGGTGCTGATCGTGACCAGCCCCTGGACTTCCAGCGACTTCAGCGCCTCGCGCATCGTGCTCTTGCTGACGCCGAACAACTGCTGCAGTTCGTTCTCGCGCGGCAGCTTGTCGCCCGGTCGCAGGTCGCGTTCGGTGATCAGCCGCTTGATTTCCTCGGCCACCAGGTCGGCGCGCTTGGATTTGCCAGGCGCGGCGGGCGGCGGCGTGGCGGTTTCGCGAGGCATGCGTGGTCCTTGTCGGCGGCACTAGGGAAACTACGGTCACGATTCCACGTCTTGCCGTGTTGACGCGGAATATTGCCCAACCATATTATCAGTTCATCTTATTTATCATGATAAATAGGGGAAGGCCTTGAACCGTCGCGATCTACTCAAACTCGCCGCGCTGTCGGCGCTGCCCGGATCCCTCTCGCTGCGCGATGCCTATGCGCAGGCCGCCCAGGCGATCCAGTTCGGATGCCCCGTGCCCATGTCTGGCCCCTTTGCCGCCAACGGCAAATATGCCGACCTGGGCATGAAGCTGGCCATCCAGCAATACGGGCAGTTGCTGGGCCGCCCCCTGGCCTATACCACCCTGGATACCGAAGGCAAGCCCGCCACCGCCGTGCGCAAGGTGCAGGAACTGGCGCAGCAGAAGGGCGCGCGTTATTTCGCCGGCGGCATCCTGTCGTCGGAAGCCCTGGCCATGGGCAAGGAAGTGCAGAAGGACGGCGGCGTGTTCATCACCACCGCCGGCGCCGATGAGATCACCGGGTCCGATTGCAACAAGTCCACCTTCCGCTGGTCGGTGCCCACCTACGGCGCCATCGAGCAGACGGTGCGGCCGCTCATCGACAAGTTGCCCAAGGCCAAGCGCTGGTACACCATCACGCCGCAATACGTGTTCGGCGACGGCCTGCTCAATGCCGCCAAGAATATCTTCAAGGAAAAGGGCATCGAGCACGTCGGCAACAGCTACCACTCGCTGACGGAAAAGGAATTCAGCGGGTACCTGACCAACGCCATGGCCGCCAAGCCGGACGTGCTGCTACTGCTGAACTTCGGCTCGCAGTCCTCCGACGCGCTGCGCCAGGCCGTCAGCTTCGGCATGAAGCAGAACACCACCATCCTGATGGCCTGGGCCTCGGGGCTGGAGCAGTTCGAATCCCTGGGCGCCGACCTGTGCGAAGGCGTGTATTTCGGCGCGCAGTACTGGCACGGCATCGACAGCCCCGGCAACAAGGACCTGGTGAAGCGCTCGCAGGAAGCCTTCAAGTCGAATCCCAACTACAGCCTGGCCGGTTCCTACATCTGCACCAGGATCCTGCTCGACGCCATCGCCAAGGCCGGCAGCGAAGATCCCGCCAAGGTCATCCCGGTGCTCGAAGGCATGAAATACACGGGCCTGACCGGCGATGAGGAAATCCGCGCGCAGGACCACCAGGTGCTCAAGAACTACTACCTGCTGCGTGGCAAGGCGAAAAAGGCGATGAAGGACAAGGACGACTACGCCGACATCCTGAGCGCCGGCAAATCCTTCCTGCCCGTGGACCAGACCGGCTGCAAGCTGTAGTTCCGTTGCCGGCTACATGAACGTCTATCTGCTGCAAGTCGTCAACGGCATCGGCATCGGGATGCTGTATTTCCTGTTGGCGGTGGGGCTGTCCATCATTTTCGGGCTGCTGCGCTTCGTCAACTTCGCGCACGGCGCCTTCTATCTGCTGGGCGCCTATTTCTGCTACCAGGCGGTGGCATGGGGCCTGGACTTTTGGGTGGCGCTGGCGGTCGTGCCACTGCTGGTGGCCCTGCTGGCCTGGCTGGCGGAACGCACGCTGTTGCGGCGCGTCTACGACCAGCCGCACGAGTTCCATATCCTGATCACGGTGGGCCTGGCCCTGGTGCTGCAGGAGGCCGTCATCGTGGCCTGGGGCCCGCTGGGCGACAACGTCGCCACCCCGGACGCCCTGCAGGGCGTGGTGATGTGGAGCGGCTTCATCTATCCGAAATACCGCTTGTTCGTCATCGCCTTCACCGCGGTGTTCGCACTGTTGCTGTGGTGGCTGCTGGAAGGCACGCGGCTGGGCAGCGCCGTGCGCGCGGGCAGCGAATCGGCCGAGATGGTGTCGCTGCTGGGCATCAACGTCTATCGCGTTTTCGGCCTGGTGTTCGCGCTGGGCGCGGGCACGGCGGCGCTGGCCGGGGCCCTGGCCGCGCCGATACGCGGCGTCGATCCCTTCATGGGGCTGGAGGCCCTGGGCGTGGCCTTCGTCATCGTGGTGGTCGGCGGCATGGGCAGTTTCGGTGGCGCGCTGGTGGGCGGGCTGCTGATCGGCATCGTGCAAAGCGTCATGAGCACGCTGTGGCCGGAAGGCGCGCGGCTGATGATCTATGTGGCGATGGCGGCGGTGCTGCTGCTGCGTCCGCACGGCCTGCTGGGGAGAGGATGATGCCGCGCATGGTCGAACGGATGCGCGGGCATGCCGGCCTGCTGCTGGCGGCGGCGGTCGTGATCCTGCTGCCTGCCGTGCTGGAATCCGGCACCCTGGCCACCGAAGTGCTGGTGTATGCGCTGGCCGTCCTGGGTTGCAATCTGCTGCTGGGATATACGGGCCTGCTGTCCTTCGGGCAGGGGATTTTCTTCGGCATGGGCAGCTATGCCGTCGGCATCCTGATGACGCGCGCGGGATTGCCTTTGCCGGCTGCCGTGCTGGCATCCATCGCCGTCGGCGCGGCGACCGCCGGCCTGGTGGGCTGGTTCGCCATCCGCCAGCGCGGCACCTACTTCGTCATGCTGACGCTGGCCTTCGCGCAGATGTTCTATTTCCTGGCCTACAGCCTGCCGTCCTGGACGGGCGGGGACAACGGCCTGCTGGACATCCCGCGTCCGCCGCTGGCGCTGGCGGGCATGACCTTGATGCGCCTGGACACGCCCTGGCGCTTCTATACGCTGGTGGGCGTCTGCTTCCTGCTGGTGTTCTGGCTGCTGCAGCGGGTCACCGATTCGGTGTTCGGCCGCACGTTGCTGGCCATCCGCGAAAACGAAGCGCGCGCCCGTGCCGTCGGCTACGACACGCGCGCGCTGAAGCTGGCGGTGTTCGCCCTGTCGGGCGCGGTCACCGCGCTGGCCGGCGCTTTTCACGCGCTGATGACGGGCATCGCGCCGCTATCCAACATCGAATACCACACCAGCGAAATGATCCTAGTGATGACCGTCATCGGCGGCACGGGCAACCTGTTTGCTTCCGTGCTGGGCGCGGCGTTCTATGTGCTGGTGTCGGATTGGCTGTCCACCTTGTGGCCGCGCTGGCTGATGCTGCTGGGCTTCCTGCTGATCGCCGTCAGCCTGTTCATGCACAAGGGCCTGTGGGGGCTGGCCGAACGGTGGTGGCCGGCCAGGTGGCGCGACAAGGAAACGCGATGACCGAACCGATCCTGGACGCCAGCGGCATCGTCAAGCGCTACGGCAAATTCACCGCGCTGGGCGGCGTGGACCTGCGCGTGATGCCCGGCACCGTGCATTCCGTCATCGGCCCCAACGGCGCCGGCAAGACCACGCTGTTCCACACCCTGACCGGCACGGTGCCCGTCACCGAAGGCCGCATCGTGTTCGACGGCCACGACGTGACGCGCGAGCCCGACAATATCCGCGTGCGGCGCGGCATCGCGCGATCCTTCCAGGTGACCAGCCTGTTCGCCAACCTGGACGTGCGCGAGAACCTGCGCCTGGCCGCCCAGGGCGCGCACGCCGCGGGCGCCTTCGACATGTGGCATCGTCCGCGACGCGAAGGCGGCGTGAGCGAACTGGTGGATATGTTGCTGGAACGCCTGGCCCTGACCGCGCGCGCCGGCGTCGCCGCGGCCGCGCTGTCGCACGGCCAGCAGCGCCGCCTGGAAGTCGGCATGGCCATGGCGGCGCGGCCGCGCGCCATCTTCCTGGACGAACCGACCTCCGGCATGGGCGTGGACGACCTGGACGCGATGAAGGCGCTGATACGTGGCCTGGCAAGCGACCACACCGTGGTGCTGATCGAACACAACATGAATATCGTCATGGACATCTCCGATACCGTCACGGTGATGCAGCAGGGCAGGGTGCTGGTGCAGGGAACGCCGGCCGCCATCCGCGACGACCCGCGCGTGCGCGCGGCCTACCTGGGCAACATGATCACCGGAGGCCGCGCATGAAGCTGGAACTGCGCGACGTGCACGCGTATTACGGCAAGAGCCATATCCTGCAGGGCGTGACGCTGGCCGTGGGCGAAGGCGAACTCGTCACCCTGCTGGGCCGCAACGGCGCCGGTAAATCGACCACGCTCAAGACCATCGCCGGCGCGCTGCGTCCGGCGCGCGGCGACATCCGTTTCGACGGCGCGGCGGTGGGCGGGCTGCCGGCCCATCGCGTGGCCGGCAAGGGCCTGTGCCTGGTGCCTGAGCACCGAGGGATTTTTCGTCTGCTGACGGTGGAGGAAAACCTGCTCCTGGGCGCGCGTCGCGCGTCGCCATGGCAGCTGGCGGACATCTACCGCATTTTCCCGCGCCTGAAGGAGCGGCGCCGCAACGGCGGCGCGCAACTGTCGGGAGGCGAGCAGCAGATGCTCGCGATCGGCCGCGCCCTGATGAACCATCCGCGCCTGCTGATGCTGGACGAGCCGGTCGAGGGCCTGGCCCCGGTGATCGTGGAAGAGATCGTCGCGCAGCTCAAGCTCATCCGGGGGCAGGGCGTGCCCATCCTGCTGGTGGAGCAGAACCTGGAGGTCTGCACGCAGCTGGCGGATCGCCACTACATCATCGAACAGGGCGCTATCGTGTACGAGGGCAGCAACGCCGATTTCGCGGCCAATGACGCGATCAAGGACCGCTATCTGGGCGTCGGCGTGTGATCCGGCACCGCGCCTGACCATACTTGGGAAACGAACATGCCAGAACTTGAAACCGCATCCATTCCCCGCGTCGACGGCGCGCGCCTGTGGACGTCGCTGATGGCGCTGGCGCGCATCGGCGCCACCGACAAGGGCGGCGTGCGCCGCCTGGCGCTGACCGACCTGGACCGCCAGGGCCGCGAGCTGGTCATGCAATGGGCGCGCGAACTGGGTTGCGCCGTGCGCATCGACGCCATCGGCAACATCTTCATGCGCCGCGCCGGCCGGCGCGACGATCTGCCGCCGGTGATGACCGGCAGCCATATCGATACCCAGCCCACCGGTGGCAAGTTCGACGGCAATTACGGCGTGCTGGCGGGCATCGAAGTGCTGCGCACCCTGCATGCGCACGGCATCGTCACCGAGGCACCCATCGAAGTCGTGGTCTGGACCAACGAAGAAGGCTCGCGTTTCGTCCCCGTCATGATGGGTTCGGGCGTCTACGCCGGCGCCTTCACGCTGGCGCATGCCTTGGCGCAGCGCGACCGCGACGGCATCAGCGTGGCCGATGCCCTGGCGGCGATCGGCCATGCCGGCCCGGAGCCCGTGGGTGGCAGCCCCGTCGCCGCGTATTTCGAGGCCCATATCGAACAAGGCCCCATCCTGGAGGCCAGGGACACGACCATAGGCCTGGTGCGCGGCGCGCTGGGCCAGCGCTGGTTCGACGTGACCGTCACCGGCATGGAAGCCCACGCCGGACCGACCCCCATGGAGCTGCGCCACGACGCCCTGCTGGCGGCCGCCGACATCGTGCGGCGGGTGAACGGCATCGCGCTGGACCATGCGCCGCACGCGCGCGGCACGGTCGGCTGCCTGGATACCTATCCGAATTCGCGCAACGTGATTCCGGGACGCGTGCAACTGACCGTGGACCTGCGCGCCGCCGACGACGCCACGCTGACGGCCATGACCGCGGCGCTGCGCGACCATTGCGCGGCGCTGCCGGGCGTCGAGGTGGACGTGCGCGAAGTCGTGTACTTCCCCCCGCAGCCTTTCGATGCCGGGCTGCTGGATGCCTTGAAGGACGGCGCCGGCCAGCTGGGTCTGTCCTGCATGGACATCGTCAGCGGCGCGGGACACGACGCGGTCTACCTGGCGCGCGTCGCGCCCACCGCGATGCTCTTCGTGCCCTGCAAGGACGGCATCAGCCATAACGAAATCGAGGACGCCCGTCCCGAGCATCTGGAGGCCGGCTGCAACGTGCTGCTGCGCGCCATGCTGCGCACGGCGGGCGTGGCTGCCCGGGAGGCCGCATGAAAGTCCTGATCGCGCGGATGAACCACGAAACCAACACTTTTTCCCCGGTGCCGACGCCGCTGTCCGCGTTCGGCCGGGGCGGGCCCGCTTATGACGACGACGCCCGCCGCGAGAACGAGGGCGCGCGTACCGCGATGGGCGCCTTCATCGACCTGGCGCGGGCACAGGGCGCCGACATCGTGACGCCGCTATCGGCCTGGGCCTATCCCAGCGGTCCCGTGGATGCCGACGCCTATGACCAGATGTGCAATCGCATCCTGGCCGCCGTGCCGGGCTGCGACGCCATCTTCCTGGACCTGCACGGCGCCATGGTCGCCCGGAACAGCGACGACGGCGAAGGCGACCTGCTGGCGCGCGTGCGCGCCGCCGCGCCGGGCGTGCCGCTGGCGGTGGCGCTGGATCTGCACGGCAACGTGACCGCGCGCATGGTGGACAACGCCGACGTCATCGTCAGCTTCAAGACCTATCCGCACGTCGACATGTACGAGACCGGCGAGCATGCGGGCCGGCTGTTGTGGCGCATGATCGCCGGCGAATTCCGCCCGGTCATGGCCTGGCGGCGCCCGCCGCTGATGACGCACACCCTGCGGTCGGCCACCGATGGCGGCGCCATGCGCGACGCCGTGCAGGCCGCGCGCGAAGAGGAATCGCGCGGGGTGGAAGCGGCCTCCGTCCTGGCCGGTTTCGGGCTCGCGGATATTCCGCATCCCTGCATCAGCGTGATCGTGGTCGCGGACGGCGACCGCGCGCTGGCCGAAGCGGCGGCCGACCGCATCGCCGCGGGCATCTGGGCGCGGCGCGACGATTTCGTCTACCGCAGCGAACCCTTGGCCGATTCATTGGCGCGCGCGGAAACCATGGCGCGCGACGCGCGGCGGCCGATCCTGCTGCTGGATCACGGCGACAACTGCAATTCGGGCGGCACCTGCGACACCACCGCGGTGCTGGAAGCCGCGCTGGCCCGCGGCATGAAGGGCATCCTGGCCGGCATCGTCTGCGACCCCGAAGCCGTCGCGCTCATGGCGCGGGCGGGCGTCGGTGCACGCGTGACGCTGCCGCTGGGCAACAAGCGCTCGCTGGCGGCGCTGGGCATCCACGCGCGGCCGATGCAGGCCAGCGGCACGGTGCTGGCGCTGACGGACGGCGAGTACGTGATCACCGGCCCGACCTATACCGGCATGCGCGTCGGCATGGGGCGAACGGCGGTGCTCGACCTGGGCGACGCCCGCGTCGTGGTCTCCGAACAGACCCACGAGCCCTGGGATCTGGCGGTGTTCGAGAGCGTGGGCCAGGATCCGCGCGGCGCCCGCTATCTGCTGCTGAAATCGCGCATGTACTGCCGGCCGGTGTTCGTGCCGATCTCGGACGGCCTGGTCGAATGCGACAGCCCCGGCGTGACGACCTCGGATTATTCGATCTTTCCATACGCCCGGCGATCGCGGCCCTTGTATCCGCTGGAAGACGCCGTCTACGACGCGGGCACGCCTACGTCCTGAACCTTGGTGAACAGGGGTGAACCGTCGCGAACGGTCGTACAGCGTCCCGAACGGTCGGCGGCGTTAGCGCGCACTGTGCGGGTCGCTACAGGACGCGCCGTTCGGATGAGGCCAGCGCGTAGCCCAGCACACCGATGACCGGGCCCGGGACCAGCAGCCAGGTGGCGTCCAACCCGATATGCTGGAACAGGGCGCTGGCACCGGCGATCGACACCACCGTGATCGCGAAGCCGATGGAGTTCTGGATCGCCAGCGCGCTGCCGATCAGCCGCGGCGGACATGCCCGCGCGCTCAAGGCGGAAAACTGCGGCGAATCAGCCACCACCGCCGCGCCCCATACCAGCAGCAATACGGCCAGCAGGCGCGGGTCCAGGGTCTGCCAGCCCGCGGCGAACGTCACCGCGCAGAGCCCGGACAGGCTGAGCGCGCCCAATGCGACCTTGGCGCTGCCCAGTCTTTGCGACAGCTTGCCGCCCAGCAGGCAACCCAGGGCACCTATCCCGATGACGCAGAAGGACGCGGCGGAATTGCCCATGCCCGGAACCAGTTCGGCGGCCGAGGAGCGCGCGATCAGCAGTGGGACCAAGGTCCAGAAGGCATACAGCTCCCACATATGGCCGAAGTAGCCGATCGCCGCCGCTCGGAAGCGCCGCACGCGGAAGGCATCCACGATGGTCGGCCGGCGGCCGACGTTGTCCGGCATGGCCTCCGTGCCGTGCCCGGCGCGCGCCGCCGTCGGGGCCGCGGCAGCCGATGCGACGGACGCCGATGCGGCTGCGCGTGTACGCGGCCCGTCGCCCAGGATGCGCACCAGCAGCGCCGCGACCAGCGCCAGCACCGACGAGGCCACGATGACCGTCTGCCAGGAGAGCCCCGCGCCCGCCGCGCGCAGGGCGTGCGGCAGCGCGGTTCCCAACGTCAGCATGGCCACCAGTTGCGCCAGCGCCGTACCCGTGCGCTCCGGCGCCCAGTGCACGATCAGCTTCATGCCCACGGGATAGATCCCCGCCAGGCAGATCCCGACCAGGAACCGCAACAGCGCGCCGGCCGTCAGGCCGCCGGCCAACCAGGCGAAAGCGGCATTCAAGCAGGCGCCCGCGATGGCGCTGCACACGAAGATCACGCTGGCCCGGAAGCGATCCGCCAGGCCGCTGACCGAAATGGCCAGCGTACCCAGGATGAAGCCCAGCTGCACGGCGCTGGTCAACAGGCCGATATCGCCGGGCGTGGCGCCCCAGGCCCTCATCAGGTCGTCGGCCGCGCTATTCGCGCTGAACCACAAGGACGTGCCCAGCAGTTGCGCCAACGCGATGGTCGGCACGGGCCCGAGTCTGCGCGCGAGGAAGTCATATGCCGTACCGCCGTCCTTTCGGGCGGCGGATGCGGCTCTTGTCGATTCCTTCATCGTGTCCCTGGCGGTCTACCCGCATGCATGTGTCGCGTGATGCCGGACGCCATCGGCAGTGTGGATCGTCGGCTCGCCGCCGCCGGCCCGCTTCGCCGGCGCGCGCGGCACGGTCCCGCGCCTACTCCAGCCCGACGAAGCCGCCGGTCTGCCGATGCCACAGGCGCGCATACACACCGTCGCGCGCCAGGAGCTCCGCATGCGTACCCATCTCCACGATATTGCCGTGGTCCATCACCACCAGCCTGTCCATCTTGGCGATGGTCGACAGGCGGTGGGCGATGGCGATCACCGTCTTGCCGTGCATCAGGGTTTCCAGGTTGTCCTGGATGGCGGCTTCCACGTCCGAATCCAGCGCCGACGTCGCTTCGTCCAGCACCAGGATGGGCGCGTCCTTCAGCAGCACCCGCGCGATGGCGATGCGCTGGCGCTGGCCGCCCGACAGCTTGACGCCGCGTTCGCCGACGTTCGCGTCCAGGCCGCGATTGCCTTCGCCGTCGGTCAGGTCGAAGATGAACTCGTCCGCGCGCGCCTGCCGGATGGCGTTCATCAACTGTTCCTCGGTGGCATCGGGCCGGCCGTACAACAGGTTTTCACGCAGGGACCGGTGCAGCAGCGACGTATCCTGCGTCACCACCCCGATCTGCGCGCGCAGCGATTCCTGCGACACCTTGGTGATGTCCTGGCCGTCGATCAGGATGCGGCCCGCCTCCACGTCGTACAGGCGCAGCAGGATGCTGACCAGGGACGACTTTCCCGCGCCGGACGGCCCGATCAGGCCGATCTTTTCGCCCGGGGCGACGTCCAGGTTCAGGCGCGTGAAGATCAGTCCGCCCTTGCCGTAGCCGAAGCCCACGTTTTCGAAGCAGATGCGGCCGTGCGTGACGCGCAGCGGCTGGGCGTCGACGCGGTCGGCCACCACGCGCGGCCGGGCGATGGTGCGGATGCCGTCCTGCACCGTGCCGACGTTTTCAAAGATGCCGTTGACCACCCACATGATCCAGCCCGACATGTCGGCGATGCGCATGGCCAGGCCTGTCGCCAGCGCGATATCGCCCACCGACATCAGGTCCCGGCTCCACAGCCACAATGCCAGGCCGGGCGTGCCGGCGATCAGGATGCCGTTCAGGATGGCGATGGTGAAGCCCATGCCGGTGACCAGCCGCGCGGCCATCTGCGCCTTGCTCGTCTGTTCCGCCATCGCTTCGCGGGCGTAGACTTCTTCTCGCTGGCTGTGTGCGAAGAGCTTGAGCGTGCCGATATTGGTGTAGCCGTCGACGATGCGTCCCATCAGCTTGGAGCTGGCCTCCGACGCCGTGGCGGAGCGCGACTTGACCCGTGGCACGTAGCGGATCAGCGTCACGATGTAGCCGACGATCCAGACGATCAGCGGCAGGGTCAGGCGCCAGTCGGCATCGAAGAACAGGATCAGCGCGCTGCCCGCATAGATCAGCACATGCCAGATGGCATCGACGGCCTGCAGCGTGGATTCGCGCAGCGCCACGCCGGTCTGCAGGATGCGGTTGGCGATGCGGCCGGCGAAGTCGCTGTGGAAGAAGCCCAGGCCCTGCTTGACCACATAACGGTGGTTCTGCCAACGCACCAGCGTGGTCAGCCCCGGCGCCAGCGACTGATGCACCAGCATATCGTGCAGCCCGGTGACGATGGGCCGCAGCACCAGCACCACCAGCGCCATGCCGATCAAGGTCTTGCCATGCTCGCTGAAGAAGGCGGCGACCGGCTGGTCTTTCACCAGGTCGACGATGCGGCCCAGGAAGCGGAACAGCGTCACGTCGATGAGCGCCCCCGCCAGGCCCACGATCAGCAGGAACACCAGGGCCGTCCGCACCTGCCGAAGATAATGGCGGTAGAAGCGGATCACGTCGTCCGGCGGCGGCTCGTCCAGCGCCGGGCGGAACGGATCGATCATCGTCTCGAAGCGGCGATAAAGGGGATTGCGGCTATTGGGCATCGATAGGGATCTCCCTGGTACGTACTCTCTAGGCGGGCGCGGCCAGCGCCAGGAAATTGGACAGGCAGGGATTGCGGTTGCGGGGCGACCAGAGCATCACCAGTTCGGACTGCGGCGCGCCGGCCAGCGGACGGAACGCCACGCCGGGCAGGCGGGACTTGCGCATGGACGCCGGCACCAGCGCCACGCCCACGCCTTCGTCCACCATGTTCAGCACGGTCTGCTGCAACTGTACTTCCAGCCGCACGATCGGGTCGAAACCGGCCTGGCGGCAATGCGCCACGATGCTGGCGCGCAGCGCCGGACCGACTTCGCCGGAGGTCATGACGAAGGGCTCGCCGGCAAGCTGCTCGATCCGCATGGCCCCGCGCGCCGCGGCGCGCGGATGGTGCCGTGACAGCGCGACGCAAAGCGGTTCGCGCACCACCACGCGGCTGGACAGCTCGCCATGGCGACCACCGGCCATCACGACCGCGGCGTCGATGCGGCCATCCAGTACCTGCGCCGCCAGGTCCTGCGAAACGACTTCACGCAGCTTCAGGGCCACGTCCGGGTAGGCATTGCCGAAGGTCTTGGCATAGGACGGGATGACGCTGTAGGCCGCGTACATGGTGAAGCCGATGGACAGCGTGCCGGCTTCGCCGCGCGCGGCGGCCTGCGCGTTGCGGCCGGCCTGTTCCAGCGCGGCCAGGATGGCTCTTGCGTCCGCCAGGAAACGTTCGCCGGCCGGCGTCAGCGACACCACGCGCGGATTGCGGTCCAGCAGCTTCACGCCCAGCGCGGCTTCCAATCCCGCGAGCTGCCGGCTGAGCGGCGGCTGCGACAGGTGCAGGCGCGCCGCCGCGCGGCCGAAGTGGCGGGTTTCGGCCAGGGTGACGAAATAACGCAGGGGCTTGATGTCCAGCACGATGTGTGAGGCCGGTGTGAAAAGGCCGGTGAACCGGCACGATGCAGAAAAGGTATTGTCGATGACCCGATAAAGAATTGGATTGTATTGCCAGGCGGCACTACGCTGGGCACACCGTCATGGCTGACTGTGTTGCCGGTTGCTACCGCGCAGGCATGCGCATCGACGGTCGCGCGGCTGCCGGCGCGCGTCTCCACCGGCGCAGGTTGTGTTCCATGCTTTCGACATTGCAGATCCTCCTTCCCATTTTTGCCCTCATCCTGGCGGGGTTCGTGCTGCGCAGGCGCGGCATCGCCAGCGCCGCTGCCTGCGTGGAGCTGAACCGCTTCGTCGTCTGGCTGGCGCTGCCCGCGCTGCTGTTCAAGCTGATGGCGCATGCGTCCTGGACGCAGCTGTATCAGCCCGGCTTCGTCGCCACCTTCGGCCTGGCAAGCGCCATGGTGTTCGCCGGGACGCTGGCCTGGCGCCTGCGCGCGGGGCGGCATCTGGCCGACGCCAGCGTGGACGCCATCGCCGCGTCATACGCCAATACGGCGTACATCGGCTTTCCCTTGATCGTGGCCTTGTTCGGCGACGCGGGCATCGTGCCCACCACCGTCGCCACCTTGATGGTGGTATCGGTGCTGTTCGCCATCGCGGCGATGCTGGTCGAAGTCGGCCTGCAGACGGAGCGGCGGCCGCACAAGGTCGGGTTGAAGGTGCTGCGCGGCATGTCGCGCAATCCATTGATCGTCGCGCCCTTGGCGGGCGCCCTGGCCGCGGCCAGCGGGCTGCGGTTGCCGGCCCCGGCGGAAAGCTTCCTGAATATCCTGGGTGCGGCGGCGACCCCTTGCGCGCTGGTGTGCCTGGGCCTGTTCCTGGCGGAGAAGCGGCCCGCCGCCAGGACCCCCAGCGCATCGCTGGTGCTGACAGCCGGCAAGCTGGTCGTGCAGCCGGCGCTGACCTGGTGGCTGGCGGCGCGTGTCTTCATGCTGCCCGGCCCGCTCGCGCAGATGGCGGTACTGCTGGCGGCCCTGCCCACGGGCACGGGACCTTTCATGCTGGCGGAGTTCTATCGCCGCGAAGCCTTCGTCACCGCGCGCACGATCCTGCTGTCGACGGTGGGCTCGCTGGTATCCCTGACGGTGCTGCTGCGCTTGATGCCGCATGGGGGATAGGCACGGCCGGTTAGGCACGGCCGGTCAGGCACAGCCGGTTAGGCACGGCCGGTCAGGCCGGGCCGCGCAAGCCGGCCCGCGCGGCGTTTGACAGCCCGGCCTGTGTCGCAGTACACCCTAACCCGCTTTTGCCTGGCTGGACCTTCCCTGCCTGGTGGTGTCGCGGGCCGGTTCCGGGTCCCGTGGGACGGCCAGGCGCCTCCCAACTGCCCTCGGTGTCGGATGTTCCCTTCCTTCGCGGTACAAAAAGCCTATCCCTTCGGTGCGGGCCTGCCCGCCGACCAGCGTCGGTCTGCCACGCTCGGGTTGCTGCTGGGGGTCTGCATGGCCAGCCTGGACACCGCGATCGCGAACACCGCGCTGCCCGCGATCGCCCGCGATCTGCAGTCGTCCGAAGCGCGGTCGATCTGGGTGATCAGTTCCTACCAGCTTTCCATGGTGGCGTTCCTGCTGCCCGCCGCGACGCTGGGCGAGATCGTCGGCCATCGGCGCATCATGGTGTTCGGCCTGATCCTGTTCACGCTGGCCTCGCTGGCCTGCGGCATGGCGCCTTCGCTGGAATGGCTGGTGGCGGGACGGGTGGCGCAGGGCCTGGGCGCGGCGGCCACCATGGCGGTCAACGGCGCCATGCTGCGGTTCATCTATTCGGAAAGGCAACTGGGCGGGGGAGTGGGCCTGAATTCCCTGATGGTTGCGCTGGCCTTCGCCGCCGGGCCGACGGCGGCTTCGCTGGTGCTGACGGTGGCGACCTGGCACTGGCTGTTCCTGATCAACGTCCCGGTGGGCCTGCTCGGCATCTACTTCTGCCTGCGCGGTCTGCCGGTGACCACGCGCACCAGGCGCCCCTTCGATACCCTGGGCGCCGTGCTATGCGCCGGCTTTCTTTCGCTGCTGGTCTTCAGCCTGAACGAAGGCGCCCAACTGGCCGCGCCCCGGACCATCGCCATCACGGCCGTGGCGTGCCTGGCCTGCCTGCTTCTGCTGTTGAAGCGCCAGGCCGGCCATCCCGCGCCCTTCCTGGCGGTGGACCTGCTGCGGCGCCCGGTGTTCGCCCTGTCCGCCGCCACCGGCGTGTGTTCCTTCGCGACACAATCGCTGGCCTTCGTGTCCTTGCCCTTCATGCTGCAGAACGTGCTGGGCTATACGCAGGTCGAAACCGGCTTCCTCATCACGCCCTGGCCGGTGATGGTGGCGGTGATGGCGCCTATCGCCGGTTATCTGTCGGACCGCATGCACGTCGGCGTGCTGGCGGGGGGAGGCATGGCCATGCTGGCCATCGGCATGGTATTGCTGGCGACCATGCCGACCGACCCGTCGGTCTTCGGCCTGTGCTGGCGCCTGGCCGTGTGCGGCGCGGGTTTCGGCTTTTTCCAGTCGCCCAATGTGCGCGCCATCATCACCGCCGCGCCCCCGGAACGCGCGGGCGGGGCCAGCGGCATGGTGGGCACGGTGCGCCTGCTGGGGCAGTCCAGCGGCGCCGCGATGGTGGCGGCTTGTTTCCATGCGTCCACCGAAAGCGGCGCCATCCTGGCGTTGTGGCTGGGCGCGCTCTTCGCCGCCGCGGCGGCGATCGCCAGCGTCATGCGCCTGAAGTATCGACCGCGTCCGGCGGCCAGGTAAGCCGCGGGCGCGGCAGGTCCACGCGGTCCGCGTGTTCCGTCCGCCATGCCGCCAGTTCGCGCGGCGGCATGGGCCGCGCGAACAGGAAGCCCTGCGAGAATTGCACGCCCTTGCCGGCCAGATAGGCCGCCTGCGCTTCGGTTTCCACGCCTTCCGCGATCATCGCCATGCCCAGCTGGCGCGCCAGCCCGATGATGGTGTCGAGCACCACGTTGCTGACCGCCTCGGTGCCCGCGCTGCTGACGAACGCGCGGTCTATCTTCAGGAAGGGCACGTGCAGCGTCTGCAGATACGACAGCGAGCTGTGGCCCGTGCCGAAATCGTCCAGCGCCCAGCGCACGCCGCGTTCGCGCAGCTCGGCCATGTTGCCGCGCAGCGTCGGCGTGTCCGGCAGCGGGTGGCGTTCGGTGACTTCCAGCACCAGCCTGACGTCGTCGTAGGCCCGCACCCGGCTCAACAGCGCGTCCACGTCGGCGACGAAGCGATCCGACGCCATGTGCGCGCCGCAGACGTTCACCGCCAGGTGACTGTCTCGCGGCAGGTCCAGCAACGCCAGGTCGTTGGCGACCAGATCGAACATGTGCCGCGTCAGGTCGTCGATGATGTGGTGTTCTTCCGCGGCGGCGATGAACAGGTCGGGCCTGACCTTGCCCAGGCGCGGATGGCCCCAGCGCAGCAGCGCCTCCACGCCGGAAATGCGGCCGGTCGACATGTCGATCACCGGCTGGTAGACCATGTGGAACTGGCGCAGCCGCATGCCCTTGCGGATTTCCCCGGGGATGGACACCCGCCAGCCATAGAGCCGGTACGCGCCGTAGCCGCACAGGAAACTGGCCAGCAGCAGGAAGGCCGCATAGCCGCGCCAGACGTGCAGGCGCACGGCGTCGCGCTGCGCCTGCAGCGGCGTGACGCGTACCTGCACCGGGAACATGCTGGAAGACGATTGCTGCGTGTCCGGCGCCGGCACGCGGGGGCCGCGCTGCCGCTCGCCCGCTTCCACCAGCGGCACGTTGTGGGGGCCGAGCAGGATGTCGACGTCGTAGACGCCGTCGCGCGCCGCGGCCAGTTTCAGGTCGTACAGATATTGCGCATCCAGGAAGGCGGCGATGCCGTTGCCGTCGCGCAGCCCGCTCGACACCAGGACGGCGGGCCGGTCCGGCACCAGCAGCGTGCCGGCCACGGGCGTCACGTGCATGCCCTTGGGCACGTGCTCCTGCGACGACACCGCGATCAGGGGCGTGTTCGACATGCCGTAGAGCGACGAGCAGGTCACCACGTCGTCGCGCACCAGCAGCAGCGAACGGAAATACGGTTGCAGGGCGCCCAGTTGTCGCAGCAGGGGCAGGACTTCCTCGCACGGTCTCTGCAAGGCAGGGGTCAGCCGCTGCGTGACGTCCTGGGCGCGCAGCAGGATGTTCTCCAGCTGGCGGCGCAGCACGCCGGCGGTGACGTTGGCTTCACCGGCCAGCTGGCGCTGCGATTCGTAGAAAACGATGGGGAGGATGAGGAGGATGGGCAGAACCGCGGCGAGCAGCGTGACCACGATGGCGGCGATCCTGCGCCGGATCGAATAGCTGGTTGGCACGCGGGCTTCCTTGGGGCCGTACCGGCGACGCGGGATGCCGCCGGCGCCGCGCTATGTCAACAGAAACCAGACAGAATGTAAATAACTGATAGCCCGATCAACTGTGGGAAATTTCGTAATGTTGGCAGGGCCTTAGGCGACGTAGTTTGTCTCTAAGAAAGGACAATAACTACATCGGTGAACGTCAACGGGACGAGGACGCCGAGCACGCGGGTTTCCCGGATAGGCGGCCGGGATTGCCTGGCCGCGTCCAGGGGTTCCTGCATGAAGTTCGCATGCATGTTCCCGGATGCTACCCATGGCCCTACGCCGGCGCCGCGTCCGATACAAAGCGGTACAACCATGGCGTGCGCGCCGCGCCCAGCGATGTCACGCTTGAAGCCTACGGGTTTACCCCAGCGATGATGTACCCTTGCTGGTTTGCTCGAACACCCCGGATGCGCCCATGACCAACCCATCTTCCTGCCTGTCACGCGTTCCCCTCGCTGCCGCCCCGGCGCCAGCGGCGGCAGCGCGTCCCCGGCTCTGGGAGCTGGACGCCGTCCGGGGCCTGATGCTGGTGCTGATGCTGTCGACGCACCTGCCCACCAACTTCGGCATTCCCACCAGCCAGCCGCTGGGCTTCGTATCGGCGGCGGAAGGTTTCGTCATGCTGTCGGCCTACATGGCCGGGCTGGTCTATACCCAACGCTACCTGCGTCATGGCATGCATGCCATGCAGCGGGCCTTCCTGAAGCGAGCCCTGGTGGTGTACGGCTGCCAGGCCGCCTCGCTGCTGTTCCTGTTCACCGTGATCGCCGGCCTGGGCCTGACGCTGCCGCAGCCGGCGGTGCAGAACCTGATCTGGTTCTACCTGCAGCAGCCGCTGACGGCCTTCCTGTCCGCCCTGGGGCTGGTCTACAACCCGCCGCTGCTGGACATCCTGCCGGTCTACGTGCTGTTCATGCTGGCGAGTCCGTGGGTGCTGACCTATGCGCTGCGCAAGGGCTGGCGCGCCATCCTGATCGGGAGCGGCGTGCTGTGGTTCCTGACGCAGTTCGAGCTGTCGCGCTTCCTGTACGGCGGCCTGGTGACCCTGACCGGACTGCCCGTGCCCTTCAGCGAAACCGGAGCCTTCGAGACCTTCGGCTGGCAAGCCCTGTGGATTTTCGGGCTGTGGCTGGGATCGACCCACGCGCGGGTGCCGGCGGAAGCCCGGCGGCCCATCCCGCGGCCGGTGGTGTGGGGCGCGATCGTCATCGCGGGCAGCTTCTTCATCTGGCGCCACATTACCGGGCTGGGTGCGTTCCCGGACGGCAATCCCTTCAATTTCCTGTTCGACAAATGGCACCTGGGGCCGCTGCGCGTCCTGAACTTCCTGGCGCTGGTGGTGCTGGCCATGCACTTCAGCGGCTGGCTGAAGACGCACCTGCCGCGCATGCGCTGGCTGGAAACCATGGGCCGGGCGTCGCTGTCGGTGTTCTGCGCGCACCTGGTCCTCGTGCTGCTGGTGCTGACCATCATCGGCGAGCCCGCGCCGGATCGCCCCATGTGGCAGGACCTGCTGTTGTTCGGCGGAAGCGTGCTGGCGCTCTACATCGTGGCGCGCCTGGTGGGGGACAGCAAGGCCAAGCCCGCGCCGGTGCCCGCGCCGCGGGCGCCGCGGCTCAATTCAGATGCGCCGTGATCACCCGCTTCCACAAGGCATAGCCCTGCGGATTCAGGTGCAGCAGATCCTCGCGGAACAGCTCCGGGCGCGGCTGGCCGGCGGCATCGAGCATGGGCGTATAGATATCGATGAAATCGGTGTTCCGCGTCTTCAAGGTGTAGGCGTGGATCAGCTCGTTGGTCTCGCGAATCTGCGGCATCAGCGACACCCGTGACGGGCTCGGCTTGATCGAGATGTAGGCGATGCGGGTGGACGGAAGGCTGGTGCGCACGCCTTCGACGAAGGCGGTGAAAGCCTGCAGTACCTGCTCCGGCGTACGGCCTTCGGCGAGGTCGTTGTCGCCGGCGTAGACCAGCACCAGTCGCGGCTTGTAGGGCTCGACCAGCTGGTGCAGATGGCGCGTGCAGTCCAGCATGCGCGAGCCGCCGAAACCACGCTTGACCACCACGGGCAGCGACTGGAATTCGGTTTCCAGGCCGTTCCACAGGCGGATGGAAGAGCTTCCCACGAACAGAACGCCGCCCGGCGTGGGCGGATGCGCCTGGTCAGCGGCGGCGAACGCCGCCAGGCTCTCCGCCCAGCGGTCGTTCGCCGCGCTGACGGCGACGGCGGTCGCGGCCGTGGCCGCCGTATTCCCCTTGGGTGCCGCAAGAATCGCGGGCGCGGAGGCTGCCGCCGCCTGTGCGGCCACGTTCGGCGGCAGCAGGGCGATGCCCAGGGCCATCACGGCCGTCACGGCGGCGGCCAAGGGGGCAAAGGCGCGGTTGGAGCTCATCCGGATAATTTATTGTCTGGACTCAGGAACAAACGAACAAACAGCGCCATGATGCGGCCTTTCCCTTTCAAGATGTATTAGCGCTTGCCCTGGGTTCGGCTTTTGGGCGGATTTTGTGGCGGCGACGCGACGGACGCCGGCGTAGGCACTGTTTTGTGCTCTGCCGGCACCATCAGCGGGCCTGCCGGCACGATTCCGGCGCATGGGCGGGGCGCCGCGAGAGGGCTGGCGGCAGGCGAAATTTGGCACATGCTTTGCTTTTTCCAGGCAAGGAGAACGCATCCATGTCCCTGATTCAACCCGACGGGCGCGCCGCGCCGGCCTCCGAGCCCGTGCAGCTGAGCATACGCGGCGTCCGTAAATCCTTCCCCGGCAAGGGCGGGGGCGTCCAGGTGCTTGATGGCCTGGACTTCGACATCTACGAAAAGGATTTCGTCAGCATCATAGGGCCCAGCGGCTGCGGCAAGTCCACCATCTTCAACATTATCGCCGGCCTGCTGCAGGCCGATAGCGGCCAGTTGATCTACCGCGGGGAAGCCGTGTCCAGCATGCGCGGGCGGGTCGGCTACATGATGCAGAAGGACCTGCTGTTCCCCTGGCGCACCGTCCTGGAGAACGTCCTGCTGGGCCTGCGGATCCGCGGCGTGGCGGAACGCGAGGCCGTGGATACCGCGCGGGAATACCTTTCCACCTTCGGGCTTTCCGGCTTCGAGAAAGCCTATCCCCAGACCCTGTCCGGCGGCATGCGCCAACGGGTGGCGCTGATGCGCACACTGATCATGGATCCGGACATCCTTCTGCTGGACGAGCCGTTTTCCGCGCTGGATTACCAGACCCGGCTGTACCTGGAGAGCGTGCTGCTCGAAGCGGTGGAAACCTTTCACAAGACCGTCATCCTGGTCACCCATGACGTCGACGAGGCGGTGGCCCTGTCGCGCCGCGTGGTGGCGTTGAGCGGGCGGCCCACGCGCGTCAAGAACATCCACCAGATCGATATCGAGCGCGGCAGTCCCATCGAAGCGCGCGCCGATCGCCGCTTTTCCGAGTACTTCCACACCCTGTGCGGCGAGCTGGATATCCAGACCCGGAAAAAGGCGGCCTGACCATGTCATCGATTCCCCAGCGTGCCGACGCGGCCCTCCAGCCGCGGGATGGGACGTCGTCCGTGCCGGCGCGCCGGCGCCGTCTCTTCGATACAGCCGCCGGCCGGTTCGGGCTGCAACTGCTGGCTGTCCTGGTTTTCTTCCTGGTGTGGGAAGCCGGCGTGCGCGTCGGCTGGATCTCGGAATTCCTGATCGGCAAGCCGAGCGGCATCTGGGCCATCTTCGTCAAGAACCTGATGGACGGTTCGCTGCTCTGGGATACCGGCTATACCCTGTTCGAAGCGCTGCTCGGTTTCGTGGCCGGCACCGCGATTGGCTCCGTCCTGGGCCTGGCGATGTGGTACTCGGTGTTCGTCGCCAGGCTGGTGGAGCCCTTCATCGTCGCGATCAACAGCGTGCCCAAGATCGCGTTGGCGCCCATCGTGCTGCTGTGGTTCGGCACGGGCCTGCTGTCCAAGGTGGCGCTGGTGGTGTCCATGACCGCGGTGGTCGCCCTGATCGCGGCCTACCAGGCCGCCAAGGACGCCGACAAGGACCTGCAGGCCCTGCTGTATTCCATGGGCGGCAGCAAGCACCAGATTTTCCATGGCGTGGTGGTGCCGTCCGCGCTGCCGGCCATCATCGCCAACTTCCGCATCAATATCGGCCTGGGCCTGGTCGGGGCCGTGGTGGGCGAATTCATTTCGTCGAAGTACGGACTGGGCCATCTCATCTACACCGCGTCGAGCCTGTACGACCTGAACTCGGTGTGGGTCGGCCTGTTCGTCCTGATGCTGGTGGGCTTCCTGCTGTACCACGCCATCGATGCGCTGGAGCGCAATCTCCTGCCGTGGAAGCTCGATGACGGCCGGCCGCACATCCAGGTGTAGCCCGGGTTTCGCGCGCCGCGTCCGCGGCGCTTTTCATGTCCCATTCGGAGGTTGCAAGTCATGCGCTTTTCCAAGAGTAGCCTGGCGTCGCTGTTGGTCGCCGCTTCGCTGGCCGTCGCCACGGTCCCGGCCTGGGCACAAGCCAAGAAGGTGACGGTCACGCAGGCATTCCAGTCCATGCTGTACCTGCCCTTGTACGTCGCCATCGACCAGGGGTTCTTCAAGCAGCAGGGCCTGGATGTCACGAAGGAAAGCGCCGGGTCGCCGACCGCGGCCCTGTCGGCGGTGTTGTCCGGCAGCGCGCAATTCTCGGTGCACGGCCCGGAATGGACCGCCATCGCCGCGTCCAAGGGCGCCAAGGTCGGCATCATCAGCAACGTGGTCAATGGCGCCGCGGTCTATATCGCGACGACGCCAGACTTCCACTACGACGGTGTCAAGAGCCTGAAAGGGCAGAAGGTGGTGACGGGATTGATGCCGACCACCAGCACGTCTCTCTTCATGAAGCTGCTGAAGGAGAACGGCATGAATCCGGACAAGGACGTCGACATGATCCAGGTGCAGACGGGATCCGAGGCCGGGCCGTTCCTGGGCGGGCAGGCCAAGGTGGCGGTGCTGTACGAGCCGGGCCTGGACCAGGTGGCCGCCCAGGGCATGAAGGTGGTGCTGGGCTTTCCCAAGCAGTACGGCGCGTACGCGTTCTCGTCGGTGACCGCGCGGTCGGACGTGGATCCGGATGCCGCCCAGCGCCTGGTGAACGGCATGGAACTGGCCCTGCGCTTCATGCAGAAGAACCACGACCAGACGCTGCAGATCGCCTTGAAGGAGTTCCCCACGCTGGATCCCAAGGTGGTGACGAATGCCGTCAACCGCATGCTGGCGGACAACGTCTACCCCAAGAGCGTGGAAACGTCGGCTGAGGCCTTCAAGACCGGCATGGATACGCAGATCGCCCTGGGCAACCTGAAGACCCAGCCCGACTACGCGACCTTCGTCGTACCGACGTACGTGAAGAAAGCGCTGGCGCTGCCGCAATAGGCCGACACGATGAACATGACGCCAACTGAACTGCCTGGCCTGCTCGAGGCCCTGCGCGGCTTCGCGGCGGGCACGCTCGACCGCGACGCCTACCTGCGCGCCTGCGCCGCGCGTGCCGACGAATGCGAGCCGTGGCTCAAGGCTTTCGTCACCCGCGTGCCGGCGGCGGACCTGAAAGCCGCGACCCAAGGGCCGCTGGCCGGTATTCCCGTCGGCGTGAAGGACATCATCGCCACGGCGGGTTTGCGCACCACCAACGGGTCGGCGATGTTCGCCGATCACGTACCCATGGAGGATGCGGCCGTGGTGTCGGCCATCAAGCGCCTGGGCGGTACGGTGTTCGGCAAGACCGTGACCACGGAGTTTGCTTTCCGTCATCCCGGCGCCACCGTCAATCCCTGGAATTCGGCCCACACGCCGGGCGGATCGTCCAGCGGCTCGGCCGCGGCGGTCGCCGCGGGCATCGTGCCGCTGGCGCTGGGCACCCAGACGATGGGCTCCGTCGTGCGGCCCGCCGCGTATTGCGGCGTGGTCGGTTTCAAGGCCAGCTTCGGCGCCGTGCCGCGCGAAGGCGTGCATCCCCTGTCCGGCTCGCTGGACCACGTCGGCTTCATGGCCCGCTGCGTGGACGACGTCGCCTATGCCTTGGCGACCCTGGGCGATCCCGGCTACACGCTAGCCGACGGCACGGACCTGGCGGCATTCCGCCTGGATCCGCAACACGGGCTGGATCCCTTGCCCGCGCCCGCGCTGGCGCTGGTGTGCGCGCCCGGCTGGGACAAGGTGGACGCCGAGCAGAAGGCGCTGCTGGAGCGGGTGGCGGCAACGCTGCGGCGTTCGGGCGCGTCGGTGGAAGAAGTCGTGCTGCCGGAAATCGGCGCGCCGACGCTGGAGCCGCTGCAGCGGATACTCGGCTTCGAGGCGCTGGATATCTACGGCGACCTGGTGGCGCGCTACCCGGATCGCGCCAGCGCGCGTCTCCAGGGCCTGGTCGACACATCGCGCGACATCGCGCGCGCCGATTACGTGGGGGCGCGCCGCACGCAGCGCGAGCTGCGCTCGGCCCTGTCCACCCGGTTATCGGGCTATGACGCCATCCTGACCGTTCCCGCCTCGGGCGAAGCGCCCGCGGGGCTGGACGACACCGGCGACGCGTCGTGGTGCGCGCCCTGGACTTTCCTGGGCTTTCCCGCCCTGACGGTGCCGGCCGGGCGCTCCGCGCGCGGCCTGCCGCTGGGCGTGCAGCTGGTGGGCACTTTCGGACGCGATATCGCCACGCTGCGCGTGGCCAAATGGGTCGAGACCGTCCTGGGTCAGAAGACGGCCTGAGGTGGCGGCGGCCGTGACCGGCCGCGCGCCGCCAAATACCCCATCATTCACGCCGTCATCCTCGCCATCGTACTCATGCCGAGGATGATGGCGCGCCCTGGCGATCAGCCGCGCGCTTCGGGCGGCAGCGGCAGCGGTTCGCCGGCGCCGGTGCGTTCGACGATCAGGCGGTATTGATCCGGGCTGCGATGCTTGGCGAAGTTGAACACGTGCTGGCGGAAGGTCGTGCCCAGGTCCAGGTCGATCTGCGCGGTGATGACCTCGTCTTCCTCGCCGCTGGCGCGCGCCACGATCTCGCCGGAAGGCGCGACGATCATGGAGCTGCCGATCATGTGGAAGCCGTCCTCCGACCCGCACTTGGCGGCCGCGCCTATCCACACGGCGTTTTGGTAGGCGCTGGCCTGCAGCACGATTTCATGATGGAAGGTGCGCAGGTGCACCGGCTCGGTCCAGTGGATGTTCCAGGACGGCGTGTTGTACCCCAGCACGATCAGCTCGGCGCTCTGCAGCGACATGGAGCGCCAGGTCTCCGGCCAGCGGCGATCGTTGCAGATGCACATGCCGACGTTGATGTCCTGCGTGTTCCATACTGGGAAGCCCAGGTTGCCGACTTCGAAGAATTTCTTTTCCAGGTGCTGGAAGGGCGCATCCGGCTTGTGGTCGTCGTGGCCGGGCAGATGCACCTTCCGGTATTTGCCCACCACCTTGGCGGCGCGGTCCACCAGCACGGCCGTGTTGAAGCGGCGGCCGTCGGCGGTCAGCTCGGCATAGCCCAGGTAGAAGCCCACGCCGAGTTCGCGCGCGGCGTCGAACAGCGGCTGCACGTCGGCATTGGGCATGGCGCGTTCGAAGTAACGCTCCACCGCTTCTTCTTCCGTCATCCAGTAGCGCGGGAAGAAGGTGGTCAGGGCCAGTTCGGGAAACACCACGAAGGTGGCCTGGCGGGCCGCGGCTTCGCGCAACATCTCCACCAGCCGCTTGACGACTGCCTGGCGGGAATCGGCCAGGTGCACCGGACCCATCTGGGCCACGGCCAATCCGAATTTGCGAGCGCGGGAAGTCTGGGTCATGGGAGGAGCTCCGGGAATGAACGCATGCTGGACGCGGCGCCATCGCGCGCCGCGCGTGGAAATCCGATACGCGGGGAATGTGCGCATGATGCGCGAAGGCGGCGCCGGGCGAAACCCGGCCGGCAATGCGCGCATCTGCGGTGCAGCATCGTGCGCCGGGGCGCAAGCCATTGATGCGAAAGCAGTTTCGGCGCGGGCGCAGGGCCGGGAAGGGCGGCGCCCATAACGCGGCCTTATAGCCGTGGCACAAATCTCGATGAGCTCGCGCCACGGCGCGGTGCGACGGTGCCCTCAGTGCACCCGTACCCCCGTGCACCTCTACACCCGCACACTTCTACACCCGCACACCGGTACACCCGCACACCCGTGTACTCTGGCCACTCGGCCACTCGGCCACTCGGGCACCTGGCCGCCGGGCCCGAGGGCAGCTCTATTCGCTGCGCTGATACCGTTGGTCGGGGCCGGAATGGTAGTGGGTGACCTTGTCGCCGTTCGGCCCGAAATACACGTACATCACCGAATGCCAGCGGCCATCCAGCACGTAGTAATACGACCAGACGACCTCGTGCTTCTCGCCCAGGCCGACCGCGCCCACCCGTCCCGGCGGGCCGAATTCACAGCGTACCGCCTCGGGCGTCCAGTCGCCCTGGCGCAGCAGCGCGAAGTGTTCTGGCGACATCAGCGTTTCCATGCGCACCGCGCGGCCCTGGGCGTCCAGGTCGGTCCCCCAGGCGTAGCTGCCGGACGGCAGCTGCGACCAGACCACGCGGCGCGCGCCATCCGGACGGGTGCAGGTGTAGGAGGGCGTGCCGTATTGCGATTCCATGTCGGCCAGCGGCGTGCCGGCGGGCGTGGCGGCGATGTTGGCGCAGCCCGCCAGCAGGCCGGTTGCCAGCAGCAGGATGGCGCCGGCGTGGCGGCGGAGGGCGGGTGGGGGGAGAGGATGGTCCATGGCGGATTCCTGCGAATTGCCGCCGCGTGCGCCGATGGCGGGCGGCAGGGCGGTGATACTGCCGGCCGGCGCGGGCCGGCTCGTCGCCACAGCTTAACGCGACCGCGCCGCCAGTTCCACGGCCGCGTGGCTACGGCCGCAGCCCGCGCCGCGCCCCAGACCGCAGCCCGCGCCGCGCCCCAGACCGCAGCCCGCGCCGCGCCCCAGACCGCAGTGCGCGCCGCGACCCAGGCCGCAACCCGCGCCGCAAGCCGGCGGCGATCCCGGCCACAACCCGGCCACGGCGGCCGCGATCCCGGACGTTTACGCCGCCGCGAATATCCCGGCCGCCGTGGCCGCCCACACGCAGGCATGCAGCGCCAGGCCGATCAGGCCGCCCACCAGCATGCCGTTGAAGCGGATGTACTGCAGATCGCGGCCGATGCTCAGCTCCAGCTCATCGACGAACTGGCGCTCGTCCCACGTACGGACCGTCTGCGCGATATGGTCCGTGATGCCCTGGCGCAAGCCCGCGGCCAGGCGTTCCGCGCCGGCCAGCACATGCTGGTTGATGGCGTCGCGCAAGGCCGGTTCGGCCGCCAGGTTGCGGCCCAGGGCGCTCAGCGTCTGCTCCAGATGGCGACCCAGCGCCGAATCGTTGCTGGACAGGTCGCGCCGCAGGGCGTCGCGCACCTCGTCCCAGATGCCCTGCACGTAGGCGCGCACCTGCTCGTGGCCGATGATGCGTTCCTTTATCTGTTCCACCTGGGCCTGCAAGCCCGGATCGTCGCGCAGCCGCGTGACGTAGCCGCCCAGCCAGGCCTCGTAGTCGCGCCGCAGCGGATGGTCAGGCTGCGCCAGCACGTCACGCAGCTCATCGAGCAGCGCGCGCGCCAGCCGGTCGGCCAGCGTGTCGGCGATATCGTCCACCGGCCGCACCAGGTTCAGCGCCTTTGCCATGCGCGGCCATTCCTTGCGCGCGTACTTGACCATCAGCGCCGATGCGCGCTCCTTGACCTGTTCGCCCTCCAGGTAGGCCGCCAGCCGGTTGAGTGCCTCGTCCAGCAGGGCATGGTGGCGCCCGTCGCGCGCCAGCAGCTCGAACAGCTCGCCGGCGGTCTGCGCGGCGTTCCATGCGCGCAGCTTGCCCACCACGAAGCCGTGAATGCCATCGCGCACCGCCTGTTCGTCCAGCAGGTCCATCGCGCGCAGTGCCCAGGCGCGCGCCGTGCCCGCCACCACGCGGGCCTGGCGCGGGTCGCTCAGCCACTGTCCCAGCCGGGTCGCCGGATCGAACACGCGCAGCCGTTCCAGCAGCGACACGGGGTCGAGGAAATGATCGCGCACGAAGACGGACAGGTTGTCCGCGATGCGCGCCTTGTTGGAGGGAATGATGGCGGTGTGCGGGATGGGCAAGCCCAGCGGCCGTCGGAACAGCGCGACCACGGCGAACCAATCGGCCAGCGCGCCTATCGTGGCCGCTTCGCAGAAGGCGCGCACCCACGCCCATATCCCCTGTCCACCCATGGCGTAGCTCACGGCCACTCCCGCCAGCGTCGCCAGCAACGACGCCAGGGCCCAGGTCTTCATGCGGCGCAGGGATGTACGGCGTGGGTCGGTCGGCAACGATGGTCCTCCATGGGGTGGGGGAGGACCGGCGGGCAGCGCCGGGCCTCCAGGCGGCCGGCGCGGATCCGCCGGCAATGGCGGTGCCCCGCGCGGGCCGCGTTGATCAAAGACGGTTAGTATCTACCATCAACGGCGCGCCGCGATCCGGGTGCGCCCCGGGTGCCGTTTGCAGTCCGTTTGCGGATCGTTTGCAAGCAGCGGTCCCGCGCCCGCGCGGGCGGCTCGACATCGAAGGAGATACGCATGAAAGTCGCGGTCATGGGCGCCGGCGCCGTCGGCTGCTATTTCGGAGGCATGCTGGCCCGCGCCGGACACGAGGTCGCGCTGATCGGCCGGCCGGCGCACGTCGAGGCCGTGCGCGCGCGGGGCCTGTACCTGGAGGCGCGGACCTTCCAGGAACACATTCCGATGCAGGCCGGCACCGGGCCCGATATGGCGCGCGGGGCCGATATCGTTCTTTTCTGCGTCAAATCCGCCGACACCGAGAGCGCGGGGCGCGCGCTGGCGCCGCATCTGGGCCCCGACACCCTGGTGCTGAGCCTGCAGAACGGCGTCGACAACGCCGAGCGCCTGCAGGCCCTGCTACCGCAGACCGTCGTTCCCGCGGTCGTCTACGTCGCCACGGAAATGGCCGGCCCGGGCCACGTCAAGCACCACGGGCGGGGCGAACTGGTCATCGGACCGTCGGCCGGCAGCCGCCGCTATGCCGACGCCTGCGCGGCCGCCGGCGTGCCGGTGGAGATTTCCGACAACGTCATCGGCGCGCTGTGGGCCAAGCTCATCGTCAACTGTGCCTACAACGCCCTGTCGGCCATCGCGCGCATGCCCTACGGCGAGCTGTACGAAGGGCAGGGCATCCAGCAGGTGATGCGCGATGTCGTGCATGAATGCCTGGCCGTGGCGCAGGCCGAAGGCGTCGAGGTCCCGGGCGACAGCTGGGCCGCCGTCCTGAAGATCGTCGAGACCATGCCGACGCAATTCTCTTCCACCGCGCAGGACCTGATGCGCGGCAAGGCGACGGAAATCGATTACCTGAACGGCTATATCGAACGCAAGGGCCGCGAGCGCGCCATCGCCACGCCGGTCAACCGCGTCCTGCATGCGATGGTGAAGCTGCTGGAAGGCCGGCCGTAGCGCCGGTTCCGGCGCGCTCGACGCGCTTGCCGCAGCCGGCGCCGCGGGCGCAAGCGGCACGGCCGGTCGCCGCGATCGCCCCCGCTATTGCTATCGTCTCAGCGGACCGCCGCGCAGCGGGCACGCGCGGCATCCAGGCTGACGGCCGCCGCGCGCATGCGTGCGGCCTGGTCGCCGCGGTCCTGCGGCAGCTTGCCGGACGCGAATGCCAACACGACGTTGTCCGGCATATAGCCCACATAGGCCTGCCCCACGCATGAGCAATAGCCTTCCCACGCCGTCGAGGACTTGGGTGCATAGGGATCGAGCTCCGGCGTGCGCTGCAGCAGCGAGCGGCATTGCTGTACGTTCGCGGGCACCAGCTTCTGCCGCAGCGCCGACAGGTTGCCGGCCGGCGGCGTATCCGCGTGCGCATCGCCGGGCCAGCCCAGCAGCGCGCCGGCCAGTACGCAGCCGCCAAGTCCGGCCAGCAGGCGCAGGAACCCCCAGGGGATCGCGGGGAGGGGCGTTTCGTGCGGGATTCGGCTGGACGTCATCATCGTGACCCGTGTTGCGGACCACCCGGACGGGTGGAGGATTACCGTTATTGTGAACAGGAAACGCGCCGCAACAAACGCGAAATAAGCCGTCATATCGGCCGCTGATCATCCTTAATACCAGGGCGCGGGGCGGGCCTGGGGCAGCAGATACAATGCCCCCACGCCATCGCGCCCGCACCGGAGGACACCCCATGTCGTACATGCTGCTTATCGTCGAGCCGCGCGGCCAGCGCGCCCAGCGCACGGAGGCCGAAGGGCGCGACCTCTACGACCAGATGCGCGCCTACGCGGCGAGCCTGCACGCGCGCGGCAAGCTGCTGGCCGCCGAATCGCTGGCCGACGACCGCGAAGGCACGCGCCTGCAGATACGCGAAGGCCGGCAGCGTCTGACCGACGGGCCCTTTGCCGAGGCCAAGGAAATGGTCGGCGGCTTCTTCCTCCTCGATTGCGACACCCGTGAGGAAGCCCTGGCCATCGCCGCCGACTGCCCGGCCGCGGCGTGGTGCACCGTCGAGGTCCGCCGCGCCGCGCCCTGCTTCGAGTAAAGGCGCCGCCATGCACCATCGGGCCGCCATCGAAACCGTATGGCGCCAGGAAGCCGCCAAGGTGATCGCCGGCGTGGCCCGGCTGGTGCGCGACGTCGGCCTGGCCGAAGACTACGCGCAGGACGCACTGGTGGCGGCGCTGGAGCACTGGCCGCGCACCGGCGTGCCGGACAATCCCGGCGCGTGGCTCATGACGACCGCCAAGCATCGCGCCCTGGACCGGTTGCGCCAGGATGCGCTGCACGCGCGCAAGCACGAAGCGCTGGCGCACGATATGGATGCCCTGCAGACCGGCGTGGAGCCGGACTTCGTCGACGCCCTGGACGCCGCCCGCCAGGACGACATCGGCGACGACCTGCTGCGCCTGATCTTCATCGCCTGCCATCCCGTGCTGTCGCGGGACGCGCGGGTCGCCCTGACGCTCAGGCTGCTGTGCGGGCTGGCCACCGACGAAATCGCCCGCGCCTTCCTGGTGCCGGAGCCCACCATCGCGCAGCGCATCGTGCGCGCCAAGCGCTCGCTGTCCAAGGCGGGCGTGCCTTTCGAGGTTCCGCCCGCCCACCTGCGCGCGGAGCGGCTGGGGTCGGTGCTGGAAGTCATCTATCTGGTTTTCAATGAAGGTTACGCGGCGACGGCCGGCGACGATTGGATGCGGCCCGCGCTGTGCCGCGAGGCGATCCGCCTGGGCCGCCTGCTGGCCGGCCTGGCGCCGGAGGAAAGCGAGGTGCAAGGGCTGCTGGCCTTGATGGAGCTGCAGGCCTCGCGCCTGCCCGCGCGCGTGGACGAGCAGGGCGCGCCGGTCCTGCTGGCGGACCAGGACCGCGGTCGCTGGGATGCCGAGCTTGTGCGCAGCGGCCTGGCGTCCCTGGCGCGGGCCGAGGCGCTGGTCGCGCGTGCGGCGGCATCCGCCGGGGAAGACGGGCATAGGGGAGAGGACGGTCAAGGTGGTCAAGGCGGCCAAGGAGGCGAAGGTGCCCTTGACGCTCTGGAGGGGCCACTTGGGCCCTATGCGTTGCAAGCCGCGCTGGCGGCCTGCCATGCGCGCGCCGCCACGGCGGCCGACACGGACTGGCCGCGCATGGTGTCGCTGTACGACGCCCTGATGCACTGCGCGCCATCGCCGGTCGTGGCCTTGAATCGCGCCGTGGCGGTCGGCATGGCGCAGGGCCCGGCGGCCGCCTTGCCGCTGGTCGAGGCGCTGGACGGCGACCCCGCGCTGCGCGGCTATCCCTGGCTGCCCAGCGTGCGCGGCGATCTGCTCGCCAGGCTGGGACACAGGGACCAGGCGCGCGCGGCGTTCGAGCAGGCCGCGGCCATGACGCGCAACGCCCGTGACCGCGACATGTTGCTGGCGCGGGCACGGGCGTTGGGGGAAGACACCGGCGATTGAGGGGCGGACGCGCGCAGCGCGTGCCACACCCCGTCATCGATGAGGGCGGGCGCGCACGTCGCGCGCCATGCCCGCGTCATCAATGGCCGGTGGCGTCGCCGCGGCGGCTGGTTTCGAAGAGGAACCAGGTGCGCTGTTCGGTCTCGTCGATCCAGTTTTCGATCAGGCTGGCGGTGGCGATGTCGCGGTGCTCGTCGCACAGGTCATGCACTTCGCGCATGAAGCTGGTCAGGCTCTTGTTGTCTTCCTGCAGTTCGGCCAGCATGTCCAGCGGCTGCACGTATTCCGCGTCGTTGTCCAGCAGGCGCTGGGTACGGGCGATGTGCCCGATCGACTTCAGGGTCGAGCCGCCGAGCTTGCGGATGCGTTCCGCGATCGCGTCGGTCATGGCGAAGATTTCGGTGGCCTGCTCGTCCAGCAGCAGGTGATAGTCGCGGAAGTGCGGACCGCTGACGTGCCAATGGAAGTTCTTGGTCTTCAGATACAGGGCGAACACGTCCGCCAACAGGCGGTTCATCGCGCCGGCGATATCGCGGGTGCCGTTGGCGGAGATATCCGAAGGCGTGGCCAGAGGCGCCAGGCGGCGCTTTTCGAGGCTGCTTTTCTTGGCCGAGTTCTTGCTGCTGCTTGCGGGTTTCTTCATGGGTATCACCTGGGAGAAGCCGTCTTGGAAACCCCATCCGGCTGGATGGGCACAAGCGGCAGTCTAGCTCAGGTTTCGCTGGTCGAGGCGGTCTTGCGTGGCCGGCGCGGACGGGCGGGGGTCTTGCGGGCGGCCCTGGCCTTGGGCTTGGCCGGCTCGTCGACGTCGACGCCGGCAGGAACGCCGGCAGGCGGCACGTCGCTGGCGGGCTCCGTCGATCTCTTCGCCGAGGATGCCCGGATCGGCGCGGTTCCCTCGATTGCCTCGATCGCCGCGGTCGCCGCGATTGGCGTGGTCGCCTCGATGGTCGCGGTCGCGTCCTCGCGTAGCGCGTTCACGTCCGACGGCGCATCGGCCGCCGCGCTGCCGCCGGAGCGCGTGCGCCGCCGGCTCGACCGCTTGGGCTTGTCCTGGGGCACCGGCGCGCTGGTCTCCGCGGCCGCGTACTCGGCCTGTTCGGCCTGTCCGGCCGGGGCGGCTACCGAGGCCTCCGTCTCCGTCGCCATCGGCGTCATCGGCGCCACGCGGCCTTCGCTCATCCTGGTCTCCCGCGGGTCACGGGCGCCATCGCCGCCGATGCTGGCACGGTAGACGTAGGTGCCGGACTTCTCATCGCGTCCCACGTCCAGCAGTCCGCGTGACTGCGCTTCCTCCAGCAGATTGCCAAAGGCGCGGAAGCCATAGTACGACTCGTTGAAGTCCGGCTTGCGGCGCTTGATGGCGTCCTTCAACGCCGACGCCCAGATCTTGCCGCTGTCGCCACGTTCGGCCATGAGGGCTTCGAAGGTCTCGACCGCGATATCGATGGCTTGCGTCTTGCGTGCCTCGACGTCTTCCTTGCGACGGCGATCGTCGCCGCCGCCGCGTCGCCCGTTCGCGCTTTCGCGGGTCGCGCCGCGCGCGGACGTGCGGGCGTTTTCGCGCACGAGGTCGTCATAGAAAATGAACTCGTCGCAATTGGCGATCAGCAGGTCCGAGGTGGAGTGCTTCACGCCGACGCCGATCACGTGCTTGGCGTTTTCGCGAAGCTTGGACACCAGCGGCGAAAAATCCGAATCGCCACTGATGATCACGAAGGTATTCACGTGCGACTTCGTATAGCAAAGGTCCAGGGCATCGACCACCAGCCGGATGTCGGCGGAATTCTTGCCCGACTGCCGCACGTGAGGAATCTCGATCAGCTCGAAATTGGCCTCGTGCATCGGCGCCTTGAAGGGCTTGTAGCGGTCCCAGTCGCAATACGCCTTCTTGATCACGATGCTGCCTTTCAGCAGCAGGCGTTCCAGCACCAGCCGGATATCGAATTTTTCGTAGTGGGCGTCACGGACGCCCAGCGCCACGTTTTCGAAATCGCAGAACAGCGCCATGCTGACGTTGTCGTGGGAGGCCATCATCGATTTTCCTATTGCTTGTTGAGGCTTATTCGCCGTAGGCCAGGCGCAGCGCATGCGCGCGCACGTCGTCGGGCCAGGATGCCATGCATCGTGTCATGGCGGGCGCGTCGCCCGCGAACAGGGCGCGCGTGGCTTCCTCGAAACCGGCCATGTCGCCGGCCATGGCCGACATGAAGCGATAGGCCGCCTCGCGCCGGTCGCGTTCGCGCAGCCCGTGATCGCGCATGCCGGACTCGACCAGCTTGCGCAGCGCGACCGACGCGCCGCCGGGCTGGGCATTCAACCATTCCCAATGCCGGGGCAGGAGCGTGACCTCGCGGGCGATCACGCCCAGCCGGGGACGTCCACGTCCGCGCGTCGATGGTCCGGTCGCGGACCCCGACCGCCCGGCTACGCCCGGCGTAGCGACGCCCGGCGTAGCGACGCCCGGCCCATCGACGCCCGGACCGCCTGCATCGGCCTCACCCCCTGTCGCGGCGGCCGCCGGCCTGGCGACGCCCGCGGCGGCGGCCTCCATCGCGGCCTGGGCGCGCGCCAGGCGTGCCAGCACGTCGTCGCGGCTGCCCCGCGTGTCGATATCGATCACCTGCCCAGTGGTGTCGTCGAAGGTCAATACATTCGCATGCTCGGGAACCTGCTCTTCGAGCGCGGCCTTGACGGCCAAGGCGACGTCGGCGAGCGGGCCGGCAGCCAGCCGGCGGTGCCCGGCGAAGGCCGTGCATGGGGTACGGACGGTCAGTGTCATGGTGAGTAGCAGCGCGACGGCTGCCCGGTGGTCCCGAAGAATAGGGAGTAAAACGGAGAGGAAGAGGGAAGAGAAGCCCGGGTGTCGCCGGTATGCCTCGATTCCGGAAATTTTACCCGGATTAAATTAAGCCGTCTACCTCTTGGTGCTTGCCGCCGCGCGAATCCGAAACGCCCTGAAACCAGCGCGGTTTCCTACGCACGGAATTTGCTCGCCAGCGCACAGTCGAAGTGGGTAGAGTAGCGGTCGTGTTTCCCTCGGCGCATTGCGCGCGCGGGATATGGAGCAGCAGATGAAGACCTTGACTTTGCGAACTGCCGTCGCGGCCCTGGCGCTGGCGACGGCTGCCGGCGTCGCGTCGCCGGCCATGGCCCATGGCTACGGTTATTACCATGGCGGTTGGCGCGGTTCGTCGGCGGGCTGGTGGGTAGGTGGCGCGCTCGCGCTGGGCGCCGCCGGCGCCATCATTGCCGCCAACTCGCGGCCGGCGGTGGTCTACACCTCGCCGGTATATGCGGCGCCCGTCTATGCGGCGCCCCCCGTCGTCTACGGCGCCCCGGTGTATCCCGCGCCGGTGTACGCAGCCCCGCCGGTGGCGTATTCGCCCCCGCCCGTGTACACGCCGCCGCCCGCGCCTCCCAGCAGCCTGATCGCCTATCCCGCTCGCGGGCAAAGCCAGGCGCAGCAGACGCGTGACCGCGGCGAATGCCAGGGCTGGGCGATGAACCAGAGCGGCTACGATCCGGAGCACCCCAACCAGTGGACCACCGGCGTGATGGTGGACTCGTATAACCGCGCCATGTCCGCCTGCATGACGGGCCGCGGTTATTCAGTCAGCTGACAGCAATGGCGCCGCCCCGGCGGCGCTATTCGACCTTGCCGATCTTGCGGACGGCTTCGGTCATCTTGGCGGCATCCGCATCCCAGTACTGCTGGAACTGCGGCGCGTCCAGATAAAGCACCGGGCTGCCCGCCTGCTGGATCGTATCGCGCACCTTCGGGTCGTTGGCGGCGGCCGCGGCTGCCGCGCGCAGTTTCTGCACGATGGATTCCGGCGTGGCCGCCGGCACGAACAGCCCTGACCATTGGGCGAACGTGACGTCATAGCCCAGTTCCTTCAAGGTGGGCACGTCAGGCAGCGACGCCAGCCGCGTGTCGCCCCACGTCGCCAGGGCCCTGACCTTGCCCGCCTGTATGTATTGCAGCACCGACGCGGGGCCGGTGGACACGGCCTGTACCTGACCGCCCAGCAGCGCAACGATGGCAGGCCCGGCCCCGCCATAGGGCACGTGCAGCACCTTGATCCCCGCCGCGCCATGCAGCATCTCCATCGGCACGTGCATGGTGCCGTAGTTGCCCGACGATCCATAGCTCACGGGCGTGGCGTCCGGCCGGCGCAGGTCGTCGATGAACTCGCGCGCGGTCTTCCAGGGGCTGTCGGCGCGCACCACCAGCACCGTGGGATCCGCGGTGAATCGCGCGATCGGCTTGAACTGGCGCAACTGGTACATGGGGGAGCGGCCCAGTATGCGGTCGGCTTCGGGAATGATGGAAATGGAAGACAAGGCCATCAGCACGGTGTAGCCGTCGGGCTCCGCGCGCGCGACCACGCCCATGCCCAGTCCGCCGCCGGCGCCGGCGCGGTTTTCCACCACCACGGTCTGTTTCAGCGTGCGGCTCATGGCGTCGGCGACCGGCCGCGCCACGGTATCGGCGACCCCGCCGGGCGGGAAGGGGACGATCATCGTGATGGGTTTGGCCGGCCAGGTGTCCTGCGCCTGGCAGACGGTGGCGGCGCATAGCGCCAGCGCGGCCAAGGCCGCCTTGGACTTCGATCCCATGTGTCTTCTCCGAATTGTTCTGCTTGTGGCGCTAGTCTAGCCCTTGCCGTGGCTCCGCGATATCGGCGGCGGCGTCCAATCCCATGGCCGCATGGAGGCAGAGCCGCATAGGGGCGTTCAATCGCGCCCATAAAACTATTTGCCTTCCGCGGGAACCTGGCTTCACCTAAGCTGTCGATCCATAGGTGCCGGGCAGTTTCGCGCCGGTCTGCAAGGATTAAGGAGTAGCGGTAATGAACGAGCTTTTCAAAGGATTGATCGGTGCCGAATTGACTTTGCTGGGCGTTTCCAATCAGGCGCTGCCGCAGAGCGTGGCGTCGGAGCCCGCGCGCGCCCTGCCGCGTACCGAACCGCGCGGCGCCCGGCCGGCGGAGTCCATTCAGCGAGTCGAAAGCACCGTCGACGGCAAGGCCGCCGTCGAGTTCAACGAAAGCCACTACCGCATCGCGGCGGGCTGATCCGCGGCGATATGCCAGTCAGCGCCGCGGTCCCACCATGATGGGACGCGGCGCGCTCGGTGCCGCCAGCTCGGCATCGGGCAGTTCGATGCGCAGGTCGCTGCGCGCCCTGCCCACGCAGGGCAATATCCAACCCTCTGATATTTCGTCCGCCGTCAGGCCCGGCCTTCCGCCGGGATAGGCGACTTCCCCTTCGACCAGGAAGCACATGCAGGTGCGGCAGGTGCCATTGCGGCACGACGCGGGCATCCTGATGCCGGCGCGCGCGGCGGCCGCGACCACGGCTTCGTCCGCGCCGGCGTCGAAGCGCCATTCCGTGGGCACCAGCGTGACGGTGTATGAGGCCTGAGCATCGTTCATGGGGCGATTCTAGTGGCAAGCCCGAAGCGGATCGAGCGATGGACCGGCCGTTCCCGCCGCGCTACACTCCGGATTCCAGATGGTTATGAATTGCATAACTGGAATTCATGGATCTTTCGCTGCGGGATCTCTCGTATTTTCTGGCTGTCGTCGCCCATGGCCATATGGGGCGCGCGGCATCCGCCTGCGCGGTGACCCAGCCCGCCTTGTCGAAATCGCTCAAGCGGCTGGAAGATGAAACCGGCCTGGTGCTGTTCGACCGCGCGGGCCGCGCCATCCGCCCGACGTCCGCGGGCCTGGCCTTCGCCGAGCACGCGCGCAAGGTCGTCAATCAATACGAGGATGCGGTGCGGCACGCGCAGGGGTTGCGCAGCGGCGGCGGCGGGCTGTTGCGGTTGGGCGCCACCGCCGCCACCATGGATACCGTCGTGATGCCCGCGCTGGAAGTGCTGCTGCCACGGCAGCCGGAGCTGCGGGTGGTCCTGACCCTCGGGCTTTCCGATGAATTGCCCGATCTGGTCGAGCGCGGCGACCTGGACCTGGCCGTCGCGCCGGCCGATGGCGCCCGCGGGGGCGTGCTGCGCCAGGATGCCATGGGCCATGACCTGCTGCGCCTGGTGGCCAGCCGCCGCCATCCTCTGTTCAAGCATCCGGCGCTGTCGCTGGCGGACCTGGCCGATCAGCGCTGGATACTGCCCAAGCGCACGTCGGTGGCGCGCCAGCGGCTGGATGCCTCCTTCGCGCGCGCGGACCAGCCGTTGCCGCGCGCCGCGCTCGAGGTCGACTTCATCTCGGCCGGCGCGCTGCAACTGGTCGCGGGCACCGACCTGCTGACCGTGGCGCCGGACTCCCTGCTGGCGGACGCCGGCACCGGCGTGGCCGCCTTGCCGGTCGACGCCGCGCTGCCGCTGAAGCGCGACATCTCCCTGTTGAGCCGGCGCCAGGCGGTCTGGTCGCCGATGATGAAAGCCTTGCGCGCGGTCCTGAGGAGCCGGCCTTGAACAGTACAGGCACGATCGAACGGTCCGTCGCGGACTACCTTCGCGTGATCGTCCTGGCGATCACCACCGGCGTGCTGGGCGCGCTGGCCGCGCATGCGTTTCGCTGGAGCCTGGAACACGCGTCGGAGCGCATGTTCGACAGCGCCGCGGATATCACCGAAGTGTTCGCCGGCTTGCCCTGGTACGCGCGCATCGCCTTGCCGACGCTGGGCGGCGCCATCGCCGCGCTCATCCTGGTCCAGGCGCAGCGCCGCGAAAAGCGCGCCGGCGTCGTCTCCGAGTACCTGGAAACCATAGACGGCAAGATGGCCAGCATCCCGGTGCTGCCGTCGCTGCTGCGCTGCGTGTCGTCGTTCTTCTCCATCGTGTCCGGCGGCTCCATCGGCAAGGAAGGCGCCATGGTGCAATTGTCCGCCACCGTGGGTTCGGCCTTCTGCAAGCGCGTGCTGCCCGGCCTGCGCGGCGCCGATTTCCGGCTGGCGGTGGCCATGGCCGCCACCGGCGGCCTGACCGCGGTCTACCACACGCCCCTGGCGGCGGTCATCTTCGTCGCCGAGATAGCATTCGGTTCGCTCGAATTGCGGCGCATAGGCTACCTGTTCACCGCCGCGGTCGCATCGGCCTGGACTACCAGCATGCTGGGGCAGTTCAATCCGCTGTATGACCTGCCCGCATACGCCTTCGACTTCACGGCCAACAGCGTGCTGGCGGTGGTGGCGTTGGGACTGGTGGCCGGCGCCGTGGGGTCGGCGTTTCTCTGGGGCGTGCGCTACTCGCGCAATCTGTTCGCGCGGTTGTTTGCCTCGCCGGTGTGGCGCATGAGCCTGGGTGGCCTGATCGTCGGCATCATCACACTGGCGGCGCCCGATGTCACCGGCAACGGTTTCGCGCCCATCGAGCGGCTGCTGGATGGCCATCCCATGGCCACGCCCTTGCTGATCCTGCTGGTGTTGAAAGTCGTCGCCACCATCGCCACGGTGGGTTCGGGCGCCATCGGCGGGCTGTTCACACCGTCGCTGTTGATAGGCGCCCTGACCGGCGCTGCCTGTGCGCCGCTGGCCGCGCAGGTGTTCGGCGTGCAGGACGGCGTCGTGCTGCTGGGCGTGCTGGGCATGGCCGCCGCGCTCGCGGCCACCACGCAGGCGCCGCTGATGTCGACCCTGATGGTGTTCGAGATGACCAGCGAACCCACCTTCGTATTCCCGCTGATGATCGCGACCGTGGCGGCCTATGCGGTCTCCATGCTGTTCCGCCTGACGGGCACCTATGAGGTCATCGCGCGGCATCGCGCGCGGGATATGCGTCGTGCGCTGCTGGCGGACGCGACCGCCGGAGGCGTGATGCGGCCGGTCGGGCTGCTGGCCCCCGTGTCGGCGTCGCTCGAGGAAGCCTTGCGGATCGGCCTCGCGCAGCGCAACCGTTTCGTCTTCCTGATCGACGCCGGCGGACGTTTCGCCGGCGCGGTGTGGGTCAATGACCTGATGGCGCGGGTCAACGCCGGCGAGGGCCGGGAGGCCACGCTGGCGCGCATGGCGACGACCGACTTCCCGGTCGTCTACGCGGACCAGCGGCTGCTGGATGTCTGGCAGACGGTGGTGGAGTCGCCCGCCGAACGCACGCCGGTGCTGAGCGACCGCGAAGGCCGCCAGGTGGTCGGCATGCTGCAGAAGAGCGAGCTGCTGAAACAGGCCGGTAGCCTGTTCACATGATCAGGCGCGCCTGAACAGCCCCGACGCAGCGAACAGCCGGCGGGTCCAGCCCTGCCTGACGCGCCGCACGTTGCCGGGATAATCCTGTTGCGACGCCTTGGGCAACCGGCCGAAGGCGGGTACCCGATAGTCGTCCGGCCGGTGGCCGGCATCCAGGGCTTCCTGGTAGTAGCGGTGGAACAGCGCGGCCAGGTCGGCGCGCGGGTGCGCGCGCACCGGCCCGTCATACCAGTGCTCCGCGCCTTCCGCCTGGCGGCGGGCCATCGCGTATCCATGGCTGAACTGCGTGCTCATGTCCGAGTAGTGCAGGACGCCCATTTCATCCGCGGCCCGGTTCTCGCCGTCGATGCAGTTGTAGCGGGGATCGATGGCGTGGATCAATTCCGGGCGTCGCGAAAAGTACTTCTTGAGCCGGCGATGCAGCTGGGGATCTTTCCGCATATCTTCCAGCGCCGGCAGATGGCGGCGCGCGCGTGCGCAGTCCCACAGCGTCACGCAGTAGAGCCAGTCGGGGCGCCCCGACTGGCCGCCGTTGTGGCGCGCGGCCATCACGGCCTTGTCGCGCAGGGGCATGGTCCACAGCGCCGCCAGGTCGTCCAGGACCAGCATGTCGGCATCCATGTACAGCGCGCGCCCCTGGTAGCCACGGCAGGCCGGCAGGCTCCAGCGCAGGGCGGAAAAGGGTGTCGACCAGGTTTCCGTGCGCCAGCCACGTCCGCGAGCGGGATCGCAGTACCAGGGGCTCGCTGGATCGTGCGTCAATCGCATCCAATGTACGCGCACGGGCAATGAAGCGTGCTTGCGCAGGCTGTAGTCCAGCACCATCATTTGTTCGAGGTCGCCATTGTTGGGATCGCAGCCGACGAAGATCTGCATGGTGTCCTGCATTTTTTCCTCCTTTTCCCGCGCCTGGCGCGGTCTGGGCACACTCTCAACGCTGCCTGGGCAACAGACCCATGGATGGGCACACGGGTTGCGCGCCTGTACCGGCCGGCCACGCGTCGAAGGAGATCGCCATGAAACACTGGGTGCGCATAATCGGGGTATCGCTATTGTGGGTGACTGGGCCTTGCCTGGCGCAGGCCCAGGAGGTTGATCGCGCCGACGCGGCGTTCATGGAGCGAGCGGCCCAGGCCGGCAGCTTCGAGATCGCCGCGAGCCAATTGGCCCAGCGCAAGGCGGAGCATGACGAGGTCAAGCGCTACGCGCGTACCATGCTGGACGAGCATGCGGACATGGCAGGCCAGCTCAAGGCCCTGGCGGCAGCGCGCAAGGTCTCCCTGCCAGGGGCGATATCTTCCAGCCAGACGCACGTCATGGAAGCCCTCGACGCCAAGAACGGGACGGATTTCGATCTTGCCTATGCCGACGACGTGGCCATCGCGGCCCACCAGGCCGCGGTCGCGCTTTTCGTCGACGCCGCCGAGCATGGCAAGGATCCGGAGGTCAAGGCCTTTGCCCAGCAGATGCTGCCCAATCTGAAGGCGCACCTGGACGCTGGACTGGCGCTGCGCAAGAGCCTGGCCGCCAGCGGGAAGGCAAGTCCGGAGGAAAGCGCGCCCGCCGCCAGTTCCGGCGCCCCCGGCGCCGTATCGCCGGCGTCGCGCGAGGCGCCGCCCACATTGCTGCCGGGTGACAAGGGCGCGCCCAAGCCCTGATAAATTCCGGACGACAAAAAGCGCGCCGCTCATGCGGCGCGCCTCATGCCTGGATAGAGACGGGCCTATGCCGCTAGGGCAGTACGGCCAGCTCTTCCAGGGCGCGGATCCCATCCAACGCGGCATCGGTAGGCGTACGGTAAATGAATTGGGATTGAATCAGCTGGGGCACCGTCGTCTTACCCGTGTCGACGACTTCGACTTCCCAGCGGAACCCCCCCTGCATGGTGGGCGCCAGCCATAGGGTCGCCCGCGAATTGGGGGTTTCCTTCGTCAATATCCTCATTTCAATCCGATCCCCACCGGCGTGCCGGTCACGCGATATGGGCCACGGTGGCGATTTCTTCCTTGCGCTGCTGCATCTTCTTGGCGACGGCGCGCAGATCGACGTTCAGCACGACCAGCTTCGGGAAGAGTTCGCCTTCCTCTTCTTCGATGTGGTGGCTGATGTAGTCGCCCAACACCGACACGCGGGCATGGAACAGGGGGTCGTCGCTGGTCATGCCCTGGATCTGGGCAACCAGATTGCGCGCCACGCCATGTTCGACCACGGCCTTGTCCAGCAGCCGGCCGAAAGCGGCGGGGTTCTGGGCACGGACGAAGGGGTAGAACAATTCTTCTTCGATCTGGGCCAGGACCGTCAAGGTCATGCAGGCCTCGTGGGCAATCGATTCGCGGATTTCCGGGTCATCCGTTTTCCCGAAATCCTTGAAAAGCTTTTTGATCGTGGAATGATCGTCCAGCATCAGGGTCAGGGCATCGCGCTGTGCGAGAGGGATTTCCGCCTTATTCATACTGTTCTCCTGGTTCACGGGGTGCCGCAATGGCGCGGCGCGGCATCGACGCAAGCCCCGTGCCCGCTGTAACGCGAAAACCTAGCGCTTTTGCCCCGATCGATTGTCCACGGGCGGTGCCCCGGGAGTCTGCCGGCCCGGATCGAGCACGTCGGCCGCGTCCACGCCCGGGGGAAAAGTCTTTTCTGCCGAGGAGTTAGGGTCGAGCGGCCGGTTCTGCAACGAGCGCGGGGGCGGATCGGAGCGGGGGCCTGTATCGGGACGTAAAACTGCGTGATCTTGTGCGTCGCCGCTATGGTCGGTGAGGGCTTTTTCGTCAGCCCGGCTCTCTGTGTCGCGGTGCATCGTCATGAGCGTCTCCTGGGGTGTGCGGCCTGGATGCACGCGAGTGGCGCACGCCTCGTGCCCGTGCGATGTGCGCAGGCTTGGCAAGATTTGCGCATCGTGGATGAGTACGGCGTCCTCGGCGGTGACGGTATTGGCGACCCGTTGGCGTTGGCATTCGACCGCCGCCGAGATGCAACGGCGTGCCCGCAGGATCCAGGCCGCCCCCGCCAGTGCTGCTCCCAGCACCCGGAGCGCATCGCCGTGCTGGCGGCACTCCCGCAGCACGGTCCATGTCGCGGCCCAGGCGACGCCCGCGGGCAACCGCAACCAGGCCGTCCACAGGTCGTTGCGGCTGAGCAGCCGCCTTCTGCCGGGGCGGTCTCGGTTTGGAGATGGGTAATGCCAGGTCGCGACCTGCCCCGCGTAGAGCATGTCCCAGCCCAAGGTCGCCAGGTCCAGGGCCATCAACGCTTCTTCGCCGCCTATGAAATAACGGGCTTCGTAGCCGCCGGCCTGCAGGTAGGCCTGGCGCCGCACGACACACGCGCCGGCCATGAAGCCCAGCAGCCGCGTGGTGCCCAAGGGGCCACGGCCCAGCGGGCTGCGGGACATGGCCAGGCAGGTGGCGTCGAGTCTGCCGCTGGGCCCGACGCGCACGGCGGCGTTGATGACGCCCGCGCGTGGCGCGCCGTCCAGCAGCCGCTGGGCCTCGGCCAGCGCGCCGACTTCCCAGCAGGTATCGTCGTCGCAGAAGGCGATATAGGGGGTGGTGGCGACCGCCACCCCCAGATTGCGGCCGGCGGCGCCGAGATTGCCGGGAGCGCGCACGAGCGTCACGCCGGGGTAGGCCGCGGCGACGGCGTCCGCCGTCCCGTCACGCGAACCATTGTCGACCACGATCACGGGCACCCCGGGATTCCGGCGCAGCAGCCGCTCCAGGTTGCCGAGCAGTTCCCCGCGCCGCTGGTAGGTCAGCACGACGATGGACACACGGGCCGGCGCCTCGCTCATGGCCTTCGTGCCGCCGTCCCCGGCTGCCGTGGAGCCGGCTGTCCGCCCGCATCACCCGCGTCGCCCGCGCCGACAGGTGGTTCACGGGACTCGGGCGCCTGCTTGATGGCTTCGCTCAGCAGCCAGTACCGCTCTGGGGCCGTGGTGTCGCCTTCGTTACGGGTGATGCCCAGTTCCGGCATCTGGCTGCCGTAGGCCGACATCGCGGTCGCCTTGCGGTGCCCGTTCGTATTGGCGAAGGCCACCGGCGTGAGGCTGACGCCACGCGTGTAGAACTGCACCAGCCTGGCATGAAGCAGCCCTGGCTTGGTGCGGTACAGCGCGTCCTCGTAGGCCACCCAGCGCCGCTGCGGCCGGGTGGTGAAAAGGCCCAGCACGGCATCCGACACCAGCGTGTGATCGGAATGGAACAGGCCCAGGGGAAACAGCACCGTGCGCGCGCCGGCCTTTTCCAGCGCGGCGTCCAGCGCATGCGCCACCTTGTCGGGCTTGGCGGTCGCGAGCGCCATGGCGCGCATGTACTGGTCGTCCAGGAAGGGCAGGCGCACGGGGTGGGCCTTGAGCAGATGCAGGGCCTTGTCGTCCTCCGCCAGGCGCCACTTCATGGCGGCGACGCCGTCGCCGAAACCGCAACGCCGATCCCAGTCCGTCAGCGGCGCGGTGGCATCCGGCACGCCGGCGAACACGGTGATCACGGTGCTGCCAGGCGCGCCCGCGAGCAGCGCGCCGCAGCCCGCTACCGCGTCGTCCAGATGCGGCGAGATCGCCGCGATCGTGCCAGGGTCATCGATGGGTCGCACCCGGGTCTCCCTTGACGCGCATCCCTATAGCGACGCATCGGCTCGCGCCGGCGCCCGTACGATATCCGCGTTCACGAACTGGCTGAAATAGCGGATCGTGTGCCGCAGGCCTTCGTCCACCGGCACGCACGGGGCCCAACCCAGCTCGCGGGCGGCCAGGCCGATGTCGGGGCAGCGCTGGGTGGGGTCGTCCGGCGGCAGCGGCTGGAAGTCCAGCGGCACGCGGGTGCCCGCCAGGCGCTGGATGCGCTGCGCGATATCCAGCACTGTCAGCTCCTGCGGATTGCCCAGGTTGATCGGCCCGGTCACATCGTCCGGGCTTTCCATCAGGCGCTCCAGCGCATCCACCATATCGTCCACGTAGCAGAAGGCGCGCGTCTGGCTGCCGTCGCCATAGATGGTGATGGGCCGCCCCTGCAATGCCTGCAGGATGAAATTGGAAACGATGCGGCCGTCGTTGGGCGCCATGCTGGGACCGTAGGTGTTGAAGATCCGGGCGATCTTGACCCGTACGCCATAGACGCGGGCATAGTCGTGGAACAGGGTTTCCGCGCAACGCTTGCCTTCGTCATAGCAGGAACGTATGCCGATGGGATTGACGTGGCCCCAGTAGCTTTCGCGTTGCGGATGCACCTGCGGATCGCCGTAGACTTCGCTGGTCGATGCCTGCAGGATGCGCGCCCCTGTCGCGCGGGCCAGCTCCAGCATGTTCATCGCGCCCAGTACGCAGGTTCGCAGCGTATGCACCGGCTGGTTCTGGTAATGGATGGGCGAGGCGGGACACGCAAGGTTGTAGATGCGGTCGACCTGTGCCTCGTAGGGTTCGACGACGTCATGCGTGACCAGCGCGAAGCGTGGATTGCTTTTCAAGGGCTCGACGTGCTGCACTTGGCCGGTATAGAAGTTGTCCAGGCAGATGACGGTATGCCCTTTGTCGAGCAGCCGCGCGCACAGGTGCGAGCCGATGAAGCCGGCGCCGCCCGACACCAGAACGCGCAAAGGACGAGTACAAGCCTGGATCATTGCGTATCTCCCATCAGCCTTGCGAACAAGGTGGTCCAATCCGCTACGAAACGGTCCATGCCGTAGCGCTCCAGTGCCGTTTTCCTGGCTTCCGCGCCCCAGTCGGCGGCCAGGCGCGGTTCGTCTATCAGGGCTTTCATGACGTCGATGAGCCGGTCCGGATCGGTGTCGATATAGCCGTTGCGGCCATTGACGATGACCCGCGCCAGCTCGGTGGCGGCGAAGCCCACGACAGGCAAGCCGGCCATCATGGCCTCGATCAGGGCCAGCCCCAGGCTGGTATAGCGGATGGGGCTGTAGAAGAAACGGTAGCGCGACATGAAGGCGCCGACTTCCATGTTGGGTATCTCGCCCAGCCCGCCCATGGCTTGCGCATCCATGCCGATCAGGTCCAGCGGCACCTGCGCGCGCGCCTGTTCGAACAGGTCCGCGCCCATGCGGCGGCCGCGCCGGCGCAGGTGGTTGATGACGGTGATGCCGCGCGCCAGGCGGTCGGATCGCGGGTCGATGCCCGGCGCAGGCACGCCATGTTCGATGACCGCCGTGCGCACCGCGCCGTTGTCCCAGGCCACGCGGTTGTAGTGGGTGACGTGGACCAGGGTGCCGCGCTCGTGCCGGAACCAGTGCGCCGTATCGGTGGGATGCGGCATGGGCGGATCGTGCTCGATATAGGCGCAGGGCAGGGCGAGCTGCGCCGGCGACAACAGCCGCTCGCGCTCTTCGTAGGTGGCGCGGGATTGGTAGACCACCAAATCGAACCGGGCTTCGCGTAGCGCATCGGCGTCGATCTGCCGCACGTGTCCGCCCCAGGGAATGCGATCGCCCAGCGCGCCATAGCCGGGCGGGTTCCCCGCGCGGACGGGCACGAAGAATTCATGCGGCACGCGCGTCAGCGCGTACAGGTAGTTGGCGTGTACATGCCAGGTCAGGATGCGCAACGGGCGCAGTGGGGTCGGACTACGCGGCATGGCTGTTCCTTCGTTCCGGCAGGCTGAGTTTCGCCTCCACGGCGCCCATGACGGCGTCGACGGAGACATTCAAGGCGCACACGTGGCCGATGGGGCAGGTCTCGTAGGCGCAGGGACGGCATGGCGGATGGTCGGCCAGGACGGTGTGACGCCTCTTGTCCAGCGGCGCCCACCGCTGCGTGTCGCTGCCGCAGGCCACGACGACGCTGGGCGTGCCCACCGCCGCGGCGACGTGCGAAACACCGGTGTCGTTGCAGACCAGCAGCGGCGCCCGCGCCAGCAGGGCCGCCAGCGCGCCCAGCGACGTGCGGGCCGTCAGGTCGATGGCGCCGGGCCCGGCGGCCGCCAGGACTTCCGCGGCCAGCGCGCGTTCGTCGGCGCTGCCGGTCACGGCGATGCGCCACCCCTGGCCAGCCAGCCGCGCGGCAACGGCGCCGTAGCGTGCCGCCGGCCAGCGGCGCGACCGCAGGCGCGCGCCCGGATGGATCAGTACGGTCGTTGCCGGATCGAGGCCGGCCTCCGTGGCAACGCGATCGGCCTCGGCATGATCTTCCGGCGTCAATGGCATTTCGAGCGCGTCGCCATGCACCGGCACGCCCAGGTGCCGCATCAGCGCCGTATAGCGCAGCGGCTCGGGCAGGTCGTCCGGCCAGGGCATGAGCCGGCCCTGGCATGCCATGCCGCCATGCGGGACGAAGCCGGCGTGCGCGCGCGCGCCCAGCGCGCGCACGATGGGCAGCGATATCGTGCCGCTACCGTGCATCTGCAAGGCCAGGTCGAACCCGCGCGCTCGCGCCTGGCGGTGGAAGGCGGGCAGGGCCTCGGGCCGGGCGGCCTGCTCCGGGAAGTCCGGAATCCCGGGAAAGGGCAGCAGGTCGTCCAGGTAGCGCCGGAAGCGCTGCACGAATGGGCCGGCATTATCCAGCCCGATCAGCGTGATGCGGGCGTCGGGGCAGTGTTGCCGCAAGGCGCGCAACGCCGGCACGGCGCACAACATATCGCCCAGCTGCAATGCGCGGAAGATCGCGATGCGGCGCGGCCGCGGATGCCAGAGATCGCCCGTCATGGAAAGCCCGCCTTGTAGCGCAACGACCCGACGATGCGCCAGAAGATGGAGACTGGGGGGATCGCGGCGGACGTCATGAGGATCTCCACGATGTGGTCCGGTGTGCGACGCGTGCCGCGCAGGCGGCGCAGGCTGAACCATGCGGTCAGCGCCAGCCAGGCCAGCAGCGCGGCCGCGCCCGCTGCGTACCAGCCCGCGGCGAGCGCCGCCACCGCGAGTATCAGCATGGCCGTCACGGACAGGTAGAACCACGGCGGATGCGGCCGGATACGCTCGCGGTACAGGCGCGGATGTTTTTTGTACAGCAGCGTGTCGAATACGATCTTGCGCTGCATGCCTATGCCGGCGCCGAATGAGCCGGGACGGATGGGATGCACCACGATGGCGTGCGGCGCGCGTTCGACGCGCAGTCCGTGTTCCATCAGCGAGAAATGCAGATCGGAATCTTCCCGCCACGCCAGCTGGAAGCGCGGATCGAAACCGCCGACGCGCGCCAGGGCGTCGCGCCGCAGGAAGACATTCGCCGTGGCGAACTCGGCGTCCTGCAGGCGGCTGGCGTCGAGCTCGTAGTCCGTGGGATGGGGCGGCAGCGGCATGACGATGCGCCCCGACAGCGCGTCCACCCCGGGCGACAACGCGGCCAGTCCGGCGGCCAGCCAGGCCGGGTCGGGCACTGTGTCGTCGTCGGTGAAGGCGATCAGCTCCGCCCGCGCGCGCCGCCATCCGGCGTTGCGGGCCCCCGCCGGCCCCTGCGTACCCGTGACCGGGACATAGCGCAGCGCCGGGCCGCCGGCCACGGGCGTCAGCTTGACCACCACCTGATATGCGGCATCGCTGGGGCCGTCGTCGCAGACGATGATCTCGTAATCGCCCGGTTTCAGCGTCTGGCGCAGCAGGGCCTCCAGGCAGCGTTGGAGCAGGTCGGGGCGGCGGTAGGTCGGAACCACCACCGAGATGCGCGGTCGGGATTCGGCAATCATGGGTTCATCCTGATCATTCATCCGTTCGTCCCGCGGGCGTGGCGCCGTCGGGTGGTGCGCCGTGCCGCTCAAAGCGGCTTCTCCACGAGATAGCTGCCGATGACCAGGGCGTCCAGCGGCGAGGTCCAGAACGATTCCAGCGCGTCGCGCGGGGTGCAGACCACCGGCAGGCCCCGCGTGTTGAACGAGGTATTCACCAGCACGGGCACGCCGGTGCGGCGTTCGAAGGCGGCCAGCAGGTCGTAGTACAGCGCGTGCTGGTCGCGCCGCACCGTCTGCACGCGTGCCGTGCCGTCGATGTGCTTGACCGCCGGTATCTGGCGTTCGCGATGCGGCAGCACGTCATAGACGAACAGCATGAACGGCGCGCAGATGCCCGTTTCGCCGCGCGCATCGAACCACTCGTGGGCGCGCTCTTCCATGACGACCGGCGCCACCGGCCGGAAGTCCTCTCGGTCCTTCAAGCCATTCAGCCTGGCCTGCATGGCGCTGTCGCGCGGCGAGGCCAGGATGGAGCGCGCGCCCAGCGCGCGGGGGCCGAACTCCATGCGGCCCTGGAACCAGCCCAGGATCTTTTCCTGCGCCAGCAGTTCCGCAGCCTGTTCGGCCACATCGTCCAGCCGCCGGTATGCGAGGTGCGACCGATCGAGCAGGCGCTCGATTTCCTCGTCGGCATACTCGGGTCCGAGGTAGGCGTGCTGCATGGCCCAGCGCCGCCCCGGCGCCTCGCGGCGTTCGTAGTCCACCCATAGCGCCGCGCCCAGCGATGTACCGGCGTCGCCCGCGGCGGGCTGGACCCATACCGACTTGAATGGGCCATCCGCCGCGATGCGCGCATTCATCACGCAGTTCAATGCCACGCCGCCGGCCATGCTCAGGTGCTGCGCGCCGGTCTGCGCCTGCAGCCATGTCGCCATGTGCAAGGCGGTTTCTTCCAGCATCTGCTGCAGCGAGTGGGCGATATCCATGTGGCGCTGCTCGAATGGCGATCCGCGCTTGCGCGCCGGGCCGAACCGGCTGACCAGGTTGATCGGCTCCATGGTGTAGCCGCCTTCCTTGTCCAGGCGGACGATCTCGCGGAACAGGTCCACATACTCGGGCTTGCCATAGGAAGCCAGCGCCATCACCTTGTACTCGTCGGAGGAGCGCAGAAAGCCCAGGTAGTCCGTGACGTCCTCGTACAGCAGGCCCAGCGAGTGCGGCAGGTCGATCTGCCTGAGACGCCGATAGCGGCCTTTCGTGAAGTGGCCATAGCTGGTGGTAACGCGTTCGCCGCGGCCGTCCATGGTCAGCACCGCGCACTCTTCACAGGGCGCCGCCAGGAAGGCGCTGGCCTCGTGCGACAGATGATGCTCGACGTACTGCCAACGCCCGAGCAACTGGTCCAGCGTCAGCCCTTCGAAGCGCTGGCGCAGGTGGTGCGGCGCGCCGCCTATCAGTTGCCGCGGCGCGTTCACGATATAGGACAGGAACAGCGGGTCCCATGGGGATAGGCCGTCCGCCCCGTGCGTTTGCCGCGAAGGCTCCAGCGGCAGCGTGATGGTCTCGGGCAGGGGTCGACCGCCGGCCAGCAGCGACGGATCGAAGGAATAAGCGACGTGGTCGACGTCGGACAGCGTGATTCCCGCATAGGCCAGGCAGTAGTCGATGGCGTGATAGGGCAGCTGCCAGGCGCTGAAGGGTACGGGCCGTTTGCCGTGCTTGATGCGGGTGAAGCGTTCTTCCTCCGCGGCCGCCAGCACCTCGCCATCGCGCACCAGCGTGGCGGAACAGTCGTGAAAGGCGGCGTTGATGCCCAATGTGTACATGGTGTTGTCCTTTACGGGGCCTGGGCGTCGTCTCAGGCGGCCTTGATCATGACGGGCGGGCGGGTGCCAGCATGGCTCTCCAACAGCTCGAACGCCGCCTGCGCAACCTGCCATGGATCGACGGCGCTAAGGCAGGCGTGATGGCCCAGGGGGCATACGCTGCGATAGCAGTACTTGCAGGGAACATCCCGGTACAGCAGTCGATGGGGGACTTCCCAAGGGGTATGTTGCGGATTGGTCAGTGCATAAAGATCCACGATGGGCGTGCCCAGCGCGGCGGCGATATGCACCGGCCCGCTGTTGTTCGAGATGAGCAGGCTGGCGCGCGCGATCAGCGCGCCGAATTCGCCCAGGGTCAGCGCGCCCGCCAGGTTCACCAGCCGGCGCGGGTCGCAGCTGCGGGCCATGACGTCATCGACCAGCGCTTGCTCATCGGGCGATCCGGTCAGGATCACGCATCCGCCGGCGCCGGCCACCATGTCGATGGCCTGCGCGAACAGGGCGGCGGGGTAGCGGCGCGATTCCGCGGTCGCGCCGCAATGCGCCAGTACGCAGTCGCGCGGCAGCGATAGGTCCCGCGCCCGCAACACCTTGTCCAGCCCCGCCTGGTCGGCATCCCGGACGCTGAAGGCAAGATGACGGTCCGGCGCCTGCGCGCCTATGGTCGCCACCAGGTCCAGCTGGCGCTGGACCTCATGGCGCGGTTCGGGCAGGGGCTCGATCTCCCTGGCCCAATCGCTGATCAGGTGATAGGGGTTTTCGCGGCTGTAGGCCAGCACGCGCGGGATGCCGGCGGCATGGCACAGCAGGGCGGCGGGCAAGGCGCTCTGGCTGTAGACGGTGAAGACGACGGCAGCGTCGAAGCGGCGTTCGCGCAGCTGTTGCACCGTCGCGTGGAAGCGCTCCGGCGGACTGGCCGCGTTCTTCATCCAGGCGGCCTCGTAGACGATCACGTCGTCGATGTCGCGCACATGTGGCGCGATCGCCGCGCCAGAACGCGACGCCAACAGCGTGATGCGCCGGTCCGGCCGCACCGCCTTCAAGGCGCGCAGCGCGGGCGTGGTCATCAGCACGTCGCCCATATTGTCCAACCGGATGCAGAGCAGGTTGCGCGCGTTGCGCCATCCCTGTGCGGCGGCATCGACAGGCGCCGTCGGGCCATCGAGGCCTAAGGCAGGCAGGCCGGTCGCCGGCGGATCGCGTGGGCTCATGCCGTCTCCTTTCCGCGCGATGGCGTGCAGCGCAGCTTGCGCGCGATCAGGCGCGCGGCCATGTAAAGGTCGGGCGCCGTTTCTTCCGGCGTGCGCCAGCGTCCCTGCCTCCATTCGGTCTCATGGCCGTTGTCCAGCAACAGGGTGTGGCAACCCGCGCGGGCGCCGGCTTCGACATCGTTCAGGATGTCTCCCACGAACCACGAGGCGCACAGATCGACGCCGTGGTCGGCGGCGGCCCGCCGCAGGAGCCCTGGCATGGGCTTGCGGCAGATGCAGGACACGGCGTAGGCAGCCTGCGTGCCTTCCGGATGGTGCGGGCAGAAATAGAAGTCCGCCAGTTGCGCGCCCCGGGTGCGGAACATGGCCTCCAGGCGGTGGCGTACCGGATGCAGGGCCGCTTCGTCGAAGCGCCCCATCGCCACCCCGGCCTGGTTGCTGATGACGATCAGCGGATGGCCCAGCTGGGCCAGCAGGGCGACGCCTTCACGCGCGCCGGGCGCCCACGCCATGCGCGCCGGATCGGCGTTGTAGGGAACGTCGGCCAGCAGCGTGCCGTCCTTGTCGAGGAAAATGGCGGGCTTCATGTTCATGGCCATGAGCTCTCGCGCATGGGAAGCACCATCACTTCGGGGACCACGGTTTCTTCCGGCTGGGTCAGCACGAAGCGCACGGCGCGCGCGACGTTGGCAGGATCCTGCAGCGTGCCGGTGTCGATGTCGGGGAAGCGATCCAGCAGGAAAGGCGTGCGCATGCCGCCGGCGATGACGGCGGAGACCTTGATGCCCCTGGGCCGCAGTTCGGCGTGCAGGGCGTGGGACAAACCCATCAGGCCGTACTTGGTGGCGTGGTACACGGACGCGTTGGGCCAGGCGCGGCGGGCCGCGGTGGAGGCGATATTGACGATGTGGCCGCCCTTGCCCAGATGGCCCATGCCGTACTTGCAGAGCATGAACGGACCCGTCAGGTTGGTACGGACCACGCGTTCCCAATCGGCCACGTCCAGCGCTTCCAACGGCGCCGTCACGTCGACGCCCGCGTTGTTGATCAGGATATCGAGCCGGCCGTGGCGTTCCGCGACCTGGCGCAGGGCATCGCGGACCTGCTGTTCATTGCCCACGTCCAGGCCCACGGCCAGCCCATGCTCGCCCGGCAGCGACCCGGCGACGCGCTCGGCCGCGTCGACGTCGTAGTCCGCGACCACGACCTTGGCGCCGTCGCCGGCGAGCAGCGTGCAGATGGCCTTGCCCAGGCCGCTGCCGCCACCGGTAACGATGGCGACGCGGCCCGAGACGGTGGATGTATCGGTATCAGGCATACAGGCAACTCCTCAGGCGATGGCACGGGCGGCGGCTGCCGCGGGCGCGGGGGCGACGTCGGGCAGGATGGCCGGCGCCATGATTTCTTCGAAGACGTCCATCAGCTGGCGGCTCACGCATGGCCAGGTGAAGTACCTGCGCGCGCGCTGCAGTCCCGCTTCGCCCATGCGATGGCGCAGCAGGCTGTCGCGCGCCAGCATGGCCAGGCGATCGGCGAGCGCATCGGGCTCCTTGGGCGGTACCAGCCAGCCGGTCTCGCCGTGCCGTACGGAAAAACGGATACCGCCGGTATCGGAGCCCACCACCGGCCTGGCGCATGCCATGGCTTCCAGCGGTGTGATGCCAAAGGGCTCGTACCACGGCGTGGTGACGAAGACATCGCTCGCGCAGTAGTAAGCGCGCAGCTGCAGCCGGTCGCGGCGGCCGGTGAATTCGACGTGCTGAAGCACGCCTTCCTCGCGTGCGACGGCGCGCAGGCGCGCCAGCTCCGGCGTCGCGCTTTCCGACGGCGTGGCGCTATTGCCCCCGACGACGCACAGCCGGGCATCGATGCCGTGCCGGCGGCGCAGGCGGCCGAGGGCGCGTATGACGTTGTCGACACCTTTTCGCGGCACCATGCGGCCCAGCTGCAGCAACGTGAACCTGTTGTCGTTCCATCCGAGTTCGGCGCGCGCGCGGATCCGATCCATGGGCAGCATCTCGGCCGGGTCGTAACCGCAGGGCACGATGGACAAGCGGCGCGGATCGGCGCCGTACAGCGTCACCATGTCTTGCTTGTCCTGTGGGCATTCCGCGATGATGCGGTCGGCGCGCGCGATGATGTCATCTTCGATGTCGAAGCGGCGTTCGGGGAACAGATCGGCTTCCTTCTGGAATTGGCGCCGGACGCGTCCCAGCGCATGGAAGGTGACTGCGATGGGTATCCCGCATGCGCGTGCGGCGGGCAGCGCGGCCAGGGCGGACATGAAGAAGTTGGCATGCACGATGTCGTAGCGCCGCTCCGGCCGGGCGAAATGGCGCATGAGGAAGTCGCCGAACTGATCCATGTAGGGCAGCAGCTGTTCCTTGGGGATCTCGCGCGCGGGTCCGGCGGGAACGTGGATGACGCGGACGCCATCCTCCCAGGTGACTTCGGCGGGAAGGCGCGGACTGTCTGCGCGGGTGTACACGTCCACCTGATGTCCCATCCGCGCGAAATGCCTGGCGATCTGCGCAACGTAGATATTCTGTCCGCCGCTGTCGACGCTGCCCGCAAGCGCCAATGGCGATGCGTGTTCACTCACGATGGCGATTCTTCGCATGGTTCTCTCCGTACTGGTCGACTTGTTGGCCGCTCATCCGAGAACCAGCTGCGTATCACACTCGATCGCTCGCTGTGCGATGTCCAGACTCATCCTCTGCTCGGTAGCGTGGGGGTGCAAGCCGTGTGCCGTTATGGCGTCGCCGTGTAACGGTTCTCTGTGTAACGGTTCGGGCTTGGGCTGACGCGCACGGCGCATCGCACAGCACCGATTACACGCGGTGGAACTTCTCGCTCATGAGCTTCGCGGTGATGTTGACGATGGTGTCTTCGTCGACCGGTCTGGGTGTATGCGTCTGGTAGCCTGCCATCAATGCGCGCAACCGGCCCTCCGATGCGGAATGTCCCGATATGGCGATGGCGGGGATGCGATTGGCCAGGCCCACGCCACGCGCGGCTTCGAGTTGGCGCACCGCGGCGACCATGGCATAGCCATCCATGTCGTCGAGCGTGACGTCGCACACCAGTGCATCGGGCCAGTCGTTTTCCGGCGCGCCGCGCAGAGCGTCCAGCAGCGCGCCTCCCGTCTTGAAGTAGCGTACGTCGGCGCCCGCGCGCTGCATGGCCGCGCCGACGCGCGCGCGCTCCTCTTCGCTATCGTCGACCAGGAAGACGCGCGCCCCTTGCAGCGATGCCTGGCGGACCGGACCGACGAAAGGCAGCGCGGGCGTGCTCGGCGCGCGTAGCGGCATCTCCAGCCAGTAGGTGCGGCCCGGTCCGCCGGGCATCGTATCGCTGCCGAAGCGGCCGCCGAATTTCTCGATGTCCGCGCGGGCGTGCGTGACGTCCAGCGGCGGCCGGTCGGCGAGCACCGCATTCATCTGATCGGACACATCCAGGGCGGCCGCATCGGCTGGCGGCAGGCGGCCGTCCGTCACGGCGAGGCGCGCCGCGTCGTGCGCGCGGCGCAGGCTCAGCTCGATGCGGCCGCCCGCCGGCGTCGCCGCGATCGCGTTCAGGCACATGTCCCAGATGACCTGTTGCAAGACACCGGGGTCGCCCGTGACGCGGGCGCTCTCCATGCTCAGCTCGGTGTAGAGGATGACGCCCTTCTCATCGATGACCTGGCGTATGGCGTCGAGCACCCCCGCAACCAAGGCCGCCAGGTTGACGGGCTGCGCGGATCGCTTCGATCCGGCCTGCTCCAGTTCGGTCTGTTGGCGCTGCAGGGTCCACATCTGTGCGTACATGCCCTTTGCCGCCAGCAGTTCGGCATGCCTGCCCCGCTCGACGACCCGGCCGTGCTCCAGCACCACGATTTCGTCGGCGTCGACCACCGTAGACAGGCGATGCGCGATGATCAGCGTGGTGCGGCCCCGAGAGATGCGGTCCAGCTCGGCCTGGATCGCGCGTTCCGTGCGCGTGTCCAGCGCCGACGTCGCCTCGTCGAACAACATGATGGGCGGATTCTTCAGGATGGCGCGTGCGATGGCGATGCGCTGCCGTTCTCCGCCGGACAGTTTGACGCCGCGCTCGCCCACCAGGGTGTCGTACTGCGCCGGCAGGCTATGCACGAAGTCGTGCAGGCGCGCCCCCTTGGCGGCCTCGATGATGTCCGTCAACGATGCACCCGGTCTGCCATAGCCGATGTTGTACGCGATGGTGTCGTTGAACAGCATGGTGTCCTGCGGAACGATGCCTAGGTGGCGCCGAAGGCTGCCCGGATCGACGCTGCGCACATCCACGCCGTCGACGGTAACGCGGCCCGAGTCCGCTTCGTAGAAGCGGAACAGCAGACGGCCCAGCGTCGATTTTCCCGAGCCGCTGCCGCCGACCACGGCCAGCGTGCCGCCAGGCGGGATGTGTAGGCTGACGTCCCACAGGATCTGCCTGCCCGGTTCGTAGCTGAAGTTCACGTTCTCGAATCGTACGTCGCCGCGCCCCGGATGGAAGGAGGGCGCGGGCGTCGCGGGATCGCTTTCAGGTGGCAACCGCAGCAGGCCGCAGACCTGCTCCGCATTGATCATCGCCTCCTTGGTCTGGCGGAACACGAGGCCCAGGGTATTCAGCGGCAGGCAGATCTGGATGATGTAGGCATTGACCAGTACCAGGTCGCCGACGGTCATGCCGCGGTTGACGACCTGCACGCCCGCCAGCAGCATGACCGCGCCCACGCCGAGGGCGATCACCGCGCTCTGCGAGATGTGCAGCGTCGACAGTGCGCGCTGGTTATCGATGCCCACCGCGCGCCAGCGATCCAGCAGGTCGCGCAGTCGCCGCGACTCACCGGCTTCGTTGGTGTAGAGCTTCACCGATTCGTAGTTGAGCAGGCTGTCCACCATGCGCCCGCCCGCCGCCGAATCCAGTTCGTTGATCATGCGCTGGTAGTAGATGCGCCGCTTGGTCAGCACATAGGTCACGACGGCGTAGAGCACGAAGGTGGCGGCGACGATGACGGCGAAGGCCAGGTCATAGGCGCCCACCAGGATCGCCACGACGGAGCCTATCTCCACCAGCGTCGGCAGCAATGTGAACAGCGCCGTTCCCATCAGGAAGCCGATGCCGTTCGTCCCGCGTTCGACGTCGCGTGCCAGCGTACCGGTCTGGCGATTGGCATGGAAGCGGGCGCCCAGCCGATGCAGATGCTCGAAGATGCGCAGGTTGAATTCAGCCACCGTCGCCTGTGCCACCGGCGAGAAGACAATGTCGCGCAGTTCGGTGAACAGGCCGCCGGCAAAGCGCAGCAGCGTGTAGCCGACGAGCAGGAACACCGGCAGCGCCAGCATAGCGTCGGGTCTGCTCAACTGGTCGACCACCATCTTCAGCGCCACGGGCACGGCCACGGCGAAGCCCTTGGCCATGACGAGCAGGACCAGCGCCGCGCCCGCCCGGCGCCGGTATTTCCATAATGAGCGCCCCAGGGTGCGCAATACCTCCGCGCGTGCGTAGCGTGATGCCTCGTCTGCCATGCCGACTCCCAAAGGATGAGTTGCGTCGTGCGCGCCACGGCGGCAAGGCCTGTGCCGGGCGTATCCACGGCGGGTCGTCGTCCGGACTAGGCCGTTCGGTTGGCCAGGCACCGCTTTCTACGCCAAGCGCCGGAATTGTGGGCATGCTGCGATGCGTCTAAGGTGGGTGCGTTGCAGACTTCATGCCGCCATGTCAGTGACGACCACCCGGCCGCCTCGCGCCGACCCCGCTACCTTGGGCGATGACTATCCCGTGCCGACGCCTGGGCAGGCGTCGCGTTTCCTGGCGCAGGCCACGTTCGGCCCGACGCCCGCGGAAATCGATCGCGTGGTGCGCATGGGCTACGCGGCCTGGCTGGACGAGCAGTTGAACCTGCCGCCATCGCAGACGCATTTCGACTGGCTGCTGTCCATCCGGGCCGACAACGAGGCCAACAAGGGCAACGGCATCAACGCGCCGCTGGAATCGACCCTGTGGCGCAAGTTCATCTCGGCGCCCGACCAGGTGCGCACGCGGGTGGCCTTCGCCTTGTCGGAAATCTTCGTGGTGGGCGTGTCGGCGATCACCACCAACTGGCCCTTGTTTGGCGCGGCATCTTTCATGGATATCCTGGCCGAACATGGCCTGGGCGATTACCGCACGCTGCTGGGCGCGGTGACGCTGAACGTATCGATGGGCTGCATGCTGACGTATCGCGGCAATCGCAAGGAAGACCCGCGCACCGGTCGCGAGCCGGACGAGAATTATGCGCGCGAGGTGATGCAGCTGTTCACCATCGGCCTGTACCAGCTGAATCCGGATGGCACCATCAAGCTGTCCAAGGGCAAACCGATCGAGACCTACGGCAATGACGACGTGCGCGGGCTGGCCAAGGTGTTCACCGGCTGGGACCTGAGCGGCAGCGAGGAGAACGTGGCCTTCCATCGGCGGCCCATGGCGCTGAACCCCGCCTTGCATTCCATGTCGGAGAAACGTTTCCTGGGCACGGTGGTGCCGGCCGGAACGGGCGGCGTCGCATCGATGAACAAGGCCCTGGATGTGCTGTGCAACCATTCCAACGTGGGGCCCTTCGTCGGCACGCAGCTGATCCAGCGGCTGGTCACCAGCAATCCGAGCCCGGCGTACGTGGGCCGCGTGGCGGCCGTGTTCGCCGATGACGGACGCGGCCGGCGCGGCAACCTGCGCGCCGTCGTCAGGGCGGTGCTGCTGGATCCGGAGGCCCGCTTTCCCGACCTGGCTTCGCCCACCTGGGGCAAGGTGCGCGAGCCCATCGTGCGTTTCGCCGCCTGGGCGCGCGCCTTCGGCGCGACGTCGACCGATGGCAAGTGGGCCATGCCGGATACCACCGACAACACCATACGGCTGGCGCAGAGTCCGATGCGCTCGGCGTCGGTGTTCAATTTCTTCCGCCCGCGCTACACGCCGCCGGGCAGTCCGATCGCGGAGCGCGGCATGGTGGCGCCGGAGATGCAGATCACCGATGAAACGAGCGTCGCGGGCTATCTGAACTTCGTCGCGATCTACGTCGATCGTGGCTGGGAAGACTTGCAGACGTCCTATAAGGCGGAAGTTGCGGTGGCGCACGATACGCAGGCCCTGGTGGACCGCGTCGTGCTGTTGATGGCCGGCGATGCCTACGATCGCGGCACCGCCGCCGAGATCGCGCGCGCCGTGGCCACCATACCGGCCGATCGTCCGCTGGACCGCGTGCGCGCCGCGATCACGCTGGTGGCGGCCACGCCTGACTATCTGGTGCAGCGATGACGACTTCAGCTTCACGCCGGGAGTTCGTGCGCCGCGTGTCGGTGCTGGGCGCGGCGGGCGTCGCGGGCGCGGCGCTGCCGCTGGCCGTGCGCCTGGCCGCGGCTGGCGAGGCCGCCGCGCAGGCGACGCCATCCGGCGCCGCGTCGCGATCCGATGGCAAGGAAGACTACAAGGCCCTGGTCTGCGTCTTCCTGTATGGCGGCAACGATCCCTACAACACGGTCGTGCCCTACGACGCCGATAGCCACGAGCGCTATTTTCGGACGCGCGCCGACATCGCGTTGAAGCGGGACAAGCTGGATGCGACGGTGCTGCGCGGCTCCGCGCGCGAGAATGGCGCCGCCGGGCGCGTCTACGCCCTGGCGCCGGCGCTGGCGCCGCTCACGCCGCTGTTCGAGCGTGGCGCGCTGGCGGTGCAGTTGAACGTTGGCCCCATGGTCGTGCCCACCACCAAGGCCGACTACATCGGCGGGCGGGTGCCCATGCCGCCCAAGCTGTTCTCGCACAACGACCAGCAATCCTACTGGCAAGGCCTGGCGCCGGAGGGCGCGGCGTCCGGCTGGGCCGGCCGGTTGGCCGACCTGTTCGCCGCCGGCAACGGCAACAGTACCTTCGCCAACGTCACGGCCGGCGGCACGGCGCTGCTGTTGTCCGGGCAGCACGTGTCCGCCTACCGTGTCAGTCCGGCCGGCTCGACGCCGATCGAGCTGCTGCAACGGGACACCTATGGATCGACGGCCTGCACCGATCTGCTCCGTTCCCTGTTGACGCGGCCCGGACCGCACCTGTTCCAGCAACAGATCGCCGCCACGCTGGCGCGATCAATACGCGCCGACACGCAACTGCGCGCAGCCCTGGAAGGCGTCGATGTGCGGGGCGGCTTCGGCACGCCCCTGGGCGCGCAGTTGAAGATCGTCGCCCGCATGATCGCCGCGCGGCGGTCGCTGGGCGTCAAGCGCCAGGTGTTTTTCGTTTCGCAGAACGGCTACGACAATCACGACGGCCTGAACGGCACCCATCCCGGCCTGCTGCGGGAACTGGGCGGCGCGCTGGCCGATTTCCAGCAGGCGATCGCGGCGCTGGGCATGGAAGACCGGGTGACCACGTTCACCGCATCCGAGTTCGGCCGCACCCTGGTGTCCAACGGCGACGGTTCCGACCATGGCTGGGGCGGCCACCACTTCGTCCTGGGGGGCGCCGTGCGAGGTGGCCGCTTCTACGGCACGCAGCCCGAATGGGATATCAAGGGCCCAGGCTACGTCGACGCCGGACGGCTGCTGCCCAGCACTTCCGTCGAGGAATTCGGCGCGACGCTGGGCGCCTGGTTCGGCGCCGACAACGGGGCGCTGGACGACGTGTTCCCCCATCTGCGCAATTTCGGCAACCGCGACGTGGGCTTCCTGCGGCGGGCCTGACGCATTCGACGTGGCGCCATGGCCGGCGAACCCGGCCATGTGCATTAGTGCTCCGCTCGATGCACTAAGACGTCAAGGCAGAAGACAGCGCGCGCCGCCATACCCCAATATCTGGGACCGGAGGAGAGACCGGGTGGCGCGAGTGGTGAGGACGCGCCCGAGCATGGGGCCGCGGCAGCGCGGCAGGCCACCGCACACGCAAAATCACCATGACGACACACTGGCGTACCCGCGCGCGAAACAATGGGCCACGATGGCTGTTCCTGGCTGCCCTGGCGATGGTGCTGGCCCTGGGAACGGGTGCAAAACAGGCTTGGGCGGGCGAGACCTACCGCTACAAGGATCCCTTCGGCAACTGGCGCAGCATGACGGTCGACAAGGGGATGGCCAAGTACTACAGGCAGGCCCAGGCGCGCGCCGCCTCGCGTTGCGCGACCTGCGCGCCGCGCCTGCGAGTGGGCGGCCCGGCGGGGGCGCCGGCCAGGGCCGCGCTGGCGCAGGCCGACGAAGCGCGCGTGGCGGCGCTCAGCACGCATCGAGGGCTGGACGACTACCGCACCGTCATCGCCAAGGCGGCCGCCGATTACGGGCTGGACAGCGCGCTGCTGGGCGCCGTCATCGCCATCGAGTCCGGATTCCGCAAGGATGCGCGGTCCCCCAAGGGGGCGCTGGGGCTGATGCAGTTGATGCCCGGCACCGCCGCCGCCTTGCTGGCCGACGCGGATATCGAGCGCGCCCTGGTGGACCCGGCCACCAACGTGCGGGCCGGGTCGCGCCACCTGCGCAGCCTGATCGACCAGTATCCCGGTCGCCTGGACCTGGCGCTGGCCGCCTACAACGCCGGACAGGGCGCGGTGCAGAAATACGATGGCGTTCCGCCTTATGCGGAAACCCAGCAGTACGTGCGCGACGTGATTGCCCTGTACGCGCGCTACAAGGCGGGTTGGTAGGGCCGGCGTCGCCGCCGTCCGCGCCGGGCGGTAGGTATACCGCCGCGGGCGCGCCGGTGGGCAAGATGGGGGATAGCCAAGCCGTGCGGGATATGGTCCCATGGAGCGCTTGAACGTTGGTCTCCCGAGGATGGCATGCACGGTTTCTGGATGTTGGTTTCGGCGCTGGGTGAATCGCGGCTGGTGCTGCCGGCCGCGTTGATCGCGATGCTGTTCGTCGCGATGACGCAAAGGCCGCCCGTGCTCAATTGGCTGTGGGCCTTCGGCATCGCCGGGGCGGCGGTGCTGGCGTCCAAGCTGGCATTCCTGGGGTGGGGCATAGGCTGGGCCGCCATCGACTTCACGGGTTTCAGCGGCCATTCCATGGTGTCGGCGGCGGTGTACCCGGTGCTGGGCTACGCCTTGGGCAACCGCCACTCGCGGCGCCTGGCGGTCGCGCTGGCATGGACCGGCGCCGCATTCGCGGTGCTGGTGGGCATATCGCGCCTGGTGCTGGACGCGCATTCGGTCTCCGAGGTGATACTCGGCCTGGCGGTGGGCGGCGTGGTGTCCGGCGTCGTGCTGGCGCGCTGGCCCGTCGGCCGGCTGGGCCTGCGCGCGGGAGCGGTGGCGCTGGCTTTCCTGCTGTCGGCGGCGGCCAGCTATTCGGTTGCGCCCAAGATGCGCACGCATGATGTCGTGGTGGCATTGGCCCTGGCCTTGTCCGGCCAAGACGCGCCCTATACCCGCGATCACCTGCATCGCGGCCCGGTATAGGCGCCCGGCGCCGGCGCGCGTGGCGCTCGTCTGCTGACAAAATGCTGAAGGAATGGCGTTGAACGGGATGTCATAATCTCGCTCCGTCGCCATAGAACCGTCCGTTTTTCCGCCATGCCGCTTGCCATCGGTGCGTTCATTGTCCCGCTCATCGTGGCGTGCGCCTTGTTCATGGAAAATGTCGACGCGACGGTGCTGGTGACCGCGCTGCCATCGCTGGCGCGCGACCTGGGCGAAGACCCGATCACCCTCAAGCTGGCCGTGACCAGCTATGTCGTCGGCCTGGGCGTATTCATCCCCATCTGCGGCTGGGTCGCCGACCGCTTCGGCCCGCGCACGGTATTCCGCGCCGCCATCGGCGTCTTCGTGGTGGGCTCGCTGCTGTGCGCGGCTTCCAACTCCCTGTTCACCTTCGTGCTCGCGCGCTTCGTGCAGGGCGTGGGCGGCGCCATGATGGTGCCGGTCGGGCGCATCATCATCTTCCGTTCGGTGGCGCGCGCCGACTTCGTGCGCGCCGTCAATTACCTGACCGTGCCGGCGCTGCTCGGGCCTGTCGTGGGGCCGCTGCTGGGCGGCTTCATCACGACCTACCTGCATTGGCGGCTGATGTTCTTCATCAATGTGCCCATCGGCCTGCTGGGTATCTACCTGACCAACCGCCATATCGACGACGTGCGCGATACCGAGCCAGGGCACCTGGACTGGCCGGGATTCGTCCTGTCGGCGGGCGGCGCTTCGCTGTTCATGCTGGGCATGTCGCTGGTCGGCAGCGACGTCGTCAGCGACCGCGCGACCGCGATCATGTGCGTGGTAGGCATCGTGCTGTCGGGCTTGTACGTGCTGTACGCGCGGCGCGCGAAGAACCCGCTGCTGGACCTGCGTTTCCTGCGGATCCCGACGTTCCATACCAGCGTGATGGGCGGCTCGCTGTTTCGCATCGGCCTGGGCGCGGTGCCTTTCCTGCTGCCGCTGGCGCTGCAGGAAGGGCTGGGCATGACGCCGTTCGAGGCCGGCATGATCACGTGCGCGTCGGCCTTCGGCGCGCTGTTCATGAAAACCCTGGCGCAACCGCTGCTGCGGCGCTTCGGCTTCCGTCCCGTGCTGATGGCGAACGCGGCGCTGTCCGGCCTGGCGCTGGCCAGCTACGGCCTGTTCCACCCCGAGATGTCACGCGGGGTGATCTGGGTCATCGTCCTGTTCGGCGGCATATTCCCGTCGCTGCAATTCACCGCGCTGAATGCGTTGGCGTACGCGGAAATCGATAGCGGTGACGTGGGCCGGGCCACCAGCGTGGCCAGCGTGATCCAGCAGATGTCGCTGGGGCTGGGCGTGACGGTGGCGGGTATTGTGTTGCAACTTTCCCATTATGTGCAGGGCCATGCGCAGATCGTGTGGACGGATTTCTGGCCGGCGTTCCTGGTGCTGGGACTGTTCTCCGCCGCTTCCATACCGGTAACGGCGCGCATGCCGCGGGGAGCGGGCCGGGAGCTGACGCGCGGGCGTTGATGCCGCCGGTGGTCCGGCTCGCCATCATTGCTCGGCGCGGGTCCTTACAGGAAGGACTTGGCCTGCTGCAACACCACGTCGCAGGCTTGCTGGGCGGCGGCCTTCTTCAAGCCGCCACCGCTCAGGTCGACGCTGTTGCCGGAGCCGGTCTGCAGTACGCCCATCGCGCCGGACAGGTAACCGCTGTCCTTCTGCGGAGGCTGGCCGGTGCTCCCGCCCAGCTTGCCGAGCAGCCGGTCCTTCAGGGAACTGGCGCTGCCATCCTGCAGGTACTTGTTCTTGATGCAGTATTCCAGGATGCCCGCGGCGTTGCCCAGGCTGCCGGAGGTCAATCCGCCTGCATCGGGCGTCGATCCGCTACCGGAACCGCCCAGGCCCAGGCCGCCGAGGGCTCCTTTCAGGTCCAATCCTTCGGCCTGCGCGGGCCCGGCCGCCATGGCCGCGAGCATGCCCGCCAGCGCGGCGGCGCGCGCGAGATTGCGTGTCTTCATTGCTATCACTCCTGGGTGAACTCCTATGCGGGAAATGCCCTGGCCATGGGCCTAATCGGGCGATAATGTCGGCGCCGGACCGCCAGGCTCGCGCTCGAAGCGCGAACCCAGCGCATCGGTGCATCGGTGCGGCCGTTCCGCAGCCGGCGTAAGAATAGGCGCATGGGGTGCGCTTCCTGGTAACGATAGGTGCCATAACACTAGTCATCATGACGATACGTATACTGCTTTCCCGCGATACCGCCGAACGCCTGCGCGAGCCCATCGCGAAGGTGATGAATGGCCGTCCGTACGAATTGCGCATCGCCGAGCCCACGCTGGGCCACGCGTACGACGACGTGGATCTCGCATACATCTCGCGCGAGGTGACGGGCGCCTCGACCAAGCACGTGCTGATGGAGTCCCTGCAGGCCTTCTACGAATCGCTGCGGGCGTCGCCGGGGCTGCGCTGGGTGCATGTGCATTCGGCGGGGCTGGACCGGCCGATCTTTCCCGAACTGAAGGCGCGCGGCGTGGAAGTCAGCGCATCGGCGGGCGCGAACTCGGAACCGGTGATGCAGACGGCGCTGGCCGGCTTGCTGGCCTTGAACCGGCGCATGCACGTGCTGCTGGATGCGCAGCGGCAGGGTCGCTGGCTGAAGGCCACCGAGCTGAAGATCCCGCGTGACCTGGCGGGCCAGACCGCGGTGATCGTCGGCTGGGGCAGCATAGGCCAGCGCCTGGGCGCCGTGCTGAAACTGCTGGGCCTGAAGATCGCGGTGGTGCGGAGCAGCGCCGAACCGGTGGACGCGGAGACGGAAACCGTGGCGTTCGAGGACATCGGCAAGCTGTTGCCGCGCGCCGACTGGCTGATCCTGGCCTGTCCCTTGAGCGAGCGCACGCGCGGGCTGGTCGATGGCCGGGCGCTGGCGGCGCTGCCCGAAGGCGCGCACCTGATCAACGTGGCGCGCGGTGAGGTCGTCGTGGAAGCCGACCTGATCGAGGCCCTGCGCGCGGGGCGGCTGGGCGGAGCCTACCTGGACGTCTACGAGCACGAGCCGCTGGATGCCGGCTCGCCGCTCTGGCATATGCCCAACGTCATCGCCACGCCGCATGCGGCGGGCCATTCGGATGGCAATGCGAAGCGCGTCGACGCGATCTGGCTGCGCAAGCTGGAGGAATGGCTGCGCGCGTATGGATAGGCGCTTCCGGGGTCGCGTCCAGCCGGTAGTTATCTAAAAGGCAGATAACACGGATCACTATATTTCGTTTCTCCAGATATTGGGTTCTGGGTAGCATTCCACCCATGAACTATGCCGAACGCAACGCGCCGTATTGGAAGAGAAACCTGGTGGTATGCGTCTTCGGATCGTTCACCACGCTGGTCAGCTTGAGCATGCTGCTGCCCTTCCTGCCCTTGTATGTGCAGCAGTTGGGCGCGAAGTCCGCGGATGACGTCATGCGCTGGTCGGCCATCGCCTTCGGCGCGACGTTCTTCGGAACCGCCATCACGGCGCCGGTGTGGGGCAGGCTGGCCGACAGGTATGGCCGCAAGCCCATGCTGATACGCGCGGCGGTGGGCATGGCGATCGTCATGTCGCTGATCGGCCTGGCGCGTGGCATTACGGATCTCGTGGTGCTGCGGCTGCTTGCGGGCCTGGTCGGCGGCTACGCTTCCGCCTCGACGGTGATGATCGGCACCCAGGCGCCGCGGCAGCGGGCGGGATGGGCGCTGGGTGTCCTGTCCACGGGCGCGTTGGCGGGCAGCCTGGTGGGCCCGCTGGTGGGCGGTTTCCTGCCGGGTCTCGTCGGCATCCGCGGCACGTTCTTCGTCGGTGGCGGCATCATCGCCGTGGCCGCGCTGGCGACGATATTCCTCATACGCGAAGACTTCGACGTGCAAAGCCACCGATCGTCGACCGCAACGCGCGCAGCGGGCAGTCCTCGCTCCATCAACAACCTGTACATATGGACGTTGCTGACCACCGCGATGATGGTCCTGCTGTCGAACATGTCGATCGAGCCCATCATCACGATCTACGTGGGCGAGCTGGGCGTGCATCACGACAAGCTGGCGCAGTCGGCCGGCATCATCATGGCCTGTTCCGCGCTCGGCAGCATACTCGCCGCGCCGCGACTGGGCGCGATGGCGGATCGCGTCGGCAGCCGCCCGGTCATCATCGCCTGCCTGGTCGCGACTTCATTGGTCCTGGTACCCCAGGCATTCGTCAAAGAGTGGTGGCAACTGGCCGTGCTGCGGGGAATCATGGGCGCGACACTCGCCGGCTTGCTTCCTTCGGTGGCCAAGCTCATACGCCAGTCCGTCAACGAAGGCGACTCGGGATCGGCCCTGGGCTATCTTCAATCCGCCCAGTTTTCCGGCCAGGTCATAGGCCCATTGCTGGGCGGCGCGATCGGCGTCCACATGGGCCTGCCGCATGTCTTCTTCGTGACGAGCGCGCTGTTGCTGTTGTGCGCGCTGCTGAATTACTGGTCCGAGCGGCGCGGCAAGGCGGACGTGGTGAGGCCGGCGCGTTAAGCCCGGCCTGTCGCTGCTCCCAGGCAAAGCCCAGGCACGGTTCGCTGCCTAGTCGGCGCGTATGCCATTCGCCTTGATGATCTGGCTCCACTTGTCCCGTTCGTTCATCACGAAGGCGGCCATCCCGGCGCGTGTGCTGGGTGTCAGATCGATACCTTGCTGCATGGTCCTGGCCTTGACCTCCGGGTCCGTCAGGGCCTGTACGAAGGCGGCATTGAGCTTGTCCAGGATGGCCGGGGGCGTCTTGGCCGGCGCCATGAGGCCGAACCACGGCGTGACGTAAAAGCCCGGAACGCCCGCTTCGGCAAAAGTCGGTACGCCGGGAATCGATGGGGAGCGTCGTTCACTGGCAACCGCCAGTGCCCGAAGCTTGCCCGCGCGGATATTCGCCAAGGACGAAGGCAGGTTGTCGAAGAGCATGTCGATCTGGCCCGCGAGCAGGTCCTGGGCGACCGACGCCACGCCCTTGTAGGGAATATGCGCGACCTCGGCGCCGGTCTTCGCCCGAAGCAGCTCGATCGCCAAATGCGGCGAAGTGCCGACGCCGGCCGATCCCGCGTTCAACTTGCCGGGGTTGGCTTTCGCGTAGGCAATGAGTTCGGCGAGATTCTTCGCGGGCACGTTCGGATTCACCACCAGCACGCTGGGCACGGTGCCCAGCAGGGTGACGGGTGCGTAGTCCTTGACGATGTCGTACGGCGCGGGTTTGTACAAGGCCGGCGCGACCGCGCAACCGAATGCGCACAGCAGCAGGGTGTAGCCGTCGGGGTTCGCGCGCTGCACGTATTGCGCGCCGATATTGCCGCCTGCACCGGTCTTGTTGTCGATGATGATGGGTTGCCCGAGCGCCTTTCCGACTGCCTCGGTCAACGTGCGCGCGAAGACGTCGGGCGCGCCCCCGGCGGTATACGGCACGACCACCGTGATGGGCCTGGTGGGAAAGTCCGCCGCCTCCGCATGGAGGGGCACCATGGCCGATAGCATAACGACGCCGAAGGCCGCCGCATGGCGGGCGGCGTGGCGAGCGTAGAAACGGCGGATGAGTCCGCCACCGAGAGGTTTCCTGGTCAATTGAGCCACCTTTGTGATTGGCGAATACGGCCCATCTGCTTCCGTGCCCCCAGGCATGTGCCCATCGGACCGCCGATGAATAATATGGTCGCGTGAAGGGCGGCGGTAGCAGTTTTCCAAGATGGAATCGATCTGGAAATGTGAATCCCCGGAGTATCTGCATTCGTGATCGAAGACATCTGAAAGAATCGCTCCCCTCGGCATTTTCCCGACGCTAAGATGCCGCCAAGTCATTCAATATGCGGGAGCGTCATGGCTGCGACACTTACTCGAATCGAGACCTTCCTTTACCGCGCCGAAGTCCATGAGCCGGTCAAGACATCCTTCGGTTCGATCCCGCGCAGGTCGGTCCTTTTGTTGCGCGTGGAGGATTCCGACGGTGCGCATGGCTGGGGCGAGATCTGGTGCAATTTCCCGCCGTTCTCCGCCGACAACAAGGCCCGCCTGGTCGAGACGGTCATCGCGCCGGTGGCCCTGGGCGTCGAATGCCATGACCCGAAAGCCGTATGGCATGCATTGAGCGCGAAGACCCGCCGCTGGGCGATACAGAGCGGAGAGTACGGCCCGATAGCAGCCTGCCTGGCCGGGCTCGATCTTGCGCTCTGGGATATGGCGGGACGAAAAGCCAAGCTTCCCTTGAGGGCCTTGCTCGTACCGGGCGATGTCCCCGAAACCGTGCCCGCCTATGCGAGCGGGCTCAATCCCGATTCCGCGCTGGAGACCATCGACAGGGCGCGCGCGGCCGGATTCAATGCCTTCAAGGTCAAAGTGGCGTTCGGGCTGGCGCGGGACCTCGCGGTCCTGGACGCAATCAACAAGGAGTTGGCTCGAGACGAGCGCCTGATGGTCGATGCCAACCAGGGCTGGGACATGCCGGAGGCACGGATCGCGGTACCCAGGATGGCGGAACGCGAGCTCGGCTGGATCGAGGAGCCGATTCCCGCCGACAGTCCGGCGGAAGACTGGGCGGAATTGGCGATGCTTTCCTCTTCACCCATCGCGGGGGGAGAAAACGTTGCCGGATTCGCGGATTTCTCGCGGCTGATCGCGCAGCGCAGCCATAAGGTGGTGCAGCCCGACGTGCTCAAGTGGGGCGGCATCACCGGCTGCTTCGCGGTCGCCCGCCAGGCCGTGGCCAATGGCTTGACGTATTGCCCGCACTGGCTGGGTAGCGGCATTGGGTTGTCCGCATCGGCCCATCTGCTGTCCGCCGTGGGCGGGGACGGAATACTCGAGCATGACGTCATGGAGAATCCGCTGCGGGAGCCCCTTGCGCTTCCTTTTCCCCGGGTCCGCGACGGCAGGTTCCCCTTGCCCCAAGGCGCGGGACTGGGTGTCGAGCCTGACATTGCCGGCGTGTCGCGCTGGCTGCTCGACCGTAAAGACCATCGGAAGTAACCGTTTCCAGACAAGGAGCTGTCCAGATGTTGATCGAATTGAGGCGCTACACCATCGTCCCCGGCAAGCTGAAGGAATATCTCAGCCTGTACCAGGAAAGAGGATTTCCAGCGCAACGGAAGCACGTGGGGGAACCCGTGGGGTACTTCATTTCCGAGATAGGCACTGTCAACCAGGTGGTCCATCTGTGGAAATACGAGGACTTCGCCGATCGCCAGGCGCGTCGCGCGGCCATGGAGGCGGACCCCGACTGGCAGGCATACAAGAAGTTGACGGCAGCCGGCGCGTACATCCAACTGCAGGAAAGTCAGTTGTTAAATCCCGCGCCCTGGTCAAAAATCTGATCAACATGGGCTTGCCGGGTGGCCGACATGAATCTCTGGGACCTGAAGATCTTCAATATGGTGGCGCGCACGGGCGGCATAGGACGCGCGTCGGCGGAGCTGAACACCGTCCAGTCCAACGTGACCGCTCGAATGCGGCGGCTTGAAGAGGAACTGGGGACGCCGCTGTTCGAGCGGCATTCCAGGGGCGTGGTCCTGACGGCTGCGGGCAAGCGCCTGCAGCCCTATGCGCTCCAGGTCATCGAGTTGATGGATCAGGCCAAACAGGCCACCGCGGACACCGGCGCGCCGTCAGGTCCCCTGACCATAGGCGCGGGCGCCCTGACAGCGTCGCAGAGGCTGCCGCGATTGATATCCCGGTACGCCCAGACCTGGCCCGACGTCGATCTGTCCGTCACGACGTCGACCACCGGGCGCCTGATCGAGGACGTGTGTTCGCACAAGCTGGACGGTGCATTCGTGGCGGGACCGATCTGCGTTCCCGGGCTGGTCTCTGAGCCGATGTTCATGGATGAGCTGGTGCTGGTGAGCCCGCCTTCAGTACGTTCGCTGCAGGAAGTCCTGGACACCCGCTCGCTGCGGATGATCGTGTTTCCCAGCGGCTGCGCCTATCGGCCGCAACTTGCGGAATTGCTCCATCGGGAAGGCGCCCCGCCGCGCCGCACGATGGAGTTGTACTCGCTCGATGCGATCATGAACAGCATAGGCGCGGGGCTGGGTGTCGCCTTGCTGCCGGCAGGAGGTGTGCGGCCATATGTCAGGGATGGCATGGTCGCCACGCATCGCATCGATGGCAGTGGCCGGCCGGCCGAGACGTGCTTCATTCGCTCGGCCAGCCTGCGTGTGTCCAGCGCCGCGCTCGAATTCATAAAGATGGCGGCGCACTTCCGTCCCGCGGTATTGCTGCCTCACTTCGCGGCCGCCGAGGCGGGAGCCTGCACGTCCACGCGCCTGACGGTCTGATCGCGTCGTGCGTGGGCTGGCCATTCACACGGCCGGGGCGTCCGTGGTGGGCCTCCTTACTCCTGCAGCGTGATGTTGGTTTCCTTGATGACCTTGGCGAACTTGGCGGTCTCGGCGCGGCGGAAGGCGTCGAATTCGCCGCGCGACGACGGCGCGGGTTCGGCGCCCTGGTCCTTCAGGGCCTGCAGCAGCCGGGGATCCTTCATGGCTTGCAGGGCCGCCGTGTTCAGCTTGTCGAGGATGGGCGTCGGCGTTCCGCCCGGCGCGAACAGGCCGAACCAGTTGACGACCTCGTAGCCGGCGAGCTGGGGCGTTTCCGACAGGGCAGGCACATCCGGAAGGGCTTCCAGGCGATGCGATGACGTGACCGCGATGGGACGCACCTGCCCGCTCTTGATGAAGGGCATCGCGGCCGCCACGCTGGTGAAGGTCATCGTCACGTGCTGGGCGACCACGTCGGCGATCTGCTGCGCCGCGCCCTTGTACGGAATGTGGCGGATGTCGACGCCCGCCATGCGGTCCAGCAGTTCGCCGGAAACGTGCTGCAGGTTGCCGATCCCGCTGGAAGAAAACGTCAGCCTGCCGGGTTGCGATTTGGCGTAGGCCACCAGCTCGGCGGGCGTCTTGACCGGAACCGACGGGTTCACCACCAGCACATTGGGAATCCGCGCGACCAGCGTCACCGAAGCCAGCTCGCGCTCCGGGTTGAACATCATTTTTTCCTTGTACAGCGACGGGTTCACCACGATTTCGCCTGCCGCGGACAGCAGGATGGTGTAGCCGTCGGGCTTGGCCTTGGAAACGTAGTTCGCCCCGATCATGCCACTGGCGCCTGGCTTGTTCTCGACGATGATGGATTGCCCCAGCGTGTCGTGCAGCCGCTCCGCCATCAGCCGCGCGATCAGGTCGACGCCGCCGCCGGCGGTGTACGGAACGATCAGGCGGATCGGCATGGTGGGATAGGTATCCGCCGCGTTGGCGGCGCAGGGGATGGCCAGCAGCGCGGCGATGCCTAGCGCGGCGCGCAGGCGTGGGATCAGGGATTTCATCATCGGTCTCCTCATGTTTTCTGTTTCATTGCGGCTCGATCGGCGGATCCGGGCGAGCCGCCCGATTCCGCCCGACGGCCGGGACGGTCAATCGCCGAACACCATGCAGACCGGGCTGCCCGTGGCCGCGACCACGCCGGCGTCGGCGAGTTCGCCGGTGCCGGGATCGACATGGAAGGCCACGATGGTGTCGCTGTCCTCGTTGGCCGCGTACAGGTAGCGGCCCGCGGGGTCCAGGGTGAAGAAGCGCGGCGTGCGGCCGCCGGTGGCCCAGGCGCGCAGGTAGCGCAGGCGGCCGCTGGCGGCGTCGATGGCGAACAGGGCAATGCTGTCGTCGCCGCGATTCGATGCGTAGAGATGACGGCCCGTTGCGTCGACCACGATCGCCGCGGCGCGGCTGTTGCCGGTGTAGCTGTCCGGCAGCGTGGACAGTATCTGGAACGGCGCCAGGCCGCCTGTGCCCGCGTCATGGCGATAGGCCGTGACGGTGGAGTCCAGCTCGTTCACCACATAAGCCCAGGGCGCGGTCGGATGGAAGGCGATATGGCGCGGTCCGGCGCCTTCGCGCGCCACGACGCAGGGCGCCGCGGCTGGCGTCAGCCTGCCATCGATGAGACGGAAGGCGAAAATCCGGTCCAGTCCTTTGTCCGGCACGATCAGCCCGTCGCCGCCCGGCACGAAAGGGTTGAAGTGCGGCTTCGCGTGCTTCTGCTCGATGCGGTGCGGGCCGGGCTCGCCCGGCAGCGAGACCAGCTGGCTGACCGGCAGCAGCGTGCCGTCGCCTGCCAACGGGAGCACCGCCAGCGTGCCGGTCGCATGGTTCGATACGACGATGTGCGTGCCGCGCGGTGCGATCGCCAGGTGCACGGGGTTGCGACCTTCCGTGCCCTGGCGGTTCAGGAAAGCCAGGCGCCCGGTGTCCGGATCGACGCGGAAGGCGCTGATCTCGCTGGCGTCGCCGTGCACCGCGTACAGCACGCGGCCGCTTCCCGTTGCCGGCAGGGGGCCCAGCGCCAGATAGGAAGGGTTGACCAGGTCCACGACTTCCTGCTCCAGGCTCAGCGCGCCGGTGACGGGATCGCGATGCCAGGCCGTGATGCCGTGTCCGCGCGCATTGCGCTCCCGGGAAGTCCGGCACCCCACGTAGACGCTGGCTCTCATGCGCGCGGCTCCGTGAAGGCCATCTTGCGCACCACGTAGGGCAGCACGCCGCCATGCGTCAGGTAGCGGATTTCCTGTTCGGCATCGAGCCGCAGGGAGACCCGCAGTTCGCGCGGCGCCGCATCGCCCGCGCGCCGGATGCGCAGCGTCAGCAGGTTGTCGCCCACCTTCAGGTCGTCCAGGCCCAGGAGATCGAAACGTTCGCTGCCATCGAGCGCCAGCATGTCGCCGTGGTCGTCGCCGGTGAAAGTCAGTGGCAGCACACCCATGCCGATCAGGTTGCTGCGGTGGATGCGTTCGAAGCTGCGCGCCACCACGGCGCGCACGCCCAGCAGCGCCTGCGCCTTGGCCGCCCAGTCGCGGCTGGACCCGGCGCCGTAGTTCCATCCGGCGAAAACCAGCAGGGGAATGCCACGCGCTACGTAGGTCGCGGCGGCATCGTAGACCGGCAGGACCTCGCGCCCGTCGGCGTCCCAGGCCCAGGCGCCGGCGCCGCCCTGGTCGCCCACGAGCCGGTTGCGTACCGCCTTGTTGGTATAGGCGCCGCGCAGCATGACCTCATGGTTGCTGCGGCGCGTGGAATATTGATTCAGGTCTTCGCGCGCTTCGCCGCGCGCCAGCAGCCATTGTCCGGCCGCGCTGGACGGCGGTATGGTGCCGGCCGGCGAGATGTGGTCGGTGGTGACGTTGTCGCCGAATACCATCAGCGCTCTCGCATCGCGCAGCGCGGCCAGCGGCGCGGCTTGCGGCGCGACCGACTCCAGATAGCGGGGCCGGCGCAGGTAGGTCGAGCCGGCGTCCCAGGGGTAGCGCACGCTGGGCGGCGCCGACAGCGCCCGCCATTGCGGGGTGCCCGCCCAGATGGTCGCCGCGCGCTGGCGGAAGAGCTCGGGCCGCAGCACGCGCTCGGCCAGCGCGGCGACGTCCTCGTCGGCGGGCATCAGGTCGCGCAGCCAGACCGGCCGGCCGTCCGCGGCGACGCCCAAGGGGTCCTGCTCCAGGTCGACGCGGATGTTGCCGGCGATCGCGTAGGCCACGACCAGCGCGGGCGAGGCCAGGTAGCCGGCCGGCAGCCGGGGGTTGACGCGGCCTTCGAAATTGCGGTTGCCGGACAACACGGCGACGCCGCGCAGGCCCCGGTCCACCATGGCTTCCCCGGCCGCCGCCAGGCCGCCGGAGTTGCCGATACAGGTCATGCAGCCGTAGCCGACCAGGCCGAAGCCCAGGGCTTCCAGGTCTTGTAGCAGGCCGGCCTCGGCCAGGTAGTCGCCCACCGTGCGAGACCCGGGCGACAGCGATGTCTTCACCCACGGTTTGCGTCGCAGTCCACGTTCGCGCGCGCGGCGCGCCAGCAGGCCCGCCTGCAGCATCAGCAGCGGGTTGGCGGTGTTGGTACAGCTGGTGATGGCGGCGACCAGCACGGCGCCGTCCATGGGTTCGTCCGTCGGCTTTCCCGCCGGTTGCTCCGTCGGCCCAGGCTGGGTCGGCGATGCGCCTGCCAGTCCGCCTGTCCCCTGCGAGGCCGGCGAGGGCGCCTGCACGCCCATGCGCTCGACGAAGGACGCCCCGGCGCGCGCCAGCGCCTGCCGCTCGTGGGGCTGGTGCGGCCCCGCCACGCTGCGTTGCACGGCCCCCAGATCCAGCGCGATCACGGCGTCGAAGCGCGGCTCCGGCTCGCCATCGCGCCGCCACAGCCCCTGCGCCAGCAGATAGGCTCGCACGCGTTCGCGCTGCGCTTCCGTCCGGCCGGAAAGACGCAGGAAATCCATGGCTTCGTCATCGAAGGGAAAGAACATCACGGTGGCGCCATACTCCGGCGCCATATTCGCCACGGTGGCGCGCGCCGCCCACCCCAATGTCGACAATCCGGGCCCGCAGAACTCCACGAACTTGCCCACCACGCCGTGGGCGCGCAGCAGTTCGGCCAGGGTCAGCGCCAGGTCGGTGGCCGTCACGCCCTGCGCCAGGCGGCCTGTCAGGCGTATGCCCACGACCTCGGGGTAGGCGATGGGGACCGGCTCGCCCAGCAGTGCCGCCTGGCTCTCCAGGCCGCCTATCCCCCAGGCGAGCACGCCGATGCCGTTGATCATCGGCGTGTGGCTGTCGGTGGCCACCATATCGTCCGGATGCAGCAGGGCCTGGCCGTCCTGTGTGCGCGCGGCGCACACGACTTCGGCCAGCGCTTCCATATTCATCTGGTGGATGATCCCCGTGCCCGGCGGGATGACCTTGAAGTTGTCCAGGCTCTGTTCGGCCCAGCGGATGAAACGGTAGCGTTCGCCGTTGCGCCGGAAGTCGATATCCAGGTTGGCCTGAACCGCGTCCGGGTCGTCGTAGTGTTCCACGATCACCGAATGGTCGATCGTCAGCACGGCGGGAATCAGCGGATTGACCCGCGACGGGTCGCCTCCCAGCTCGGCGACGGCGTCGCGCATGCCCGCGAAGTCGGCCAGCGCCGGCAGGCAGGTCGTGTCGTGGAACATCAGCCGGTTGGGGTGGAAGGGCACTTCGCAGGCCGGGCCGCCGCCTGTGGCGCGCGCCAGCACGGCGGGAAGCGCCTCGGGCTGGCAGCGCGCCACGTTCTCGATCAGCAGGCGGATCGAGTAGGGCAGGGCCCGCAGGCGGTCCGCCGGCAGGATGCGTTGCAGCGCGACATAGGCATAGTCCTGCCCGTTGACGGCAAGGCGGTCGAGCAGTGCGGGATCGGGTCGATTCATGGACGGATCGTAATCCCCGTCCGCCGCCAGGAAAATTGACGCTTCGCCAAGCGAGCGTTTCCCGTTGAAGAACGCTGGGCCCTGCACACGCGGCGCTATGCGCGCAGATACCCCACCAGCGACCGTGCGGTGGGCGGCAGCGTTTCCAGGCTGCGTACGCCGATCAGCAGGCTGCGCCTGGCCCACGGTTCGGCCAGGGTCAGCGCGCGCAACTTGCCGCCGCGCAGGTAGGGCGCGGCCACCGCCCGTGGCAGCACGGCAATCCCCAGCTGGGCTTCCACCAGCTTGCACATGCAATCGAAGCCGCTGATGCGTATGCGCGGCCGCAGCGGCTTGCCGCGCTTCTTGGCCTCCGCCGTCAACAGCGCGTGCACCGAACTATCCAGGTGAGGACCGACGAACTCGTGATCCAGCACCGTGTCGAAACGCACCTTCTGGCGGCGCGCCAGGGCGTGCGTCGCCGGCACCACGACCACCAGTTCGTCCTGCCGGTAGGGGAATAGTTGCAGGCCATGCGCCGGCGTCTGTTCGGCGAAGATCCCGAGGTCGGCATGGCCATCGGCCACGGCCCGCACCACCGCCGTGCCCACGCGTTCCTCGATGTCGAACTTGATCTGCGGATAGTCGTTGGCGAATCGTTCGATGTCGCCCGGCAGGAATTGCGCCAGGGCGGACGTGATGGCGTGGATGCGCACGTGGCCCTTCACCCCGGCGGCATAGCCCGCCAGTTCTTCGTCCATCAGGGAAAGCGTATGCTGCATCTGGCGCGCGTAGTGCAGCAGGGATTGCCCCGCCGGTGTCAGGTCCACACCGCGCGCATAGCGCACCAGCAGGGGCGAGCCCGCCTGCGTCTCCAGTTCGGCGATGCGCTTGCTGATGGCCGATACGGCCAGATGCTTGCGCTGCGCTGCCTTGGTCAGGTTCTTGTCCTCGGCCACGGCGATAAACAAATCCAGGCTGGTCAGGTCGTATCGCATGATCGATGTATCCGGCTGTGGCCGTGCGCGTCTTCCGGCGGCCATGCCGGTCTTCTGTTAGGCTTGAGGCCTCTCGCTGGTTTCGGCGACGATGGCAGGGCGCATAATTGCACGACTTCGTCTAACTCAGGTGGGATTTCACGACCGCAGCGATGAAAGCGCAACCGCTAAGATTCGATCGCAACGTGATCGACGATGTCCTGGCCGGCAGGAAGGTCCAGGCGCGTCGGATACTCAAGCCGCAGCCGCCCGACAACACGGTCAGCTGGCTGCGGGAAATCGGCCCGGGCGGCAAGTGGATGGCGGTGGAAGAGCCGCCGCCGACGCCTTCGCGCCGACGGATACGCCGCATGGTGTGTCCATACGGTGAACCGGGCCAGAGCATCCGGGTGTACGACGATGCAGGCACCGCCTTCGGGGTGGTAACCCTGGTGGGCGTGCGCATCCAGCGGCTGCAGGATATCAGCGAGGCCGACGTCGTCGCCGAAGGCTGTGCCGAAGGCCAGAGCGCGCGCGGCGGCTTCCTGCCGGGCATGCCCTTGAAATCCATATTCGCGGTGGCCTGGTGCGAAACCAATGGCGCGCGCGCCTGGGCGGTGAATCCCTGGGTCTGGGCCCTGGAATTCAGGCTGACGGAGGCCTTGCCCTACGACCGCCAGGCGTTGCCGCCGGACGTCCCGCAGGCGCCTGGAAATGCGCCGCCAGAAAATCAATGAAGGTCCGCACCCGGGCGGACAGATGGCGGCTGGCCGGGTAGTACACGAACAGGTCGGCCGAAGGCAGCGTGTAGGCCGGCAGCAGCCGGCGCAGGCGGCCTGTCTCCAGGTATTTGGCCAGGTCCCATTCCGAGCGGATCAGGATGCCGTGGCCGTCCAGCGCCCAGCCCAGCACGATGTCGCCGTCGTTGCTGGCCAGCGTGCCGCCGACCTTGATCGCCTGGGTTTCCCGATTGCGTGTGAAGCGCCAGACGCCATAGGCCTCGTCATTCTGCCTGTGGATGATGCAACGGTGCGCCGCCAGGTCGGCGGGGCGCTGCGGCGCACCATGGCGGGCCAGGTAGGCGGGCGAGGCGCATAGGAAGCGGCGGTTGCTTTGCAGGCGGCGCGCGCTGAGGCGGCTGTCGGGCAGCGTACCGAAGCGCACCGCCAGGTCCAGGCCCTGTTCCACCAGGTCCACGGGGCGGTCGGTGACTTCCAGCCGGACCTCGACGTCGGGGTGCAGGCGGGCGTAGTCGGACACGAGCGGGGCGATCACGGTGCGGCCGAAGCCCAGGGTGGCGTTGACGCGCAGCACGCCGCGCGGTTCGGCACGGCTGCTGGTGACCTGGTCTTCCATCTCGCGGATGTCGGCCAGGATACGGCTGGCGTGGCGCAGATAGGTTTCGCCTTCGCTGGTCAGGCTGGCGCGCCGCGTCGTGCGATTCACCAGGCGTACGCCCAGGCGCTGCTCCAGCTGGGCCAGGCGTTTGGTGGCGGCCGGCGGCGTCATGTCGAGTTCGCGCGCGGTGGCCGACAGGTTGCCGTGCTTGGCCAGCAGGACGAAGAACATCAGCTCGGAGGCAATGTCGGATTTCATGCGTGCGCGCTCCCGTTCGGGCCGTTATCCGGCGTGCAGCGTCCGGCGCCTGGCGCCGGGGCGCATCCATGCCCTCCATCCAGCATCCGGTTTTCGCCAAAAGTTAATAATAATCTTCCTGTTGGTGAATAAAAAAACTCCGGCAGTTCGTTAATCTCTAGTCGACCCCATGCCCCGCCGGGCCATGCATACAGACAGGAGACTCCCGTGCGCATCGTCGAAATCCGCGAGCAGACCAAGCCCATCAGCTCGCCCATCCGCAATGCCTATATCGATTTCAGCAAAATGACGCTCAGCCTGGTCGCCGTCATCACCGACGTGATGCGCGACGGCAAGCCCGTGGTGGGCTACGGCTTCAATTCCAATGGCCGCTATGGTCAGGGCACGCTGATGCGCGAACGTTTCATCCCGCGCGTGCTGTCCGCCGAACCCGACGCCTTGCTGGATGCCACCGGCCAGAATTTGGATCCGCACAAGATCTGGGACCGCATGTTCATCAACGAGAAGCCGGGCGGCCATGGCGAGCGTTCCGTTGCCATGGGCACCCTGGACATGGCGGTGTGGGACGCGGTCGCCAAGATCGCCAACAAGCCCTTGTTCCAGTTGCTGTCGGAGCGCTACGGCGACGGCAAGCCCGAACGCAGGGTGTTCGTCTACGCCGCCGGCGGCTACTACTACCCCGGCAAGGGACTGGAAAGCCTGCAGGACGAAATGCGCGGCTACCTGGATCGCGGTTATTCGGTCGTCAAGATGAAGATAGGCGGCGCGTCGCTGGACGACGACCTGCGCCGCATCGACGCCGTGCTGGACGTGCTGCAGGACGGCCAGCGGCTGTGCGTCGACGCCAACGGCCGCTTCGATCTGAAGACGGCCGTGGCTTATGCCAAGGCGCTCTCGCAATACGACCTGTTCTGGTACGAGGAAGCCGGCGACCCGCTGGACTACGAGCTGCAGGCCGAACTCGCGCAGCACTACGACAAGCCCATGGCCACCGGCGAAAACCTGTTCTCCATGCAGGATGCGCGCAACCTGATCCGCTACGGCGGCATGCGTCCCGACCGCGACTGGCTGCAGTTCGACTGCGCGCTCAGCTACGGCCTGGTCGAATACCTGCGCACGCTGGATATGCTGAAAAGCTACGGCTGGTCGCCCAGCCGCTGCATCCCGCATGGCGGCCACCAGATGTCCCTGAACATCGCCGCCGGATTGGGCCTGGGTGGAAACGAGTCATACCCCGACCTCTTCCAGCCCTACGGCGGTTTCCCCGACGGGGTGCGGGTGGAGAACAGCCACATCACCATGCCGGACCTGCCGGGCATCGGTTTCGAGGGCAAGAGCGACCTGTACGCGGAGATGAATCGCCTGTCTGCCTGAGCGGCGCGCATCCGCTCCGTGGCGCCGGCGCCGCCATCCCGGCCATGGCCATGGCCGGGTCGGTTGCCGGCCGCGGCTACTCGCCCGCCGCGTCCCTGTCCAGGTACCACAGCAGTTCGCCCTGCGGCCGTACGCGGCCGGAGGGCACGCCGGGATCGTGCGCCCGCGCGCGGCTGACGGCGGTGCGCTTCTTGTCTCCCGCCGCCAGGAATACCACGGCGGCGGCGCTGTCCAGCGCGGGCAGCGTCAGCGATATGCGCGGTTCCGGCTTCACGCCCACCACCGCGACGGTCCAGTCGCGCGTGTCCTCGACCTGCGGCGCGCCAGGAAACAGCGAGGCCGTGTGGCCATCGTCGCCGATGCCCAGGAGATTCACGTCGAACAGCGGGCGCCCGGCTTCCAGCCGCGCCGATCCGTAGTATTCGCGCAGCGTCTCGGCATAAGCCGCGGCGGCCGATTCCGGGGTGCCGTCCGCCGGCACGGGGTGCACGTTGCCCGGCGGGATCGGCACGTGGTCGATCATCGCCAGGCGGGCCATGCGGTAGTTGCTCTGCGGATCGTCATACGGCACGAAACGTTCGTCGCCCCAGAACAGGTGCACGCGCGACCAGTCGATGCGGCTGGCGCGTTCCGGCTGCGCCAGCAGTTCATACAGGGGCTTGGGCGTGCTGCCGCCCGACAGGGCCAGCGCGAAGCGTCCGTCGCAGGCCGCGATGCGCGCCGTCAGCCAGTCGGCAAGATGGGTCACCAGGCTGGCGGTATTCTCGAAGATGCAGCTTTGTTCCTTGTCCATGATGACTCCTCAGGCCGCGGGAAGAATGAAGCGGTGCACCGCCGCCGCCAGCCCGTCGTCGGCATTGCTGGCGGTGGTGACCGTGGCCTGGGACCGCACCTGCGCGCTTGCCTGCCCCATGGCGATGGACAGGCCGGCTCGCTGGAACATGGGCACGTCGTTGTCGCCATCGCCGATCACCGCGGTTTCCGCCAGCGATACGCCCAGGTGGCGTGCCAGCGCTTCCACCGCGTCACCCTTGTTGGCGCGGGCATGGTTGACGTCCAGGTAGTAGACCTGCGAGCGCGAGGCATGCGCGCCGGGCGCGATGCGCGGGTTGATCTCCTTTTCCAGACGGATCAGGCCGTCCGCGTCCGCACTGGCGGCGACGATCTTGCCGATGCGGTCCAGGTAGGGCTCGAAGCTGTCGACCAGGGTGCCGTCGAAGCCCAGCGTGTGCCGCTCGAGCGGCACGTAAGGCCCGTCCGGATCGCGCAGCAGCCATTTGTCGTCGGCAAATACCCAGGTTTCCACGGGCTGGCCGGCGAAGGTGTCCAAGGCGATGCGGGCGTTTTCCACCGACAGCGGATGCGACTCGATGGTGCGTCCGCCGGTATCGACGATGGCGCCGCCATTGAAGGCGGCGGTCGGTACGTCCAGGTCCAGCAGGCGGATCAGCGGCAGCATGCCGCGCGGTGGCCGGCTGCTGACGAGCGTGAAGGCGATGCCCGCGCCGCGCAGCGCGCGCACCGCCGCGATGGTGGCCGCGCTGATCTGCTTGTCCGGCCGGACCAGCGTGCCGTCGACGTCCGATACCAGCAGCCGGATGGCGCCCGGGCCTACTTCAGGCTGTGCCATGCGCGCCCGTCCCGCCGCAGCAGTTCGTCGGCGGCCTCGGGGCCGTCCGTGCCCGCCGGATACATCTGCACGTCCTTGCAGTCGTGCCAGGCGTCGAGGAAAGGCTGCACCGCGCGCCAGCCGTTTTCGATGTTGTCCGCCCGCTGGAACAGCGTCTGGTCGCCGATCATGCAGTCGTACAGCAGCGTTTCGTAGCCCGTCGACGGCTGCATCTTGAAGAAATCCGAATAGGCGAAACCCATCTGGATATTGTCGATTTCCAGCGTGGTGCCGGGCTTCTTGGCCTGGAAGTCGAACCACATGCCTTCGTCGGGCTGGATCTGGATGATCAGGTAATTGGGGCGCAGGCGGTGCACATGCGTGTCCCGGAAAGGCGACATCGGCGCGGGTTTGAAGCAGATGGCGATCTGCGTGCTGCGCACGCCCAGCCGCTTGCCGGTCCGCAGGTAGAAGGGCACGCCGGCCCAGCGCCAGTTGTCCACCCACAGCTTGAGCGCGACGAAGGTTTCCGTGCAGCTGTCCGGCGCAACGCGGTTTTCCTCGCGATAGCCGGGCACGCGCTGGCCGCCGGTCTCGCCGGCGGCATACTGGCCGCGCACCGAATTGCGCCGCGCTTCTTCCGGCGACTGCGGGCGGATGGCCGCGACCACCTTGGCCTTTTCGCTGCGCACCTCGTCCGCGCCGAAGGCCGCGGGCGGCTCCATGGCGACCATGGCCAGCAGCTGGAACAGGTGGTTGGGCACCATGTCGCGCAGCGCGCCGGTGCGCTCGTAGAAATTGCCGCGCTGCTCCACGCCCACCGTTTCGGCGGCGGTGATCTGCACGTGGTCGACGTAATGATTGTTCCAGAACGCCTCGAACAGGCCGTTGGAAAAACGGCTGACCAGGATGTTCTGCACCGTTTCCTTGCCCAGGTAATGGTCGATGCGATAGACCTGCTTTTCGTCCATCACGGCGAGGATGCCGGCGTTCAGGTCCTGCGCGGTCTTCAGGTCGGAGCCGAAGGGCTTTTCGACGATGACGCGGCGGAACTGGTCGTCGCCTTCCTGCAGCAATCCGGCATGCGCCAGGCGCGTGACCACTTCGCAGAAGAAGCGCGGCGCCGTGGCCAGGTAGAACACGGCGTTGCGGGTGCCGGAGGCCTCGATGCGCTGCTTGATGGCCTGGTAGGTCGCGTCATCCAGGAAGTCGCCTTCCAGGTAGGTGATGCGCTGCGCCAGGCCGTCCCACAGCTTGTCGTCCAGCGCCGGCTCGCCGCCTTCGCTCTTGCCGCGCTTGGCGGACATTTCCTGCATGAAGTCGGCCAGCTTGCCGCGGTACTCCTCGTCGCTGACCTTGTTGTGGTCGACGCCGACGATATGAAGCGCGTCGCCGACCAGGCCGTCGCGCGTCAGGTTATACAGCGACGGGACGAGCAGCCGCTTGACCAGGTCGCCATGGGCGCCGAACAGGAAGAGGGTTGCCGGCGGCGCCATCTGCGACCGCGGGGTGCGGTTTGTCGATTGCGCGGCCGTCATTATTTTTTCTCCTCGACGTGGCCGCCGAAGCCGAAGCGCATCGCGGACAGCATCTTGTCGCCGAAGGTGGCGTCCTGGCGCGAGCGGAAGCGGGCGAACAGGGCGCTCGCCAGCACCGGCGCAGGCACGGCCTGCTCGACGGCGGCATCGATGGTCCAACGGCCTTCGCCGCTGTCGGCCACGTCGCCGGAAAAGCCCGCCAGCTTGGGATCCTTGGCCAGCGCGATGGCCGTCAGGTCCAGCAGCCAGGACGAAACCACGCTGCCGCGCCGCCAGACCTCGGCGACGTCGGCCACTTCGATGTTCAGGCGCTGGTCTTCCGGCAACTGGTCGGAGCCCTTGGTCTTGAGGATGTCGAAGCCTTCGGCATAGGCCTGCATGATGCCGTACTCGATGCCGTTGTGGACCATCTTGACGAAGTGGCCCGAACCGGCGGGACCGGCATGGATGTAGCCCTGTTCGGCGCGCGCGTCGCGGCCTTCGCGGCCCGGGGTGCGGGGGATGTCGCCCAGTCCCGGCGCCAGGCAGGAGAAGATCGGGTCCAGGTGCTTCACGACCTTGTCCTCGCCGCCGATCATCATGCAGTAGCCGCGCTCCAGGCCCCAGATGCCGCCCGAGGTGCCGACGTCCACGTATTCGATCTGGCGCGCCGCCAGCGCCTTGGCGCGGCGGATATCGTCCTTGTACATGGTGTTGCCGCCGTCGATGATGATGTCGCCCGGCTCCATCAGGCCCGCCAGCGTATCGATCATGTGTTCGGTGACGGCGCCGGCCGGGAGCATGACCCAGACCGCGCGGGGCTTCTCCAGCTTGGCGATCAGGGCTTCCACGTTGTCGACGCCCGTCGCGCCTTCGGACTGCAGTTCCTTGACCTTGTCCAGGCTGCGGTTGTACACGATGACTTCGTGCTTGTTCCGCATCAGGCGGCGCGCGATGTTGGCGCCCATGCGCCCAAGTCCAATCAATCCGAGTTGCATAGCAAAATCTCCGCGTAAATAAACCGGCGCGGCTAGCCGCGCCCGGTCCGGAAAACCAGGGCCTGCTCGGCCCGGATCAGTTCGTCACCTGCTTGACGGCCTTGGCCAGGCGCGCCAGGCCGCTTTCCACGTCTCCGCCCTTGATGTGTACCCGCAGATAGCGCCGGCCGCGCTCGGCCAGCACCTGCAGGTCGCCGGACGCCTGCGCCGCCTGCACCGTGCCGAAGCTGATCTTGCGCCCCGGGATGGGCAGGTCGCGCGCCGGATCGGCGGTGATCTGCAGGAATACGCCGCTGTTCGGGCCGCCCTTGTAGGCCTGCCCGGTGGAATGCAGGAAGCGAGGGCCGAAGCCGCCCACCGTGGCGACCTTGCGGCGGTCGCGCACCGTCGCGCGCAGGCCGGCGATCTGCCGTTCGTGCGCGGCGTTGCGCGCCACATAGGCCAGCACCGCGGCGTAGTCGCCCTGGCCCAGGCGGGCCAGATGCGCCTTCAGCACACCTTCGACGGTGCCATCGGCGGCCAGCGACTTGTCGCCGTAGAAGGCCAGTTCGCCGTCTTCGGCGATGGGCGTCTCGGCGGGCAACTGGCCGGTTTTCTCGTAGGCGTCCGTCAGGGCGCGCGTCTTGATCTTGCTGGCTTCGACGTCGGGCTGGTCGAAGGGATCGATGCCGATGACGGCGCCGGCGATGGCGGTGGCGACTTCCCAACGGAAGAATTCCTGTCCGATGGCGGCCGGCCGCGGCAGCGTGATGCGGATGACCGGCTGCCCGGCGGCGGCCAGGGCCTGCACCTTGGCGTCGAGCTGGGTGGTGTCGTCTTCGGCGCAGCGCAGGTAGGCGAACACGCGGTCCTGGCCGTAGACGTCGGGCGTGCCTATCGGTTCGAGATCCACCGGCACGATGCCCTTGCCGTGCTTGCCGGTGGATTCGGCCAGCAGCTGTTCCAGCCACGAGCCGATGCTGGCGACCGCGGGCGATGCGAAGATGGTGACCTTGTCGCGGCCGGCGCGGGCGGCCTCGCCCAGGATGGCGCCCAGGCGCACGCCCGGGTTGACCGAGGGCGGCGACGACGGGCCGCAGGCGCGCACCATGGTCTGGGTTGTCTCCAGGAAGTGCGCGACGTTGTGGCCCATGACGCCCAGCGGCACCAGGCCGAACACCGACAGCACCGAATAGCGGCCGCCGATGGTCGGATCGCCATGGAAGATGGCGCGGTAGCCGGCCTGTTTGGCGGCCGCTTCCAGCTTCGATCCCGGGTCGGTGATGGCGATGAAATGCTTGCCGGCGTTTTCCTGGCCGACGGCCGCCACGGTGGCCGCGTGGAAATGCGCGTTAAGGATCTCCGGCTCCAGCGTGGAGCCCGACTTGCTCGATACGATGAACAGCGTGCGCGCGAAATCGATGCCGCGTTCGACGGCGCAGATTTCTTCCGGATTGGTGGAGTCCAACGCATGCAGCGCCAGGCCCTGGCCCGATTCGCCCAGCGTCTGCGCCAGCACTTCCGGTCCCAGGCTGGAGCCGCCCATGCCGAGCAGCACGGCGTGGGTGTAGCGTTCGGCCTGCAGCTCGCGCGCCAGCGCGGCAACGGCGTCGGCATCGACCTGCTTGCCCTGTCCGGCGGCCAGCCAGCCCACCCAGCGGTCTTCCTGCTGGCCGGTCCACATGGATGCATCATGCTGCCACAGGCGCCGCGCCCAGCCGTCGGCGCGCGCGCGGTCCAGGCACTTGTCGACGGCATCGGCCAGCGGCTTGGGCAGTTCGTACGCCACGCCGTTGACCTGTTCGCCCAGGTAGGTCATGCGCTTGGCGGCCACCGCGCCCAGCAGCGCGTCGAAGGCGTCGGAGAACTGCCTGGTGCCGTCTTCCACCAGTTCGCGCGTGACGCCATCCAGGTCCAGCCCCAGCTTCTGCGCGTCTTCCAGCTGCCGGCGCGCCGTGTCGACATCGCGCGTCAGTGTCGTTTCGACCGTGCCTTTCTCGCGGAATGCGTCCATGGTGGGCGCGGGCATGGTGTTGACCGTATCCGGGCCGATCAGTTCGTCGACATACAGCGTGGCCGGATAGGCGGGATTCTTGGTGCCGGTGGAGGCCCACAGCAGGCGTTGCGGATGCGCGCCTTTCTGCGCCAGCGCCTTCCAGCGGTCCTCGCCGATCAGTCCCAGGTAGTCCTGGTAGGCCAGCTTGGCGTTGGCGATGGCGATCTTGCCCTTGAGCGCGTTCAGGCGGTCGCCGTCGGCGCCCGGGTTTTTCAGGGCTTCGTCGATGTTCTTGTCGATGCGGCTATCGATACGGCTGATGAAGAAGCTGGCCACGCTGGCCAGCCTGTCCACCGGCTTGCCGGCCTTGGCGCGGGCTTCCAGGCCGTCGATATAGGCCAGCGCCACCGCGCGGTAGGCGTCGCGCGAGAACAGCAGCGTGACGTTGACGTTGATGCCGTCCTCGATCAGCTGGCGGATGGCCGGCACGCCTTGCGGCGTTCCCGGCACCTTGATCATCAGGTTGGGCCGGTCCACCGCCTTCCACAGGCGGCGCGCTTCGTTCAGGGTGCCTTCGGTGTCGTAGGCCAGGTAGGGCGAGACTTCCAGGCTGACGTAGCCGTCCTTGCCGTTCAGGCGGTCGTACACCGGCCGCAGCGCGTCGGCGGCGTGCTGGATATCGCGCACCGCCAGTTGCTCGTAGACGTCGCCGGGCTCGGCATCGGCCTGGTACAGGATGGCGTGCAGCTGCTCGTCGTAGGATTCCCCATGGCCCATCGCCTTTTCGAAGATGGACGGGTTGGAGGTGACGCCGGTCAGGCTGTCCTCGCGCACCAGCTTGTCCAGGCCGCCCTGCGCCAGGAATTCACGGCTCAGGAAATCCAGCCAGATGGCCTGTCCGGCTTCCGCCAGCCGGACCAGCGGGTTCTTGGTCGTTGTGTTCATTTCGTACTCCTTTTCTCTTGAACCTGCTCACGCGCGGCGCGAACCACATTGTCCACCGTGAAGCCGAATTTCGCCTGCAGCTTGGCGATGGGCGCGGACGCGCCGAAAGTGCGCATGGCGATGACCTCGCCCTTCGTGCCGGCGTAACGGTCCCAGCCCATGTAGCCGGCCTGCTCGACTGCCACGCGCGCGGTCACGTCTGGCGGCAGCACGCTGTCGCGATACGCCTGGTCCTGCTCTTCGAACAGGTCCCAGCTGGGCATGGACACCACGCGCGCGGCGATGCCGTCGGCGCGCAAGCGATCGTAGGCCTGCAGGCACAGCGATACTTCGCTGCCGGTGGCCATCAGGATGACCTGGGGCTGTTGCGGCGCGCAGTCGGCCAGCACGTAGGCGCCGCGCCGCAGATCGGTCGCGGGCGCGTACTTGGAACGGTCCAGCGTGGGCAGGGGCTGGCGCGTGAGTACCAGCGCGGTGGGGTGCTTGGTCTGTTGCAGGGCCACCTTCCATGCTTCCACGGTCTCATTGGCATCGCAGGGCCGCAGGACGCGCATGCCGGGTATGCCGCGCAGTTGCGCCATCTGTTCGACCGGCTGGTGGGTGGGGCCGTCTTCGCCCACGCCGATGGAATCGTGCGTGAACACGAACACAACCGGCAATTCCATCAGCGCGGCCAGCCGGATCGGCGGCTTCATGTAGTCGCTGAAAATCAGGAAGGTGGCGGTGTAGGGGCGCACGTGCGACAGCGCCATGCCGTTGGCGATGGCGCCCATGGCATGTTCGCGCACGCCGAAGTGCATGTTGCGGCCGCCGTAGTCGTCGCGCTCGAAGCTGCCGGCGCCGTCGAAGGTCAGCTTGGTCTTGGTCGAGGGCGCCAGGTCGGCGGCGCCGCCCATCAGCAGCGGAATGTGCTTGGCGAAGGCGTTCAAGGCCTTGCCGCCCGAGTCGCGGGTCGCCAGTCCCTTGGCGTCCGGCGGGAAGACGGGCGCTTCGCTGTCCCAGCCGTCGGGCAACTGGCCCTGGCGCATGCGTTGCAGTTCTTCATGCATGGCCGCGTCCTGCGCCTTCAACTGCTCCATCGTCCTGGTCCACTGCGCGTAGGCCGGCTGGGCGCGCGCGGCCAGGGCGTCGCGCAGGCGGTCGCGGACTTCGTCGGGCACCAGGAATTGCGCGTCTTCCGGCCAGCCGTAGGCTTTCTTGGTCAGCCGGACTTCCTCTTCACCCAGGGCTTCGCCGTGGGCCGCCGCGGTATTGTGCTTGTTCGGCGAGCCGAAGCCGATCACGCTGTCGACCACGATCAGCGTCGGCCGGTCGGTGGTGGCCTGGAACTGGCGCAGCGCGGCGGCCACCGCCATGCGGTCGTTGGCGTCGGTGACGTGCAGCGTGTTCCAGCCATAGGCGGCGAAGCGCGCGGCGACGTTCTCGCTGAAGGCCAGGTCGGTATGGCCTTCGATGCTGATGGTGTTGTTGTCGTAGATCCAGCACAGGTTCGACAGGCCCAGGTGGCCGGCGATGGACGCGGCTTCGCCGGAGACGCCTTCCATCATGTCGCCGTCGCCGCAGATGACGTAGACGTTGTAGTCGAAGACTTCGCGTCCGGGGGCGTTGAAACGCTGCGCCAGGTGGCGCTGGGCGATGGCCATGCCGACACTGTTGGCGCAGCCCTGGCCCAGCGGGCCGGTGGTGGTTTCGACACCGGTGGTCATGCGGTATTCGGGATGGCCGGGCGTCTTGGAATCGAGCTGGCGGAACTGCTTGATGTCATCCAGGCTGACGGCCGGCTTGCCGCTGGGCTTGCCGTCGGCGTCGATTTCGATCACGCCGCCCAGGTGCAGCAAGCCGTACAGCAGCATCGAGGCGTGGCCCGCCGACAGTACGAAGCGGTCGCGGTTGGGCCAGTCGGGATGGGCAGGGTCGTAGCGCAGGAAATCGTGCCACAGCGTGTAGGCGACCGGCGCCAGCGCCATGGGCGTTCCGGGATGGCCGGAATTGGCTTTCTGAACGGCGTCCATGGCCAGGGTGCGCAGCGTATCGATGCACAGCAGGTCCAGCTTTTCGTCATTGCGCGCGGGATCGGGGGACGGTGGAGTATTCATGAGACCTCTCTCTGGCGGAAACGCGGACAAACCGGCTTCGGGAGCAATCGTCATGCCCGTTTGGCCGCCGGGTGGACCAAGGGCGTCTGGCGTCGCGAACGGCCGGGCGCCGGGCCGTCGCGGGTGGGTATTCAGGGGCCGTTCATGAACGGCGCGCCTCGCGCCACAGGGCGGCGCCGCCTTCCAGCCCGGCATCGTTGGAGCCGATCCTGAGGTGGTCGTCGGCGGGGAAGTCGAGCCTTGCGGCATTACCCCCGCCGATATAGATGCGATCCGGCATGAACAGTATGTCGATCAGTTCGATCGCCCGCCGCACGCGTCGGTTCCATTGTTTTTTCCCCAAGGTTTTACGCTTGGCTTCGCCCAGGTATTCGTCGTAAGTCTTGTCTTTATGGATGGGATGGTGGGCCAGCTCCATATGCGGCATGAGTTCGCCGTCGCGGAACAGCGCGGTGCCGACGCCGGTGCCCAGCGTCATCACGAACTCCAGGCCGCGGCCGCTGACCAGGCCCAGGCCTTGCATGTCGGCGTCGTTCAGCAGGCGGGCGGGCTTGTTGCCGAAGGCGCGCGAGATCGCCTGCCGCAGCGGGAAGCCGGCCCAGAGGCTGGTATCCAGGTTGGGGGCGGTCAGTACCTTGCCTTCGCGCACCACGCCGGGGAAACCGATGGAGATGCGGTCGAATTCGGGCAGGCCGGCGACCATGCGCTTGAGGTTCTCAAGCAGGATCTTGGGTGGGCAGGGATGCGGGGTGGGCACGCGGACGCGCTCGGCCAGCATCTGGCCTTTTTCGTTGATGACGGCAGCCTTGAGGCCGGTTCCGCCGATGTCGATGGCCAGTATGCCGGGCTTCATGCGTCATGTACTCCTTGGGCGACGAGCCGCGCGGAAAATCCACGCCGCTCTGCCGTAAGGTACACCAAGAGTTTGACGGATGGTATTGGCCAGGGGCGCCGGCAGGGGCGCCCGCAGAAGCCCGCAGGGACGCCCGGCTGGAGGCGTCTGGCCCCGGGCCCGGGCGTTGAAGCGCCTTATTTCAAAATTGCGACGCCATCCGCCGCGCGCACGCCGCGGCCTTCTTCCTGGACGAACAGCGGGTTGATCTCCGCTTCGACCAGGCGATCGCCCAACTGCCCGGCCATGGCCGCGAAGTTCAGCACCGCGTCCTCCAGCGCCTTGACGTCGGCCTTGGGCCGGCCGCGATACCCGTCCAGCAGCGGCCAGGACTTGAGCGAACGCAGCATCTCGCCCACGGTGGCGCGGTCCACCGGCAGCAGGCGCAGCGCGGTGTCCTGGAACAATTCGGCCGTGACGCCGCCCAGTCCCACCAGCAGGGTCGGGCCCAGTTGCGGGTCGCGATGCACGCCGACGATCATTTCCACGCCGGACGCCATTTCCTGCAGCAGATAGCCTTCCGGCTCGATGCCGGTACGCTGGCGCACACGTGCCGCCATGGCCTGGATCGCCTCGCCCACCGCCTCCGGTGCGACGCCGACCGCGACGCCGCCGGCTTCGGTCTTGTGGGTGATGCGGCTGGACAGGACCTTGAGCACGACGGGGCGATCGAAGGCCTGCGCTTCGCGCTGGCCTTCCGCGGCGTCCGCCACCGCGCGCTCGCCGACCGAAGGAACGCCGTAGCGCGCGAACAGCGCGCGCGCCTGGGCTTCGTTCAGCGAACCGGAAGGCAGGCCCGCCGCGTCGGCGCCCGAGGCGCTCGCGCCAGCCGCGGCTTCCGCGCTGGCTCCGCCTGCCCCGGCATGTCCGCCAGCCGCGCCGGCCGCACCCGCGCCCGCCGCGGCGTTCTCGCGCGCCGTGCGCGCCAGCATGGCCGACAGCACCGCCGCGAAGCTTTCCGGCGCCGTGAAGGCGGGCGCGCCCGCCCGGTTGACGTTGGACAGCACCGCCGGCGCATAGGGACTGACATAGGCCAGCACCGGCTTGTCGCTCCGGTCCAGCGACGCCGCGATGGCGCCGGCGGCCAGCGTCGGCTGCGCCAACGCGGACGATCCGACGATCGTGATGACGGCGTCGTAATCGGCGCTATCGAGCAGCGTGGCGATGGTATTGCGCAGCAGCTCCGGCTGCAGCCCGGCGAGCGTGACGTCGATGGGGTTGCGGTCCAGCACGATCTGGTCGTTCTTTTGCAGATCGCGCAGCTGCGCGGCCGTCTCCGGCCCCGGCGGCGGCGTTTCGAAACCCGCGACGCCCAGGCTGTCGGCCACCAGCGTGCCCGCGCCGCCGGTCGACGTCAGGATGGCGATACGCTTGCCGCGCAGGACGCGGCGCGTGGCCAGCGCGGCCGGGATGTCGAGCAGGTCGGCGAAGGTCTGGGCGCGGATGGCGCCGACCTGGCTGAAGAGGGCGTCGTAGACTCGGTCTTCGCCGGCCAGCGCGCCGGTGTGCGACGCCGCCGACCGCGCGCCGGATTCCGAACGGCCGACCTTGTAGACGACCACCGGCTTGCCGGCGCGGGCCGCCTTCAGGGCCGCCTGGCGGAATTTTTCCGGATTGCGCAGGCCTTCCATGTACAAGGCGATCACCTGCGTGGCCGGATCGTCCGCCAGGTGGTCGATGAAGTCCGCGGCTTCCAGGTCGACTTCGTTGCCGGTGGAAACGAGTTTGGAGAAACCCAGCCCGGCCGCCGCCGCGCGCGATAGCAGCGAACCCAGGATGCCGCCGCTCTGCGACACCACCGCGATGCCGCCACCCTGCAGCGATTCCATCTCCAGTGCCCCGCTGGCGCACAGCATGATGCGGTCCGTCAGGTTGACCAGGCCGATGGTGTTCGGACCCAGCAGCCGCATGCCGCCGGCGGCTTCCTTGAGCGCCTGCTGGCGGCGCGCGCCGCTTTCGCCGGTTTCGCCGAAGCCGCTGGCCAGCACGATGGCGGCGGGCGTGCCGCGCCGCGACAATGCGCCCACGGCCTCGATCGCGCGGTCGGGGGCCACCAGCACCAGGCCGACGTCCGGCACGTCCGGCAGGCTGTCGATGTCCGGATAGCAGGTCAATCCCGCCACCTGGTCGGCGCGTGGATTGACCGGATAGATCGCGCCGCCGTAGCCGTGTTTCTGCAGGTAGGCGACGGGGCGGCCGGCGGTCTTGCCGGCATCCGCGGACGCGCCGATGACGGCGATGCTGCGCGGGTGGAGCAGGGTATGGATGGCGTTCATGGTTCAGCCCTTCCTTCAGCTCTTCTTCGCGGATTTGTCCAGGAAGGCTTGCACCGAAGCCTGGTGTTGTTCGGTGGTGTAGCAGATGGCCTGCGCCTGGCTGCCCATCTGGAACACCTGGTCGGCGGTCAGCTCGAAGGTCTGGTTCAGGATGGTCTTGCTCAGGGCCAGCGCGGCGCTCGATCCCGCGCTCAGCGTGCGCGCCCAGTCGCAAGCCTGTTGCAGCAGCTCGCCGGCGGGCGCCACGCGGTCGGCCATGCCGAGGGCGTGGGCTTCTTCCGCCGCGACCGTGCGGCCGCTGTAGATCAATTCCTTGGCGTGCTGCAGGCCTACGCGGCGCGGCAGGAAGTACATGCCGCCACCGTCGGGTATCAGGCCGCGCAGGATGTAGGTCATGGCGAAGGTCGCGTTATCGGCCGCCATCACGAAATCGCAGCACAGGGCCAGGTCGCAGCCCAGCCCCGTCGCGGCGCCGTTCACGGCGGCGATGGTCGGCTTGGTCAGGTCGTGCAGGGCGGCGATCGCATGATGCGTGCGTTGCTGACGGCTCCAGCCGTTGAAGGCGACCTGGCCGGCCGGGGCCGCCATCCGCTCGCGCATGCCGCGGATATCGCCGCCGGCGCAGAAGGCCTTGCCTGCGCCGGTCAGCACCAGCGCGCGGATGGCGTTGTCGCGCGTCACCTGGTCCAGCATGGCGATGAAGTCCTGGCGCATTTCGTCGTCGATCGCGTTGCGCACTTCGGGACGGTTCAGCGTGATGACGGCCACGCCGTCGTCGACCTGCATTTGTAGGGTGGGGTTCGACATGATCTCTTCTCTGCGAGCCGCGGCTCTCGGTGGATGGATGGGGAAACGTCTGTGCTGAGGTGGCCAGGGCCTGGCGGTCGGGCACGATGCGCCGGCGGATCCTGGCAGGCCGCCGCTTTACGACGCGGCGGCCGGGTCGCCCACGGGGCGTCTATCGAGCGTCTATTGTTCGGAGATGCCCGCGTCCTTGATGATCTTGTCCCAGCGCTGCGCCTCGCCGCGCACGAAGGTGTCCAACTGCGCGGGCTCGCCGACATTGATCACCAGGCCTTCCTCTTCCACGTTGCGGCGGAAGCCGGGCGCCTGTACGGCCACTTTCAATGCGGCGTTCAGGTGCGCGATCACGTCCGCCGGCGTGCCGGCTGGCGCATAGATGCCGTACCAGCTTTCGACGACGTAGCCCGGCACGCCGGCCTCGGCCACGGTGGGCCAGTCGGGGTGCGAGGGCGAGCGCTGCGCCGACGTGACCGCCAGGGCGCGCAACTGGTCGTTCTTCACCAGCTGCGCCACGCTGGACACGGTGGAAAACATCATGTCGATCTGGCCGCCCATCAGGTCGGTCAGCGCCGGGCCGGAGCCGCGGTAGGGCACGTGCACGATATCGACCTTGGCCAGGCTCTTGAACATTTCCCCTGCCAGGTGGGCGGACGTGCCGTTGCCGTAGGAGCCGAAGGTCAGTTTGCCGGGATGCGAACGCGCGTAGGCCAGCAGCTCCTGCACCGATTTGAACGGTGCCTTCGGCGACACCACCAGCACGTTGGGCGAGCGGCCGATCAGGGCCACCGGCGCGAAGGCATCGAAAGTGGAGTAGGGCAGCTTCTTGTGCAAGGCCGGGTTGACGGCATGCGCGAAGGTGGCCAGCAGCAGCGTGTAGCCGTCGGGCTGCGCCTTGGCCACGGCTTCGGTGCCGATGATGGTGCTGCCGCCGCCGCGGTTTTCCACGACCACCGTCTGGCCGAGGTTCTGCGTCATGCCCTCGGCGAGCTGGCGGCCGACCAGGTCGGTGCCGCCGCCCGGCGGGAAGGGGACGATCAGGCGGATCGGGCGTTCGGGATAGGCGGCCTGGGCCGCGGTCGATGCCAGCCCGGCCAGCGCCAGGCAGCTGGTGGCGAGTGCAATGGCGGCGCGCCGTGTAAGGGTCGTGGGAAAGGTCATCAGCGTCTCCGGAAGCGCGCACCGCCGGGTGGGCAGCATGGATGCGGCTGTTCAGGCAAGGGCCTGGAGACGGCTGCGCAAGGCGGTGCGATCGTCTTTTGCGATGCGGCCAGTTTAGGTGACAATGTCGCGTCGGGCGCGCCGGTATTTTCACCTGATGGAAATGGGTCGCCGCCGGCCCTGGACGATCCATGCCACCCTCTCGCCGCCCCACGCCCGCCGCCCAGCCGCCCGCACCGACGGCCGCGCGGTCCGCCACCCGGCCCGCCAGACCCGGCGCGGCAGGGGCGACTCGGTCGCCGGCCGCGGCGGCGCCCGCCCGGTTCGCGCCCGGCGCATCGCCCGCGAACCGGTCGCTGGAGCGCGGCATCGCCCTGCTGCGCGCCTTCCGGCCAGGCCTGGAAGTGCTGGGCAACGGCGAACTGGCCGAACGCACCGGCCTGTCGCGCGCGACCGTCAGCCGCCTGTCGCAGACCCTGGTGCGCACCGGGTTCCTGGAATACGAACCGACGCTGCGCGCGTATCGCCTGGGCGCGCCGGTGCTGAGCCTGGCGCACGCCATGCGCAGCGGCTCGCCCATCATGAAGATGGCCGCCCCGTGCATGCGCGAACTGGCGCAGGCCCGCCGCATCAACGTCGGCATCGCGGTCGCCGACGGCGACGATATGGTCTACCTGGAATCGGTGCGCTACAGCCGCAAGGTGTCGCTGCGCAGCGTGGTGGCGGGCCAGCGCGTGCCGATCGAGCTGACGTCGCTGGGCCGTGCCTACCTGGCCGCGCTGCCGGAAGCCACGCGGCGGGACTGGATCGCCGCGATGATGCACAGGCGTCCCGGGCATGGCCAGACGCTGGCCGACGATATCGAGTCCGCCTGCGCCAGCGTGCGCGACGCGGGCTACTGCGTGGCGGCCTGGCAGCCCGCCGTGGTGGCGCTGTCCACGCCGCTGGTGTTGCCCAACGGCGCCGTGTACGCCCTGAACGTCAGCGTGACGACGGCCGAGCCGCCGATCACCGTGGCAGCCTCCCTGGCCGACGACCTGCTCGGCCTGAAGCGCCGCATCCTTGCGGCGCTGGAGGACACCGCCGCGCGCTGAACCGGCTCAGGCTTGCGCCGGCACCACCTGGGCGCTCAGCGTCTGCCCCAGGAAGCGGGCGCTGAGTTCGGTCTTGCCGGCGGGAATATCGAATGGCCTGGCCACCGCGCCCGTCGTGACCACGTCGCCTGTCCGCAGGGTCAGGCCGTGGTAGCAGGCATGGTCGAACAGATGGCGCAGCATCTGGGTCGGGTCGATCGCGTCGTCGCCGCTCAGGGCCGTGCCGCGGGTCTGGCCGTCGGCCTGCACGTCCACCGTGGCGACGCCGCGCTGGATGGCGGCGGCGTCGATGCGCGGCCCCAGTATGGAGGCCTCGAAGCCCACGCTGTCGCCGACGAAACTGGGCCAGCCCACCGCCCGCCGGTTGATGAAACGCGACAGGACGAGTTCGAAGGCAATGTGGGTCGACGATACGGCCTGCATGGGGTCGGACGGCGCCGCGCCCGGCGCGATATCGCGCCCCAGGACGAAAGCGATTTCGAACTCCACGGTGATAGGCGCCTGGCACAGCACCTGCACGGTCGCGCCGTTGTCGTAGCGGTGGCCCGCCAGCACACGGCCCACCAGGGGTCGTTCCGTACCCGCGGCCTGCATGGCGGCGACGCTGCCCACGCCCAGCTTCCAGCCGGCCTCGCGGTCGCCCGTCTCGGCGGCGTAGGCCTTGATGAATGCGTCCTGCAAGGCGTAGCCCTCGGCCAGGTTGCGCGGACGGATATCGGCGGGAATTTCGCTAATCTGGCGTCCCTCGCGCCACGTCCGAGCCAGCAATGCGGCTGCCGGGGCCGGATCAAAAACATCGGTCACTTTGAGCTCCTCTAGGTGTTGGCTGCCGTCCGCATGGTTGCCGGCTACGCGGGCCGGCCTGACGGTCGGCCTCCATCTTAATACCGTCCCGATTTCCCCAGCGTCGCATCCAGGCCACGGCCGGCGCCCCATGTTCGAGCGGTATGCAGGGAAACGCACTGAGATCGAATATCATTAGCGTTTTCGAAAAGAAGGCCAGCCGCCGCGCCGCCATCCCGGTCGCGCACCCCGGCAAGGCCCGCGTCCGATGAGCCACATCCTGCCTGCCAACACCGCCCCTGCGCGCCGCGCCGATCCCGTCCAAGCCGCCGGGCATCGCCGCGGCATTTTCCTGAAATGGCTGCGCAAGGCACACAGCTGGATCGGCCTGTGGGGCGCGGTGCTGGGCCTGCTGTTCGGGCTGACGGGTTTTTTCCAGAATCATCGCGCGGTGATGAAGATCAGCACCGGCGCGCCGCAGGTGGCCAATGTGCAACTACCGCTGCCGGTGCCCGCCCCGGCGTCGGCGCAGGAGATGGCCGCCTGGCTACAGGCCGAACTGAAGCTGCCCAAGCCCGCCGAGCGGATCCAGCGCGATCCCGCCAAGCCGGTGGCCTGGGGCGACAAGGCCGTGACCCAGCCGGAACACTGGCAGATCGCCTTCCGTTCGCCCAAGACCATCGTCCAGGCGGAATACTGGGCCGGCGCCGGCCAGGTCAGCGTCCGCCGCATGGAGCCGGGCCTGCTCGCCACCCTGGAAAACCTGCATCGCGCCAACGGCGTGACCGCGGCCTGGGTGCTGATCGCCGATACCATCGCCGGCGGGATGGTGCTGCTGTCCCTTACCGGGGTGCTGCTCTGGACCGGCCTGAACCGCCGCCGCACGGTGGGCGCGGCCATCCTGGGCGTGTCCATCGTCGCGACACTCTGGGTCGCCGCCGTCACGGTCTAGCCACGGTCCAGGCTGGTCCGGCCCGTGCCGGGCCCGTCCAGGCCGGGCCAGTCCAGGCCAGTCCAGGCCGGGCCGTTGCACGCCGACCGGTGGGGGGCCTGCCCGTGGCGGCCATGCCGCGCCGATTCGCGCCGGCCGGCCCAATCAGGCAGTTGCCGCGCGGCGCCGCAGGCGCCACAGCGACGTCACTTCGCGCACGCGGGCGGCATGCAGGGGATCGTCCGGGTCGGATGCCTTGCCGTGTACGGGCCGGGTATCCAGCCGACCGGCCACCGCCAGGCCCGCAGCCTCTATCCACTGCAATAATTCTTCGCGCGTGCGCAGGCGCAGGTGTTCCGCCAGGTCGGACAGAATCAGCCAGCCTTCGCCATCATCGGCCAGATGCCCGGCCAGTCCTTGCAGGAAACCACGCAGCATGCGCGATTCCGGGTCGTAGACCGCATATTCGACCGGCGCGCTGGCGCGGGCCGGCACCCACGGTGGATTGCACACCACCAATTGCGCCTGGCCGGACGGGAACAGGTCCGCGCGTTCCAGCCGTACGCGATCCCGCAAGCCCAGGCGCTCCAGGTTTTCCTCGGCACATGCCAGCGCGCGCGGGTCCATGTCGGTTGCCACCACCTGCCGCACGCCCCGCCGCGCCAGCAGCGCGGCGATGACGCCGGTGCCCGTGCCGATGTCGAACGCCAGGTCCACGCCCGCCGGGCGCGGCAGGGGCGCCTGCGCGATCAGGTCCAGGTACTCGCCGCGCACCGGCGAATACACGCCGTAATGCGGGTACACGCGTGCGCCCAGCGCGGCGATTTCAACGCCTTTTTCCCGCCACTGCCATGCGCCGACCAGCCCCAGCAGTTCGCGCAGGGACGCGACATAGGGCCGCTCGGCTTCGCCGTGGACGGCGCGGCAGGCACGCGCCACGTCGGGCGCGCGCCGCAAGGGAATCACGTGGCCCGGCTCGAAGGGAATCAGCAGCATGCCCAGCGCGCGGGCCCGTTGGGCGCGCGCCTGGCGGTGCAGATGGAAGGCTTCCGGGAAATCCGCCGGCCGTTTTTTCGAGGCCGGGCGCCGGTCGATGCGCCGTGTCAGGGCCTGCAGCAGCTGCCGCGCGTTCTGGAAGTCGCCGCGCCACAGCAGCGCGCTGCCTTCGCAGGCCAGGCGATAGGCCGTATCCGCGTTCATGGTGTCGTCCGCGACCACCACCCGCCGCGGCGGCGGCGCGCCGCTTTCGGAACGCCAGTCCGCGTGATGGTCGGCGCCGTTCTGGGTCCAGGACAACTGGGGCGGCTGAGGTAGAGCAGGGGAGTGCATCGTGGGCGCGGGTCGCGGCAGGTCCGTACCGGCGTGCTGGCTACGGGCCTGGATGATGGGCTGGCCGCGCGGCGTTGTTGTTCCGGCGGAATAACTTGATATTTTACGTGCCGGGAAGCGAACTTTCCGGCGGCCTCCCGTTCCAACCCGCGGGGCGTGTGTCAAAATCCAGGACGCTATTCACCGATACTGCGAGATCCGTTTTGAATCGTTTGTCTTTTGCCTGCGGCGCCGTGCTGGCCGCCTGCCTCGCGTTCGTCGCTCCCGCCCAGGCCCAAGGCCAGGCCGCCCGTCCCTCCCACAACGATCCCATCTTCGTCCTGAATTCCCTGGACGCGAACGTCAGCGTGATCGACCCGGTCACCTACAAGGAAATCCGTCGCCTGCCCACCGGCAAGGAGCCGCATCACCTGTATTTTTCGCCGGACCAGAAATCGCTGATCGTCGCCAATTCGGTGGGCGATACGCTGACGCTGATGGATCCGCGCACCGGTCAGATCCAGCGCACCATCACGGGCATCGTCGACCCCTACCAGCTGCGTTTCTCGCCCGACATGAAATGGTTCGTCACGGCCGCCAACCGGCTGGACCACGTCGACATCTATCAATACGTGCCGCGCGCCGACGGCTTCGATCTCAAGCTGATGAAGCGCGTGCCGGCCGGCAAGACCCCCAGCCACATCGGCATCGACAGCAAGAGCACCACGGCCTACGTGTCGCTGCAGGACAGCGACGAAGTCGTGGCCATCGACCTGGCGACGCAGGAAAAGCGTTGGACGCTGCCCGTGGGCAAGACGCCGGCTGACGTCTATATCGTCCCGGGCGACAAGGTCATGCTGGTCGCCCTGACCGGCGACAGCTACGTCGAAGCCTACGACCTGACCAGTCCGGGCAAGCCCAAGCTGATCACGCGCATCAAGACCAATGCCGGCGCCCATGCTTTCCGCATCCAGGGTGACGGCCAGCACATCTTCGTCAGCAACCGCGCCGCCAATACCATCAGCCGCATCGACTTCAAGAACCTGAAGGCCGTGGCCGAGTATCCGGCGCCCGGCGGTCCGGACTGCATGGACCTGATGGCGGACGGCAAGACCCTGCTGGTCACCTCGCGCTGGGCGCGCAAGCTGACTTTCATCGATATCGACAAGAAGGAAGTCGTGCGGCAGATCAATGTGGGCCGGTCGCCGCACGGGGTATGGACACTGGATCATGTCGCGATGCACTAGACGCGCCTCGGCCGCGTTGTGCGGCCTGCTTGCCACGGCCATGGCCGGCGGCGCCGCCGCCGCGCCGGCGCCGTTGTGCGCCAAGCCCGTCTATCTGACCTTCGACACCGGCCACATGGGCGTGGCGCCCCTGATCGCCGACGTGCTGAAGCGGCACGACGTCAAGGCCAGTTTCTTCCTGGCCAATGAACGCACGCAGACCAACGGCAGTTCGCTGGACGACCACTGGGCGCCCTGGTGGCGCGCCCGCGTGGCCGACGGCGACGTGTTCGGTTCGCATACCTACGATCACGTCCACTGGCTGAAGGACCTGCCCGGCGACCGCTTCGAGATGCGGCCCGACTTCGGTCCCAATGCCGGCAAGAAGGAAGTCCTGACCGCGCAGCAGTATTGCGACGAACTGCAGCGTTCCGCCGCGCGGTTCAAGGCAATGACGGGCCACGCCATGCTGCCGCTGTTCCGTGCGCCGGGCGGGCGCACCTCGCCCGCGCTGCTCAAGGCGGCGCAGCAGTGCGGCTATCGCCACGTCGGCTGGGCGTCGGCCGGCTTCCTGGGCGATGAACTGCCCAGCGACAAATACCCCAACAAGCAGCTGCTTGCCCGCGCGCTCGCCAATATCAAGCCCGGCGATATCCTGATGGCCCACCTGGGAATCTGGTCGCGCCAGGATCCCTGGGCGCCCGCCGTGCTGGAACCCCTGATCACTGGGCTGCGGGACAAGGGTTATTGCTTCGCCACGCTGGACCAGCATCCCGCTTACCGCGCCTGGGTCGCGGCGCATCGTCAATAGGTTTACCGGTTTTTTCGCGATGGATACGTTCAATCATCTCATCGGCATGGCCCAGGAAGGGCTGTTCGAGTCCGTCATCCAGCCCGTGCTGTACAAGCTCGGGCTGTCCGGCGTCATCGAAGACGCCTACGACGCCACCCTGTGGCTGATCGCCGGCCTGCTGCAGATTGCCGTGCTGATCTGCGTGATCGGGCCGCTGCAGCGCTGGCGGCCGGTCGAGGCGGTGACCGACCGCCGCGCCGTGCGCCTGGATATCCTGTACACCGTCATCCATCGCCTGGGCGTGTTCCGCGTCGCGCTGTTCTTCGCCATCGATCCCTTCTGGGACGGCATCTTCGGCACCCTGCATGTGTGGGGCCTGTCGACCCTGCAGCTGGACCAGCTGTGGCCCGGCGTGACGGACAATCCGCTGATCAGCCTGGCGATCTACCTGCTCATCTTCGACCTGGTCGAATACCTGTATCACCGCGCCCAGCACACCTTCGAGTGGATGTGGGCGCTGCACGCCGTGCATCACAGCCAGCGGCAGATGACCATGTGGAGCGACAACCGCAACCATCTGCTGGACGATGTCCTGCACGACATCGTGATCGTGGTGGTGTCGCAGCTGATCGGCGTGCCGCCCGCGCAGTTCGTCGCCATCGTCGCCATCCTGCAGCTGGTCGAGAGCTTTTCCCACGCCAACCTGCGCCTGCATTTCGGCCGCTGGGGCGAGCGCTTGCTGGTCAGCCCGCGCTTCCATCGCGAGCACCACGGCATTGCCTACGAAACCACGCCCACCGGCAAGGTGGTGGGCAGCAATTACGCCGTGATCTTTCCGATATGGGACGTCCTGTTCCGCACCGGCCGCTTCGACGGCAAGTTCGGCCCCACGGGCATCGCCGACCAGCTGCCGGATGCCGGCGGCCACGATTACGGCGAAACCTTCCTGGCCCAGCAGTGGCTGGGCTTCAAGCGCCTGTTTACGCTGCGCCGCCGCCGCTCGCGCGCGGCATGACGATCTCGAACACGGTGCCGTCGGCGCGCGTGGACCGCACGTTCACCGTGCCGCCGTGCGCATCGATGAACTTCTTCACGATATAAAGCCCCAGGCCCAGGCCGTTCTTGCTCGCGCGGCTTTCCAGGCTGGCATGGAAGGGGTTGAACAGATTGGGCAACTGGTCGGCGGGGATGACGCCCTGGTTGGCGACCTGCACGACGATGCGGTCCGGCGCCATGCCGTCGATGCGCATCAGCACCGGATGTGCGGGGTCGCCATGCTGCAAGGCGTTGCCCAGCAGATTCGACACCACCTGCGAAAAGCGGTCCACGTCGATATCGCCGTGGCAGTCTCCCTGGACGTGCAGCTGCACGCGTTCGCGCTGCGCGGGATCCGCGATTTCGTCCACGATGGCGCGGCAGACGCCGGCGTAATCGCTGCGCACCGGCTGCAACACCAGGCCGTTCGAACGGATGCGCGCGACGTCCAGCAGCTGTTCCACCATGCGCGCCATGCGGCCGGCGCTGAAGCGGATGCGCTGGGCATTGGTCTGCACCTTGGGATCGCTGGAGCCGCGCAGCAGCAGCTCCGATCCGTGCAGCACCGCTGACAGCGGGTTGCGCAGGTCGTGCCCCAGCACCGCGGTGAACATCTCGTTCAGCGTCAGGGCCTGGCGCAGTTCCTCCAGCTGGCGCGCCAGCAGCTTCTTCTGGTTGTGCATCTCGACGAAGACATTGACCTTGCTGATCAGCACGTCGGCGTCCAGGGGCTTGTAGAGGAAATCCACCGCGCCGGCCTCGTAGCCGCGGAAATGCGCTTCGCGCTCCTTGGTGCCGGCGGTCAGGAAGATCAGCGGCACGCTGCGGGTGCGCTCGCTGCCGCGGATCAGTTCCGCCAGTTCGAAGCCGTTCATCTGCGGCATCTGCACGTCGATCAGTGCCAGGGCGACTTCGTGTACCAGCAGCAGCTCCAGCGCTTCCACGCCGGAACGCGCTTGCAGGATGTGGATGCCTGGCCTGGCCAGCAGGGCTTCCACCGCCACGAGGTTCTGGGCGATGTCGTCGACCACCAGGATGTTGACGCTTTCAGTCACGGTCGATTTCCGTTTTTTCTAGGGTCTTTGCCTAAGGCCGCCAGCGCGAGCGCCAGCGTGGCCTTGTCCATGATGCGGTCCGCGCCGGCCTGCGCGATGGCGCTGGCCGGCATGGCGGGAGAGTCCGCGTTATCGGGATCCTGCACCCAGGCCTGCCCGCCCAGCGCGCGCACGCGTTGCAGCCCGGCGGCGCCGTCCTGGCTGGCGCCCGTCAATACGATGCCCAGCAACCGCTCGCGGTAAGCGATGGCCGCGGATTCCATCAGCAGGTCGATCGACGGCCGCGAGAAGTTCACCGCTTCGTCCTGCGACAGCGCGAAGGAACGGTCCGGCTCGACCAGCATGTGGTAGTCGGGCGCCGCGATATAGACCATGCCGGGCACGATGAATTCCTTGTCTTCCACTTCCTTGACCGGCAGGACGCAGCGGGCGGCGAACAGCTCGGCCAGCAGGCTGTGCCGGTCTGGCGGCAGATGCAGGACGATGGCGATCGCCGCCGGAAAATCGGCCGGCAGGGCCTCCAGCACGGTGCCGATGGCGTCCACGCCGCCGGCCGATGCGCCGATGGCGACCAGCGTTATCGCGGGGGAGGAGGGCGGGGCGGCGGTCGTCATAGGCGTTGGTAGATGCGCTGGCGCGGCGCGACTTCCGTGAACCGGCCGGCCTGCGAGGAAAAGCGCAGGCTTTCGCGCGTTCCCAATCCCAGGAATCCGCGCCGTATCAGCGCCTCATGGAACAGTTGCGCCGCGCGATCCTGCAGTTCCCGGTTGAAGTAGATCAGCACGTTGCGGCAGGAGACGAAATGCACTTCCGAAAACACGCTGTCGGTCGCCAGGCTGTGATCGGCGAATACGATCTGCTCGCGCAGCCGGCGGTCGAAACGGGCGTCATGCAGGTTGGCGGTGTAGTAATCCGACAGCGAGCGCGTGCCGCCGCTGTCCCGGTAGTTACGGCTGAACTGGGCGATGCGGTCCACGGGGTAGATCCCGCTCTCGGCCTGGCGCAGCGCTTCGGTGTTGATGTCGGTGGCGTAGATCAGCGTGCGCGACAGCAGCTGTTCTTCATCCAGCAGGATGGCCAGCGACCAGACTTCCTCGCCGCTGCTGCAGCCCGCCACCCAGATCTTCACCGACGGATAGGTCTTGAGCACCGGCACCACGTGTTCGCGAACGGCCTGGAAATAGTCCGGGTCGCGGAACATTTCGCTGACCTGTACCGTGAAGTACTGCAGCATGCGCGCGAAAATCTCGGGCTGGTGCAGGACCCTGTCCTGCAGCTGGCTGACCGTGTCGCAGTCGAAGTGCGTCATCGCCTGCTTGACGCGTCGGCGCATAGACGCCACGGCGTAGCCGCGGAAGTCGTGCTGGTAGCGCAGGTAGACGGCTTCCAGCAGCAGCTTCAGCTCCAGGTCGAACAGCGCGTCCATCGCGGCGGGGCCGCTTACTTGGGCATCCAGACTCGGCATAGCGAAATCAGCTTGTCCACGTCGATCGGCTTGGAGATATAGTCGTTGGCGCCCGCTTCCAGGCAATTGCGCCGGTCATCCGTCATGGCCTTGGCGGTCAGGGCGATGATGGGCAGGTCGCGCAATTCCGGCCGCTTGCGGATTTCCCGCGTCGCGGTCAGGCCATCCATTTCCGGCATCATCAGGTCCATCAGCACGATGTCCACGTGCGCGTCCTTGGCCAGCGCGTCCAGCGCCTCGCGGCCGTTGCGGGCCACGAGCAGCTTGGCGCCCAGCGGTTCCAGCACGCTGGACAAGGCGAAGATATTCCGCACGTCGTCCTCCACCAGCAGGACGCGGCGGCCTTCGAACACCATGTCGCGCTGGCGTGCCTGCATCAGGAGCTTCTGCTGGTCCGGTGGCAGGGTCGCTTCCACCCGGTGCAGGAACAGCGTCACTTCGTCCACCAGCCGTTCCGGCGATTTGGCGCCCTTGATGATGATGGAACGCGAATAGCGGCGCAGGCGCTGTTCTTCGTCGCGCGTCAGCGCGCGGCCGGTGTAGACGATCACCGGCGGGAAGGCATACTTGCGGCCGGCGCCCATCTGTTCCAGCAGATCGTAGCCCGAAGCGTCGGGCAGCATCAGGTCCATGACCATGCAGTCGAAGGTGCGCGCGGCCAGGTGTTCCAGGGCCTCGGCCACCGTGCCCGCCGTGGTGATCTCGATATCGTCGGCCTGCAGCAGCAGCGAAATGCTGGCGCGCAGGTCGGGATCGTCTTCCACCACCAGCAGGCGGCTGGCGCGCCGCTGCAACTTTTCCTCGACACGCTTGAAGGCTTCCACCAGTTCCTCGCGAGCCACCGGCTTCAGCGCATAGCCGACCGCGCCCAGCTCCAGCGCCGTCTGTATGTGGTCAGCCACCGATACGACGTGGATGGGAATGTGGCGGGTGCTCGGGTCCTGCTTCAGCTGGTCCAGCACGCTCAGGCCCGATTGGTCGGGCAGGCCCACGTCCAGCAGGATGCCGCTGGGACGCAGCTCGCGCGCCAGGCGCATCGCTTCCGCGCCGTGCGAGACCAGCACGCAATCGAAGCCCAGTTCGTGCGCCAGTTCGTACAGGATGTCGGCGAAGCGCTCGTCGTCCTCGATCACCATCACCATGCGCTCGTGGCGGCGTTCCTCGATATCGCCGCGCGCCGGCCGGAAGACGCCGATGTTGGGCGCGGGGCCCAGCGTGCGTTCGCCGGCGCCGGCGGGGCCGGCCGCCGCGCGTGGGGCGACTTCCCCGGCCTCGGCGCGCTGGTGGCGATCGAAGCGCGCGAAGGCGGCACGCATGCCAGCGCCGTCGGCGGACGACGCCGCGCCGGGCCGGGCGCCCGCGGCGGCGGGCAGGGCGGGGTCCGCGCCCGCTTCGGCCTCGCTGTGCGGGCTCGCGGCGTCGGCGGTGGTGGCTGCCTGCTGTTCGGTGGCGGCCAGATGGGCGGCCAGGTCGGCGGTGATTTCGGCGGTGAACGTGCTGCCCTTGCCGGCCTCGCTTTCCACGCGCAACTCGCCGCCCAGCAGGCGTGTCAGTTCGCGCGAGATCGACAGCCCCAGCCCGGTGCCGCCGTACTTGCGGCTGGTGGTGCCGTCGGCCTGGCGGAACGCCTCGAAGATGACTTCCTGCTGTTGCGGCGGGATGCCGATGCCCGTATCGCTGACGGCAAAGGCCACGCGCCCGTCGGCCGCGCCCCCTACGGTCAGCACCACTTCACCCCGCTCGGTGAACTTGAAGGCATTGGCCAGCAGGTTCTTCAGCACCTGCTGCAGCTTCGCGGCGTCGGTCACGTAGGTGGCCGGCGCGCTATCGTGGATGTCGATGCGGAAATCCAGCTGCTTGCCGGCGGCGATGGGCTCGAACATCTGGCGCAGCGGTTCCAGCACGCCGGCGGCCGACACGGTCTCCGGCGCCATGTCCACGTGGCCCGCCTCGATCTTGGACAGGTCCAGGATGTCGTTGATCAAGGTCAGCAGATCCGCGTTCGACGCATGGATGGTGCGCGCGTAGCGTTGTATCTCCCCGGGCGCCATGTTGGCCGATTTGGGATCGGCCAGCATCTGCGACAGGATCAGCGAGCTATTCAGCGGCGTGCGCAGCTCATGCGACATATTCGCCAGGAATTCCGACTTGTAGCGGCTGGCGCGGGACAGCTCGCGCGCATTGGTTTCCAGCGTGGCGCGGGCCCGCTGCAATTCGCGCTTCTGCTGCTCCAGGCGCTGCGTGTGCTCTTCCAGCCGCGCATTGCTCTGCATCAGGTCGGTTTGCTGTTCTTCCAGGCGGGTCTGCGATTCGCGCAGCGCACGGCCCTGTTCTTCCAGCTCCTCGTTGGAGACCCGCAGCTCTTCCTGCTGCGTCTGCAGTTCTTCGCTCTGGCGCTGCGTTTCTTCCAGCAGCTCCTTCAGGTGCTCACGGTAAAGGGCCGAGCGCAGGGCGACGCCGATGACCTCGCCGCCGGTACGCAACAACTCCAGCTCGCGCTCGAAATCGCCGCCGTCCTGCAGGAATCCCAGTTCCACCACCCCCTGCGCGCGTCCGTCTGCGGTGATGGGGGCAAGCACCAGGACGCGCGGCGCGGCTTCGCCGGTGCCGGACGAAACACGCGTGTAATCCGGCGGCAGGTCCCGCACGACCAGGGGGGTGCCCTGGTTGGCGACTTCCAGCGCCATGCCGCGGCCCGGCATGGCATCGGGCGTCTCGGCCTGGTCGCGCGCATAGCCTCCGACCCATGACAGGGCGCCGCGGTGCAGCCGGTACATCGCGCCCACCTGGGCGTTCGTGACCCTGGCCAGCGCCCGCAGGGCGTTCTGCCCGATATCCTGCACACTTTGTTCGCCCAGCAGGTCCTGCGCCAGCGCGTTCTCGGCCTGCTGCAGCCACATCAGCCGCTGCGCGTTCAGCCGTGCCGAGATGACCTGCATGCACAGCAGCGCGGCGGTGAACATCGTCACCAGGCCGAAACTGCGGTTGATCAGGTTCTGCGTCGGGATATTGCCGCCCAAGGGCAGGAAGGTGCCCGCAATGATGAACACCAGTTCCAGCAGCGCGACCATCAGCGGGACGTAACGGTTGCGCTGGAAGACGCTGAGCACGACCGGCAGCATGTAGAACACCCAGATCGCCACGCCCAGCGGCGTCACGATGTCGATGGCCAGTATCAACACGCTGAGGATCGCTATGCCCAGGTGGACGGGCATGTCGTCGTTCTTGGGGGACAGTTGCATGGAGTTCCGGTTGAAAGCTTCGCCTTATCGCAGCGGCGGAAGAAATAGTACCGCACGTTACTTCATGTATCGCGGCGGGCGCCGTAGTAGCAAGTATCGTGCCCGGCACCCGGTCTCCCAGGCAGGCCAGGCCCCGCAAGGCGGTGGGTATGGTCAAATCGACAACAAAACGGCGCTTTTGTCGCGCCGGCATGTGGGAATTGTTACCTTAGCAGCCATGCCAGATTCCCCTTCCACCTCGGGCGCGCCCCTCAAACGCTACGAAGCGGTCGCCGCCGATATCGCCAGGTCGATCAAAGCCGGCACGCTGCGGGCGGGCGATCGCTTGCCGTCCGTGCGCCAGGCCAGCGCCGCGCGGCGCGTCAGCGTGTCCACCATATTCCAGGCGTATTACCTTCTTGAGTCGCGCGGCTACATCCAGGCGCGCGACCGCTCCGGTTATTACGTCAGCCCGACGCGGCGTGCGCCACCCGAGCCGGAGATATCGCGTCCCGATGGCGGCGCCGCGCAGGTGGACGTCGCCGATCTGGTCTTCGACGTCCTCGGATCGGTACGCGACGCCGATACCGTCCCCCTGGGCTCCGCCTTCCCCTCGCCCACGCTGTTTCCCTTGATGCGCCTGGCGTCCTCGTTGAAGGCGGGCCTGCGGCGCATGCACCCGCGCAGCAGCATCGCCGACATGTTCACGGGCAATGCCGCCCTGCGGCGGCAGATCGCCGTGCGCTACCTGATCGACGGCATGGACGTGCGGGGCGACGACCTGGTCATCACCAATGGCGCGATGGAAGCCCTGCAGCTTGCCCTGCTGGCGGTCACGCGGCCGGGCGACACGGTGCTGATCGAGTCGCCGGCCTTCTATGCCACCCTGCAGGCGCTGGAACGCATGAAGCTGCATGCCGTGGAGGTGCCGACCAGCCCGCGCACCGGCATCCAGCTGGACGCGCTGGCGCAGGCCATCGAGCGCCATCGCCCGCGCGCCTGCTGGATCATGTCCAATTTCCAGAATCCCACCGGCAGCCTGATGCCGGACGCCAGCAAGCAGGCCCTGGTGGCCTTGCTGGCCCAGCATGGCATCCCGCTGATCGAGGACGACGTCTATGGCGAGCTGTATTTCGGGCGGGTGCGGCCGCTGCCCGCCAAGGCCTATGACCGCGAAGGCCTGGTCTTGCACTGCGCGTCTTTCTCGAAATGCCTCGCGCCGGGCTATCGGGTCGGCTGGGTCGCCGCCGGACGCTATGCGCGTGACGTGGAACGGCAGAAGCTGATGACGACGCTGGCTTCCCCCAGCCCCAACCAGCTGGCCCTGGCCGAGTACCTGGACCACGGCGGCTACGACCGCCATCTGCGCCAGCTGCGCCTGACCCTGGCGCGCCAGCAACAGATGATGATGGCGGCGCTGGCGCGTTATTTCCCCGCAGGTACGCGCGCGTCGCGCCCGCAGGGCGGGTATTTCCTGTGGGTGCAACTGCCGCCCGGCGCCGATGCCCTGGCCGTCTATCGCGCGGCCCTGGAGCAGCGCATCAGCGTTGCGCCGGGGCCCATTTTTTCGCCGCGCGGCGAGTTTCGCGACTGCCTGCGGCTGAACTACGGCCATCCGTGGGACGACACGCTGGAAGACGCGATGCGGGTATTGGGCGAGATCGTTGCCCGGCAGGTATCCGCCTGAGGGGATGGCCGCGGCGATACCGCGGAGATACGGGCGGGCGGGGCGAAATCAGCAGGTCAGGCCTGGCCGTCCGAACCCGGACGCGGATTCGCCGCGCTGCCGTTGATGCGTCGCTCCACCCGGTGCAGCACATCCAATATCACCAGCGCCATCAGGGCACTGACGATGGCCACGACTTCCTTGCCCATGCCCGCCGCGATGCCTATCGCCGCCGTCAGCCAGATGCTCGCCGCGGTGGTGAGGCCGCGGACTTCGCCTTCGGCGCTCGATTTGATGATGGCGCCGGCGCCCAGGAAGCCGATGCCGGCGATCACGCCCTGCAGCACGCGGCTCAGGTCATTGACCTCCATCCCGCCTTGCTGCGGCGCCAATACGAACAGCGCCGCGCCCAGGGCCACCAGCATATGGGTGCGCAGGCCGGCGGCCTTGCCGCTGCGTTCGCGTTCGTAGCCGATCAGGCCGCCCAGCAGCACGGCAATGAGCAGCCGCGTGACGATGCGCGTATAGGCCTGCGCGTCGGCGATATCGGAGAACTCTTCCTGCAGGGTCTGCCACACGGTGGCGGAAAGGGTGGTCATGCTTCGGTCCGTATGGGGATGGGGGAGGGCGCCGCCGGCGGGCCGTCGCCGGTGTTTTACCACGCGGCCATGCCGGAGCGGCCCGCCGCGCGGCATGCGGGTCCGGATCGAGGTTGTAAAGGTGTTGGGTGGGTTTGGTGGGTTAGTTGGTCCTACATGTGGTCAAACAGTCCTACGAATGGCTGCCCGTGCAGGAAGCTTGCCGGGCGGCGTTTCCGTCGCGGGACGCGCGGCGTGCCGGTCCTTGCGCGGCCAGGCCTGACAGACCGGAAATCCTGGCGACGATACAGTGGCCGGTTCGCATGCGGCCTGCGCCCGGCGCGCGTGATCCGCGCGTCGTGGCACAGGCCGCGTCCTTCCGGCAGCTTGCCGGCGCACCGCCCCGCGCGCCCGAGGATGGACGCCGACCCGCAACAGCATCCCGCCGGAACTCGGTCGTCGAGCGGAGAACGCCCTTTCATGGCAGGGCCTTGGAGATTCATCGTATGGCTATACAGTTAACCGGCGCCTCGCCGTCCGCCCTGGGCGCGGCAGGCATGGCCGGCATCGAGACGCCGCGCGGCCGGCTGGGCGCGCGCGTATTCCGGACGTGCAAGGGGCGCGTCACGCGCGCCGCACGCTCGATCAGCCGGCTGGTGGGGCGGCTGATGCACGCCCGTACCCACAAGGCGACGGTAATCGGCACGCGCCCGGGCGGCGGGCCCCGTGCCAGCCTGGCCAGGCTGGACCTGCGGCCGGTCATGGCCACGGGCATGACGGGCATGACCGGCATCACCGGCATGACAGGCATGACAGGCATGACGAGCACGACGGGCGTCGACGATTCCCCCGGCTCGCATGGCACCTGGACGACGCGATCGCTGTCCAGTCCGGCGCGAACCGTCAGCACGGACACGCCATCCCGCAGTCCGGCGTTCTACGGGGTGCGCCTGAAACCGGGGATAAGTCCCGCTACGCCGCCCGCCGAACGGCCCGACACCGGACTGCCGCCGCCCTTGCCCGCGCGTTCCAAGCGGCTGGAAGACTTGTTCAGCGGCAGGCTTACCCTGGACAGCATCCGCGGCTCCGGCGGCTAAGCCCGCCCCCCAAGCCGCCAGCCAGGAAGCACGCCTAGGCCGTCAGGAAACGTCGGACCGCTTCGTTGAAGGCGCGCGGATTCCCCAGGTTCATGCCATGGGACGAACCCGCGATCCGCACCGACTGCGCGTTCGGCAGCCAATCCTGCAAGGCATCCAGCACCGCGGGGTAGGGAGGCGGGCTGAGCGCCCCGCCTATCAGCAATGCCGGGTGCGGCACCGTGCCGGCGTCCGCCGGCGTCAGCATGTAGGACGCCTCATGCGCCTGCGCCGTCAGCGTATGCGCGTTGGCGATCACCATGTCCTTGAACCACGGCACCATGCGGCGCCAGGTGTCTTCGCCGCTGACCGTGTCGATGAACAGGGCCAGCCCGGGTTCGATCCGGCCGGCGCGTATGCATTCCAGCGCCCTGCGGCGGAAATCGTCCCGGTTGTCGTCATGCTCGCTCAGCACCAGCCCGGGATCGGCGAGCACCAGCGCGCCCACCTTGTCCGGATGCCGGCGTGCCAGCTCGAAACTGACGCGTCCGCCGCGCGAATGTCCCACGACGTGCGCATGCCCGCCGCAATGCCGGTCGATGAAGGCCGCCAGGGCATCCGCATGGTCCTCGACGGAAAAGCCCGCCAGGTCGGTGTCCGCCGGTGCCGGCCAATACCCAGGCAGGCTCAGGGAATACACGCGGAAGTCGCGCGACAGCGCCGGCACCTGCGCTTTCCAATAGCGCAGATCGCAGAGCGATCCGTGCACCAGCACGACCGGCTGGCCGGCGCCATGGACGGCATGCGCCAGGTCGCCGGCGGCGGCTTGATGGATCGGATAGGGAAAATCGTGAGGCATCGCGGATGGCGGATCAGGGGCGGCTGGCTTGGACTCGGCGCCTCGATTCTAGCCCGCCGAGGCGGCCGCCATCCCGGATGCGCTCAGGCGACGAAGCGGACGGGGAATCCATGCCGGTGCGCGAAGCGCTGCGCGAACTTCTGCATCTGGTAGCCCTGGTAGCCCTTGTTGCGGTAGGCCGCGACCGCGGTCCGGATATCGCTGTGCGAGATGACCATGCCCCGCACGTCGCGCGAGAACTGCACGTCCGACTGCATCTGGCACTCGATGTAGTTCAGCTTGCCATCATGGACGCCGGGCAGGCTCAGTTCGCTGCCGCGGCTGGCCGCGCCACTGGCATAGCGATATATCTGCTTCAGCATGAAGGGATGGCAGTAGTAGAGCAGCTTGGGCATCTCGTGGAACAACGCGATGGCCTGGTGCGCCTGGGGAGCCACGCCGCCGTATTCGGCCCGCCGCGCGCGGAAGTCCTGTTCGACGAAAAAGGAGTCCGTATGCGAGTAACTGCTGGCCGCCTTGATGTAGTCCTCCAGGATGAAGAAGGATTTGCCGTAGTACTCGCTGCCCACGCCGCCGTTGACGCAGTAGGCGAAGTCCAGAGCGCCATAACGCGGTCGCATCATCGGATAGCGCTGCCAGTCGGCGGCGTAGTGCTGGATCTGCCTTCGGACCTGCGCGGCTTTCCTGCCGGCGCCGAGCGCGGCATGGTATTCGTCCTTCCCGGGATAATCGAACACGCGCGTCTCGACCTGGTCCCGTTGCTTGATCGAATGGGAAGGCGCAAGGCCCTGGGCGGCGCGTTCGAAGCAGTTGATATAGCTTTCGTAGGGGCACTCCGCCGTGAAGAAAGTCGCCGCATTGAAGTTGATGGTGACGCGTGCATCCGTCAGGAGCGTCACCATGGCCTGGAAGTTGCGGGTGTCCTGGCCACGGGGTGGGCGGCATATGCGCAGATAGCGCTGGAAGGCGCGTTCCCTGTAATCGCCATCGTCCTTCAGGTATTGGCGCGTTCCCAATACCTGGTTGCGCGCCAGGCGCATGCGGGCGAGTCTAGGGTCGTCGATCGTCGTGGGCATCGATGTCTCCGTCATGTTGCGGTCGGGCAGGATTGCCTGAGACGAAAACATAGCGGCGTGCCGCGATCGTGGCCTGCCGATAAATCTCAAAGTGATCGACGCGCAACATGCGGCGATCCCATGCGCGCGATTTTTCGACGTCCTCAGATTTCTCGGATTCTTGCGACCTTGCCGCGCACGTAAAGTTTCGTTCGTCGGCGTGCATCCCACAGGATGTGCCTCGCGCAACCCGCATCGCCAGATCGAAGCGACTCGCTTCGTATCGATGCAGCCCCAGTCACAAGCCAGCGTGCTGCTGTCCCAGAGAGACATTATCGTGTCTGTTCAAGATGTACTTACCGAGCGAGCCGCGCATCAGGATGACGCCGCGCCACCGGAGGCCGCGCAGGCCTCCGGCCTGGCGCACGGCGTCGCGCGGGACGTGCCGGGCAAGGATGCGGGGCACGCCCGACAGCGCGCAGGCGCCATGGACCTGGACGCGTATCTGGGCGACATCGCGCCCGACGCGCCTTGCGGTCCCGACCTGCAGTACGACGCCGACTACATCGAACTGACCCGCCTCATGCAGGGCACGACGGCGGTGGAATACGGCGATATGCGCATCGACGCCGCCGATCCCGACTGGCGATCGGCCGGGCCGGCGGTACTGAAGCTGCTGGCGCGCACTCGCGACCTGCGCGTGCTGGTGTGGAACGTCCGTTGCCTGACCGGCCTGCATGGACATGCCGGCCTGCTCGACGGATTGGCGCTGCTCGAGGCCTGCATCGAACGCCATTGGGAACATTTGCATCCCGCCCTGGACGAAGACAACGATCCGGTCGAGCGCCTGAACATCCTCGTCGAACTCGACGACATCGATGGCCTGCTGCGCCAGGCGCGGCTGGCGGCCTTGGTGCGCGCGGCGGGCTTCGGCGCCGTGACGCCGCGCGATATCGAACTCGTCACAGGCGAACTTACCCCGCGCCAGGGCGAAACCGCCCCGGAGCCGGAAGCCATCGAGGCTGCCGTGCACGCCGCCAGCCGCGCGGATATCGAAACCTGCCTGGCCTGGCTGGAGCAGGCCTGCGCCAGCCTCGAACGCATCGACGACCTGCTGTCTCGACGCGTCGAACCGGGCCACGCGCTGGCCGTGGAGAAGCTGCCCCGGGTCTTGCGCCATGCGGCCAGGGTGATGCGCGACTACCTGTCGCGCCATCCCGATGTGCTGCGGTCCGGACGCCGCCCGGCGGGTCAGGAAACCGACATGGACGGACCGGCTGCCGACGACGAAGCCAGCGGCGCTCATGGCGGTATGCACGACGGCATACATGCGGGCACCCATGCCGGCGCGGACGGCGACATCCGCTGCCGCGATGATGTCGCGCGCCTGCTGGACCGCATCTGCGAGTACTACGCCCAACAGGAGCCTGGCAGCCCCGTGCCTGTCCTGCTCCAGCGCGCCAAGGGACTCATCCCCATGAACTTCCTCGAGCTCATGTCCGAGCTGGCGCCGCAGGGATCCGCGGAGATCGGCATTCTTCTCGGCATTCGCCCCGAGGTGTCTCAACCCGGCATCGATCCGTCGGAAGCTTATTCAACCCACTAACGGAGATATTCCGGATGGCCAAGGAAAACAGTCAGAAGTCCATCGGACGCATGCGTCCGCCCCGTGTGCAGATCGAGTACGAAGTCGAGGTGAACGGTGCGGAAAAGAAGGTGAACCTGCCCTTCGTCATGGGCGTGATGTCCGACCTGTCCGGACAGTCGCTCGAAGCGCTGCCGCCGGTCGCCGTGCGCAAGTTCCTGGAGATCGACAGCGAAAACTTCGACGATCGCATGGCCGCGATCAAGCCACGCGTGGCCACGTCGGTGCCCAACGCGCTGACCGGCGAGGGCAACCTGGGCGTGGATATCACCTTCGAATGCATGGACGATTTCTCGCCCGCGGCCATCGCGCGCAAGGTCGAACCGCTGCGCCGGATGCTGGAAGCACGCAGCCACCTGGCCAACCTGATGACCTATATGGATGGGAAGGTCAGCGCGGAAGACATGGTGTCCAGGCTGTTGTCGGATCCGGCGCTGATGCAGACGCTCGCGCAACCGGCCACGCCAGGCGAAGGCGGGGAAGGCGACGATGCCGGCGCCGGCCAGGCGCCAGCTTCCGGCGAGCCGGAAGGCGCGGCACCCCAATCGTGAATTCCCCAGGATACGAGGTTAGAACATGAGTGAAGCAGTGGCGGCGGCCGAACAGGCCAAGGGGCAGGTGGAGATCGAAGGCGCCAGCAGCGATTTTTCCAGCCTGTTGCTGAAGGAATTCAAGCCGAAGAACGATGAGGCCAAGCGTGCGGTGGAGCAGTCCATCACCACCCTGGCGGAATATGCCCTCAAGGACGCGACGCTGATCTCGGCTGATGTCATGGACACCGTCCAGGCCATGATCGCCGAGATCGACCGCAAGCTGACCCTCCAGATCAACGGGATCCTGAACTGCGCCGAGTTCCGCAGCGTCGAAGGCGCGTGGCGCGGCTTGCACTACTTGGTGTCGAACACCGAAACCAGCGAGCAGATGAAGATCCGCGTGATGAACGTCTCGAAGACGGATCTTCACAAGACCCTGAAGAAATACAAGGGCTCGGCGTGGGACCAGAGCCCCTTCTTCAAGAAGATCTACGAAGAAGAGTTCGGCCAGTTCGGCGGCCAGCCCTACGGCGCCCTGGTGGGCGATTATTACTTCGACAACAGCGCGCGCGACGTCGACCTGCTGACGCAGATCGCCAGGATCTGCGCGGCATCCCATACGCCTTTCTTCGCCGGCGCATCGCCGTCGGTCATGCTGCTGGAATCCTGGCGCGACCTGGCCAACCCGCGCGATATCAACAAGCTGTTCCAGACGCCGGAACATGCCGCCTGGCGCGCGCTGCGCGAATCCGAGGACTCGCGCTACATCGGCCTGACCTTGCCGCGGTTCCTGGCCCGGACGCCGTACGGCGCGCGCTCCAATCCGGTGGATGAGTTTGCCTTCGAAGAAGACACCGGCTCGGGAGAACCGGAACGCTTCACCTGGGCCAACGCGGCGTACGCCATGGCCGTCAACATCAATCGATCCTTCATCGAATACGGCTGGTGCTCGCGCATCCGCGGCGTGGAGTCGGGCGGTGCGGTGGACGGGCTGCCGGTGCATATGTTCCCCACCGACGACGGTGGCGTCGACGTGATCTGCCCGACCGAGGTGGTCATCAGCGATCGCCGCGAGGCCGAATTGTCCAAGGCGGGTTTCCTGCCGCTGGTGCACATGAAGAACAGCGGCACCGCCGCCTTCATCGGCGCGCAGTCCCTGCAGCTGCCGACGGAATACGACGATCCGGAGGCCACCGCCAACGCCAACCTGTCCGCAAGGCTGCCGTATCTGTTCGCCTGCTGCCGCTTCGCGCATTACCTGAAGTGCATCGCGCGCGACAAGATCGGCTCCTTCAAGACGAAGGAAGAAATGCAGCGCTGGCTGTACCGCTGGATCCTGAAATACATGGACGGCATGCCGACGCAGTCGTCGGAGTTCGTCAAGGCCATGAAGCCGCTCAGCGACGCGGCCGTGACGGTCGAGGAAGTTGAGGGTAATCCTGGCTTCTACACGTCCAAGATATATCTGAAGCCTCACTACCAACTTGAAGGGCTGACCGTTTCGCTGCGGTTGGTCAGCAAGCTTCCCGCCGTCGAAGGGAAGTAAATACGTCGGACGCGTCATGGCGCCGCCGTATGGGGCCGGCGGCATATCCGCCGCTGGCTCCGATGTTCGGCAATTTTTTGCGTATCACGTATCAGGAGTCACGCATGAGCGACATGGATTATAGAGAGCAACCGATTCGCTGGACCGGCGATTTCGGCAAGGACATTCCCGGCGCTTCCGAGCTGGCCGGGGCGGAAAAGCAGGTCGACCTGTTCCATGCCAACTACCAGTCCGGCAACGCCGGCCGCCTGAAGATGGGCGGCCAGATGCGCCCGGGCAGCGTGGTGTACAGCGACGTCGTCGTGTCCAAGCCCACGTCGGCGGCGACGCCCAAGCTGGCTTCCGCATTCGACAAGCGGCTGGAGGTGCCCGAGATCACCATCTACCAATACACGCGGGACGGCGAGAGCAAGCCGACGATCGCAGAGAAATGGACACTCAGCAACTGCTACATCATCGATTTCCAACCCGGTTCGGTAGGCGGCGTCGATAACTTCGCCATCGACTACAAGCGGATCATGATCGATACCTTCGAGGTGACCGACGACGGCACGCTCAAACCCACCGGCACCCGCGGCTACGACCGCGTCACGCACGAAGCCCTCTGACAGGCGGCTTGAACCGGGTTGCGCTTTATCCGAGCGCCAGCCGGTACGGCCGGGCCGCCGATAAGGCGGTCCGGCCGCCTTCCCATCGTTTCATCACCTGATGGTTGCACACGAGAGATGACCGAACTCGTCAGCAGGAATCGGCTGCAGCCGGCGCTACTCGACAGGCTCACCGACCTCAACCCTGGATCGGCGCTGGAATCGCGCGAGCACAGGGTGATCTCGCTGCGGCAGCTGCGCGAAGGCGTGCTGCGCGACGTGCGCCAACTGCTCAATGCGCGCCGGCTCCATACCCCCGGAGCGCAAAGCGGGCTGGAAACGTATCCCGAGATCGCCGGATCCGTATTGAACGCGGGCTTGCCCGACTACGCCGGCAAGGTCGCGTCCAACGTCGACAGGCTGCGGCTGGCGTCGGACATCGCCGAGACCCTGCGGCGCTTCGAGCCGAGGATCCTGGCGGACACGCTCAAGGTATCGCCCGTGACGCCCGACCAGGACGCCCGGCACAACACCATGGCCTTCCTGGTCGAGGGCGATCTCTGGGCGCAACCCTATCCCGAACGCCTGTACCTGATGACCGAGCTGGATCTGGAAAACGGCCAGATCGTGGTCGACCCTGGCGCCACACAGGGTCGTGAATGAGGGGGCGTGAATGAATCCGGAATTCCTGCGTTACTACAGCGAGGAGCTGCGCTATCTGCGCGAGATGGGTGGCGAGTTTGCCGCGGCCTATCCCAAGATCGCCGGGCGCCTGGGGCTGGAAAGCTTCGAATGCGCCGACCCTTATGTGGAGCGCATGCTGGAAGGCTTCAGCTTCCTGGCCGCGCGCACCCGCATGCGGCTGGAGGCCGAGTTCCCGCGCTTCACGCGGCATCTGGCCGAGATGATCTACCCGCGGTTTCTCGCGCCCACGCCCTCCATGGCGGTGATCCAGTTCCAGCCCGAGTGGGGGCATCCCGCCCTGGCGCGCGGCTATCGGGTCGCGCGCGGTACGTCCTTGAAAAGCCATTTGGACAAGTTCGGCACGACGCGCTGCGAGTACCGGACCGCCCACGATGTGACGCTCTGGCCGCTGCGCCTCGATGCCGCCGAATACACGCCCTATATGGGCGGCATCAACGGCGCCCGCATGGACAATGGCCGGCGGCCGGAAGCCATGTTGCGCCTGCGGTTCTCTTTGCCGGGCGGCATACCCGCGCGGTCCCTGGCGATGGACAAGCTGGCCTTGTTCCTGCGCGGCGCGGACGCGCTGCCATCCCGGCTGTACGAACTCCTGGTGGGCCACGTCATCCAGGGCTGGCTGTCGGCGCCCGCCGCGTCGCCCGCGACTGCCGGCACGGGGACCGCCGCGAGAGGCTGGCTCGTACCCCTGGGCGAAGGCTGCGTCACGGCGGCCGGGCTGTCCGACCAGGAGGCGCTGCTGCCGCCTTCCCGCCAGGCCTTTCGTGGCTACCGGCTGCTGCAGGAGTACTTCGCTTTCCCGGAGCGCTATCTGTTCGTCGAGCTGCATGGCCTGGCCGACGCATTGCGTGGCCGCGACGGATCCGCCTTCGACGTCGTGCTGCTGCTCGACAACCACGACCCGCATCTCGACCGCGTCGTCGGCCCGTCGAACTTCTGCCTGAACTGCACGCCGGCGATCAACCTGTTTCCCTGCCGTTCCGACCGGCTCATCCTGGATCCGGGCAAGTTCGAATTCCATGTCGTACCGGATCGCAGCCGGCCGATCGATCTGGAGATCCATGGCGTGGAGGCGGCTCACGGTTATGGCGCATCCGATACCCCGCCACGCACATTCGAGCCTTTCTTCCGGGTCCGCGACCCGGAGGCGCAGCGCCGTGGCGGCGGAGGGTTCTTCCAGTTGCGCCGCGAACCGCGCCGCGCGACGCAGAGGGAGCTGCGTGATGGTCCGCGCTCGCGCTACCTGGGCAGCGATGTGTTCATCGCCTTGCTCGACATGGACGCCGCCCCGCTGGGCGACGACATCCGGCAGCTGGGGATAGACGCGTGGTGCACCAACCGCGACCTCCCATTGTCGATGCCGGTGGGCGTGGGTGCCACCGATTTCTTCTTCGATGACGAAATGCCGGTGCGCAGCATCCGCTGCGTCGCCGGGCCGAGCGAACCGCGGCCCGGCATGACGGCGAACGCCTCGACCTGGCGCCTGCTGAACCACCTGGCGCTCAATCACCGTTCGCTGTTCGACGACGACGGCGCGGACGGGTGTGGCATACGCGAGCTGCTGGACCTGTACTGCCATGAGACCGACGTCGTCGGCAGGCGGCAGATATCCGGTATCGCCGGCGTGCGATCGCGCGGCATTACCCGCAGGTTGCCCATGCCCGGGCGCGCTGCGTTCGGGCGCGGCCTGGAAGTCACCCTGACCCTGGACGACGGCGCGTTCCAGGGTGGCGGCGCCTTTCTTCTTTCCGCCGTGCTGCAGGCCTTCTTCGCGGGCTATGTGTCGATCAACCACTTTGCCGAAACCCTCGTTCGCACGCCCGCACGGGGCGAGATCATGCGGTGGGCCGGCAAGGAGGGCCTGTGCCACATGCTGTAGGCCCCGACGGCCTGCTGGCGCGTGACACGCGCCGCTTCGGTTTCTTCCAGGCGCTGCGGCTCATCGAGGCCGCGCATCGCGACCGGCCGCGGCTGGGCTATACGCAGCATCCCCGCGACGATGCGGTCAGGATCGGCCAGCGGCCGCGCCTGGGTTTCGTCGCGGCCGAACTGAACGCCTACCAGCCGGGCGGCGATGGCGGGCCGGCGCGGCTGTCGGTGAATGTGGGTGGCCTGTTCGGCGCCAACGGCCCTATGCCATTGCACTTGGCCGAGTATGTGCACAACCGCATCGCCCACGCCGGCGATGCGACGCTCGCCGCGTTCGCCGACGTGTTCCACCATCGGCAGCTAAGCCTGTTCTATCGGGCCTGGGCCGCCGGCCAGCCCGTGGTCGGGCTGGACCCGCGGCGGCCTGCCCGCACCGGCTATGGCTACTACGTCGCCAGCCTGTGCGGCTGGTCCGACACGGGCGCGGCGAAGGCGGGCGCGCGGGATGCGACGGATGCGGGAGACCTGCTGGACAGGCTGCAATTCTGCGGCCTGCTGTCCACGCGTACCCGCCACGCCAGCGGCCTGGGGCTGCTGCTGGGCCAGTACTTCGGCGTACCCGTGCGGATCCGGCAGTTCGTCGGTACCTGGCTGCGGCTGGGCGCTGACGACCGCACCCGGTTGGGGAGCAGGGTGCCCCCGCGCTCGCTGGGCCGCGGCCTGGTCATCGGCAAGCGCGTGTGGGACCGGCAAAGCAAATTCCGCGTACTGATAGGGCCGGTTGGGGCCGACGATATGCGGCGCCTGCTGCCCGGCACGGCCAGCCACGGACGTCTGGTCGACTGGGTCCGTCTCTACACCGGCGGCCTGCTGGAATGGGACATCGAACTGCGCCTGACGCGCGCAGCCGCGGCATGCATGCGGCTGGATGGCCACGCGCGGCTGGCATACACCAGTTGGCTGGGCCGCCGCACGGCGGCTGGCGTAACGCCGGCCGTGCGCATCCAGCCGCGCGAAAACACTTACACACGCGCTGACCGGCGCGGCCAAGGACTTTGACATATGGCGGATATCAGCCGCGCTGCTTTATTCGGCAAACTCTCCCCGCTCGCCTATCGAGCCATGGAAAGCGCCACGACCTTCTGCAAGCTGCGCGGGCACGCGCACGTCGAGCTGGAGCACTGGCTGCATCAGGTCCTGCAGCTCCATGACTCGGACCTGTTGCGCATCCTGCGCCATTTCCAGGTCGACAGCGCCGCGTTGGCGCGCGATCTGACGGGCGCGCTGGACCGGCTGCCGCCCGGCGCGGGCAGGATGCTGGATCTTTCCGGCCAGATCGAGGAAGCGGCCGAATGCGGTTGGATGTACGCGTCGCTGCAGTACGCGCAAGCCCGGGTGCGGACCGCGCACCTGGTCCTGGGCATGCTGCGCACCCCATCGCTGCGGCGCGCGCTGATCGGCATCTCGCGCCAGTTCGCGGCCATCGACGACGCCGCCCTGGGCGAGGGCTTCGGCACTTGGCTGCGCGGTTCGCCGGAAGAGGCCGCGGCTGGCGCCGATGGCCTGCCGGAGGGCAACCCGCCCGCCCAGCACGCAGGATCGCTGCCGGGGCAGGAGCCCGGCCAGCAGGCGTTGCAACGCTACACCGTCGACCTGACCGCGCTGGCCCGCGATGGCAAGCTGGACCCCATCGTCGGCCGCGACGACGAAATCCGCCAGGTCATCGACATCCTGCTGCGCCGGCGCCAGAACAATCCCATCCTGACGGGCGAGGCCGGTGTCGGCAAAACCGCCGTGGTCGAAGGCCTGGCGCAGCGCATCGTGGCGGGCAACGTCCCGCCGATGTTGCGCGATGTCGCGCTGCGCACGCTGGACGTGGGCCTGCTGCAGGCCGGCGCCGGCGTGAAGGGCGAATTCGAACAGCGCCTGCGCCAGGTGATCGACCAGGTGCAGGCCGCGGAGAAGCCCATCATCCTGTTCGTCGACGAAGCGCATACGCTGGTGGGCGCAGGCGGCGCGGCAGGCACCGGCGACGCGGCGAACCTGCTCAAGCCCGCGCTGGCGCGAGGCACTTTGCGCACCATCGCCGCGACGACGTGGGCCGAGTACAAACGCCATATCGAGAAAGACCCGGCCCTGACGCGGCGCTTCCAGCCGGTCGCCGTCGACGAGCCTGACGAACAGAAGGCGCTGCGCATGCTGCGCAGCCTGGTGGCGCCCATGGAGTCGCACCACGGCGTCCATATCCTGGACGACGCGCTGCGTGCGACGGTACGGCTCAGCCATCGCTACATTCCCGATCGCCAATTGCCCGACAAGGCGGTCAGCCTGCTCGATACGGTGTGCGCGCGCGTGGCGGTCAGCCGGCATGCCACGCCCGCTGCCCTGGACCGCCGCCGCGCCGATATCGACGCCTTGCGCGCCGAACTGGCCCTCCTGGAGCGCGAGGCCGCGCTGGGCCTGGGCGATGGCACGCGCGCGGCCGACATCGCGGCCGCGCTGGTGCTCGAGGAGCAGGCCCGCATGGCGCTGGAAGCGCGCTGGAACGCGGAAGCGGATCTGGTCGCCCGGATTGCCCGGTGCCGCGCCAAGCTGATCGAAGCCGCACCAGAAGCCGCACCGGGAGCCGCGCCGGGGACTGGACCGGGGGCTGGGCAGGAGGGCGGACAGGAAACCCGGGCGGACGCCGATGGCGGCGATCCCGCGCAGGCCTGCCTGGCCGAGCTCGCGTGGCTGGAGGCCGAACTGGTATCGACCCAGGACGACCAGCCCCTGGTGGCCGCCTGCGTGGACCGGCACGCGGTGGCCGCCGTCGTGCAGGATTGGACGGGCATCCCCGTGGGCCGGATGCTGAACGACGAAATCGACGGCCTCCTCGAGCTCGACAGGGCACTCGACCGCCGCATCGTCGGCCAGCCCGCGGCCACCGCATGCATTGCTCGCCGCATCCAGACGGCGCGAGCCGGGCTGGACCGCCCTGGCCGTCCCGTCGGCGTGTTCCTGCTTGCCGGCCCATCCGGCGTCGGCAAGACCGAGACCGCGCTGGCCCTGGCCGACGTGCTTTACGGTGGCGAGCACAACGTCATCACCCTGAACATGAGCGAGTACCAGGAAGCCCATACGGTTTCCACCCTGAAGGGCGCGCCGCCCGGCTACGTCGGCTACGGAGAAGGCGGCGTCCTGACCGAGGCCGTGCGTCGCCGCCCCTACAGCGTCGTGCTGCTGGACGAAGTGGAAAAAGCCCATCCCGACGTGCATGAGGTCTTTTATCAAGTGTTCGACAAGGGCTGGATGGAAGACGGGGAAGGGCGGGTGATCGACTTCAGCAACTGCCTGATCCTGCTCACCACCAATGCGGGCTCCGACGTGATCGAACGCCTGTGCGTGGACGATGTGCCATACCCCGCACCCGAACAGCTGCTGGAGGCGCTGCGCGCGCCGCTGCTGCAGGTATTCCCGCCCGCGCTGCTGGGCCGGATGACCGCCATTCCCTATTACCCGCTGGCCCCGGCGAACCTGCGCCGCATCGTACAGCTGCAGCTAGACCGCCTGGCACAACGCCTGCATGGCAGCGACGCATTGTCCTTCTCCTACACGGATGCGGTGGTCGACGAGATCACCGCGCGCTGCACCGAAAGGCAGAGCGGCGCGCGCCTGGTCGACGCGGTGCTGATGCAGGCGGTATTGCCCGGCGTCGGCCGGCGCCTGCTGGAGTGGCGCAAGCAAGGGCGGGCGCCGCGCGAGATCCGCGTGGATGCCGGCGAAGGCGAATTCCGTTATGCGCTCAGCGACGCAAGCACGGAGGCTGCCGATGGCGAGTGACGCGCAGGGCGAACGGCCCTTGCGGATAACCGGCGCCCGGCTTCCGGCCGACACCCTGCTGCACGACGTGAAAGGCCGCGAGCGCCTGGGCCGGCCCTACAAGATCAAGATCCTGTTTTCCTGCGCGAACGGGGAGCCGTCGTCCAGGTTCCTCGGCAGCAATGTCTCCATCACCGTGCGGGGGCAGCGCGGCGACCGCTTCCTGAACGGGATCGTCGCGCAGTTCAGCCTGCTGGAGCTGGGCGTGCTGACAAAAAATGCCGAACTGCCCCGTAAGGCCTATCGCGCGATCGTCCGTCCGACGGTATGGCGCCTGACGCGGTCTTCGCATTGCCGCTTCTTCCATGACCAGTCCGTGCCGGATATCGTCCGGTTGCTGCTGGACGAGCGCAAGGTCGAGTTCCGCAATGCCTGCACCCGGTCCTATCCCAAGCTGGACCATTGCACGCAGTATCGCGAGACGGATTTCAACTTCCTCAACCGCCTGCTGCAACGGGAAGGCATCTACTATTACTTCGAGCACCAGCAGGATGGCACGGACAAGCTGGTCCTGGTGGACGATACGCAGCAGCATGAAGCCATCAAGGACTACCGGACGATCCCGTTCGACCATGTCAGGCGGGATTCGGACGGTGGGCCCGCCGCCGATGCCGTCTACGACTGGCATGCATCGCGGCGCGTCGTGGCGGGATTGAGCGAGGCCAATGCCTTCGATTATTTGAATGTCGGCCGCAGCGCTTCCGGAGGTCTGAAGGCCAAGGCCGACGACCCGGCGGGAGACAAGGAATACGGGCACCAGGAGCCGGCACGCTGGTATGTGGACGACGCCGTGGGAAAGCGCTATGCCCGCGTTCAGCTCGATACGCATCTGGCACGCTCGGCGCGGGTGCGTGGCCGCGCCACCGCCCTGGGCATGGCCGCCGGCGGCTGGTTCGGCTTGTCCGGCCATCCGTGCGCGGACCAGGACGGCGATTACCTGGTCACCGACGTGAAGTACCGGATGAACGATGGACAGCGGTTCCTGGCGCGCAAGGCGGCGGGCCGCCGGCATCGCGCGCTGTTCGATTGCCGGTTCGCGGCGATCCCGCGCTACAGCCATTACTATCCGGCGCCGTGGGCGTACGTTCCCAACGTCGGTCCGCAGACCGCCACCGTCGTGGCGCCGGACGGCGACGACTTCGCCACCGACGCGCATGGTTGCGTCAAGGTGCAGTTCCATTGGGAGCAATTCAATCCGCCCGCGGCCAGCAGGATCATGCAACGCTGCTGGGTGCGCGCCGCGCAGCCCTGGGCCGGCGGCCGTTGGGGCGCCATGTTCCTGCCCCGCAAGGATCACGAGGTCCTGGTCCATTTCCTGAACGGCGATCCCGACAAGCCGCTGGTGGTGGGCGGCCTTTACAACGGCAAGAACAAGCCGCCTTACGTCTTGCCCGATGCCGCCGCGGTGTCGACCCTCTATACGCAGGGCACGGGTGGCAAGAATGCCGGCAAGCGCAACGAACTGCGCTTCAATGACGACAAGCTGCAGATCCTGCTCTACACCGACGGCAACCAGGATAACTATATCGAGCGCGACAGCCTGGCCTACGTGGGGAACGACGCCCACACGATCGTGAAGAACGCCCATCTGGTCGAAGCGAAATCGCAGCACGTCACCGTCGGCGAGAGCCAGCTGACGCGCGCGCGCGACGTGTCGCTGAACGCCAGCCTGGCCATCGTCCATGAAGCCGGCGAAAAATACGTGGTCAAGAGCGAGCTCGTGCACGTCAAGGCCGGCGCGACGCTGGTCCTGGAGGCCGCGGCCATGCTGTCGCTCAAGGTCGGCGACAGCTTCGTATCGGTGACGCCCGCCGGCGTGCAGATATCGGGCCCGATGGTGCTGTTGAACTCGGGTGGCGCCGCCGGCAGCGGGCCCGGCGGCTCAACCACCGCGCCCGATCATCCCAGGAAAGCCGACGACGGCACGTCGGTGAAGCAAAACTGACATGGCCTTGCCCGTCGTACTAGGCGCCGAGTTGATGTGCACGTTCGGCACCGCGCCGTCCACGTTGATCGTGGAGCCCGAGTCGCGCGTGCTCGTCGAAGGGCGGCCCGCCGCCAACATCGAGGACAACAAGCCCTTGCTCAACATCACGCCCTTCCTGATGTGCATGTCGCTGGCGAATCCGGAAGTGGAGGCGGCGACCACGGCCGCCATGGGCGTGCTGACGCCCATGCCATGCATTCCCATCGTCGAGGCGCCCTGGCTGCCGGGCGCGCCCACCGTGCTGGTGGGCGGCTTGCCGGCGCTGGACAACAACTCGCGCTGCATGTGCCAGTGGGCCGGCGTCATCTCCGTCGTCGTGCCGGGATGCGTGCGCACCATGGTGCCCTGAGCATACGATTTTTCCCGGTGTCCGGACCGCGGGATGATGCGATCCTCTCCTCAGGCATCGGATTCCTTAAGGGTATCGATCGTACCGGTCTCGCGCGGCGCGCATCCAGGCCCCTGACCATGGGGCGCTTGGGGTGGCGCGGCGCGGGATCAATTCGGCGCCGCCGCGAACCCACGCGCCGGCCGCTTCGAGGATGAGCAGATGAACGACAATTTCTGGAACACCTTCAATACCCGCGCGGGCGCGCTGGATGCGCTGGCCCGTGTCGACCTGCTGGCCGGCGATCCCGCCCTGGACCGCCGCCTGGCCGTGCTGGCGGATGCCGACCCGCTGGGCCTGCGCACACCGCGCCGGCCGTCGCCGGGAGACTGCCGGGCGGCCGCGCGCGACGCCGTCTCGCCCGAGCACTACGCCTGCCGGCTGCCGATGCAGGCGAATCCGGCAACGGCATGGTGCCTGGACGCCGATGCATGAGTGCCGACGCCTTGCCGCGCGCCTGCTGACCACCAGTTGCCTGCTCGCATGCCTGGCGGCATGCGGTACGGCCGAGGTCCCCGATCACGACATCCACCTGCGGCTGACGGCCGCGCCGGATCTCAATCCCGATCGCGATGGGCGGCCGTCTCCCGTCATCGTGCGTATCTACGAGCTGGCGCAGTCCGACGATTTCTGCCAGGCGGATTTCTTCGACCTGTACGACAACGACAAGCGCATCCTGGGGAAGAACCTGCTGTCGCGCTCGGTGCTGGCGGTCCGGCCTGGCCAACGGCTCGTATTGCGTCCATCGCTCGTGCCGGGCACGCGATACCTGGCCGTGTTCGTTGCCTACCGGGACATCTATCGCGCCCGATGGCGGGCCGTGGTCGGTCTTCCGGACAGCGGCGACATCGATTGGGTGGTGACGCTGGCCGCGGGCAGCGTGGCCGTGGCCGAGCGCGATGGCAAGAATGATTTGGGTTCCTGGAAGGAGGGGATAGATGTACTGGAACAATAAGATCGTCTGGTCGGAAGGCATGTTGCTGCAGCAGCAGCATCTGCAGCAGCACGATCGCTACTGGCGCAATTACATCGACGGGCGGCTGGGCCGCGGTCCGCGGCGCTGGGGATATTCCAGGCTGGAGCTGGACGAACACCAACTGGCCCTGGGCAAGCTGGCGTTGCTGGCCTGCGAAGGCATCATGCCGGACGGCACGCCGTTCAGCCTGCCGCTGGACGACGATCTGCCGGGGGCGCGCGACGTGCCCGATGGCGCGCGCGACGTGCTGGCGGTGCTCGCGTTGCCGCTTTCCCGGCCCGGCGCGCCCGAGGCCGCGGCCGACGATGTGGCCGATCATGTGGTCGATCATATGGTCGGTGGTGTGGCCGACGGTGTGGCTGGCAACCCGGGGGCGGCCCCGGCGCGCTACCGCATCGCCGAATGCACGGTCCACGACAGCAATGCCGACGCGGACCAGGATGCCGTGCTGCAGGTCGGACGGTTGCGCCTGCGGCTGGCGTTCCACCATGAAGTCGCGGAAGGCCATGCGGTGCTGGGCGTGGTTCGCATACTCGAACGCCGTTCCGACGGCACGGTCATACTGGATCGCGCCTACTGCCCGCCGGTGATCGACTGCCGCGCCGCGCCGCGCCTGGTCCGGATCATGGACGAACTCGTCGGCCTGCTGGGCCAGCGCGGCGCGGCGCTGGCTGATCGCCTGGTGCGGCCGACGGCGCACGGCACGGCGGAGATCGCCGAGTTCCTGCTGCTGCAGCTGGTCAATCGCGCCGAACCCTTTTTCGCGCATTTGGCGGCGGCCGGCGGCCTGCATCCGGAACACCTGTATCGCGAGATGCTGCGCCTGGCGGGCGAGCTGGCCTGCTTCAGCCAGGGCGACCGGCGGCCGCCCAAGCTGCCGCCCTACCGGCACGATGGCCTGGACAGCTGCTTCCAGCCGCTTATGGAATACCTGCGGCGCGCGCTGTCGGCCGTAATCGAGCCGCAGGCCATACCGATCCCGCTGGAAGAAGGCCAGTTCGGGATGCGCGTGGGGCGCATCCCGGACGTGGGTTTGCTGCGTACCGCCAGCTTCGTGCTCGCGGCGGGCGCGGACCTGCCGGCCGACGCGCTGTGGGCCAGCTTGCCCGCCAAGCTCAAGGTCGGGCCGGTGGAAAAAATCCACGACCTGGTCACGCTGCAATTGCCGGGCATCGCCTTGCGCACGCTGCCGGTGGCGCCGCGGCAATTGCCGTTTCATGCAAACCGCTGTTATTTCGCCCTGGACGCATCCGATGAACTATGGGCGGACCTGCCGCTTTCCGCCGGCGTCGCCCTGCACGTGGCGGGCGACTTCCCCGGCCTGCGCCTCGAGCTGTGGGCCATACGGCAATGAGGATGGTGGATTATCCGGCACCGCTGGCGGTATCGACGGACAACGCCGCCATTCTCGACGCCGCCGTCGCCGCCAGGCCGCTGTTCCTGCCGCGCCACGCGCTGAATCCCCTGGTCGAGGCCGCGCATCCCCTGCTCGAACTCGGCACACTGTTGCGTCACGGCCGTCAGCCGCCGCCGCTGCCGCTGGAAGAGCTGCGCCGCCGGCTGGCGATGATGGTGCGCAATTTCGTCGATGCCTGCGCCCATGTGCCGACGGATATCGTGGCGGCCGCCCGCTATTGCCTCTGCACCTTTCTGGACGAAGCCATCGCCGCCACGCCCTGGGGCGGCGAGGCCTGGTCCGCGCGCAGCCTGCTGGTCATCTTCCACGGCGAATCCTCGGGCGGCGAGCGCTTCTTCACCATCCTGCATGAACTGTCGCGCGACCCTTCGGCCAACATCGATGCGCTGGAACTCCTGTCCGTGATACTGGCGCTGGGCATGCAGGGCCGGTATCGCCTGTCGCCGCAGGGCGTGGCCGCGCTGGGGCAGGTCCGCCAGAAACTGCGCGGCCTGATCCGCAATGTGCGGGGCGCGCCGGATGCCGCCTTGTCGCCACACTGGCGCGGCGACAAGGCGGGCAACCGTCGCGTCGGCCTGTTGCGGCCGCTGTGGTGGGTCATGGCGGGCCTGTTCTTCGCCCTGGTGTCTTTCTATGGCTGGCTGGAGCTGCACTTGCGCCAGCGGACCGAAACCGTCGCGTTGGCGCGCGAGGCCGTGCGGGTGAAGGTGCACATCCTCGTGCCGCCGGAACGCGACGCCGCTGCGCCCGCACCGGCACCCGCACCGACTCGAGCGCCGTCGCAGGCATCGTTCGCGCCCGATCTCGACCGTATCCTCGCCGCCGACATCGATGCGCGGCGCCTGCGCATCGACCACCAGACGGATCGTGTCGTCCTGACGCTGGGCAGCGATGCCTTGTTCGCCTCCGGCAGCGCGCGCGTTCCCGCCGCCGATCTGCCCTTGATCCGCCGCATCGGCGATGCCCTGCGCACCGTACCGGGACAGGTCGTGGTCGTCGGGCACACCGACGACCAGCGGCCGGCGCCCGGCGCGCCGTCGAACTGGGCGCTTTCGCTGGCCCGCGCCACGCAGGTGGTCGAGCTGCTGCGCCAGGAAACCGACCAGCCGCAACGCTTCCTGGCGCAAGGGAAGGGCAGTAGCGAACCCGTGGCGTCCAACGACACGCCCGCGGGTCAGGCTCGCAACCGGCGCGTCGTCATCACCCTGCTGGCGCCGGGCGCTACGCCATAGCGCCTCTCGTCGCTCACTTATTGCGCAACATGCTCAAGAATCCCTTCGGCGGCCTGACCTTACGCCGCATCGCGCTGGCCGTGCTGGTGCTGCTCGGCATCGCTTTCGTCGTGCAGCAATCGCCGCGCGTCTCCTACGGGGGATATGCGCCATTCGCAACGCCGGTGGCGCGGGCGTGGCTGACGCTGGCCTTGTGCCTGCTGTGGATATTCGCCTATGGCGTGCTGGCGCTGGTGCGGCGGCTGGATCGCCTGCGCATCACCTGGCAACCGGCGCCAGCGGAACCCGCCCCGGCGGCCTCCGACGACGGTCCCCTGGTGGCGGCGCGCGACCGGCTGAACGCCCTGTTCCGTGCCACCCTGCGCGTACTGCGCAAGGACGGTCCCCTGTGGCGATTGCGCCGACACAGCCTGTATCGCTTGCCGTGGTACCTGGCGTTGGGCGGCCCCGGCAGCGGCAAGACCTTGCTGCTCGCGGCGTCGCGTCTCGGCCTTGGCGCGCCGGCACCGGAAGCCGAATGGCGACCGGGCGACCCCTGCCGTTTCTGGCTCGGCGACCGCGCCTTGTTGATCGAGACGTCCGGCGCGCACGGGACGATGTGGCAACACCTGCTGAAGCGCCTGCGGCAGGCGCGCCGGCTATGCCCGGTCAACGGCGTGATCGTCGCGATCGACGTGCAGGACCTGCTCGGCGGCGAGCAAGGCGCCCTGGCGCGCGCCAGCGAGATCCGCGCCTGCCTGCGCGACATGCAGCGTTGCTTCCGGCGCCCCTTCCCGGTGTACGTCGTCGTCACGCAATGCGACCGCCTGGCCGGCTTCGACGCCTTCTTCACCCACCTCGACCGCGGTGGCGCCGAACAGCCCTGGGGCGTCACGTTCGCCGGCGCGGCACCGCTCGCCGACGAGGCGCGGCTGGCCACGTTCACGTCGGAGTTCGTCGCCCTGGTCCGCCGCCTGCAGGATCGCGTCGTGCATCTGGCCGCCACCGCGGGCGACGACGTCCAGGCGGGCGCCATCTACGGCTTTCCCGCGCAGTTCGAATCGCTGGCAGAGCCGCTTTACGGTTTGTTGGGCCATGTGTTCGCCCGCTCCTATCAGGCGTCGCCCGCATGGCTGCGCGGCGTGTACTTCACCAGCGCCGCGTGCGATGGCGAAGAACGCCCCGTTTCGGCCAGCCCGCTGGCGGCCGCGGTGCGCGCCCATGCCCCCGCGCGTCCTCGGGGATCCGCGCAGCCGCACGGCTACTTCGTCGCCGGCCTTCTGCGCGACGTCGTCTTCCGCGAAGCCGGCCTGGCCGAGCGCGCGGCGGCGAGCGCAAGGCGGCACACGTCGCGTTACCTGACGCCGGCGGCATTGGCTGTGACGGTGCTTGCCATCGCGCTCGTGCTGCTGGCGGGTTACGACTGCAACCGCGTGATGACGCGCGCGGTACATGCCGACACGGCACGCCTGGCCGCGCTGGCCGCCAACGTCGACACCGGCGGCACGGCCGACGAACTGCCCAGGATGCTGGCCTTGCTCGACGCCGCCATGCAGCCGGCGCTGCCGCCGGTCCGGTCGCCGACCGAATCGGTACTGGAGCGGTGGGTCGGCCTGTACCAGGGCGAAAGATTGAAAGACGCGGCCCGGACCGAATACCGCACGCTGCTGCGGCAGGCCCTGTTGCCCTTCGTCCAGGCCCGGGCGCGCGAAGCGATGATCGACCCGGCGCAAGGCGACATGCCGCGTTTCCGAGCCTTGCGCACCTATCTGATGCTGGGCGATGCCGAGCACTTCGATGCGGCCGCCGTCATGGCATGGCTCGCGCATGACGCGCGCGCCTTGCCGTTGACCGACGCGGGACGCACGAAACTCCTGTCCCACGCGCGCGCCCTGCTGGATGTGCCCGATTTCGAAGCGAGCGCCCCGCTCGACGGCGAACGGGTCGCGCGCGTCCGCGCCGAACTCGGTGCGCGGCCCCTGGCCGACCGCCTGTACGACATGCTGCAAGCGGACCTGGCGGAGGCGGTGCCGGAACCGTTGTCGGTCGCCCAGCTGGAAGGCATGGACACGCCGCTGGCCTTGCACCGTCCCAGCGGGCTGCCCTTGTCCGACGGCGTGCCGGGGATGTACACGTTGTCCGGCTACCACCTGTACCCGGCCGTGCGCGACAAGCTCATCGCGGGTAGCGAAAGGGATGGGTGGGTGCTGCGGCGCCCGGTTTCCGCCGGCAATGCCGAGCGCTTGCGCGAGTCGCTCGATAGAAGCTATTTTTCGCGCTACGTGGAAGCCTGGGATGCGCTGCTGAACGACGTGCGCGTCGGCGCGATGCCGCCCGACGCGCGCGACGGCGCCGCCGAAATGCATGTCCTGGCCGGCGCGGACTCTCCCTTGCGCCGCTTCCTGCAAGCCGTCGCGACACAGACCGACCTGGCCGGCAAGGGCTCGCCGCCGACCCCGGTCGACCGCCACTTCGGCGCCCTCCATCAACTGTTCCAGGGGCCGAACGGCGCCGCGCCGCCGATCGCACGGATCCAGGCCAGTATCGAGGGCGTGGCGCAGTTCCTGGATGGCGTCGACGCCGCCCGCCAGCATGGCGTGCCCGCGCCGCCGGCCGACGCGATCGGCGCCTTGCAGGATGCCGCCGAAGGCCAGCCGCCGCCGCTGCGCGACATGCTGCAGCAGCTGGCGAACGACGGCAAGGCGGTGGCGGTGGACGACATCCGGCGCCGCATAGACGAACTATGGCGCGCCGACGTGGCGCCGTTCTGCCATGCCGCGCTGGACAACCGCTATCCGGTCGACCCGCGTTCCAGCCAGGACATGACGCAGGACGACTTCAACCGCCTGTTCGGACCCGCCGGCCTGCTCGCGAGCTTCTTCCAGGCCAACCTGCTGACCTATGTCGATATGAGCGTGACGCCCTGGCGTTGGCGGCCGAACGCCGTGCGCCTGGGTTTCTCGCGCGCCGCCCTGCAGGTGTTCCAGGATGCCGCCACCATACGCCAGGCCTTCTTTCCGGACGGCGGCAAGACCATGGCGGTCCGTTTCCAGCTGCTGCCGCTGTTCCTGGATTCGTATTTCACGCGATTCACCCTGGCGCTGGGAAACCAGGGCCTGGACTATGCGCATGGCCCGGCCGTCCCGGTCAGTTTTGTCTGGCCCGACAGCGGCGCCGCGCAGTCCGGCCGTATCGGCTATGAGCCGGCGGACCCCGGCGGGCGCGATGGCCACGCCGTCAGCGGACCCTGGGCGCTGTTCCGGCTGCTCGATCTGGGCAATCTGCAACAGGTGCGCAGCGACCGCTACAAGCTGGATTTCGACCTTTCCGGCAAACGCGTGTCGCTGGAGCTGGACGCGGGCAGCGTGATCAATCCCTTCGACTTGCCGGCGCTGCGCCGCTTCAAGTGCCTGGACCGTCTGCTCGGTGCGGGTCCGGGGCCTCGTTGAGGCCCTCGATGACGACATAGGGTGTGCCCACGTCCGTGCGGCCGACGCGCCCGCGTACGCCATACACGTCCGCCAGCATGGCGGGCCGCAGCACATCCGCCGGGGCGCCTTCGGCCGCCAACGATCCGTCATGCAGCAGGACCGCGTGTTCGGCATGCCGCAGCGCGATCGCCAGGTCATGCGTCGCCATCAGGGTCACCAGGCGCCGCTCGCGCGTTTCGCGCGCCAGCAGCTCCATCACCTCGAACTGGTGCCGCAGGTCCAGCGCGGAGAGAGGCTCATCCAGCAGCAGGACGCGAGGCTGCTGTACCAGCGCCAGTGCCAGTCCCGCCAATTGCCGCTGGCCGCCGGACAGCTCATCCAGGTGCCGCATCGCCAGGTGGCCGATATCCAGCCGCGCCAGCAGCGCCTGCGCCGCTTCGACATCCGCCCGCCCGCCCAGCCGGCCCGATCGCGCGCGCGCCGCCGCCACCACGGCCTCGAGTACCCGCAGGTGCACGGCGTCCGGCAGATCCTGCGGCATGTAGGCCACCAGCGCCGAGCGGTCGGCCGGCGGCAGCGCCGCCAGGTCGCGGCCTTCCCACGCGATAGCGCCGTGGCGCAAGGGCATCAGCCCCGCCAGCGTTCTCAACAAGGTGGATTTGCCGCAGCCATTGGGCCCCAGCACCGCGGTGATCCGTCCGGGCGGCAGCGCATGCGGCGAGACTCCGCGCAGGACTTCCCGCGCGCCGTACCCGGCGCGTATGTCCCGGATCGACAGGCCGTCCGGGCCCGGCGCGCCAGCCATCGATGCGGCGGCCGTCATGGCAACTGCCGCCGCAGGATCACCGCCAGGAAAACCGGCAGTCCCGCCAGGGCCGTCACGATGCCGATCGGCAGTACCAGCCCCGGCACCAGCCACTTGGACAGGATGGAGGCCAGCGACAGCACCACGGCCCCCACCAGCGCGCTGCCCGCGAGGTAGTAGCGATGGTCCTCGCCGAACAGGCGCCGCGCGATATGGGGCGCCACGAGCCCGATGAAGCCGATGACGCCCGCCAGCGACACCGCCAGGCCCGACAGCAGGCTGATGCGCGCCAGCGCGCCCAATCGCAGGCGGCGCACGTCCACGCCGAAGCTGGCGGCGCGTTCGGTGCCCAGCCGCAGCGCCGTCAGCCGCCAGGCCGCCCGCAGCGAGAACGGCAGTGCCGCCGCCAGCGCCAGCGCCAACACGCTCAACTGCATCCAGCCGATACGCCCCAGGCTACCCATGGTCCAGAACACCAGGTTCTGCAGGGCCTGGGCGCTGGCCACGAACTGGATCGCCGAAACCACCGCGTTGCACAGGAAAACCAGCGCGATACCGAACAGCACCACGCCGCTGGCGCGCATGCCGCCGCGGCGCGCCACGGTGTCCAGCAGCAGCGCGCCGGCGGCCGCGAACACGAAAGCGCAGGCCGCGATGGCCCAGTCCGGCGCGATCCACGGCAGCAGCCAGCCGCCGAACACGATCGCCACCGACGCACCCAGCGCGGCGGCGGAGGAAACACCCAGGGTATCGGGGCTGGCCAGGGGATTGTTCAGGACGGTTTGCATCTCCGCGCCAGCCAGGCCCAGGGCCATGCCGACCAGCACCGCGGACGTTGCCTGCGGCATGCGCAAGGTCCACACGATGACGCGGTCGACCGGTGGCGCGCCATCCGGATGCAGCAGGGCCGCCAGCAAGGTCGACACCGGTACGTCGCTGCCCCCGATCAGGAAATCGCCCAGCATCGCCACCAGGATAAGCGCGACCAGGGCGGATATCAGCAGCGCGCGGCGCCGCAGCAGGCGCCGGTAGGCCGCCACCGGGTCGGCGGTGGCCACGCCTTATTGCAGCAGCTGCAGGCGGTTCTTCGCCGTGTCGGCGGCCTGCGTATTGGGGTAGTCCTTGACGATGCGCTGCAAGGTGGACTTGGCGCCGGCGCGGTTGTTCATCTCGATCTGGCTGCCGGCGATGACCAGCAGCGCATCGGGCGCGCGCGCATTGTCGGGCGCGTTCTTGACCATGGTGCTCAACTGGTCGATCGCGCCCTTGTAGTCCTTGGTCGCGTAGCGGCTGCTGCCCAGGTAGAACTGCGCGGTAGGCGCAAGCTGGCTGTTGGGGTAGAGCGCCAGGAAGGCGGTCAGCGCTTCGGCGGCTTCCTTGTATTGGCCGTTGCGGAAGCGGTCGATGGCACCATCGTAGGTGGATTGTTCCTGCGGGTCTCCGGCCGTCGCCCCGCCCGTATCGGACTGGCTGCCATTGGCCGGCGCGCGCGGCACGGCCTGGTGCGTGGCCTGCTCGACCTGGTTGCGCAGCTCGGTCACCTGCTGCTGCAGCGACTGGATCTGGTCCGCCAGTTGCATGCGCGAATTGTCATTGATCTGCTTCATCTGCTGGATCTGCTTGCGCAGGTCCAGGATCGCATTGCGCGCGTCGTCGTCCGCGAACGCATGGGCGGGGGAGGACAGGGCGGCGAAAGCCAAGCCGGCGGAGGCCACCAGGATACGCAAAGACGGGACTCGGTCGTTCATGAGAATTCCTGGGTCAAGATAAAAACATGCGCCGGGCGGCCATTCGGCCATCCCGACGCATGTTGTAAGGCAAGAATATCAGCCTTGGACTGCTGACGTATCAGCCGTCGGAATCAACGCTGGTAGTTGATGTCCGCGCGGCGATCCTGGGCGTAGCCGGCTTCGTCCGTACCCGTGGCGTGTTCCTTGCCGAAGCTGATGACTTCGATCTGGCCGGCGTTGACGCCGTTCAGCTTCATCAGGTCGGCCACGGCGTTACCGCGACGGGTACCCAGCGCCAGGTTGTACTCCGAGCTGCCGCGCGGGTCGGTATTACCCTCGATGCGGACGCGCTGCGAAGTATGGCCGGTCAGGTAGCCGGAGTGCATCTGCACCAGCTGCTTGTACTGGTCGCTGACGGTGTAGCTGTCAAAGTCGAAGAACACGCTCTTTTGCTGAGCAAGGGGGCTGGAGGGGTTGAACGGGTCCATGACCGGACCCGAGCCGCCGCCGGCGGTGCCCGCCGAGCCAGAGCCCTGGCCTCCCTTGTCATCCAGGGGGACGGAGCTGCAAGCGGCCAGAGTTGCTACGAGCGCTGCAACGGTTAGGCTTTTGGCAATGCGCGACTTCATGATGGTTCCTTTGTTGATAAGTGAGTCACACGTGTTAGCGGGTAAACGGGCCCCAAGTCGGTTCGTTGATCTGCCCGTTCAGTACCGAAAGCGTCTGCCGCACGCGGCCGTCGCTCGATACCACGGCAAGAACGTTACGTCCGCCTTGGATAGCCGCGTATAGTACTTGCATTCCATTCGGCGCAAAACTGGGAGATTGGTCATCGTTGCCATTAGTCAGCAAAGTCTCGGTGCCACTGGACAAATTCAGCGAAGCGATGCGAAATGACCCGTCGCGTCTTGCAACGTACACGAGCGTGGAACCATCGGGCGAAATACGCGGTGAGACGTTGTAACCACCATTAAACGTCAGCCTGCGGGGCTCGCCGCCCCCGACGCTCACCTGGTAAATCTGCGGGCCGCCGCTGCGGTCGCTGGTAAAGATGATGGAACCGCCGTCCGGCGTGAAGGTAGGCTCGGTATCGATGCCGGGCGAGCGGGTCACCCGGCGCAGGTTGGAACCGTCCGCGCTGATGGTGTAAATCTGCGACAGTCCGTCCCGCGTCAGCACGATGGCCAGCATGCTGCCATCCGGCGACCATGCCGGTGCGCTGTTGTTGCCCTTGTAGTTGGCGACCGGAACGCGGGCGCTGGTGGCCAGGGTGTGGACATAGACCACCGGCTTACCGGATTCGAAACTCACATAGGCCAGGCGGGTACCGTCCGGGGACCAGCGCGGCGAAATGATGGGCTCGCGGGACCGCAGCGCCACCTGGGGATTTTGCCCGTCGGCGTCGGCGACCTGCAGTTCGTAGGTGCTGCCCTGCTTCAGGACATAGGCGATCCGGGTCGAGAAGACCCCGCGCACGCCCGTAATTTTTTCGTAGATACGGTCGGCGATCTGGTGGGCCACCCGGCGCAGTTCCTGTTCGGAACCTGAAAACGCCACGCCATCCAGTTGTCCGCGCTTGACCGTGTCGGCCAGGCGATAGCGGATATCGTAGCGGCCGTCGGGCGTCTGGTTGATGCTGCCGTAGGCCAGGAAATCGGCCCCCTTGCCGCGCCAATCGTCATAGCTGACGGTGCTGTCCACCGTCAGTCCGGCGTTCGAACCGTCGATCAGGCGGAATTGCCCGGTGCGGTTCAGGTCGGCGCGGATGACTTCGGCCAACGCATGGCCTCTGGTGGTGTCGCCGGCGAAGTCGGCGATGGCCACGGGGTACTGGGTCGCCCCCGTTCCGGAAATGTCCACGCGCAATTGGGCGTGGGCCGGCCGGCCTGCCAGCAGGATCGCCAGCAACACCAACAGGCCGAAACCGTAGGTCCTCAGCGCAGCCTGGATCGAGGGTCGGCGATGGGCTGGAGTCATGGTAAGCAATCTCCTGTCAGTCATACATACGGTAAATAACGTCGATTACCGGTTCGTACCTTCCGGTCGAAGGTTTCGGGAAGGGGTTGCAGCGACGGATGCCGGTTTCCACCGCACGGTCGAAGCCGGAATTGCCGGACGACGACGTCAGGCTCACCGAGGTGACGGCGCCGCTGGAGTTCAACTGTACCCGGTATTGAACGGTGGGGTTGGACGAGCCGGCCCGCGGGGGCGTCGGATACGAAACGCCGGGCTGGATGCAGGCCCGCACCTTGGCGCCGTAGCCATCGTCGCGCCCGCCGCCCGCCTGGTTGCGGTCGGCGGTACCGCCAGGAATCCCGGCCGCGCCCAGGGCGTCGTTGCGGAAGGCTTCCTTCAGCGCGCGGTCGGCAGCGGCCTTCTTGGCGGCGGCCGCCTTCTCGGCAGCAGCCTTTTCCGCCGCGGCCTTCTCGGCGGCGGCTTTCTCGGCGGCTGCCTTGTCAGCGGCGGCTTTTTCCGCCGCGGCCTTCTTGGCGGCGTCTTCCTTGGCCTTCTTGTCGGCGGCGGCCTTGTCGGCGGCGGCCTTTTCAGCGGCCGCCTTGTCCGCGGCAGCCTTTTCAGCCGCCGCTTTCTCGGCGGCAGCCTTGTCGGCGGCCGCCTTTTCCGCCGCAGCCTTGGCCGCGGCGGCTTTTTCGGCATCCTGCCGTTGTTTCTCCAGGCGCTGCTTTTCTTCCAGCGCGGCCTGCTGGCGTTCCTTTTCCAGGCGCGCCTGTTCGGCCAGGGCGGCCTGGCGTTCCTTCTCTTCCTGTTCTTTCTTCTTGCGCGCTTCCTGCAACGCGATCTCGGGATCGGGCGTGTCGTCCGGCTTGGGCTGCGCCTGCGGCTGCGGCGGGGGAGGCGGCGGCGCCGGTTGCGGCTGCGGCGGGGGCGGCGGCGGTTCCGGCGTGGGTTGCGGCTGGGGAGTAGGCTGCGGTTGCGGCTGGGGCTGCGGGGGCGGCGAAACCGGCGAATCGCCGTTGGCCCACAATTGCACCTGTACGGGGCCCGGATTTTCCGTGCGCCAGTTCACGCCGAGCACCAGGACCAGGACCAGAATGGCGTGGACCAGCACGGCCAGGCCGAATGCTTTCCGATTGTCCTGCGCTGGCGGCGCTTCCGGCGCGCGGCTGGAGTGCTTGATTAGAGGAGGCGTCATCGAGTCGAGTGGATAGGGCGCCGATCAGCGCTTGGTCGCGGCGGGTCGCTGCTGCGGTTGTCCCGCCGCCGCGGCGGCGGCGCCCGTGGACGACTGCTGGTCGACCAGCAGGCCCAGGCGCGTCACGCCGTTCGTGCGCAGTTCGTCCATGACTTTCACGACGGATTCATACGGCACCTTGCCGTCGGCCGCGATCACCACCGGGGTGTCCGCGGTGATGCGCGCGCGGACCTGGCTGACCAGTTCCGATCGGCCGATGTTCTCCGGATTGGCGCCGGGCTCGCGCATGCGCAGCGCGATGTCGCCGTTCTCCGAAATCTGCACTTCGAGCGGCTTGACCGGGACATCGGACGCCTGGCCCACCGAAGGCAGGTTGATCAGTCCGGGCGTGATCAGGGGGGCGGTGACCATGAAGATCACCAGCAGGACCAGCATCACGTCGATATAGGGAACGACGTTGATGTCGGCCTTCATGCGGCGGCTGGAACGGCCGCCCGAGCGTACCGAGGACATCAGCGCACCTGCCGTTGCAGAATATTCAGGAACTCATCGACGAAACTGTCGAAGCGGATGGACAGCCGGTCGATATCGTTGGTGAAGCGGTTGTAGGCCACCACCGCGGGGATGGCCGCGAACAGGCCGATGGCGGTAGCGATCAGGGCTTCGGCGATGCCGGGCGCGACCGAGGCCAGGGTCGCCTGCTGCATGTTGGACAGGCCGATGAACGCGTGCATGATCCCCCACACCGTTCCCAGCAGGCCGATGTAAGGGCTGACGGAGCCGGCCGAGGCCAGGAAGTTCAGATGGGATTCCAGCGCATCCATTTCACGCTGGTACGCGGCACGCATGGCGCGGCGGGCGCCGTCCAGGACCGCGTTGGCGTCGTTGGCGGCGGCGCGGCGGGCTTTCAGGAACTCCGTCATCCCGGCGTCGAAGATCCGCGCCAGGGCGCCTTGTTCGGCGCGGCGGTTGGCCACGGCCTGCTGCAGCATGGACAGGTCGCCGCCGGACCAGAAGTCGTCTTCGAAACGGCGCGTCTGTTGATGGGCCCTTCTGATAGCCAGGCGTTTGGCGAAGATGTACGTCCAGGACATGATGGAAATGCCCAGGAGCAGCAGCATGATCAATTGGACCGGCACGCTCGCATGTGCGATCAGTGCGAACAACGACAGGTCGTTGGAGACTTGCATTTTTATCCCTGAATAGAATCGAGTGTTGCGCGCAATCCCGGAGGCAGTTCCGCGGGCCTGAGGGTGGTCGCATCCACGCAGCACACTTGGATGTTGCCCTCGGCCAGCAGTTCCCCGCTGCGTTCCGCCCGCTGCGCGAAGTGTATCGAAGCCCGGCCGACTCGTGTAACACGCGAACGTATGGTAAGCATGTCATCCAGTCGGGCGGGTTTGCGGTAGGCCATGTCCAGCCCGGCCACCACGAACATCCTGCCGTCCGTCCGCGCCAGGTTGGCTTGTTCGAAGCCCAGCGCGCGCAGCCATTCGGTCCGGCCGCGCTCCATGAACTTCAGGTAGTTGGCATAGAAAACGACGCCGCCGGCATCCGTGTCTTCGTAATACACACGGATATCCAGGGTCGATTCCAGGGATCGCTGCGATGACAACGGGGCGGTCAAAGGTTTTCCAGCTTGGCCAGTACTTGCTCCAGCGCCTGGTCCGCCGGCACCGTACTGGCGCTGGCTTCCCGGCGGGCCTGCAATTCGACCACACCGTCCTTGAGCCCACGTTCTCCAACTGTTACGCGCAGCGGAGCGCCTATAAGCTCCCATTCAGCGAACATCACGCCCGGCCGGGCATCACGGTCATCAAGAATGACGTCCACGCCGCGGGCGAGCAGCGCCTCGTAGAGTGCTACCGCGGTGTTACGAACAGTTTCACTTTTGCCCCATCCCACCGGACAAATCACGATTTCGAAGGGCGCCAGCGCACGTGGCCAGATGATGCCCCGCTCGTCGTGGTTCTGCTCGATGGCCGCCGCGGCGATGCGGGTGACCCCGATGCCGTAGCAGCCCATCTCCAGCAGCGCGGGCTTGCCGGTTTCGTCCAGGTAGGTCGCCTTCAGCGCCGACGAGTACTTGGTGCCCAGGTAGAACACGTGGCCCACCTCGATGCCGCGCTGGATGGCCAGGGTGCCCTTGCCGTCCGGCGCGGGGTCGCCCGCCACCACGTTGCGCAGGTCGGCCACGTGGGCCGGTTCGGGCAGGTCGCGGCCCCAGTTGGCGCCGACGTAGTGGAAGCCTTCCCGATTCGCGCCGCAGACGAAGTCGCCCATATTGGCGACGGTGCGGTCCGCCACCACGGTGACGGGCTTTTGCGTCTGGATAGGGCCGAGATACCCGGGTTTGCAGCCAAAATGCTCGACGATCTCATCCTCGGTCGCGAAGCGGTAGCCTTGGTCCAGCCCGGGCACCTTGGCCGTCTTGATCTCGTTCAGGACGTGGTCGCCGCGCAGCAGCAGCAGCCAGATGCGCACCTGGCCGGCCTCCGGCTCGGTCGCCAGCACGATGGACTTGACGGTGGTTTCCAGCGGGATGCCCAACTGCGCCGCGACTTCCTCGCACTTGGCCGCGCCGGGTGTCGGCACGGCTTCCAGCGCCCGGCCGGGCGCCTGGCGCTGGGCTAGCAGGGGCGCCGCTTCCGCCAGTTCGATATTGGCGGCGTACTGGGTTTCCGGGTTATAGACCAGCAGGTCCTCGCCGGTGTCGGCGATCACCTGGAATTCATGGCTGCGGCTGCCGCCGATGGAACCGGTATCGGCGGCCACGGCGCGGAATTCCAGCCCCAGCCTTTGGAAAATCCGCATATACGCTTCGTACATGGCGTCATAGCTGCGCAGGGCGCCGGCTTCGTCGCGGTCGAAGGAATACGCGTCCTTCATCGTGAATTCGCGGCCGCGCATCAGCCCGAAGCGGGGCCGCCGCTCGTCGCGGAATTTGGTCTGGATGTGATAGAAGTTCACCGGCAGCTGGCGCCAGCTGTGGATCTCGTTGCGGGCGATGTCGGTGATGACCTCTTCGGACGTCGGCTGCAGCACGAAGTCGCGCTCGTGCCGGTCCTTGATGCGCAGCAGTTCGGGGCCGTACTGGACCCACCGCCCGGATTCCTGCCAGAGCTCGGCAGGCTGGACCACCGGCATCAGCAGCTCGATGGCGCCAGCGGCGTTCATTTCTTCCCGCACGATCTTCTCGATCTTGCGGATCACCTTTAGCCCCAGCGGCATATAGGTATAAATCCCACCCGCCAGCTTGCGGATCATGCCCGCCCGCGTCATAAGGCGGTGGCTGACGATTTCGGCCTCGGCGGGCGCTTCTTTGAGTGTATTGATGTGGTAGTTGGAGGCGCGCATGGTTTCCAGGAGGCGGCAGGTACGTATAATCAGGCGTAATTGTATTGAATTTGGTGGGGGTGGCCCATGCTGGACCGCGAAGGCTACCGTCCCAATGTCGGCATCATTCTCGTCAACACCAGAAACGAGGTCTTTTGGGGCAAGCGGATCAGGGAACATGCCTGGCAGTTTCCGCAGGGCGGCATCAAGTATGGCGAAAGCCCGGTGCAGGCCATGTATCGCGAACTCCATGAAGAAGTGGGCTTGAAGCCCGAGCATGTCCGCATTTTGGGGCGCACACGCGATTGGCTGCGCTACAACGTCCCGGATCATTTCGTCCGGCGGGAATGGCGTGGCCATTACAAAGGTCAGAAGCAGATCTGGTTCCTGCTCAGGCTGGTGGGGCGCGACAGCGATGTCTGCCTGCGCGCCACGCAGCATCCTGAATTCGATGCATGGCGCTGGAGCCAGTACTGGGTTCCGCTGGATGCCGTCATCGAATTCAAGCGGGATGTCTACACGCAGGCACTGAACGAGCTCTCGGCTATCCTGTTCAGGCGGCATCACGAAACACGCTACCTGCGCCAACGCGTGCATGGTCAGCGCGCGGCCGAGAATCTGGCGGGAGGGCCTGACGGCCATGCGCATATTGCTGGTTGAAGACGAAAGGGACATGGCGTCCTGGCTGGTGCGCGCGCTGGCCCAGAGCGGCTTCGTGCCGGATCACGCGCCCGACGCGCGCACGGCCGAAGCCTTCATGGCGGGTACCGAATATGACGCCATCGTCATGGACCTGCGCCTGCCCGACAAGCACGGCCTGGTCGTATTGCGCGAAATGCGCAACCGCGACGACCGCACGCCCGTGCTGGTGCTGACCGCGCAGGGCGCCCTGCAGGACCGCGTGCGCGGCTTGAACCTGGGCGCCGACGATTTCCTGACCAAGCCGTTCGCGCTGGAAGAGCTGGAAGCGCGCCTGACCGCACTGGTCCGGCGCAGCCGGGGGCGGCAGCATCCGCGCCTGCAATGCGGTTCGCTGTCGTACGACAGCGAAAGCCGCGCCTTCACGCTGGATGGCTCCCTGCTGTTCCTGACCCCGCGCGAACACGCCGCCCTGGCCGCCTTGCTGACGCGCAGCGGTTATCCGGTCGACAAATCGCAGCTGTTCGGCAAGGTCTTCAACCACGATAGCGAGGCCAACCCCGACGCCATCGAAGTCGTCCTGCATCGCCTGCGCAAAAAGCTGGCGGGCAGCGATATCCGCATCGTGACCGTGCGGGGGCTCGGCTACATGCTCGAAAGCGTGGCCAGCGCATCCGAATCCGCTGACGCTTGAAGGGCCCGGTCCCGGCTGTGTCAGCGCATCTCCCGCCGCCGGGCGCGTCCGGCACGCGCGATCTCGGCCGCCCGTGGTATTCCCGGGTCGGCATACGGGCGCTGCTGATCACGCTGCTGCTGCCCGGCGTCATCGCGCTGCTGGTGATCGATAGCTATAACGACTACCAGACGCTGGCCGACATCACCAACGACGCCTACGACACCGCCTTGCTGGAGCCGGCGCGCGTGCTCGAAAGCAGTATCGAGTTCACGCCCGACGGCGCCCTGCAGGTCGTGACTCCGCTGTATGCCCAGGTCATGCTGGAATCGCGCGCCGGCCTGCGCAAGTACTTCCGCATTGAAGAAATCGAGCCGCCGCTGCCCTCCGGCCAGGCTCCCGCCACCCCCGGCCTGGCCCTGCTCGGCATGCCGGACATCCCGCGCCCGCCGGTCTGGCCGCGCAGCGACGGCCAGCCCACCTTCTATGACGGCGCATACCGCAACGATCCGGTCCGCATGGTGGCGCTGGTACGCGATCTCTACTACCACGGCACCCATCGCCAGGTACTGATACTGGTAGGCGAGAGCACCGGCAAGCGTATCGAGGCCGAGGACGCCGCGCGCCGCAAGGAGCTGCTGCGCGACGGTCGCATGCTGGCGCTGGTCGTGCTCATGGTGTGGTGGGGCGTGGCATGGGCCCTGCGGCCGCTGGCCAGGCTGCGCAACGAGATCCGTGCGCGGTCGGCCGACGACCTGACGCCGCTCGACGCCAGCCGCGTCCCCTCCGAAGTCACGCCGCTGGTGGAGGCCGTCAACTATCACATCGCCCGGCACCGGCACATGCTGGACGAACAATCGCGATTCCTGGACGATGCCTCGCACCAGCTGCGCACGCCGCTGGCCATCATGTCGACACAGGCGCAATACGCGCTGCGCGAGCGCGATCCCGCGCTCATACGCGACGGCCTGCGTGCCATCGTCGCGCAGCTGGGGCGTACGCGCCGCCTGACCGAACAGCTGCTGCAGCTCGCGCACGCCAGCCAGGGCGGCGAAGCGCCGCAGCGCGTGCTCGATCTGAATGACGTCGCGCGCGAGGTGGTCCTGCAATATCTGCCGCTCGCCCACGAAAAGCAGCAGGACCTCGGCTGGAGCGATGCGCGCGGCGATACGGGTGAAAGCGGTATGACAGGCCCGGCGGCTCCCGTGGCCGGTTCCGAGGTCGAACTGCACGAAGCCATTGCCAACCTGGTCCACAATGCGGTGAACTATGCGCCGCGCGGCGCGCGCATCACGGTATCGGTCGTGCGCGACGCGACACGCGTCGAGGTCCGCGTGTCCGACAACGGGCCGGGACTCAACCCGGCCTTGCGCGCGCGGGCCTTCGCGCGCTTCGATCGCGCGGGCGTGGAGGCCGGCGGCGCGCCTACATCGGGCTCCGGCCTCGGCCTCGCCATCGCGCAGGCCTACGCCCGCCGCAACGGCGGCGATATCGTCCTGGCCGACGGTGAAACGAATGCCCAGGGCGGCGTGGGACTCTGCGCCATCCTATGGATACCCCTGTTAGGGGATAACCCTGGGATTCAGGAACCCGACAGTCTAAAGAAAGCGGATTAGCAGCTTCCCTCCTTATTCTGCCCTCCAGGCTCACGGTGCTTTGTGAGAGGGACGTGCTCACCCTGAGCACTTCCTATAAAGGCTGGTGTAAGCCTAGTACACGGAGGAATGCAGTGGAAACACTGAAAAAATACAACAAGGACTACTACGGCGGAGCGCTGATGGTCCTGATCGGCCTGGGGTCGATATACGGTGGTCTGAACTATCAGATCGGTACGCTAAGCCATATGGGGCCCGGGTTCTTCCCGGCAGCGGTAGGGGGACTATTGGCATTCACGGGCCTGTTGATCGCCATCGGCGGCAAGACGGGCGCGAAAGAAAAGGCAGCCGGTGAAGGTACGCACGTTCCTTCGTCGCATCCCACGGGCATGCCCGACATGCGCGGCGCCATCTGCATCATCATCGGCATCCTGGCTTTCATTTTCCTTGGCCACTACGGCGGGCTGTTGCCCGCGACGTTCGCCATTACGTTCATTTCGGCGCTGGGCGACCGCAAGAACACGGTGAAGCAGGCCTTGGTTCTTTCGTTGGGCATGGTGGTCATCGCCGTGGTCGTGTTCTGGTGGGCGCTGCAACTGCAGCTCCCGCTGTTCCAGTGGGGTTGATACGCCATGCATCAAGCACTAACTGATCTCTGGTTCGGATTCGGCGTCGCCTTCGAACCGCACAACCTGATGTGGTCCTTCTTCGGCGTGCTGGTGGGTAACCTCATCGGTGTGTTGCCGGGGATGGGCGCGCTGTCGGCCATTTCCATCCTGCTTCCGCTGACCTACGTCATGCATCCGGTCCCCGCGATCATGATGCTGGCGGGTATCTTCTACGGCTCGCAATACGGCGGCGCCATCGGCGCCATCCTGTTGAACCTGCCTTCGCACCCGCCGCATGCGGTGACCTGCCTGGACGGCTATCCGCTGACCAAGCAGGGCAAGGGCGGCACGGCGCTGGGCATCACCATGATCGCGTCGTTCTTCGCGGCGTCGGTCGGCATCCTGGTGATGATCTTCTTCTCGCCGCTGCTGGTGGAAATCGCCTTCAAGTTCGGCCCGACGGAAATCTTCTCCATCATGCTGCTGGGCCTGATCGCGGGTTCGACGATGTCGCGCGGCTCGCCCTTGAAAGGCATCTGCATGACCTTGTTCGGCCTGCTGTGCGGCGTGGTCGGCACGGACGTGAACACGGGTACCATCCGCCTGTCCTTCGGTATCCTGGACCTGTCCGACGGCCTGGAACTGGTGGCCATCGCCATGGGCCTGTTCGGCGTCGCCGACTTCATCATGAGCGTCAACCGCATGAGCATCATCGGCACCGGCGCCAAGTTGCGCCTGCGCGATATGCGTCCGTCGGCCAAGGAATTGAAGCAGTCCTTCCTGCCGCTGGTGCGCGGTACGCTGGTGGGCACCGTGTTCGGCGCCATGCCCGGCACCGGCCCGACCATCACCACGTTCATCGCCTATGCCCTGGAACGCAAGATTTCCAGGACGCCGGAGCGCTTCGGCACCGGCATGCTGGCGGGCGTGGCGTCGCCCGAAGCCGCATCGCACTCCAAGACGCAGGTCGACTTCATCCCCACCATGAGCCTGGGCATTCCCGGCGACGCGGTGATGGCGCTGATCCTCGGCGGCCTGTTGATCCAGGGCATTCAGCCTGGTCCGCAGCTGATCACCGAGCACCCGGACATCTTCTGGGGCCTGATCGCCAGCTTCTGGGTGGGTAACGTGCTGCTGGTCATCCTGAACGTGCCGCTGATCGGCATCTGGGTCAAGCTGCTGCAAGTGCCTTACCGCTATCTGTTCCCGTCCGCGCTGTTCTTCATCGCAGTGGGCGTGTTCAGTACGCAGAACAGCCTGTTCCAGATCTGGGAAGCCTTGGCCTTCGGTGTCATCGGCGCGGTCTTCATGCTGCTCGATTTCTCGGTTGCGCCTATCCTGCTGGGCTTCGTGCTCGGACCCATGGTGGAAGAAAACTTCCGTCGCGCGCTGCTGCTGTCGCGCGGCGACATGATGATCTTCCTGCAGCGTCCGATCAGCGCCTGGTTCGTCGGTATCTCGGCCCTGCTGATCCTGGTGCAGATCATTGCGCACGCGCGCCGCAAGTTCAAGAAGCGCGACAAGCCGATGCTGCCCAAGACCGCCTGACCGGTCCGAAGCCTGTCGTCGAAGCCGCCGCGTCCCGCAAGGGCGCGGCGGTTTTTATTTGGGGTTTTATTTCGGCTTCGGGCGCGCGCGGCATGCTAAGGTTTTGGCCTTCGCCAACCTTCTCCTACGAACCATGCACGTTCTCTTCGCCTGCCCCCATAACAATCCCGATGACTGGCTGCCCGGCCTGCAGGCCGAGCTGCCCGATTGCAGGATTTCGGTGTGGGATCCATCCGGTCCGCCGTCGAACGCCGATGTCGCACTGGTGTGGAAGCCGCCCGCGGCCCTGATCGAACACGAGCCCAATCTGAAGGCCTTGTTCAATCTGGGCGCCGGGGTCGATGCCTTGCTGGGGATGGATCTGCCGCCGCACATCCAGATCGTGCGGCTGGAAGATGCTGGGATGGCCGTGCAGATGGCGGAATATGCCCTGTACGCGCTGCTGCGCGCGGCGCGTGGTTTCGGCCGTTACGAGCAGGAGCAGGCTGCCGGGCGCTGGTCGCCCATGCCGGGACTGCGCCGCGAACAGTGGCCGGTCGGGGTGCTGGGCCTGGGTGAAATGGGCGGCCGGGTGGCCCAGGCCATCGCGGCCTTCGACTATCCCGTGCTGGGTTGGTCGCGTTCGCCGCGCAGCGTCGAAGGCGTGCAGACTTACGCGGGCGCGGACCAGTTGCCGGAATTCCTGGGCCGCACGCGTGTGCTGGTCAATGTGCTGCCCTTGACGCCCGAGACCACGGGCATGATCGATCGGCGCATGTTGTCGCAATTGATGCCAGGCGCGCACCTGATCAATGTCGGCCGCGGCGGGCATGTGAACGAAGCGGATCTATTGGCCTTGCTGAACGAAGGCAGGCTGGAAGGCGCCACGCTGGACGTGTTCGACGTCGAGCCCCTGCCTGCCGGCCATCCGCTGTGGACGCACCCGCGCGTGCACGTCACGCCGCACATCGCCGCCAGCACCTTGCGGGCGGAGGCCATCGCCCAGATCTCCGCGAAGATCCGCCAGCTCGCGCGCGGCGAAGCCATCTCCGGCGTCGTCACCTCGCAGCGCGGCTACTGAAGCCGCCCGCGGCCCGCGGGACGCACGGGTTGCGCGGCAGCCAGCACATGCGGCGCAGTTACCCGAGCAACCCAGCCCGCGGGGGCTGCCGGCGCGCCGCCCGGCTCAGTCGCGCAGGCGCTTGACCAGGCTGGACGTGTCCCAGCGTCCGCCGCCCAGTTTCTGCACGTCGCCATAGAACTGGTCGACCAGCGCGGTCACCGGCACGCGCGCGCCGTTGGCGCGCGCTTCTTCCAGCACCAGCCCCAGGTCCTTGCGCATCCAGTTCACGGCGAAGCCGAAGTCGAACTTGTCGTCCACCATGGTCGAGCCGCGGTTTTCCATCTGCCAGCTCTGCGCCGCGCCCTTGCTGATGACGTCCAGCACCAGCTTCATGTCCAGGCCGGCGGCCTGCCCGAAAGCGATGCCTTCGGAAAGCCCTTGCACGATGCCCGCGATGCAGATCTGGTTGACCATTTTGGCCAGTTGGCCCGCGCCCGGCGCGCCCACCAGCGTCACGGCACGGCCGAAGACCTGCGCGACCGGCTTGATGCGGTCGAACACCGCCTGCTCGCCGCCGCACATCACCGTCAGCACGCCATTGACGGCGCCTGCCTGGCCGCCCGATACCGGCGCATCGACGAAGTGCAGGCCGCGGCCCTGGCCTTCGGCATAGAGCTCGCGCGCGATCTGCGCCGACGCGGTGGTGTGGTCGACGAAAACCGCGCCCTTCGCCATGCCGGCGAAGGCGCCGTCGTCGCCCAGCACGACGCTGCGCAGGTCGTCGTCATTGCCCACGCAGCAGAAAACGATTTCCGCGCCTTCGGCCGCCTGGCGTGGCGTGGCGGCGGTCTTGCCGCCGAATTCCTTGGCCCATTCCTGGGCCTTGGCGGCGGTGCGGTTGTACACGGTCACCTGGTGGCCGGCGCGGGCCAGGTGCCCCGCCATGGGAAAGCCCATGACCCCCAGGCCCAGGAAGGCGACTTTCTTCGATGGTGCCGCGTCATAGGTTTTATTGCCGATGGAAGCCATGGGATCTCCGAGTTCGGGGGGTTGGATTTGAAGGTCAGGTATCAGAAGCCGGCCGCCAGGCCGTCGCGGCGGCTATCGCTCGCGGCCACGTAGCCATCGACCGCCGGGTCGCCCAGGCGCCAGATGAACTGGCCCGAGCCGAAGTCCATATAGGGATCTTCCAGGCCTTCCAGCAGGTGTCCGCGCGCGCGCAGCGCGTCCAGCACCTGTTGCGGCATGTCGGGCTCGATATCCACCGATATGCCGTGGTTCCATTTCCAGCGCGGTGCATCACAGGCGGCCTGCGGCTGCTGCCCGAAGTCCAGCATGCGCACGAGCGTCTGCAGATGGCCCTGCGGCTGCATATTGCCGCCCATCACGCCGAAGCTCATCACCGGCGCGCCTTCCTTCATCAGGAAGCCCGGGATGATGGTGTGGAAAGGCCGCTTGCCGCCGCCGACGACATTGGGATGCCCGGCCTCCAGCGTGAAGCCATGGCCGCGGTTCTGCAGGCTGACGCCCGTGCCCGGCACGACCACGCCGGAGCCGAAACCCATGTAGTTGGACTGGATGAAGCTGACCATCATGCCGTTGCGATCGGCCGCGGTCAGGTAGATGGTGCCGCCCACCGGCGCATGGCCCGTGGTGAACAGCTTTGCGCGCCGCATGTCGATCAGCTTGGCGCGCGCGGCCAGGTAGTCTGGCGCCAGCATCTGCTCCGGCGATACCGACATGTGCCGCGAGTCGCCGACGTGCGCGTAGACGTCGGCGAACGCCAGCTTCATCGCTTCGATCAGCAGATGCTGCGTTTCGGGATGATCGACCGGGCGTGACGCCACGTCGAAATTCTGCAGGATGCCCAGCGCGATCAGCGCGGCGATGCCCTGGCCGTTGGGGGGAATCTGGTGCAGCGTATAGCCGCGGTAGTCCTGCCCCAGCGGGGTCACCCACTCCGGCTGGTAGTTGCGCAGGTCGGCCAGCGTCATGGCGGCGTCGTGCGCCTGCGCATGCGCCACCAGCTTGTGCGCCGTCTCGCCTTCGTAGAAATCGCGGCCGCCGGTGGCGGCGATGCGCTTGAGCGTGCTGGCCGCGCCCTTCAGGACGAAGTGTTCTCCCACCGCCGGCGCGCGTCCGCGCGGCAGGAAGTGTTCGGCGAAGCCAGGCAGCGATTGCAGGACGTCTGCCTGCGCGGCCCACTTCTGCTGCACCACGGGCGATACCGCGTAGCCCCGCTCCGCATAATCGATGGCCGGCGCCAATATGTCCTCGAACGACAGCGATCCGAGCTTTTCATGCAAGGCGCTCCAGCCCGCCACGCATCCCGGCACCGTCACGCTGTCCCAGCCGCGCATCGGGATCACGCCGTTGTGCTTGCGCTTGAAATAGTCGGGATTCCATGCCCCGGGCGCCGTACCCGACGCGTTCAGGCCATGCAGCCGCGAGCCATCCCACACGATCGCGAAGCAGTCGGACCCGAGGCCGTTGCTGACCGGTTCCGTCAAGGTCAGGGTCGCGGCGGCCGCGATGGCCGCATCGACGGCGTTGCCGCCGGCGGCCAATATGCGCAGGCCGGCCTGCGCGGCCAGCGGCTGGGAAGTCGCCACGACATTGCGCGCGAACACGGGCGTGCGCGCAGTCCTGTAGGGATTCTGCCAATCAAAGGTCATAGGGGATCGGAGCGGCTTTCGAGACGGGGTAAACCCCTACTTTAACGTAAGAGATTGTGTGCACTGCACCATATTATTCCGTCCATAAAAAAAGCGCCCCGCGGGGCGCTTTTCCAAGGTTGAGGACAACGCGGGATCGCCCTCGGCACAAGCACGCGATCAGCCTTCTTCGACGAAGGTCTCTTCGCGCTTTTTACGGATCGACGGCAGCGCCACGATCACCACCAGCGCGATCGCCGCGGCCAGCAGCGAAGCCGACAGGGGCCGCGTCACGAAGGTCGTGAAGTCGCCACGCGACAGGAGCAGGGCGCGACGGAAGTTTTCTTCCATCATGGGTCCCAGCACCAGGCCCAGCAGCAGCGGGGCGCCTTCGCACTTCAGCTTCGACCACACATAGCCCACCAGGCCGAATGCCGCCGTCATGAAGATATCGAAGGTGTTGTAGTTCAGCGAGTACACGCCGATCGTGCAGAACACCAGGATGGCCGGGAACAGCACGCGGTAGGGCACCTTCAGCAGCTTGACCCACAGGCCGATCAGCGGCAGGTTCAAGATCACCAGCATCAGGTTGCCGATCCACATCGACGCGATCAGGCCCCAGAACAGTTCCGGGTGGCTGCTCATGACCTGCGGTCCGGGCTGGATGTTGTGGATGGTCATCGCGCCGACCATCAGCGCCATCACGGCGTTGCCCGGGATACCCAGCGTCAGCAAGGGAATGAAGGAGGTCTGCGCCGCGGCGTTGTTGGCCGATTCCGGACCCGCCAGGCCGGCCGGGTGGCCCTTGCCGAAGCGTTGCGGATTGCGCGAGATCTTCTTTTCCAGCGTGTAGGACGCGAACGAGGACAGCACCGCGCCGCCGCCGGGCAGGATGCCCAGGGCCGAACCCAGGGCCGTGCCGCGGATAACCGCGGGGTAGGCTTCCTTGAACTCGGTCTTGTTCGGGTACAGGCTGCCGATCTTGTCGGTGATGTCGACGCGGTTTTCCTTCTGCTCCAGGTTGGTCATGATTTCGGCGAAGCCGAACACGCCCATGGCGACGATTGCGAAGTCGATGCCGTCCTGCAGTTCCGGGATGCCGAAGTCATAGCGCGCCACGCCGGAGTTCACGTCCGTACCCACCATGCCCAGCAGCAGGCCCAGCAGGATCATGGCGATCGCCTTGGGCAGCGAACCGGACGCCAGCACCACGGCGCCGACCAGGCCCAGCACCATCAGGGAGAAATACTCCGCGGGACCGAACTTGAAGGCGACCTCGGCCAGCGGGGGCGCGAAGGCGGCCAGCAGCACGGTGGCCACGCAGCCGGCGAAGAAGGAACCCAGCGCGGCGATCGCCAGCGCGGCTCCCGCGCGGCCGTTGCGCGCCATCTGGTGGCCATCCAGGACGGTCACCACCGCGGATGTCTCACCTGGCAGCGCCACGAGGATGGCGGTGGTCGACCCGCCGTACTGGGCGCCATAGTAAATACCGGCCAGCATGATCAGTCCGGCCACCGGCGGCAGCACGTACGTGATCGGCAGCAACATTGCGATCGTCGGGACGGGGCCGATGCCCGGCAGCACGCCGATCAGCGTGCCCAGCAGGCAGCCCAGCAGGGCGTAGGCCAGGTTCTCGGGCGAGATCGCCACCGAGAAGCCCAGCATCAGGTTGTTCAACAATTCCATGGCCGGTGCTCCTTAGTTCGCGCCAATGAAGGACGGCCAAAGCGGGAAGATCAAACCGAGGCCCTTGATGAATGCCAGCCAGACGAACACCACCAGGAAGATGCCGTTCGCGACGGCGACTTTCCAGTTGAATTCATGGCTGGCAAGGCTGCTTACCACCACCAGCAGGAAGACGGAGATGTAGACGCCCAGGAAGCGCAGGACGACGCCGTAGAGCACCACGGAGCCCAGCACCAGGAAGGCGATCCGCCATTCGAACTTGTCGACATGTGTCTCGGTGGCTTTCTTCGAAAGCGAGCCGATCAGGACGATGGCGCCCAATAGCGCCAGGACCACGCCCAGCCAAAAGGGGAAGTACCCCGGTCCCATGCGAGCAGCGGTACCCATCTGGTAGCTGGTCGCTTGCGTGGCGAACCCCAGTCCCAGGACAATGAACATTATCCCGGACCAGAAGTCCTGTCTGTTACGTAGCTGCATGATTGTCTGCTCCTAATACAGCATGTGATAGAAAAACCGTTCAGCCGGCCGTTTGCTTAATTTCAGGTTTGAGTGTGCTTGATGAAAGTAAACTCACAGGTCTGCGAATGGCGCCATGGTAATGGACGGCTTTCAGGGATGAAACCCTGTAATTTGGCTGAATGCCTATGGTTTTCCCTAGAATTGAACCCGCCAGGTACCTGAGTCGTAACAAAGGGGTGGTCGTGGCAGGCGAATGAAAGCTTTTTGAAAGTTTTTAGAAAGAGAAGGGAAAGCCGGTCCCAGGCGCGCGTGGTGGGATGACCACACGACCCGGCGCGACGGCGATCGGCGGTGGCGTCCGCCCCGGTTCCATCGGTCGAGGCGTCCAGGCGTTGAACTCGACCCGCGGTGATGGAGTTCTGGCGAAATATTGCCAGGTATCACATGGTGCATATGACCATGTAGCGGGGCAGTGAATGGTTTACGATAGCGCCCATGCTGCAAGACCTCGATCAACTCGCTGCCCGCATCGGGCAACTGGTGCAACGCACCCGTCAGCTTCATAGCGAACGGGATGCGTTGCGATCCCGCCTGAGCCAGGCAGAACAGGATTCCCGCAAGCTGCGAGAACATTGCGAAGACGCCGAAGCCCGCTTGCAGGCGTTGCAGGCGCGCCTGCAAACGCATGACAGCGAACTCGCCGCCAAGCTCGCGCAGTCCGAGGAAAACGAAGCCCGCCTGCGGGCCGAACTCGAAAAGCATGCGGAACAACGCCAGGCGCTGGAAAATCAGCTGACCGCGCAGGAAACCGCGTGGCAGAACCGCCTGAGCGCGCGTGAAACCGACCTGCAGCGTTTGCGCGTGGCCGCGGTGGCCGCGCGCGAGCGTATCGATGCCGTCCTGGCGCGTCTGCCGGGCGCCCCGGTCGAGGAGCATCAATAAAGTATGGAACGCGTAGACGTAAACATCCTGGGCCGCGAATATTCGATGGCCTGCTCGGCCGAAGAAAAGCCCACCTTGCTGGCCGCAGTGCGGCATGTGGATCAGCTCATGCAGCGCATACAGGGCACCGGCAAGGTGACCAGCAACGAACGCATCGCGGTGATGGCCGCGTTGCAGGTTGCCGGGGAATTGCTTTCCATGAAAGCGCCCGATGGTCCGCTCGGCGGCTTGGCGGTCGGCGACTTCAAGCGTAGAATTGAGGACATGAATTCGATGTTGGATGACGCCCTCTCGGGGCAGGAAAAGCTGCTGTAGTCTGCGGCCTTTCCAGGCAACCGCGCCGCACCCATCGTTGTCCTTCGTAGTGCTTTTTGTTCTTCCACGGTTTTTCGGTTTGTCCCTGCCGTGTTCGTGACTGGACCATACATTCTCTGAACCTATGTCTTATGGCATACAGGTTGCGTGAATGTAGGGGCTGGTGTGATCGTCTCACTGTCAGACGAACCCGACGCCCTTCTGATCGCGACCACCTTGAACCTCACGGTTCGAGATGCCGGTCCTGACGGCACAGGCGGGGCATCTATCTCGCGGGGCCTGCTTGCATGCAGGTTCCGCGCGGCCCCCAGGCCCGCGCGTATACCGCCGCGGCCCTCCTCCCGAGCCCTGATACCGGCAGCAGCTTCGTTGCCAGGGCTTTCATTCGCTCAACCATGGTACCCGGCGTATCGCCTAGAATTTCCGGCGATGCCGCGCGATGCCTGTCGGCGTCGCCGCGATCTCGCGCCGAATCCCCGGTGCGATCGTCATAGAAAGAGGCCTACACACATGCTTGATCGCTCGCCGCCATTTCGTCTCGGTCATTTCCGCGCGTCCACCGCGCTGGCCCTGGTCCTTGCCTGCGGTGCCGGCATCGCCTTGCCGTCCGCGACGATGGCGCAAGCCGCGCCATCCGTCGATGCAAGCGCCCATGCGACGCACGGCGACGACAGGCAGGACGCCGGTCCCTTGCTGACGCTGCAGGCCGCGGCCACCGAGGAAGTTCGCCAGGACACGGTGCAGATCACCGTCAGCGCACAGGTCGAAGCGCCTGACCAGGCCGGGGTCGGAAAGAAGCTGAACGCCCTGCTGGACGACTTGATGAAGACCGCCAAGAGCAACGCCGACGTCAGCGCGCGCACCGGCAGCTACCGCGTCTGGCCGAATAGCAATACCAAGGGCAAGATCGTCGGCTGGCAGGGCGAAGGCTCCATCGTCCTCGAATCGACCAATTTCGACGCGGCATCGGCGTTGGCGACCAGGATGGGCGACAAGAGCGCGATCTCCAATATCGGCTTCACCCTGTCGCGCAAGGCGCGCGAGGCCGTGGAGCGCAAGCTGTTGAACCAGGCGGCCCAGGCCTTCCGCGAGCGTGCGCTGGCGGCGGCGTCGGCATTCGGATTCAGCGGCTATCGCCTCAAGAAAATCGATCTGGGCGGCGTCGGCGCGGTCGCGCCGCGCGCCTATATGGCCATGGCCAAGGGCGCCCCGGCTCCCGCGCCGGCCGCTGACGTTCCTCTGCAGGCCGACATGGTCACCGTCAGCGTGGATATCAACGGGACGATCGTTTTGCAGTAAGCACGAACAGCAGCACGCCGATGACCACCATGGGGACCGACAGCCACTGGCCCATGCTGAGCCCCCCGGCCAGCAGGCCCAGGAAGTTGTCCGGTTCCCGGGTGAACTCCACCAGGAAGCGGAAGGTGCCGTAGCCGATCAGGAACAGGGCGCTAACCTGGCCGGTGGGGCGCGGCTTGCGGGCGAACCACCACATCACGATGAACAGCGTGATGCCTTCCAGCCCCAGTTCATACAGCTGCGAGGGATGGCGCGGGATGCCATCGCCGCTTTGCGGGAACACCATGGCCCAGGGCACGTCGGTGGGCCGGCCCCACAGTTCGCCGTTGATGAAGTTGCCCAGTCTTCCCATGGCCAGGCCGAGGGGGATCAGCGGGGCAATGAAGTCGCTGACCGTGAAAAAGGACACGCCTCGCTTGCGCGCGAAATACAGCATGACCAGGATCACGCCCAGCAATCCCCCATGGAAGGACATGCCGCCTTCCCATAAGTAGAAGATTTCCAGCGGATGCGAGAAGTAGTGCGACGGCTTGTAGAACAGCACATAGCCCAGCCGTCCGCCCGCCACCACGCCGACCACGCTATAGAAGATCAGGTCTTCCAGGTCGCGCGCCGTGAATCCGCCGGCGACCTTGCCATGCGCGATGCGCCAACGCCCCAGCAGGTAGACCAATCCGAAGCCCACCAGGTACATCAGTCCATACCAATGTACGGCCAGCGGCCCGATGCGGATTGCGATGGGATCGAATTGAGGATAGCGCAGCATGGGTTGGATGTATAAAACAGGGTGGCCCGATCATAACCGGCCTTGGTGCTTCCGCCAGGCGGATGCCGCATCGGCTTCCGCCTGGATCGTCCCGATACCGGCCCGCACGCCGGCCAGGAGTCAGAACATGGCAGCTAACGAACGTTCCCGGCATATTACGCAAGGTGTGGCACGCGCGCCGAATCGCGCCATGTACTACGCCCTGGGCTATCGCGAAACCGATTTCGACAAGCCCATGATCGGCGTGGCCAACGGCCATTCCACGATTACGCCATGCAATAGCGGCCTGCAGAGGCTGGCCGATGCGGCGGTGGATGCTGTGCGGGCGGCGGGTGCGAACCCGCAGACCTTCGGCACGCCGACGATCTCCGACGGCATGTCCATGGGTACCGAAGGCATGAAGTACTCGCTGGTATCGCGCGAGGTCATCGCCGATTGCATCGAGACGGCCGTCCAGGGCCAGTGGATGGACGGCGTGGTCGTCATCGGCGGCTGCGACAAGAACATGCCGGGCGGCATGATCGCCATGGCCCGCATGAACGTGCCGGCCATCTACGTGTACGGCGGCACCATCAAGCCGGGCCATTACAAAGGGAAGGATCTGACCATCGTCTCGGTATTCGAGGCAGTCGGCGAATACACCATGGGCCGCATGGACGAAACGGACTTCAAGCAGATCGAGAAATGCTCGGTGCCGGGGTCGGGCTCCTGTGGCGGCATGTATACGGCCAACACCATGAGCGCGTCGTTCGAAGCGATGGGCTTGAGCTTGCCGTATTCCAGCACCATGGCCAACGAGGACGCCGAAAAAACGGCTTCGGCGGCCGAGTCCGCTCGCGTGCTCGTGGAAGCGGTAAGGCGCCAGATACGGCCGCGCGACCTCATCACGCGCCGCTCCATTGAAAACGCGGTGGCCGTCATCATGGCCACCGGCGGATCCACCAATGCGGTGCTGCATTTTCTCGCCATCGCCCACGCGGCGGAAGTCGACTGGACCATCGACGATTTCGAGCGCATGCGCCGCCGCATTCCGGTCATCTGCGACCTGAAGCCTTCCGGCCGCTACGTGGCCACCGATTTGCATCGTGCCGGCGGCATTCCCCAGGTGATGAAGCTGCTGCTCAACGCGGGCCTGCTTCATGGCGACTGCCCCACGATCACCGGCAAGACCATCGCCGAAACGCTGCGGGACGTGTCTGACGCGCCACCGGCCGGGCAGGACGTGATCCGGCCCATTGACCAGGCGCTCTATGCGCAGGGGCATCTGGCGATCCTCAAGGGCAATCTGGCGCCGGAAGGCTGCGTGGCGAAGATCACGGGCCTGAAGAACCCCGTGATGACCGGCCGCGCGCGCGTCTTCGATTCCGAGGATGCCGCCATGGACGCCATCATGGCGCGCGCGATCGTCGATGGGGATGTGGTGGTCATACGCTACGAAGGCCCCAAGGGCGGACCCGGCATGCGCGAGATGCTGTCGCCGACCTCCGCCCTGGTCGGCCAGGGGCTGGGCGAAACCGTGGGCTTGATTACCGACGGAAGGTTTTCCGGCGGCACCTGGGGCATGGTGGTCGGCCACGTGGCGCCCGAAGCCTTCGTGGGCGGCCCCATCGCGCTCATCCGGGAAGGCGATTCGGTTACCATCGATGCCCACCGACTACTGCTGCAATTGAATATCAGCGACGAGGAAATGGCCGATCGCCGCAAAGCCTGGACGCCGCCCAAGCCACGCTATACGCGCGGCGTGCTGGCCAAGTTCGGCAAGCTGGCCGGCACTGCCAGTCGCGGAGCCGTCACCGATGCATTTGAAGATTGAAGGAATACGCCGTCGCGTGGCCGTGGCCGTGGCCGCGCTGGGCTTGCTCCTGGCGCAGGGCGCCATGGCCCAGACCGTCGGAGAGTCCCTGGTTAAAAGCAGGATATGCCTGGGCTGCCACCAGGTGGACACGCCCCGCGTCGGGCCGCCGTTCCGGGCGGTGGCGCAGCGCTACGCCGGGCAACCCGACGCCGAGGCATACCTGGCCAATTCCATACGCAGCGGCGGCCGCTATCGCTGGGGCAAGCTGTCGATGGCGGCCCAACCGCAGGTCAGTCCGGAAGAAGCGCACGAGATCGCCAAATGGATCCTCACGCTCGCGCCGGAACAGAAAAAGCCCTGACCTGACGGCTCAGTCCTTGCCGGCGGTCTCCACCGGCTTCAGCACCCCGCGCCGCATCTGGTCCAGCTCGATGGACTCGAACAGCGCCTTGAAGTTGCCTTCGCCAAAGCCTTCATTGCCCTTGCGTTGAATGATCTCGAAGAAGATCGGGCCCACCTGGTTTTCGGTGAAGATCTGCAGCAGCAGCCCGCCACCCGGGGCGCCATCCAGCAGGATGCGGTTCTTTGCCAGGCGCGCGGTCTGCTCGCCGTGATCCGGAATGCGCCGGTCGAGCAGCTCGTAGTAAGTATCCGGCGTGTCCAGGAAGGTAACGCCGCGAGCGCGCAGCGCTTCCACCGTCGCATAGATGTCGTCGGTACCCATGGCGATATGCTGTATGCCTTCGCCGCGATAGAGATCCAGATATTCCTGGATCTGGCCTTTCTGTTCCGTGCCTTCCTCGTTGATGGGAATCCGGATATTGCCGCACGGCGAGGTCATCGCCTTCGACTTCACACCGGTGACCTGGCCTTCGATATCGAAATACCGCACCTCGCGGAAGTTGAACAGGCGTTCGTAGAATTCCGCCCATTCCGCCATGCGTCCCTTGTGCACGTTGTGGGTCAGGTGATCGACCATCGTCAGCCCCGCGCCGGCATACGTCAGATCGCTTTCCGCCGTCCGAGGGTCGATGGGCTCGAAGTCGACGTCGTAGATGCTGATGTCGCCGATCCCGCCATGTCCGTCCTTGCCGCGCCAACGATCCACCAGATAGATCAGCGAGTCGCCGATGCCCTTGATCGCGGGTATGTTCAATTCCATGGGGCCGCTGTGGGAGTCGAAGCCCCAGGCGCCCAGCTCCAGCGCGCGACGGTAGGCCGCGGCCGCGTCCTGGACCCGGAACGCAATGGCACAGATGGATGGCCCATGCAGGCGGGCGAAGCGCTGGGCAAACGAATCCGGCTCGGCATTCACCAGGAAGTTGACGCCGCCCTGGCGATACAGGATCACGTCCTTATGGCGATGCCGCGCGATGGCCTTGAAGCCCAGTTGCTCGAACACCCGGCGCAGGGCCGCGGGATCGGGGGCCGCGTACTCGACGAATTCGAAACCGGCGGTACCCATCGGGTTGTCCCAGGGGCGGAAAGGTTCAGTCATATTAGGCATCCTGTTATGAGGTTGTCCGGGTGAGCAAAGTCCGAAAAATTGTAGGCAACTTGCCCAAGCATCTGATTGCGAAAATGGCCCATAATCCATGGAAAACGGCATTAAAATGCTCACTATCAAGTTTTAGGGGCATAAAATGTCAACAGAAGCGTTGGATCGGACCGATCGCAAAATCCTGGCCGAGCTGCAGCGGGATGGGCGGCTGACGAACCAGGAACTGGCGGACCGGGTCTCGCTGTCTCCCAGTCCCTGCCTGCGCCGGGTCCGGCGCCTGGAAGAGGAGGGCTATATCGGCCGCTATGTGGCGCTGGTGGACGCCGAGAAAGTCGGATTCGGCCTGCTCGCCTACATCACGATCCGCCTCAATAAGCACAGCGGCTCCAGCCACGCGCCCATGTCGGACTTCGCGCGCGACGTCCAGGCTTGGCCCGAGGTCGTGGCCTGCTACGCGATGACGGGCGACATGGACTATCTACTGCGCATCCAGGTGCGCGACCTGGCCCACTTTTCCCGCTTCGCCATGGATACGCTGATGCAGCACCCTGCCGTCATCGATATGCGCTCCAGCTTCGCGCTGCAGACGCTCAAGGAGACGACCGAGCTGGCGCTGTAAGGCCCGCGCGTGCGTGCTATCATTTCGGGTTCCGGTTGCGTGATTGGACCGGACTTGATGGTGAGGCCCGGGGAAGGCAGCCGGGGCGGGGTGAGGAAATATTTTCGAAAAACCCGCCGCTCGATTTGACAGCCCCAAAAAAACGCTTCATAATCTCGTTTCTCTGCTGCTGACACGGCAACGACGCAAAGCAAACAGCCAAGCGGCGGTGTCAGCAAGAAAGCGGAGCTGCTCTTTAAAAACCAAACAACCGATAAGTGTGGGCGCTTGATGGATGTAGGCGCACCTGAGCCGGTCTGGCGTGCGGACGTAACAGTTCGAGCGTAGGGCGGGCCAGGGCCGAAGAAATCAAGTGCTCACAGAAGTAAGTGTCAGGAATCAGATGGTCGCAAGATCGTCTGGGTTCTATCACTTCCTTTGAGAGCGCTAAGCGAAAGACAGTCCGGGTCGATGGACCTTGGGTTGTACGAAACAGAGATTGAACTGAAGAGTTTGATCCTGGCTCAGATTGAACGCTGGCGGGATGCCTTACACATGCAAGTCGAACGGCAGCACGGACTTCGGTCTGGTGGCGAGTGGCGAACGGGTGAGTAATGTATCGGAACGTGCCCAGTAGCGGGGGATAACTACGCGAAAGCGTAGCTAATACCGCATACGCCCTGAGGGGGAAAGCGGGGGATCGTAAGACCTCGCACTATTGGAGCGGCCGATATCGGATTAGCTAGTTGGTGGGGTAACGGCTCACCAAGGCGACGATCCGTAGCTGGTTTGAGAGGACGACCAGCCACACTGGGACTGAGACACGGCCCAGACTCCTACGGGAGGCAGCAGTGGGGAATTTTGGACAATGGGGGCAACCCTGATCCAGCCATCCCGCGTGTGCGATGAAGGCCTTCGGGTTGTAAAGCACTTTTGGCAGGAAAGAAACGGCGCCGGCTAATACCTGGCGTAACTGACGGTACCTGCAGAATAAGCACCGGCTAACTACGTGCCAGCAGCCGCGGTAATACGTAGGGTGCAAGCGTTAATCGGAATTACTGGGCGTAAAGCGTGCGCAGGCGGTTCGGAAAGAAAGATGTGAAATCCCAGGGCTTAACCTTGGAACTGCATTTTTAACTACCGGGCTAGAGTGTGTCAGAGGGGGGTGGAATTCCACGTGTAGCAGTGAAATGCGTAGATATGTGGAGGAACACCGATGGCGAAGGCAGCCCCCTGGGATAACACTGACGCTCATGCACGAAAGCGTGGGGAGCAAACAGGATTAGATACCCTGGTAGTCCACGCCCTAAACGATGTCAACTAGCTGTTGGGGCCTTCGGGCCTTGGTAGCGCAGCTAACGCGTGAAGTTGACCGCCTGGGGAGTACGGTCGCAAGATTAAAACTCAAAGGAATTGACGGGGACCCGCACAAGCGGTGGATGATGTGGATTAATTCGATGCAACGCGAAAAACCTTACCTACCCTTGACATGTCTGGAATCCCGAAGAGATTTGGGAGTGCTCGCAAGAGAACCGGAACACAGGTGCTGCATGGCTGTCGTCAGCTCGTGTCGTGAGATGTTGGGTTAAGTCCCGCAACGAGCGCAACCCTTGTCATTAGTTGCTACGAAAGGGCACTCTAATGAGACTGCCGGTGACAAACCGGAGGAAGGTGGGGATGACGTCAAGTCCTCATGGCCCTTATGGGTAGGGCTTCACACGTCATACAATGGTCGGGACAGAGGGTCGCCAACCCGCGAGGGGGAGCCAATCCCAGAAACCCGATCGTAGTCCGGATCGCAGTCTGCAACTCGACTGCGTGAAGTCGGAATCGCTAGTAATCGCGGATCAGCATGTCGCGGTGAATACGTTCCCGGGTCTTGTACACACCGCCCGTCACACCATGGGAGTGGGTTTTACCAGAAGTAGTTAGCCTAACCGCAAGGAGGGCGATTACCACGGTAGGATTCATGACTGGGGTGAAGTCGTAACAAGGTAGCCGTATCGGAAGGTGCGGCTGGATCACCTCCTTTCAGAGCAAGCGTTTGCGTTTGTTAAGCGGCCACACTTATCGGTTGTTGATGTAAGACTGGATCGAAAGCGGATCCGATGCGAATTGGGTCTGTAGCTCAGTCGGTTAGAGCACCGTCTTGATAAGGCGGGGGTCGTTGGTTCGAATCCAACCAGACCCACCAAGGTTTTATCTGGGGGTGTAGCTCAGCTGGGAGAGCGCCTGCTTTGCAAGCAGGATGTCATCGGTTCGATCCCGTTCACCTCCACCAATTGCCTTTTAATCAGGCGGGTGCAGCGTCGAAGGGTCCGCGAGAAAAAAGAGTTCAACGATCAGTGTTTGATCTGTTCAGGAAAGAGCAGATCGAATCTTGATCGTTGGGTTTTTAACTCGACAGTTTTACTCGTTCTTTAACAATCTGGAAGAAGCACAACGAGAAGTATTGGCGGTGTGTTCATCCCCTTTGATAGCGATATCGATGGGAAATGAGCGCGTCGTTGAATACGGGTTGTGATTGCATTAGTAGTTCAAACTCAAGTGAATTTGAACGGCACAAACGCAAAGTATCATGTCAGAGCAAGACGGTTGCTTGGGAAGTGTTCTATAGCCATTAGCGTTATAGGATCAAGCGACTAAGTGCATATGGTGGATGCCTTGGCGATCACAGGCGATGAAGGACGTTGTAGCCTGCGAAAAGCTGCGGGGAGCTGGCAAACAAGCATTGATCCGCAGATATCCGAATGGGGAAACCCACCGTCGCAAGACGGTATCCTGGGCTGAATACATAGGCTCCAGGAGGCGAACCGGGTGAACTGAAACATCTCAGTAACTCGAGGAACAGAAATCAACCGAGATTCCGAAAGTAGTGGCGAGCGAAATCGGAAGAGCCTTTACGATTTAGCGCGTTGTATAGTCGAACGGGATGGAAAGCCCGGCCGTAGCAGGTGATAGCCCTGTAGGCGAAATGCAATGCGTGGAACTAGGCGTAAGAGAAGTAGGGCGGGACACGTGAAATCCTGTTTGAAGATGGGGGGACCATCCTCCAAGGCTAAATACTCGTGATCGACCGATAGTGAACCAGTACCGTGAGGGAAAGGCGAAAAGAACCCCGGAAGGGGAGTGAAATAGATCCTGAAACCGTATGCATACAAACAGTCGGAGCCTCCTTGTGGGGTGACGGCGTACCTTTTGTATAATGGGTCAGCGACTTACATTCAGTGGCAAGCTTAACCGGATAGGGAAGGCGTAGCGAAAGCGAGTCCGAATAGGGCGATTCAGTCGCTGGGTGTAGACCCGAAACCAGATGATCTATCCATGGCCAGGTTGAAGGCACGGTAACACGTGCTGGAGGACCGAACCCACTAGTGTTGAAAAACTAGGGGATGAGCTGTGGATAGGGGTGAAAGGCTAAACAAATCTGGAAATAGCTGGTTCTCTCCGAAAACTATTTAGGTAGTGCCTCAAGTATGACTGCGGGGGGTAGAGCACTGTTATGGCTAGGGGGTCATGGCGACTTACCAAACCATGGCAAACTCCGAATACCCGCAAGTCCAGCTTGGGAGACAGAGCACCGGGTGCTAACGTCCGGACTCAAGAGGGAAACAACCCAGACCGCCAGCTAAGGTCCCGAATTATCGCTAAGTGGGAAACGAAGTGGGAAGGCTTAGACAGTCAGGAGGTTGGCTTAGAAGCAGCCATCCTTTAAAGAAAGCGTAATAGCTCACTGATCGAGTCGTCCTGCGCGGAAGATGTAACGGGGCTAAGCGATAAACCGAAGCTGCGGGTGTGCACCTTAGGGTGTACGCGGTAGGAGAGCGTTCTGTAAGCCTGTGAAGGTGACTCGTAAGGGTTGCTGGAGGTATCAGAAGTGCGAATGCTGACATGAGTAGCGATAAAGGGGGTGAAAAGCCCCCTCGCCGTAAGTCCAAGGTTTCCTGCGCAACGTTCATCGGCGCAGGGTGAGTCGGCCCCTAAGGCGAGGCAGAGATGCGTAGCTGATGGGAAGCTGGTTAATATTCCAGCACCATCGTACAGTGCGATGGGGGGACGGATTGCGGAAGATCATCAGGGTGTTGGATGTCCCTGTTGCTGCATTAGAGAGGGCGCTTAGGCAAATCCGGGCGCGTGACTCAAGGGTGTGGCACGAGCGAGCATGTCTCGCGAAGTGATTGGAAGTGGTTCCAAGAAAAGCCTCTAAGCTTCAGCTGTACGAGACCGTACCGCAAACCGACACAGGTGGACGGGATGAATATTCCAAGGCGCTTGAGAGAACTCGGGAGAAGGAACTCGGCAAATTGATACCGTAACTTCGGGAGAAGGTATGCCCCGGTAGTGTGAGGCGCCTGCGCGCTGAGCATGATGGGGTCGCAGAGAATCGGTGGCTGCGACTGTTTATTAAAAACACAGCACTCTGCAAAGACGAAAGTCGACGTATAGGGTGTGACGCCTGCCCGGTGCCGGAAGGTTAAGTGATGGGGTGCAAGCTCTTGATCGAAGCCCCGGTAAACGGCGGCCGTAACTATAACGGTCCTAAGGTAGCGAAATTCCTTGTCGGGTAAGTTCCGACCTGCACGAATGGCGTAACGATGGCCACACTGTCTCCTCCCGAGACTCAGCGAAGTTGAAGTGTTTGTGATGATGCAATCTACCCGCGGCTAGACGGAAAGACCCCATGAACCTTTACTGTAGCTTTGCATTGGACTGTGAACCGGCCTGTGTAGGATAGGTGGGAGGCGCGGAAACCGAGTCGCCAGATTCGGTGGAGCCGACCTTGAAATACCACCCTGGTCTGTTTGCGGTTCTAACCTTGGCCCGTTATCCGGGTTGGGGACAGTGCATGGTGGGCAGTTTGACTGGGGCGGTCTCCTCCCAAAGCGTAACGGAGGAGTTCGAAGGTACGCTAGGTACGGTCGGAAATCGTGCTGATAGTGCAATGGCATAAGCGTGCTTGACTGTGAGACTGACAAGTCGAACAGGTGCGAAAGCAGGACATAGTGATCCGGTGGTTCTGAATGGAAGGGCCATCGCTCAACGGATAAAAGGTACTCTGGGGATAACAGGCTGATACCGCCCAAGAGTTCATATCGACGGCGGTGTTTGGCACCTCGATGTCGGCTCATCTCATCCTGGGGCTGTAGCCGGTCCCAAGGGTATGGCTGTTCGCCATTTAAAGAGGTACGTGAGCTGGGTTTAAAACGTCGTGAGACAGTTTGGTCCCTATCTGCCGTGGGCGTTGGATACTTGACGGAGCCTGCTCCTAGTACGAGAGGACCGGAGTGGACGTACCTCTGGTGTACCGGTTGTCATGCCAATGGCATTGCCGGGTAGCTATGTACGGAAGAGATAACCGCTGAAGGCATCTAAGCGGGAAACTCGTCTGAAGATTAGGTATCCCGGGGCCTCGAGCCCCCTGAAGGGTCGTTCAAGACCAGGACGTTGATAGGTCGGGTGTGGAAGCGCAGTAATGCGTTAAGCTAACCGATACTAATTGCCCGTGCGGCTTGATCCTATAACCCTGATGGTTAGAAAGCACCATCCAAAGCAAGCGGCTTGCCAAAAGCCATGATGCTTGCGTAGTGCCCACGCGAGCGAGTCAACGCTCGCTGCAATGCAGTCTCAACCCGAATTCAGCAATACCCCCAATACCCTCAACCAGGCCGACAGCCCCCGCGCTGCCGACCCGGCGTGCTTCTACCAGATTGGCGTGTCGCGCTTCCAAGAGGACGCGCGCCGCGCAACCCTTTACGCCTGACGACCATAGCAAGGTGGTCCCACTCCTTCCCATCCCGAACAGGACAGTGAAACGCCTTCGCGCCGATGATAGTGGACGGACGTCTGTGAAAGTAGGTCATCGTCAGGCTCTTATCCCCAAAACCCCGCTGCTCAACGCAGCGGGGTTTTGCTTTTCCAAAGCACCGCATTCGAACGCCGTCCGCAAATAACAACGTTCAACAGCCCGGCGAGGCGGGGCGGCCGAACTGCCGGATGTTGTGCGGTAACATAATCCGATCGACCAGAAGGAGCGGTTATCGTGAGTGAGCCCCAGATCCCTGTGACCACCAGCAGTCCTGACCTGCGCACCATTACGCATGTCGCGTATGGCTTGTACGCATTGGGCTTCGTGACCGGCGGCTTTCTCGCCATCGCCACGCTCGCGGCTGTCGTGCTCGTTTATATCAAGCGCGCCGATGCCGCCGGCACCTACTATGCGTCGCACTTCGACTGGCTGCTGCGCACATTCTGGTGGGCGCTGTTGTGGCTGGCGATCAGCGCGATCGCCACCTTGATCTTCATCGGTTGGATTGGTGTCGCCGCGACCGTAATCTGGGTGCTTTACCGCCTGATCAAAGGCTGGCTTGCACTGATGGAAGGTCGCGCGCCCACGGCATATGCGTGAATGTGCGTGACCGCATGCGCCCTGGAGGCGCATGCATGCGTGTCACGTGTCACTGCAACCCAATGAAAACGGCTGGCACATTGCCAGCCGTTTTTTTATTCCGTTCCCGGGCGGTGATCAGCGCTACGCGATGATGTCGTTGCGCATGTTCCCTGGCACGGCGCCTGCTGGTACGAATTGCGTCGCGGCGCTTATCGTATGCCGGGGTCCGCTAGGTAGAACCTGCTGACGAACAGCACGGTCCGATTTGGCCCAGCGATGGAGCGGGCGAAAGGACCGGAGAGGACCTTTACTTGAGATGCGCGTTGACCAGCTTGGTCAGTTCGAACATCGAAACCTGGTCTTTGCCAAACAGCGGGCGCAGCTTGTCATCTGCGTTGATGTTGCGCTTATTGCTGGCATCTTGCAGGTTGTGCTTCTTGATGTATTCCCAGATCTTTTTCGTGACCTCGGTGCGGGGCACCGCCTCGGGACCGATGACCGCAGCCAGATCCGCGCTCGGCGTGAGCGGCTTCATGAAAGCAGCATTCGGCTTGCGGGCGGACGCGGTTTTGGAGGGTGTGGCCATAATGCGGCTCTCCTTCTCTGAGTGTTGGAAAATTGATCCTGCGGCCGGAGCATAACGTGTCTGCGCCCTAAAGACAAAGGCATTTATCGTCTGTAGCAACTAAAATGACGCACTAAACTCCGCAACTTTGTAATCCGTGACGGACTATGTATCCGCGTTCTCCGCTTGAATCGATACGCTTATTCCATGACGAACTAACGGCGCTGCGACGCGACCTGCATGCCCACCCCGAGTTGGGATTCGAAGAGGTGCGAACATCGGGCATTGTCGCGGGCGCGCTTGAGGCCTTGGGCATCGAGGTGCATCGCGGAATCGGCAAAACAGGCGTCGTCGGTGTGATCCGCGGACGTGGTACGGATAGTGGGCGCATGATCGGATTGCGCGCCGATATGGACGCGTTGCCCATGACGGAAGACAACGCCTTCGGCCACAAGTCGACCAAGCCCGGCCTGATGCACGGCTGCGGACACGATGGCCATACCGCGGTGCTGCTCGGCGCCGCACGCTACCTGGCGCAGACGCGCAACTTCGACGGCAGTGCGGTGCTGATCTTCCAACCGGCGGAAGAAGGCCGTGGTGGCGCCAAGGCCATGATGGAAGATGGTCTGTTCGACACCTTTCCCTGCGACGCCATCTACGCGCTGCACAACTGGCCCGGGCTGCCGCCAGGCACGATAGGCATCAATCCCGGGCCGATGATGGCAGCGGCGGATCGCTTCGAAATCGTCATCAACGGACGTGGCGGCCATGGCGCGCATCCGTACCAGACCATCGATCCGGTCGTCGTCGCGGGGCATCTGATCACTGCCTTGCAAAGCGTCGTCGCGCGCAATATCAATCCGCTCGATTCGGCGGTGTTGTCCGTCGGTTCGGTGCAGGCGGGCCACCCCGGCGCCATGAGCGTTATTCCGCGCGAGGCCCGCATGGTCGGGACCGTGCGCACGTTTCGCAAGACCGTGCAGGAACTGGTCGAGAAGCGCATGACCGAACTGGCGACGTCGATCGCCGGCGCGTTCGGCGCGACGGCCGAAGTCAGGTACGAGCGGATCTACCCCGCCACGCTGAACACGCCGGGGCATGCCAATCTGGTGGCGGACATCGCCACCGAGATGATAGGCAAGGAGAACGTCGTCCGCGATCTGGTGCCGTCCATGGGGTCGGAGGATTTCTCCTTTATGCTGCAAGCCCGGCCAGGCGCGTATTTCCGCCTGGGGCAGGGCGGCGCGGAGTCCGGCTGCACGCTGCACAACAGCCATTTCGATTTCAACGATGCCGTCATTCCGCTGGGCGCGGCGATGTTCTGCGCGCTGGCCGAACGCGGCATGCCTTTATCGGAATAGAGACGGCTGCATCATTCTTCACATTACCTCCAACGGCCTCCTGGCGCGGGCCGTGGGCGCCAACATCCACACTGGGAACTTCATGTCCACACAGTCCTTCGATACCATGGTCATCACGCGTCCGGATGACTGGCATCTGCATCTGCGCGATGGCGATGCCCTGGCCGCGGTGGTCGGCGACACGGCGCGTCAATTCGCGCGCGCCATCATCATGCCGAACCTGAAACCGCCGGTCACCACGACGGAACAGGCACTGGCCTATCGCGAGCGTATCGAACGCGCGCTGGCTGCCGCCGGCGTATCCGCCGGTTCGTTCACGCCCTTGATGACGCTCTACCTGACCGACAACACCTCCGCCGACGAGATCCGCCGCGCGAGCGAGTCCGGCAGCGTGTATGCGGTCAAGCTCTACCCGGCGGGCGCCACGACGAACTCCGATGCGGGCGTGACGGATTTGCTGGGCAAGTGCCGCCCGGCCCTGGACGCGCTGGAAAAATGCGGCATGCCCTTGCTGGTGCATGGCGAAGTCACGGATCCGCAGGTCGATGTGTTCGATCGCGAAGCCCTGTTCATCGAGCGCGTCATGCTGCCGCTGCGCGCCGCTTACCCCGCCTTGAAGGTGGTATTCGAGCACATCACCACCAAGGACGGCGCGGAATACGTGCGGGACGCCGAAGGCCCGGTCGCGGCCACGATCACGCCGCAGCATCTGCTGTACAACCGCAACTCGCTGTTCCAGGGCGGCATGCGCCCGCATATGTATTGCCTGCCGATCCTGAAGCGCGAAGTGCATCGACAGGCGCTGGTGGCGGCCGCCACCAGCGGCAGCAAGCGTTTCTTCCTGGGCACGGACAGCGCGCCACATGCCCGCGGCCTGAAGGAACATGCCTGCGGTTGCGCCGGATGCTACACGGCGCTGCATGCCATGGCCCTGTACGCCAAGGCCTTCGAACAGGCCGATGCCCTGGACAAGCTGGAGGCATTCGCCAGCCATTACGGTCCGGATTTCTATGGCCTGCCGCGCAATACGACGACGTTGACGCTCAAGCGTCAGGAATACGTCATCCCTGACGAAGTACCTTACGGCGCCGACACGCTGGTGCCCCTGGCGGCCGGAGAATCGCTCGCCTGGCGCGTGCAGGCGTGACCCTGGCGCGTTGGCGGCGCGTCAGGGCGTCCATGGCCGTCACGACGTGGTTGCGCGGCGCGCTTCCAACTGCTCCCAGCGGTTGAATTTCTCTTCCAGGGCGCGGTCCAGCTCCGCCAGTTTCTGGTTGATGCGTTCGACCTCGTCGGGCGCGTCGCGATACAGCGAGCCGTCGGCCAGCCGGGCGGACAGCGCCGCCTGCTCGGCTTCGATCGTCGCGATGGCGTCGGGCAGGATGTCCAGTTCCTTGATTTCCCAGGTGCTCAGGCGGCTCACCCGCGCGGCCTTGGGTTTGCCCTGGCCGCCGGCCCTGTCGTCCGCTTCCCGCTTGTCCGCCTGGTCCGCCACGGATGCCGTGCCTCCCGTCGCATCGGCGACGGGCGCGGGGCGCTGGGCGAGCCAGTCGTCATAACCGCCCACGTAGTCTTTCCACAGGCCGGCGCCGTCGTTGGCGATGGTCTGCGTCACGACGTTGTTGAGAAACTCCCGGTCGTGGCTGACCAGCAGCACGGTGCCCGTATATTCCTGCAGCAGCGATTCCAGCAGCTCCAGCGTTTCGATATCCAGGTCATTGGTGGGTTCGTCCAGCACCAGCACATTGGCCGGCCGGGCGAACAGCCGGGCCAGCAGCAGGCGCGCGCGTTCGCCGCCGGACAGGCTGCTGACGGGCGAACCGGCGCGCGCGGGCGAAAACAGGAAGTCGCCCAGGTAGCTCATCACGTGCTTGCGGGTGCCGCCTATCTCCACCCATTCGCTGCCCGGACTGATCACATCGGCCAGGGTGTCGGTTTCATTCAGCTGCGCGCGCATCTGGTCGAAATAGGCGACGGCCACGTTGGACCCCATGCGCACCGTGCCCGAGTCCGGCGCCAGCTGGCCCAGGATGATGCGCAGCAGGGTGGTCTTGCCCGCGCCATTGGCGCCGATGATGCCGATGCGGTCGCCGCGCAGGATGGTGGTGGAGTAATCGTCGACCACGACGCGATCGCCATAGGCCTTGCGGACGTGCTGCAATTCCGCGACCAGCTTGCCCGAGCGCTGACCCTCGGCAATCGCCAGGCTGACGTTGCCCTGTCTTTCGCGGCGTTCGGCGCGTTCCACGCGCAGGCGTTCGAGCCGGCGCACGCGCCCTTCGTTGCGGGTGCGGCGCGCCTCCACGCCCTTGCGTATCCAGACTTCTTCCTGCGCCAGCAGTTTGTCGAAGCGCGCCTGTTCCAGGCGTTCCGACTCCAGCCATTGCGCCTTGCGGTCCTGCCATTGCGAGAAATTTCCGGGAAAGCTGAGCAGCCGGCCGCGGTCGAGTTCGACGATGCGGGTCGCGACGTTGTCCAGGAAGCGGCGGTCGTGCGTGATGATGACCGCGCTGCCTTTCCAGTCCGCCAGTACCTGTTCGAGCCAGGCGATGCCGTCGAAGTCCAGGTGGTTGGTCGGTTCGTCGAGCAGCAGCAGATCGGGCTCGTCCGCCAGCGCGCGAGCCAGCGCGACGCGCTTGCGTGTGCCGCCGGACAGGCCGGCGATGCGGCTGTCGCCAGGCAGGCGCAGCCGCTCCAGCAAGGCACGAACGCGGGCGGGCCGTTGCCAATCCTCGTTATCGTCGAGAGGACCGCACACCGTTTCGAATATGGTGACGTCCTCTTCCAGCACAGGCTCCTGCTCGACCGTGGCGACCTTCAATCCGGCCGCGCGCGTGATGTCGCCATCGTCCGGATCGGTGCGCCCGTCCAGCAGCCTGAGCATGGATGACTTGCCGGCGCCATTGCGGCCGATCAGGCCGATGCGCTCCCCGGCCAGGATAGAGAAGTCGGCACCGTCCAGCAGCGGGTGGTGGCCGAAGGCGAGCTGGACGCCGGTGAAGGTAATCAGGGTGGCAGGGGCCATGGAGCGGTACGGAAATCTGCTTGAGACCGCTATTGTCGCAGGAAGCCCCGGCCGCTGCCGGCGTGCTCAGTGTGCGGGCGCGCCTGTGCCGGCCGCGGACGTGGGGCGCGGATCGAAGTAACCGTCCGTCAGCGTCCCCAGGAAGGCGACCACGTCGTCGATCTCCTGCGGCGTCAAGGCAGGCTTGTCGCCCGGCTTGCCGCCGAATGGCGGATCCATATTGATGTTCTCGTGATACCGCGCCGGCAGATCGTTGAACTTGTCCACCGTGCCATCGGCGCGGCGCGGGTACCAGCGTTCGGGTTGGACGTCCCGGGTGGCGTAGAACTCGACGACGTCCCGCAGGGTATGGAACACGCCGTTGTGGAAGAACACCTTGCGTGTGGCGACGTTGCGCAGCGTGGGCGAGCGGAACAGGCCGCAATAGTCGGCGTGGTCGGCCAGGTCCTTGCGATAGGGGCCGCACAGGCCCAGGTCGAAATAGGCGGGGTCGCCGTTATCGGCAATGGCGGGATTGCGCGGTACGCCCAAGGCGATGTGGCCGTAGTCGTTGAATATCGGCAGGGTGCCCGGCACGCTGAAGCGGTGGCAGCTCGCGCAGTTGCCCTTGTCCTCGGCGGCAAACAGCCGCAGGCCGCGCGCCTCCTGTTCGGTGAAGCTCGCGCGCCCCATGGCCACCGCGTCGTACTTGCTGCTATAGGGAAAGAACAGCGACGGGGTGTCCTGGTAGTAGGCGAGCGCCTGGGCGATCGCCGCGAACGCCTTGTCGGTATCGTCGAAGATCTGGCTGCCATACAGGCGGCGCACCGTGTCCGCATAGGGCGCCGATTGCACGCGGGCGACGACGGCGGCGGGGTCCTTGTTGCCCATTTCGCGCGGATCCAGCAAGGGTATGCGCGCCTGCGCGTCGGCCCGGTTCACGCGGCCATCCCAGGTCAGGCCGCCAGTGGGGCCGGCATCCGTGCTGTTGTCGCCTTCTTCCTCGCTGTCGACGAAGTGCTCGTTGAAGGGCGGTACCTGCTGCAGGTACATCAAGGACGGTACGGCGCGCACGCCGGTCTGGGTCATGGCCGATCCGCCTGGCTGCACCGACATGCCGTCGGGCGGACCGAAGTGATTCTGCGGGCTATGGCAACTGGCGCAGGACTGGCGGCCGGACGCGGACAGGCGCGGATCCATGAACAGGGTCTGCCCGAGTGCGGACAGGTCGGCGGCCCGCTGTTTCGCATAGGCACGATCGAAGGTGGCCGGGGGAGGGGGATAGCGGGTCTGGCTGGTCCCGGACTGCGCCGCGGCATAACCCCATATGGCGCCGGTCGCCAGCAGCGCCGGCACGAAAAGGAAGCGGAAGCGTGCGCGGTACTTGGCGGCGATACGTACGAAGGGCATGGGCGGACAAGGCGAGGAGCGGGCGGACTGCGGGACGGACTGCGCGTGAGGCTAGCAGCGCAATATTTCCGTTCATGGAGGCTGCGCTTACCACGCCCTGAACGACGTGCCAGGGCTTCAGTTCACGTTCAGTAAAGCTTCATGAAGTTCACATCTTGGTGTCCGACCATGGCGGCGTTTTTCGCATGCCATTCATCGAGAGGAACTTGCTGGTATGAAGCCGACTTTCCGCACCATGTGCGTTTCATCGCTACGGCCGCTGGCCGCAATAGCAGTCCTGGGTTCGCTGGCCGCCTGTGGCGGCGATGGTGGAGACTCCGCGTCGGATGTGGCCGCGCGCGCGCAGGATCGCGCCGTGGACAACATCCAGAACGTCGTGGTGATCTACGCGGAGAACCGCAGCTTCGACAACCTGTACAGCGACTTCCCGGGCGTGGACAGCCCGCTGGCCACGGCCACCTATGCGCCCCAGGTCGATCGCGACGGCAAGACCGTGCTGGGCGCGCTGCCGCCGGTATGGGCCGGACTGACCAATGCCAAGGCACAGTTCGATTCCACCGTGCCGGTCGTCACTACCTCGCAGACGCAAGGGATGCCGAACAAGCCCTTCTCGATCAACGACACCTATCCCGGCGTCGACCTGCGGGCGGTCAACGCGGACCTGTGGCACAACTTCTATCAAAACCAGATGCAGATCGATGGCGGCAAGAACGATCAGTTCGTCGCCTGGGCCGATAGCGCCGGCGGGCTGGTCATGGGCCACTTCACCGGCAACGCCAACACGCTGCCCTTGTGGAAGGTGGCGCGGAAGTATGCGATGGCCGACCATTTCTTCATGGGCGCCTTCGGCGGTTCGTTCCTGAACCACCAATACTTGATCGCCGCCACGCCGCCCGTCGTGCCGATCAACGACAACAACAAGAGCAAGGTCGCCACGCTGTCGGACGGCCCGCAGGGGTCGCACCTGGCGGTGAACCCCGCCGCCCAGGGCGCGGATTCGGCATTGAGCGGCCCGGCCACGTCGATTTTCGTGACCAGCAGCGCCACGCTGACGCCGGACGGCTTCGGCATCAACACGATGCAGCCGCCGTACCAGCCCAGCGGCAACAAGCCCGCGGCCAACGCGCAAGGCGTCACCGCCGGCGTGCTGGCCGACCCCGCCAACGCGACGACGGTGCCGCCGCAGACACAGCAGAACATCGGTGACCTACTCAGCCAGAAGGGCGTGGAGTGGGCCTGGTACAGCGGCGGCTGGGCCTTCCAGTCCGCGCGTTCCACCAATCCCGCGGGTTGGGTGGGCTCGGACTACACGGGCACCGCGCTGCAGTCCAACGGCCAGCCTTTCGTGAACTTCCAGTTCCATCACCAGCCCTTCAATTACTTCAAGCGCTTCGATCCGACCACGCCGGATGGCGTCGCCCAGCGCTCCGAGCATCTGAAGGACGCGGGCGTGAACGGCGAGAACTTCATCGCCGATATCCGCGCCGGCAAGCTGCCGCCCGTGTCGTTCTACAAGCCGGTCGGCAACCTGAACGAGCACAACGGCTACGCCGACGTGCTGCGTGGCGACCAGGCGATCGCCGATATCATCGCCGAACTGGAAAAGAGCCCGCAGTGGGGCCATATGCTGGTCATCGTGACGTACGACGAGAACGGCGGGCTCTGGGACCACATCGCGCCGCCCAAGGGCGACCGCTTCGGGCCGGGTTCGCGCGTGCCCACCATTGTCGCGGGTCCCACTGTGCGCCAGGGCTATGTCGATCACACGATGCTGGATACGACGTCCATCCTGCGCTTCATCACGCGCCGCTGGTCCTTGCCGGAGCTGCCTGGTATCACGACGCGCCGCAACGCGCTCAAGCAGAACTCGGGCGTGGACCAGGGCGATATGAGCGAAATTCTCGACCCCAGCCTGACCTGAACGCGGGCATTGCCGCGTCAGGCTAAAATGGCGTCAGCAGGACGGGTCGGGCAATCGCGGTGCGCATGCATCGAGGAAGGTCCGGACTCCATAGGGCGCGGTAGCGGCTAACGGCCGTCCGGGCGCGCGGCGGGCAACCGGCGCGCGCCTGAGGAACAGGGCCACAGAGACGAGTCTGCGAAGCGGGCGCGGGTCACACCGCGCACAGGCACGGCGACTTCCGTGCCGCGCGTCCGGTAACGGGCGCGGCGTCGCAGGGTGAAACGCGGCAACCTCTACCGGGAGCAACATCAAATAGGCATGCGCACGGTCTTCGGACCGGGAAGGGCGGCTCGTCCGAGCATGCGGGTAGATGGCTAGATCCGGTCAGCAATGGCCGGGCCAGAGGAATGATTGCCCGCCGGGGGCTCTCCGGCGTACAGAATCCGGCCTACAGACCCGTCCTGCCTTCCTTACGTAGGGTTTCTTCGCTCTCAAAGCCGGGATGAACGCCACGCGAAAGTTCTTCTTTCCCGGCAGCCTCAGGTAGGACTTTTAGATCATTTTGCAACCCCCTGATTTATCAGGGGGTTTTTATTTTGTGTTTTCAACGGTGACGCCTAAGTCCTTGTTGTGATTGAAAAAATTGTGTCCGGTTGCTTGACCGCGGGTTTCCCTTCCCGTAGAGTGGGAAAAAGTAGGTTTTTGTGCAATTAAGTGGGAGGAATGGGTGTTCCAGGGAAGCAGCGCACTCACGCTGGATGCGAAGGGGAGGATCTCGATCCCGACCCGGCATCGTGACGCCCTGGTCGCTCAGGCGGAGGGCCGGCTCACGCTGACCCGCCACCCGGACGGTTGCCTGTTGCTCTACCCTCGCCAGGAATGGGAAAAGAAGCGTGAAGTCATCGCCGCGCTTCCCATGTCCGCCCGGGCATTGCAACGGCTGCTGCTGGGCAATGCCCAGGATGTCGAGCTGGACGGATCCGGCCGCATCCTGATCGCCCCCGAACTGCGCAATGCCGCAGGTATGACGCGCGAAGCGATGTTGCTCGGTATGGGCGCGCACTTCGAGTTGTGGGATGCCGCTTCCCTGGCCCGCCGCGAGGCGGAAGATCTGGCTCAGGGGATGCCGGAAGTGCTGAATCAGTTTTCGTTCTGACGCCGATATGGAACTCGAGCATCGGCCCGTGCTGCTGGCGCCGACGGTGGACGCGTTGTTGTTGCCGGACTTCGGCATCCGCAAAGCCGCCGGCCGCGGCCAGGACGATGTCGACGGGGCGCGGCGCCGATTGGGCGGCGTCTATGTCGATGGCACGTTCGGGCGTGGCGGGCATTCCGGCGCACTGCTGGCGCGCCTGTCGCCCGATGCAAGGCTGGTGGTGTTCGACAAGGATCCCAGCGCGATCGCGGTGGCGCGGCAGTTGGCCGCCGCCGATGCCCGCGTGGCGGTAGTGCATGGCGGCTTCGCCACCATGCGCGAAGCGCTGAGCGATCTGGGTGTGGAACGGGTGGATGGCGTCATGCTGGATCTGGGGGTGTCGTCGCCCCAGATCGATGACGCCGAGCGGGGGTTTTCTTTCATGCGCGAAGGCCCGCTGGATATGCGCATGGATACGACACGCGGCCCCACGGCCGCTGAATGGCTGGCCGAGGCCAGTGTGGATGAGATGCGGGAGGTCATTGCGGAATATGGCGAAGAACGGTTTGCTTTTCAGATTGCAAAAACGATTGCAGCTCGCCGCGCAACAGGGCCGCTGCGCACCACGCTCGAGCTTGCCGAGCTCGTCGCAGGCGCCGTCCGCACGCGCGAAAAGGGGCAGCATCCGGCCACGCGCACCTTTCAGGCTTTACGGATTTACCTCAATAGGGAACTCGAAGAGCTCTCACGCGCCCTCGCGTCAGCTTTAGATCTGCTCGCGCCGATGGGGAGGTTGGCGGTGATCAGTTTCCACTCGCTTGAAGACCGTATGGTCAAGCAGTTCATCGCGGCCGCCGCCAGGCCGGGAGCGGCGCATTCCCGCCTGCCCTTGCGCGAGAGCGAAATGCCGCAGCCCCTGTTGCGCAGCCTGGGCCGGGTGCTGGCCGAGCCCGATGAAGTGACGGCCAATGCGCGTTCCCGCTCGGCCATCCTGCGCGTGGCCGAACGTACCGATGTGCCGCTGCCCACGGGCGGCGGCGCTGCTTTCGTCGGCGCCGAACCGCTGTCCGCGGCGCGCGCGCGCCGCGCCGGCAAGGGGAAGCGCTGATGGGCCGTATCAGCCTGCTCCTGGCCGCCGTGCTCATGTTCTGCGCCATCTCTCTTGTGACCAGCCGCTATCAGGCCCGCCAGCTGTTCATCGACTTCGACCGGTCGCAGGCCCAGGCTCGCGACCTGGACAACGATTGGCGGCGCCTGCAACTGGACCGCGCCGAGCTGGCGCGCAATGCGCGCGTCGACCGCGCCGCCCGTGACGACCTGAAAATGATCCCCATCGTGCCTGACCGGACGATCTATCTCAATCAGGCCCCGGTCCCGGGAGGCGCGCAATGAAGCGGTTGCCCTTCTTCAATAGCCCCGTGCTGCGCGGGCAACTGCCGGCCTGGCGTTCGCGGCTGGTGCTGATCCTGCTTTTCCTGGGTTTCGGCACGCTGGCCGCGCGCGCCCTGTTCCTGCAAGGCATCACCACCGAATTCCTGCAGCAGCAGGGTGAACGGCGCTACGAGCGCACGCTGACCTTGGCCGCCACCAGGGGCAAGATCCTGGACCGCAACAATGTCGTGCTCGCTTCCAGCGTTCCGGCGCGCGCCATCTGGGCCATTCCGGACGACGCGCGCGGCGCGCCGCCGCAGCAGCTGGCCGCGCTGGGCAAACTGTTGGACATGCCGGTCGCTGACCTGAACAAGCGCCTGGCCGATGAGGACAAGAACTTCGTGTACCTGAAGCGCCAGGTACCGATGGATGTCGCCGACAAGATCAAGCAGCTGGGCGTGCCGGGCATCCATCAGCAGCCGGAAACCCGACGCTATTACCCCGAAGGCGAGGTCATGGCCCACGTGGTGGGCTTCACCAACGTCGAGGACCAGGGGCAGGAAGGCGTCGAACTGGCGTTCAACAAGCAACTGTCCGGCCGCCCCGGCACGCGGCGTGTCATCAAGGATCGCCTGGGTCGCGTGATCGAGGATGTGCAGGCCGTCACGGAACCGGTCAACGGCAAGGATCTGCGCCTGTCCATCGACACGCGCGTGCAGTACCTGGTGTTCAAGGCGCTCAGCGACGCGATCGCGCTGCATCACGCCCGCGGCGCGGCGGCCGTGGTGCTGGATGCGCATACCGGCGAAATCCTCAGCATGGCGAGCCTGCCCACCTATGATCCGGGCGATCGCAGCAAGCTGGATTCGGACTCGCTGCGCAACCAGGCGATCACCGATACCTTCGAGCCCGGCTCGATCATGAAGCCGTTCACGGCCGCGTTGGCCCTGGACCTCGGCCGGATCACCACGTCGACCATGTTCGATACCGGCAATGGCCATTTCCGCTACCAGGGTTCGACCATCAGCGACGTCAGCCGCAACGGCACCATCAACGTGGCCGACGTGCTGCGCCGTTCCAGCAATATCGGCATGACCCTGATTTCGGAAAAGCTGGAAGCCCGCGAAATGTGGGATCGCTTCACCGAGCTGGGCCTGGGGCAGGCGCCCCAGCTGGGCTTTCCCGGCGCCGCGCCGGGCCGCCTGCGGCCCTGGGACCGCTGGCGCCTGATTGAGAAAGCCACCATGGCCTACGGTTACGGCCTGTCGGTGTCCCTGCTGCAGATGGCGCGCGCCTATACCGTATTCGCCCGCGACGGCGACATGGTGTCGCTGACCCTGGTCAAGCGCGACAGCGAACCGACCAGCGTCAAGGTCTATCCGCCCAAGGTGGCCGCGATGATCCGCGGCTTCCTGGAAGCCGCCGCCGGCCCGGATGGCGCCAAGCTTGCTCAGGTACAGGGATACCGCGTGGCCGGCAAGAGCGGTACGGCGCGCAAGATCGTCGACGGCAAGTACAGCACCAGCCGCTATCGCAGCTCCTTCGTCGGTTTCGCGCCGGTTTCCGACCCGCGCATCGTCGTCGCTGTCACCATCGACGAGCCGCAGACCGGGGGCTACTATGGGGGCGCGGTCGCCGCGCCGGTCTTCTCGACCATCGTCGGCGGCGCCCTGCGGCTCATGAATGTTCAACCGGACGCTCCGTTCGAGTCCACCGTCGTGGCGGGCTTGCAGGAGCGGATGAGATGAACGCGACGATACTGGATACGCCCGTCACGACGCCGTCCGATGCGGACGGCGTCGTAGCATGGTTGCGAGCCCATGTCGCGGACGGAGCGGATCTGCGGCTGGATTCGCGCGAGGTCAACGCCGGCGATGTCTTCGTCGCATGCCGTGGCCGCGCCAGCGATGGCAGCCTATATATACAGCAGGCTGTCGCGCGTGGCGCGGCCGCCATCCTGGTCGAAGGGCCGCGTGCGTCGCTGCCCGAAGCCGTCGCGTCCGGCGTGGCGCTGCGGGTGATCGATGGCCTGCGCGGCATGCTGGGCGAACTGGCCGACATCTGGTATGGCCGGCCGTCCGCGGCCCTGGCCGTGATCGCGATCACCGGCACCAATGGCAAGACGTCCTGCGTACAGTGGCTGGCGCATGCCTTGACGCATGCCGGCAAGCCGTGCGGCGCGATCGGCACGCTGGGCGCGACCCTGCCCGACGGCCAGGTGCTGCCCGGCAGCCTGACGACGCCCGATGTGCTGGCGCTGCATCGCCTGCTGGCGCAGATGCGGCAGGCCGGCGCCCAGTTGGTGGCGATGGAGGCTTCGTCCATCGGCATCGAGCAAGGCCGCATGGACGGCCTGCGCATCGACATCGCCGCGTTCACCAACCTGAGCCGCGATCATCTCGATTACCACGGCACCATGGCCTCGTACGAGGCCGCGAAGGCTCGCCTCTTCGCATGGCCAGGCCTGACCGGCGCGGTCGTCAATGCCGACGACGAGGCCGGCCGGCGCCTGATCGCATCGCTGGATCGCGCGCGCGTGCTGACTTACGGGCTGCAAACGTCCGCCGATCTGCAGGCGCGCGATCTGGCGGTGACGGGGCAGGGGCAGATTTTCACGCTCGCCACCACGCAAGGCGAAGTGCAGATCATGACCGGCCTGCTGGGCCGTCACAACGTGTCGAACCTGCTCCTGGTCGCCGGCGTGCTGCAGGCATTGGGCTGGAGCCTGGCCGACATCGCTCGTGAACTGGCGGCCGCCGCGCCGGTGGACGGGCGTATGGAAATCGTCACCCCCATCGACGTGTCCGCGTCCGCCGCCACGCCCGCCGGGCCCATGGTGGTGGTCGATTATTCCCATACGCCGGATGCGCTGGAACGTGCCTTGGCGGCTTTGCGTCCGGTCGCGCAGGCGCGCGGCGGCAGGCTGCTGTGCCTCTTCGGCTGCGGGGGCGACCGCGACGCGGGCAAGCGCCCGGTCATGGGCGCCATCGCCGCGCAGGGCGCCGACCATGTCGTGCTCAGCAGCGACAATCCTCGCAGCGAAGATCCGGCCGCCATCCTGGCGCAGATACGCGCCGGCATCGCCGACGATGCCGCCGTCACCATCGAAGCCGACCGCGCCCGCGCGATCATGCAGACCGTCTGGGCCGCCCGCGTGGAAGACATCGTGCTGCTGGCCGGCAAGGGCCACGAGACCTACCAGGAAATCGACGGCGTCAAATTGCCGTTCGACGACCGGGAATGGGCGCGGCTGGCGCTGCTGCTGCCAGGCGTATCGGCGGTGTCCACCGATACGCGCACCATCGGGCCTGGCCAGCTGTTCCTGGCGCTGGCGGGCGAACGTTTCGACGGCCACGATTACCTGGCCCAGGCGCAGGACCAGGGCGCGGTGGCCGCGATCGTCGCGCGCCGCGTCGACGGCGTGCGGATGCCGCAGCTGGTGCTCGGCGATACCCGCGTGGCATTGGGACGCATCGGCGCCGCGTGGCGCGCGCGCTTCGCGCTGCCGGTGATCGCGGTGGCGGGCAGCAACGGCAAGACCACCACGAAGGAAATGATATCGGCCATCCTGGCGGACTGGCTTGGTGCCGCCCAGCGTCTCGCCAGCGCGGGCAATTTCAACAACGACATCGGCCTGCCGCTGATGCTGCTCAGGCTGCGCGCCGAGCATCGCGCGGCGGTGTTCGAACTGGGCATGAATCATCCCGGCGAAATCGCGCTGCTGGCGCGCATGGCCGCGCCCACGGTGGCCCTGGTGAACAACGCGCAGCGCGAGCACCAGGAATTCATGCATACGGTGCAGGCCGTCGCCGAGGAAAACGGCGCCGTGCTGGCCGCGCTGCCGCGGGATGGCTATGCGGTGTATCCCGGCGACGACGCGCATACGGCGACCTGGGACGCGATGAGCGCCACGCCGCGCGTCCTGCGTTTCGGCCTGCAGGCGGGACTGGATGTCTATGCCGAACAAATCCAGGCCGACGCCTTGGGCACCCGGTGCCAATTGGTCACACCTGCTGGCATAGCGATGCTGGAGCTGCCGGTCCCCGGCATGCACAATCTGCGCAACGCGTTGGCGGCCGCCGCATGTGCGCTGGCGGTGGGAGCGCCGCTGGCATCGGTATGCGCGGGCCTGGCAGGTTTCAGCGCCGTATCCGGGCGCATGCAACGGCAGCAATTGAGTGACGGAACGCTCCTGGTCGATGACACCTACAATGCGAATCCGGACTCCGTAAGAGCAGCCATCGACGTGCTGGCGCAATTGCCGGCACCCCGTGTCCTGGTATTGGGCGACATGGGTGAAGTCGGCGCCAACGGACCGGCGATGCATCGCGAAGTGGGCGAGTACGCACGCGATCGTGGCATCGATCTGCTCCTTACGCTGGGAAAAGCCGCGGGTGACGCGGCGATCGCGTTCGGACCCACGGCAAGGGCCTGCGAGAGTGTGGAAGAAATTGTGACGGCGCTGCGCGGCTCGGCCGCGCGCGCCGTATTGGTAAAGGGTTCGCGCTTTATGCGCATGGAGCGGGTAGTGAAGGCGTTTTTGAGTACCGATGGACATGCGCCCCTGGGGCAGGGAGAACAGCATGCTGCTTGAGATCGCCCGCTGGCTTTCCGACGATATCCGCACCTTCGGGGTCTTTGAGTACATCACGCTGCGCGCGGTGTTCGCCTGCGCGACGGCGCTGCTCATCGGCCTGTTCTTCGGGCCGCGCGTGATCCGTAAGCTGACCGAACTCAAGATCGGCCAGGCCGTGCGTTCCTATGGACCGCAAACGCATCTGGTCAAGACCGGCACGCCGACCATGGGCGGCGCGCTGATCCTGATCGCGATCGGCATCAGCACCCTGCTGTGGGCTGACTGGAGCAACCGTTTCGTCTGGGTGGTGTTGCTGGTCACGTTCGGCTTCGGCCTGATCGGCTGGGTGGACGACTACCGCAAGGTCGTGCATCGCAACCCGGAAGGTATGCCGGCGCGGCAGAAATTCTTCTGGCAGGCCCTGATCGGGCTGGTCGCCGCGGTCTATCTGGCCTTCGCCGTGTCCGCGCCCGCCAATACCGAGCTGTGGCCGCTGTTTCGCAACTGGGTGATCAGCGGCTTCATCATGCCATTGCCGACGCGTGCCGACCTGATCGTGCCTTTCTTCAAGACCGTCAGCTATCCGCTGGGCGTACTGGGTTTCGTGGCATTGACCTGGTTCGTGATCGTGGGCACCAGCAATGCCGTGAACCTGACCGACGGCCTGGATGGCCTGGCCATCATGCCCACGGTCATGGTCGGTGGTGCCCTCGGGATCTTCGCCTATGTGATAGGCCGCGCGGACTATTCCAAATACCTGTTGTTCCCCTACGTGCCCGGCGCGGCCGAACTGCTGGTGCTATGTGCCGCGCTAGCGGGGGCGGGGCTGGCGTTCCTCTGGTTCAACGCCTACCCCGCGCAGGTCTTCATGGGCGACGTCGGCGCGTTGGCGCTGGGCGGCGCGCTGGGTACGGTGGCGGTGATCGCGCGCCAGGAAATCGTGCTGTTCATCATGGGCGGCGTTTTCGTCGTGGAAACGCTGTCGGTCATGGTGCAGGTCACCTGGTTCAAATACACCAAGCGCAAATACGGAGAGGGGCGGCGCATCTTTCGCATGGCCCCGTTGCACCATCACTTCGAAGTGGGCGGCTGGAAGGAAACCCAGGTTGTCGTCCGCTTCTGGATCATCAGCATGATGCTGGTTTTGATTGGCCTTTCGACGTTGAAATTGCGATGAGCGCGACGGATTTTTCCGATTCCGATACGCCTTGCATCCTGGTCCTTGGGCTGGGAGAAACCGGTATTGCCGCCGCACGCTGGTGCGCGCGCAACGGTGCCCGGCTGCGCATCGCCGATACGCGCGAGCAGCCGGGCGGCCTGGATGCGCTGCGCGCGATTTTCGACGGCATGGCCGCGGATGAACAGCCGGACTATCGCCTGGGCTCCGCCAGCTTCGACGCGGCGCTGCTGGACGGCGTGACGCAAGTCGTGATCAGCCCCGGGCTGGCGCCCAACCAGGAGCCGGCGCAAGCGCTGCTGGCCGAAGCGGAAAAGCGCGGCATCGAGGTCGTCGGCGAAATCGAATTGTTCGCCCGCGCGCTGGCCACGCTGGCGGAAAGCCGCGAATACCGGCCGCGCCTGGTGGCCGTGACCGGCACCAATGGCAAAACCACGGTCACCGCCTTGACCCGCGCCATGATCGAGGCCTCCGGCCTGAGCGCCCGCGCCGCCGGGAATATCGGGCCGGCCGCCCTGACCGCGCTGATGGACGCGCTGGACAACAACAGCCTGCCGCAGGCATGGGTGCTGGAGCTGTCCAGCTTCCAACTGCACACCACGCATAGCCTGTCCGCCGATGCCGCCGTCGTATTGAACGTCACCCAGGATCACCTGGACTGGCACGGCGATATGCAGGCCTACGCGCAGGCCAAGGCGCGCCTGCTTGCCATGGCCCGCATCGCGATCGTCAATCGCGATGATCCCTTGACCGCCGGCATGGTGGAAAGCCTGGACAACCAGCGTGTGCGCAGCTTCGGGCGCGACGCACCTGCGTTGGTCGGCGACATGGGGCTGGAGCAGGGCCAGGGCGTGGCGTGGCTGACCGCCTGCGAAGCCAGCGATTTCGATATTCCCGCGCCCGCGCCGACGCGGCGCAAGAAAGATGCGCCGCCGCCGCCCCGCCCGGCGGGCCGGATATCCCGACTGATGCCGGTGGATGCGCTGCGCATCCGCGGCATGCACAATGCGACCAATACGCTGGCCGCGCTGGCCCTGGGCCGCGCGCTGGACATCGGCTGGGGTCCGATGCTGCGCGCCGCACGGGAGTACGGCGGCGAACCCAATCGCGTGGAGTTCGTGCGCCGCATCGGCGACGTGGACTTCATCAATGACAGCAAAGGCACCAATGTCGGCGCGACCGTCGCCGCGTTGGAAGGCCTGGGCCAGCCCGTCGTCCTGATCGCGGGCGGCCTGGGCAAGGGCCAGGATTTCTCGCCGCTGCTGGCTCCGGTCAAGCGTCATGCGCATGGGGTGGTGCTGATCGGCCAGGACGGTCCGGAGATCGGCAAGGCGCTGGAAAGCACCGGCGTCGCCTGCGTGCAGGCCGGCGACATGCGTGACGCGGTGCGCCAGGCGATGACGCTGGCCCAGCCCGGCGACGCCGTGCTGCTGTCGCCCGCGTGTGCCAGCATGGATATGTTCCGCAACTATGTGCATCGTGGCCAGGTCTTCGCGCAGGAAGCGCAGGAACTGGCGCTGGATCGGGGAGAAGTGGCATGACCGCCTTGGTGCACGCTCGCGCGCAGGGGAGAGTTTCCCCATGAGCCTGTTCGCCGACCTGACCGGCAGCGTCAACGCGGTGCGCCCCGGGCGCACCCGCATGCGCAGCTTCGACATGCCGCTGGTCATCGCCGCCGGCACGCTGCTGTCGCTGGGCCTGTTGATGGTTTATTCGGCGTCGATCGCGCTGGCGGACGGTCCACGCTACGCCGCCTACGGCCAATACTATTTCGTCGTGCGGCATGCGGCCTTCGTCAGCGTGGGCATCGTGGCGGCGGCTTGCGCGATCACCGTGCCGATCCGCGCCTGGCAGCGCCTGGCCGTGCCATTGTTCATCCTGGCGCTGTTCCTGCTGGCCATCGTGCTGGTGCCCGGCATCGGCCGCGAGGTGAACGGTTCGCATCGCTGGATTCCGCTGGGTCCGATCAACTTCCAGCCGTCCGAGCTGATGAAGGTCGCGGCCCTGCTGTACGCGGCCGACTATACGGTCCGCAAGCAGGAACACATGCAGAATTTCGCGCGCGGCTTCCTGCCCATGGCCTTCGCGCTGGGCGGCGTGGGCATGTTCCTGCTGCTGGAGCCGGATCTGGGCGCCTTCATGGTGATCGTCGCCATCGCCATCGGCATCCTGTTCCTGGGCGGCATCAACGGCAAATACTTCAGCAGCCTGCTGGGCGTGCTGGTGGGGACCTTCCTTCTGCTGATCTGGGCGTCGCCGTGGCGCCGTGCGCGCCTGTTCGCCTACCTGGATCCGTGGAACCAGGACAACGCCTACGGCAGCGCCTATCAGCTTTCGCATTCGCTGATCGCGCTGGGCCGCGGCGAATGGTTCGGCGTGGGGCTGGGCGCCAGCGTGGAAAAGCTGCACTACCTGCCCGAGGCCCATACCGACTTCCTGATGGCGGTGGTGGGCGAAGAGCTGGGCTTCGCCGGCGTGATGCTGGTGATCACGCTGTTCGCCATCATCGTCCTGCGCGGTTTCGAAATCGGCCGCCAGGCCATCGCGATGGAACGCACCTTCGCCGGCATGCTGGCGCAGGGCGTGGCAATCTGGTTCGGCGTGCAGGCCTTCATCAATATGGGCGTGTGCCTGGGCCTGCTGCCTACCAAGGGCCTGACCCTGCCGCTGATGAGCTACGGCGGTTCCGGCGTCGTGATGAACCTGGTGGCCCTGGCGATGCTGATCCGCGTCGACCTGGAAAGCCGCACGATGATGCGGGGGGGCAGGGTATGAGCAGCGGCCGCACCGCGGTGATCATGGCCGGTGGCACGGGCGGGCACATCATGCCCGGGCTCGCGCTGGCGGCCGTGCTGCGCGAGCGCGGCTGGCGTGTCCTGTGGCTGGGCAATCCCGACAAGATGGAAGGTCGCCTGGTGCCGGCGCAGGGCATCGAAATGGCGGAACTGCGTTTCCAGGGCCTGCGCGGCCGCGGCATCACCGCGTTGCTGCAATTGCCGGCGCGCCTGTACGCCGCCACGCGGCAGGCATGGCGGCACCTGGCGGCGGCGCGGCCGGACGTCGTGGTCGGCATGGGCGGCTATGTGGCCTTCCCGGGCGGGCTGGCGGCGGCGCTGCGCCGGGTACCGCTGGTGGTGCATGAACAGAACGCGGTGGCCGGTACCGCGAACCGCATGCTGGCGCGGCTCGCGCGGCGTGTCTTGACCGGCTTTCCCGGCGTGCTGCCGCGTGGCGAAATGGTGGGCAACCCGGTGCGCCGGGAAGTCTGCGCCATCGCCGTGCCCGAGCAGCGCTATCCCGGCCGCGCCGGCGCGCTGAACGTGCTGGTGGTCGGCGGCAGCCTGGGCGCCCAGGCCTTGAACACCGTGGTGCCGCAGGCGCTGTCGCTGCTGGCCGAAGGCGCGCGTCCGCGCGTCACGCATCAGGCTGGCGAGCAGCATATCGATGCGCTGCGCGCGGCCTATGGCGCGGCGGGCGTGCAGGCCGACTGCCGCGCGTTCATCGACGACATGGCCGGCGCCCTGGCGGCGGCCGACGTAGTGATCTGCCGTGCGGGCGCGATGACGGTGGCGGAGATCGCCGCGGCGGGCGTCGCGGCACTGTTCGTGCCGTTCCCGCATGCCATCGACGACCACCAGACCGCGAACGCGCGTTACCTGAGCGACGCCGGCGCCGCATGGCTGCGCCAGCAGAACGAATTGACCCCGCAATGGCTGGCGGACTGGCTGGCGCAGCGTGGCCGCGACGAGCTCCAGGCCGTCGCCGCCCGCGCGCGCAGCCGCGCCATGCCGGATGCGGCCCGCCACATTGCCGACGCCTGCGAAGCAGCCGCGCTGGCGCGCGTCGACGGCGGAGTGAAACAGGCATCATGAAACATCGTATCCAACATATCCATTTCGTCGGCATCGGCGGATCCGGCATGAGCGGGATCGCCGAAGTGCTGCTGAACCTGGGCTATCGCGTCAGCGGTTCCGACCTGCACGAATCGGCGGTCACCCGGCGCCTGTCCGGCCTGGGCATGTCCATCGTCGTCGGCCATTCCGCGGCGAACATCGCCGGCGCCGATGCCATCGTGACCTCGACGGCAGTGGCCGGCGACAATCCTGAAGTCATCGCCGCCCGCGCCGGCCGCATCCCGGTGGTGCCGCGCGCCATCATGCTGGCCGAGCTGATGCGCCTGAAGCGCGGCATCGCCATTGCCGGCACGCATGGCAAGACCACCACCACCAGCCTGGTGGCCAGCGTGCTGGCCGCCGGCGGCCTCGACCCCACCTTCGTGATCGGTGGCCGGCTGAATTCGGCGGGCGCCAACGCGCGGCTCGGGCAGGGCGAGTACATCGTGGTCGAAGCCGACGAATCCGATGCGTCCTTCCTGAATCTGCTGCCGGTCATGGCCATCGTGACCAATATCGACGCCGACCATATGGATACCTATGGCCACGACGTCGCCCGCCTGAAGAGCGCCTTCATCGAATTCACGCAGAAGCTGCCTTTCTACGGCAGCGCCGTGCTGTGCAGCGACGACGCCAATGTGCGCGAGATCATGCCCTTCATCTCGCGTCCGGTGACGACTTACGGCCTGGACGGCGAAGCCCAGGTGGCGGGACGCAACGTCCGGGCCGACGGCACGCGCATGTGCTTCGACGTCCTGCGTCGCGACCGCGAGATCGAGCTGCCGCCCTTGTCGGTATGCCTGAACCTGCCCGGCCTGCATAACGTGCGCAACGCGCTGGCGGCGATCGCCGTGGCGTCCGAACTGGGCGTTCCGGACGAGGCCATCCGCAGCGCGCTGGAATCCTTCAACGGCGTCAATCGCCGATTCACGCACGTCGGCGATTTTCCCGTCAATGCGCGGGACGGCGGCACGTTCACCGTCATCGACGATTACGGCCACCATCCGGTCGAGATGGCGGCGACGCTGGCCGCGGCACGCGGCGCCTGGCCGGACCGCCGTATCGTCCTGGCTTTCCAGCCGCACCGCTATACCCGTACCCGCGACTGCTTCGAGGACTTCGTTCGCGTGCTGGGCACGGCCGACGCGGTGCTGCTGACCGAAGTCTATGCCGCCGGTGAAGCACCCCTGGTCGCCGCCGATGGGCGCGCCCTGGCGCGCGCGCTGCGGGTTGCGGGCAAGGTCGAGCCGGTTTTCGTCGAGGACGTCGCGGAACTGCCGCAGACCGCGCTGGACTTCGTGCGCGATGGCGACGTGGTGATCGTCATGGGCGCCGGGTCGATCAGCAGGGCGCCGGCGCAGATCGGCGAGCTGGCCAACGTTGCCCAGGGGCAGCCTGGCGACAGGAGGACGATGCAATGAGCCAACACGAATTCGACGCCACCGCGCGCGAAGCCAGCCTGCGCCGCGCTCGCGCCGCCGCGCAGGCCGGACCGGACGGCCGCGGGCTGGGCCGGGTCGGCGTGCTGTACGGCGGCCGCTCGGCGGAACGCGAGGTTTCCCTGATGTCGGGCAAGGGCGTCCACGAAGCGTTGTGCAGCGTGGGCGTGGATGCGCATCTGTTCGATACGGGCACGCAGAGCTTCGCCGACCTGGAAGCCGCCGGCTTCGACCGCGTCTTCATCGCGCTGCATGGCCGCTACGGCGAGGACGGCACCCTGCAGGGTGCGCTGGAGCTGCTGGGCATTCCCTATACCGGCAGCGGTCCCGCGGCGTCGGCCATCGCGATGGACAAGATCATGACCAAGCGGATCTGGCTGCAGCACGGACTGCCCACGCCGGAGTTCGCCATCCTGGACGCGGATACCGACCTGCGCCGCGTGCCGGACGACCTGGGATTGCCGCTGATCGTCAAGCCGCCGCACGAAGGTTCGACCGTGGGCATCACCAAGGTGCGCGGCTATTCCGACATGAAGGACGCCTACGCCGAGGCGGCGCGCTTCGATGCCGAAGTGCTGGCCGAGCAGTTCATCACCGGCCGCGAACTGACCGTCGCGCTGCTGGGCGGCGGCCGCAAGGCGCGCGCCCTGCCGGTCATCGAGATCGTCGCCCCCGACGGCAACTACGACTTCGAGCACAAGTATTACTCCGACGATACGCAGTACTTCTGCCCCGCCGACCTGCCGGACGCGGTCGCCCGCGAAGTGCAGCGGGTCAGCGTGGAAGCCTACCGGGCATTGGGATGCGAAGGCTGGGGGCGCGCCGACCTGATGCTGGATGCCAGCCAACGCGTCTGGCTGCTTGAAATGAATACCTCGCCGGGCATGACCGGCCATTCGCTGGTGCCGAAGGCGGCACAGGCGGTGGGCATGTCCTATCCCGAACTCTGTGTGGCAATACTGTCCGAGGCTACGTGCAAAGTGCGCAGCCCCGCCCGCAATACCTGACTGGATAATCCGTGTGGAACGACGCTCGCACCACCAACCTGATCGCCAACACGCTGGCCGTGTTGGCGGTGCTCGCCATGCTGGGGGCGGGGCTGGTGTGGCTGGCCAAGCGGCCGTATTTCGATCTGACCGCGATCGAACTGGAAGCAGCGCCGGGCTCGCAACTGCATTACGTATCGCCGGTCAGCATGCGCGCGACGATCGCGGGCGGACTGAAAGGCAATTTCTTTACCATGGACCTGGATCAGGCCCGCGAACTGTTCGAATCGGCGCCGTGGGTGCGCCACGCCACGATACGGCGCATCTGGCCCAATGTGTTGCGGGTCAGGATAGAGGAACAGCAGCCGCTGGCGCTCTGGAACGAAAACCAGATGATCAACACCTGGGGGGAATCATTCACCGCGAACACAGGGGAGCTGGACGACGAGTCCGCGCTGCCGCACTTCTATGGTCCGGAAGGCAGCGAAAGCCTGGTCGTGCAACGGTATGCGGAACTGGCCCGGTGGTTCGCGCCGCTGGACATGCGCGTCAACGACCTGGAGCTGAGCCCGCGCTATGCGTGGCGCGTGACGCTGTCCAATGGCCTGAAGCTGGATCTGGGACGGGACCCGGGCGCGGATGCGCCGGATCCGAACGGCCCGCCCGGCGCCTTGCCGTTCGCCGCGCGCATCCAGCGTTTCGTGCAGGCCTGGCCCGCGCTGACGCAGAAGCTGGAAGGCCGCGCCATCCTGCAGGCCGATCTGCGCTATCCCAACGGCTTTGCCCTGGCCCTGGCGCAGCCGCCCGAAGCCGAATCGAAAACCAAACCGAAATCCAATCCAAAGAAGCGCTAACGCCATGACCCGTGACATCAAGGACTTAATCGTCGCCCTCGATATCGGAACCAGCAAGGTGGTGGCCGTCGTCGCCGAAATCTTGCCTGAAGGCCGATTCGAGGTGCTGGGCCTGGGCCAGCATGAATCCCGCGGCATGCGCAAGGGCGTGGTCGTGAACATCGAAACCACGGTCAATTCCATCCAGCGCGCGTTGGAGGAAGCCGAGCTGATGGCTGACTGCAAGATCCGCGACGTCTATACCGGCATCGCCGGCAGCCACATCCGCAGCTTCAATTCCAGTGGCATGGTGGCGGTCAAGGACAAGGAGGTCACCGCGACCGACGTGGCGCGCGTCATCGAGACCGCCAAGGCGGTGAATATCCCCACGGATCAGCAGGTACTGCACGTGCTGACGCAGGAGTTCATCGTTGACGGTCAGGAAGACATACGTGAGCCTATCGGCATGAGCGGCCTGCGGCTGGAAGTGCGCGTGCATATCGTGACGGGCGCCGTCAGCGCGGCGCAGAACATCGTCAAGTGCGTGCGGCGCTGCGGGCTGGAAGTGCAGGACCTGATCCTGCAGCCGCTGGCGTCCAGCCTGGCCTGCCTGACCACGGACGAAAAGGAGCTGGGCGTGGTGCTGGTCGATATCGGCGGCGGCACGACCGACGTGGCGATCTTCACGGGCGGGGCCATCCGGCACACCGCCGTCATTCCGATCGCCGGCGACCAGATCACCAACGACATCGCGGCGATGCTGCGCACCCCGACGCCCGACGCCGAGGAAATCAAGCTGCGCTATGGCGTCGCCAAGCAGGTTCTGGCCAGTCCCGACGAAACCGTGGAGGTGCCCGGCCTGGGCGATCGCGGTCCGCGGCTGGTCAAGCGTCAGGCCCTGGGCGCCGTTATCGAACCGCGCATCGAGGAATTGTTCACGCTGGTGCAGCAGGTGGTGCGGGATTCGGGGTACGAGGATCTGCTGGCTTCCGGCGTTGTCCTGACCGGTGGGTCCGCACAATTGCCCGGTATGGTGGAACTTGCCGAGGATGTCTTCCTCAAACCGGTGCGCGTCGCGGTGCCGGAGTACGAAGGCAGCCTGGCCGACGTGATGCGCAACCCGCGTTTCGCGACGGTGATGGGACTATTGCAGGAAGCGCGCATGCAACGCATGCGCGGACGCAAGGTGGCCGCGCAAACAGGCAACTTCAAGAGCCTGCTGGCGCGGATGAAGGAGTGGTTCATGAATTGAATAGGGATCGCGCTGCCGGCGATTCCGGGGCGTGCCGAGCAATTGAACGGCGCGCTGGCGGAGACGCTTCAAACCCGTGGCGGACAGCAGATGTCGGCGTCGGCTTTGAAGCGATTCACAAAAAAGGTAGTTGGGGTTTTTGTTTTTTGTGATTTGCAATCAGACTTGAGGGAGTCGCATCATGAACTTTGAAATGCTCGAGAACAGCACCAAAGGGACCGTGATCAAGGTCGTTGGTGTCGGGGGCGCGGGTGGCAATGCCGTCGCGCACATGATCCGCAACGGTGTCAGCGGGGTCGATTTCATTTGCGCGAACACCGATGCGCAGGCGCTGGCCGCTACGAACGCGCCCGTGCAGATCCGCCTGGGCCGCACCGGCCTGGGCGCGGGTGCCAAGCCCGAGCAGGGCCGGGCGTCCGCCGAAACCGCGCGTGAGGAAATCCGTGCCGCGCTGAATGGCGCGCACATGGTCTTCATCACCGCCGGCATGGGCGGCGGCACGGGCACCGGCGCCGGTCCCGTGGTGGCGGAAGTCGCCAAGGAACTCGGCATCCTGACGGTGGGCGTGGTGACCAAGCCGTTCCAGTTCGAAGGCAACAAGCGCCTGAAGATGGCCGAAGAGGGCATCAACGAGCTCGCCAAGCACGTGCATTCGCTGATCGTCGTGCTGAACGAAAACCTGTACGAACTGATGGATGAGGACGCCACGCAGGAAGACTGCTTCAAGTCGGCCGACGACATCCTGCACAACGCCTGCGCCGGCATCGCCGAAATCATCAACGTGGAAGGCAACGTCAACGTCGACTTCGAAGACGTCAAGACCATCATGGGTGAGCAGGGCCAGGCCATGATGGGCACGGCAACCGCCTCGGGCGTGGACCGCGCCCGCGTGGCCGCCGAGCACGCCATCGCCTGCCCGCTGCTGGAAGGTATCGACCTGCACGGCGCGCGCGGCGTGCTGGTGAACATCACCGCCAGCCGCACCCTGAAGATGCGCGAAACGCGCGAAATCATGGAAACCATCCGCGGGTATGCTTCCGAGGATGCCACCGTGATCTTCGGTACGGCGTATGACGAGTCCATGGGCGACAGCTTGCGCGTGACCGTGGTCGCCACCGGCCTGGGCCGCACTTCCAGCCGTCCGCAACTGGTTCAGAGCCGCGGCGAAGCGCTGCGCACCGGGACCGACGACTTCCCCATGGTCGGCATGGTGGCCAACAATGGCGCGGGCCAGGGCGATTACCGCAACCTGGATATGCCGTCCGTGATGCGCAACCCGCGCACGCAGGCGTCGGCCCAGGTGCGCGCGCTGGAAAGCTCGGGCATGGATCACTTCGATATCCCGGCTTTCCTGCGCAAGCAGGCGGACTGAAGTAGCCAGGCGCTCCGCCGGGCGCCGGCTGGCAGCCGCCGGCCGCTCCGGCACGCCTCGTAGTACTCCCTCATCCCCGGCCCGCGCGAGCGGGCCGGGAAGGGAACGAATGGGTCGTTTCAGATAGTTTCAGACTATCAAGAACGTAGGATTGTTTGCCTTGGATGGTCGTAAGCCCGGGGTTACAATACTGTTCTTACAACGGCGTGGCGGATTTCTTTCCGCTAACCAAGAATCCGAATAAAGCCCATGTTTCGTCAACGCAGCATACAGAATCTCGTCAAGACCACAGGCGTCGGGGTGCACTCCGGCCGCCGGGTGGAGCTGACGCTCCGTCCCGCTGCGCCGAACACCGGGATCGTCTTTCACCGCATCGACCTGCCCGAGGTCGTCGATCTGCCCGCACAGGCCACTGGCGTCGGCGATACGCGCATGGCTTCTGTGCTGCAGCAGGGCAATGTGCGGGTGTCCACGGTCGAGCACCTGATGTCGGCCCTCGCCGGCCTGGGTATCGACAATCTGCACGTCGACCTGACGGCGGAAGAAGTGCCCATCATGGACGGCAGCGCGGCCACGTTCGTCTACCTGCTGCGCTCGGCCGGCATCGTGGAGCAGAACGCTCCCAAGCAGTTCATTCGCGTGCTCAAGCCCATCGAGGTGCGCGAAGGCGAAGGGCGCAACGAAAAATGGGCGCGGCTGGAGCCGCATGACGGCTTCGCGCTGGCCTTTTCCATCGATTTCCGGCATCCGGCCATCGATTCGACGGCCAATTTCGCCGAAGTCGATTTCGCTACGCATTCCTATACGCGCGAAATCGCCCGCGCGCGCACCTTCGGCTTCGTCAATGAAGTCGAAGCCCTGCGGTCCATGGGCCTGGCACGCGGCGGCAGCCTGGACAACGCCATCGTCATGGACGAATACCGGGTGCTGAACAGCGACGGATTGCGGTATGACGACGAGTTCGTCAAGCACAAGATCCTGGACGCCATCGGCGATCTGTACCTGCTCGGCAAGCCCCTGGTTGCGCGCTACGTCGCGTGCAAGTCCGGCCATGCGCTCAACAACCAGCTGGCCCGGGCGCTGCTGGCCCAGCAGGAATCCTGGGAACTGGTCAGCTACCAGTCGCAGGCCGAAGCGCCGCAGGCATTCCGCTACGAGTGGAAGCTGGCGTAATAGGATCACCCCCGAAGCGCTGCGCGCTTCCCCCTCAAGGGGGCGACGCCGACGGACCGGCAGAGCCGGATCCGTGGCGCCCCGGGTGGGGGGCACCGGTTTTTTGCGGCGGGGCGTGATGAAGTGACCCGTCCTTCGGGATACTGGGTCAGCTCTGTCGATGGTGGCGCAGCAGGCGTTCTATTGCGTCGGCCAGCGGGCCGGGATTCAACGTTTCCCGCAAAGCCTCGAAAGCGCCTAGCGCCGTGTCGCCCAGCGGCATGACGTCCTTGGGCGCGCGTGGCGGTTTTATCCCGGCGCCGGGCAAGCCGGCTTGAACCTTCACCGCGATTTCGTTAAGGTTCCACCCTGCCGCGTGCAATGCCTGTGCGATCCGCGGCGCCATCTGGCGCAGTTTCGCGGCATGGGCGGCGCTCGGTACGGCCAATTGCAGGCGATCGGTTTCCAGGCGCGCCACCCGGCAGACGTTGCCCAGGACGGGCGGCACCACCGACGCCACCGTGCGCTGGATCTGCAGGTGCAGATGCGCCGTGGCCAGCACGCCGGCGCCGCGCGCGTCGTGTCCCAGCCAACCCATTGCGGTGTTTTCACCGCGGGCAGGCTTGCGGGAGGGACGGAAAGGCGCGCGTTTGTTCATTCCGTTTGTTTATTTGGCCAGGCAACAGGATTACTCGATTGAAGTTTGTCATTATGCATGCCCGGCGCGGTTCGGCGGGGCATTTCACCCTGGAAGGCGGCCGGCTGGCCTTGCTGATGAGCGGCGCGCTGCTGCTGGCGGCCCTGGCCGGCGCGTTGGTCGCGCGCGGGTTGGCGCCGGCCAGCGTGCTGCCCGCGGCGCGGGCCGGCGCGGTTCCGCAGGATCCGCAGGCCGGTTATTCCGACGACGCCCTGCACCAGGCGCTGGCGATGCTGGCCGCCAAGGTGGGCACGATCCAGGCGCGCCTGGCCGGTGTCGACGCCTTGAGCCGCAGGCTGGCGATTGCGGCGGGGGTGCCTTTGCCGGACACTTTCGCGACGGTGGCCGATGCGGACCAGGCGATGGACAACGGCGCGGCAGGCGATGCCGATGCCGGGCCGATTGCCGCTGACGCCGGTCCTGCCGGCCCTGCTGGTAATACCAGTCCCGCCGATAACGCCGTTCGCGCGGCGGGCGACGACATCGCCACCAACGCCGTCCCCTTGGCCACGGCCCTGCTGGACGGCCCGCCGGGCGCGGCGCAGACCCTGGGCCGCGACATCGACGTCCTGGCGGACGAACTGGCCGGCCGGATGGCCGCCCTGCAGCTGTTCGATATGGCGCTGACCCGCCGCCGCGCCGACCTGGCGCGCTTGCCGTCTTCGCTGCCGGTCACCGACTATCCCTATCTGAGCTCTTCGTATGGCTGGCGTCGCCATCCGGTCACCGGCCGCTATCTGCGGCATGAAGGCCTGGATTTCGCCGCGCCGATGGGCACGCCCATCCTGGCCGCCGCCGGCGGCGTGGTGGTGGTGGCGGGTCGCGATGCCGGCTATGGCCAGCGGGTCGATATCGACCACGGCGATGGCCTGGTGTCGCGCTACGCGCATGCGTCGGAAGTGCTGGTCAAGGCAGGAGACCTGATCCAACGCGGGGAGCTCATCGCTCGCGTGGGGTCCTCCGGCGTCTCGACAGGCCCGCATCTGCATTTCGAGATCCGCCTGGGCGGCCAGGCCATGGATCCTCGTCTCTTCCTCGGGCGTCCGCCCACCGCGCCGCCCGCGCTCGCCGCGGCGACGGCCACGGTCATCCGCTGACACGGCCGGCCAGGCGCCCAGCCCGGCCCGCCGGCCCGGGCGTGGAGCCCGGCGCGGCACCGCTATGCCAGGCGGGAATGTTGCCCTCGCGGTGCGTTACACTCGATCGTTTCCCGGCGGGCTTTTCCGCCTCATCGACAACAATATCAGTCGCGTACCGACGCCCCCGGATCGGGGTGGCAGGCGCGCGCGGACATACGCATGGTTTCTCTGCTAAAAAAACTCATAGGTAGCCGCAACGACCGGCTGCTTAAGCAGTATCGCAAGGTGGTGAGCCAGATCAATGGCCTGGAATCCACCATCGCCGCGCTGTCGGACGAGCAACTCGCGGCCAAGACCCAGGAATTCCGCGCCCGCTTCCAACAGGGCACTTCGCTGGATGATCTGCTGCCTGAAGCCTTCGCCGTCGTGCGCGAGGCGGGCAAGCGGGTGTTCGGCATGCGCCATTTCGATGTGCAGATGCTCGGCGGTATCGCCCTGCACAACGGCAAGATCGCCGAAATGCGCACTGGCGAAGGCAAGACGCTGATGGCGACCCTGCCGGTGTACCTGAATGCCCTGTCCGGCAAGGGCGTGCACGTGGTGACGGTCAACGATTACCTGGCGCGCCGCGACGCCGAATGGATGGGCCGCCTGTACCGCTTCCTGGGCATGACGACGGGCGTCGTGGTGCCGCAGCAGGCGAACGAAGAGAAAAAAGCCGCCTACATCGCCGACATCACCTACGGCACGAACAACGAATTCGGCTTCGACTACCTGCGCGACAACATGGAGTATCGCGTCGAGGATCGCCGCCAGCGCAGCCTGTCGTATGCCATCGTCGACGAAGTCGACTCCATCCTGATCGACGAAGCGCGCACGCCGCTGATCATCTCCGGGCAGGCCGAAGACCACACCGAGCTCTACATCCGCATGAACGCGGTGCCGCCGCTGCTCAAGCGCATGGAATCGGAGCCCAAGCCGCAGGAGCCGGAGCCCGAAGGCGACTACTGGGTGGACGAAAAAAGCCAGCAGGTCCATTTGTCCGAAGCGGGGCACGAGCATGCCGAGGCCATCCTCAGCCGCGTGGGCATCCTGCCGGAAGGCGAATCGCTGTACGACCCGCGCCACATCGCGCTGATGCACCACCTGATGGTGGCCCTGCGCGCGCACACGCTGTTCTTCCGCGACCAGCAGTATGTGGTGCAGGACGGCGAAGTCGTCATCGTCGACGAGTTCACCGGCCGCCTCATGGTGGGCCGCCGCTGGTCCGATGGCCTGCACCAGGCCGTGGAAGCGAAGGAAGGCGTCAAGATCCAGCACGAGAACCAGACGCTGGCCTCGATCACGTTCCAGAACTACTTCCGCATGTACGACAAGCTGTCGGGCATGACGGGCACCGCCGACACGGAAGCCTACGAATTCCAGGAAATCTACGGGCTGGAAACGGTCATCATCCCGACCAACAAGCCCATGGTCCGCAAGGACCAGAACGACCAGGTCTTCAAGACCGCGCGCGAAAAGTACGACGCCATCCTGGCGGATATCCGCGACTGCCATGAACGTGGCCAGCCGGTGCTGGTGGGTACGACCAGTATCGAGAACTCCGAGTTGCTGTCGGGGCTGTTGCAGCGGGCGAAGCTGCCGCACGAGGTACTCAACGCCAAGCAGCACGCGCGCGAAGCGGAAATCGTCGCCGAAGCGGGCAAGCCTGGCCACATCACCATCGCCACCAACATGGCGGGCCGCGGCACCGACATCGTGCTGGGCGGCAGCGTGGACAAGCAGATCGACCTGATCCATGCCGACGAATCGGTGCCGGAAGCGGAAAAGCAGGCGCGCATCGACAGGATCCGCAGCGAATGGAAGCCGGCCAACGAAAAGGTGAAACAGGCGGGCGGGCTGCGCATCATCGGCACCGAGCGCCACGAATCGCGCCGTATCGATAACCAGCTGCGTGGCCGCGCCGGCCGCCAGGGCGACCCGGGCTCGTCGCGCTTCTATCTGTCGCTGGAAGATCCGCTGATGCGCATCTTCGCCGGCGACCGCGTGCGCGCCATCATGGAGCGCCTGAAGCTGCCGGAAGGCGAACCCATCGAAGCCGGCATGGTGTCGCGGTCGATCGAAACCGCGCAGCGCAAGGTCGAAGGCCGCAACTTCGATATCCGCAAGCAGCTGCTCGAATACGACGACGTCGCCAACGACCAGCGCAAGGTGCTGTATACGCAGCGCAACGAAGTCCTGGAAGCCACGACGGTCGGCCCCACGGTGGAAAACCTGATCGACGGGGCCGTCGAGGAACTCGTCCGCACCTACGTGCCGGCGGAATCGGTGGAAGAACAGTGGGACGTGCCCGGGCTGCAGCGCGCGCTGGAGTCCGACTATCAGCTGTCGCTGCCCTTGACCGACATGCTGGAAAAGGAAACCAGCCTGACGGACGACGATCTGCTGGAACGCGTCAAGGAAGCCGCCGCCGCGGCCTATCGCGCCAAGGTGGAACAGGTGGGCGCCGAAGCCTGGGGCCAGTTCGAACGCTCCATCATGCTGCAGGCCATCGACCAGCATTGGCGCGAGCACCTGTCTTCGCTGGACTATCTGCGGCAGGGCATCCACCTGCGTGGTTACGCGCAGAAGAATCCGAAGCAGGAATACAAGCGCGAGGCCTTCGAACTGTTCTCGGGCATGCTGGACCGTATCCGCGACGACGTGGTCAAGGTGCTGATGACCGTGCGCATCCAGTCGCAGGAACAGGCGGCCGAAGCGGAAGCCGAAGCCGCGCAGCAGCACGTGCAGAACGTCCAGTACCAGCATGCCGACTACGACGAGGCCTTGGCGGCCGGGCAGGACGAGCGGCCTCAGGGCCAGCAGCCGGTGCGCAATGCGCTACCCAAGGTCGGCCGCAACGATCCCTGCCCCTGCGGCAGCGGCAAGAAGTACAAGCAGTGCCACGGCAAGCTGGCGTAGGGGCGAGGCGATGGCAACGGGCGCCGGCAGGACGGAACTCGATCACGCGGTGATCATGGTGCGGGACCGTCTGGAACAGGCGGCGCCCCATTTCGAGCGCCAGGGCTACACGCTCAGCGAGACCGAGGTCCACAACCTGGGCTCCTGGAATCGCCTGATGGTCCTGGAGCATTCCTATGTGGAATTGCTGGGATGGCCGCCGGGCAAGCCGCCGGCGCGCAAGGAAATCGCCGACTCCCCCCTGGGATTGGAAGCCCTGGTGCTGCGTACCGAGGATGCCGAGGCGACCTACGAAAGGCTGCGCGCGGCGGGTTACGCGGTGAATCCCGTGCAGGTCCTGACCCGGCCGGCGCAGGTCGGCGGCAAGACCATGGAGGCTCGCTTCCATACCGTGCGGTTCGCCGAACAGCCCATCCCCGGCATCAGGTTGTATTTCTGCCGCCACCTGACGCCCGAGTGCGTCTGGCAGCCCGCGTTGATGCAGCACGCCAATGGTGCTCGCGCGGTCGTGGAAGTCCGTGCGCGGGCGCAGGATCCGGCCGCGCTTGCCGCGCGCTTCGCCGAAGTTGCCGACAGCACCGCGCACGCCGCGGCCGGCGGCGCCTGGCTGGTGCCGCTGGGCCATGCGCGGCTGCGCATCGAGCCTGCGCCGGCAGGCCAGGGTACCGCCCTCGACAGCCTGACGCTGGTCGATCGCGATGGCCGGCAAAGCGTTCTCGACACCGATTTCGACAAACAAGCCTGAGGCCTGATCGAGGCCTGCGCTGGGCGTGCCCAGCGGCGCCCTGCGGGTAACTCCTATGGCGGCATGAAGTGTATACACCTTAGTATGCACTTTCCGTGATAGGTGCCGCAGGGAGTGGCATATGGCATTACCTCGATACGCGGACCGTACCGCCGCCGGTCTTTCCGAGCTGTACGACGCCGTCAAGACCATGGCGGTCCGTTTCGATTTCAAGCCCGGCCAGCGCATCAACGAAGTCGAGCTGGCCCGCCAGTTGAACGTCAGCCGCACGCCCCTGCGCGAAGTGCTGAACCAGTTGATGGTGGAAGGCTTCGTGACCCGGGCGGTCAATCGCGGATTCATAGGCCGCCCGCTGGACGCCAAGCAGATCCACAGCCTGTATGAATTCCGTTCCGTGCTGGAGTGCGGCATCGTGCGCGCCGCCTGCGAGCGAGCCACCGACGATCAGCTCGATGAATTGCAGGCCGCCGTCGAGGTGTCCCGCGACGTGCCGGAGGACGCCGATGCGGTGCGCCTGCTGGCGCTGGACGAGTACTTCCACATGTCGCTGGCTCGGCTGACCGGCAATGAAGAGTTCGTGCGCAGCCTGGAGAGCGTGAACGCGCGCATCCATTTCGTTCGCTGGATCGACATGCAACAGGGCCGCCGTAGCCATACCCAGGCGGAACACCTGCGTATCGTGCATGCGCTGCGCGCGCGCGACGATGCTTTGCTGCAGGAACTGGTGTCGCACCATATCGGGCGTCGCCTGGACCAGATCACCGACGTCATTCGTACTGGATTTTCGACGATCTATATGCGGGATCAGCTCGAAGACCAGGCCTGATCAACACAAGGGGAATATATGATCGAACTCAAGAAACACGCCGGGACGGCGGCGATCTCACGCCGCCGTTCGATCCTGGGGGCGGCGCTATGCGCCACGCTGAGCGGCGCGCTGGCCGCTATGCCCGCCGCGCACGCGGCCGAGGAAAAGCCGCTGATACTGGTGGTGCCGTACCCGCCTGGTGGTAGTACCGACATCCTGGCGCGCATCATGCAGCCCAAGCTTTCCGAGCGCCTGCATGGCCGTCCCGTGATCGTCGAAAACCGCGCCGGCGCGGCCAGCCAGATCGCGACAGCCTTCGTCGCGCGCGCGGCGCCGGACGGCAACACACTGCTGGTCAGCTTCGACAACCATGCGATCAACCCCGCCGCGAAGAGCAACCTGCCCTACGACACCTTCAAGGATTTCGTCGGCATCAGCCAGACGGTGCGTTTCCCGCTGGTGATCGGCGCCAACCCCCACGTGCCTGGCGATACGCTGGCGGCCTTCTTCGACGCCGCGCGCAAGAACCCACGCAAGCAATACAACTTCGCCTCGACCGGCGTCGGTTCGCTGAACCACCTTGCGCCCGAGCAGCTCAAGCGCCTGTCCGGCGTGGATCTGCTGCATGTGCCCTATGGCGGTGGCGGGCCGGCGGTACAGGCCGTGGTGGGAGGCCAGGCGGACATGACCTGGTTGAGCTATGCCGCGCTGCGCGGCCAGATCCAGGCCGGCAAGATCAAGCCGCTGGCCGTTGCGGGAGAAAAACGCCTGCCCGACCTGCCGAACGTACCGACCGTGGCCGAGTCCGGATATCCGGGCTTCGAAGCCTATTCCTGGAGCGGCATGTTCGCGCCCGCCAAGACCCCGCCCGCCACGGTGCGGGCGCTGACCGCCGACTTCCAGGCGGTGCTGGCGGACCCCGAGGTGCGGCGCAAGCTGACCGAGGCCGGGTTCGAGGTCATCGGTTCCGACGGCCCGACGCTGGACGCCTACGTGCAGCGCGAATACCAGCGCTGGGACCAGTTCATCAAGACCAACCACATCAATCTGGAAAACTGACATGGACCAACTCAATGGCGCCGAAGCCATGGTGCGCATGCTGCAGGCGTATGGCGTGGAACATATTTTCGGGCTGTGCGGCGACACCAGCCTGCCGTTCTACGACGCCCTGCATCGTCTGGATCACGGCATGCGCCATGTGCTGACGCGCGACGAGCGCAGCGCGGGCTATATGGCCGACGCCTATGCGCGGGTCAGCGGCAAGGTCGGCGTGTGCGAAGGTCCCAGCGGTGGTGGCGCCACCTATCTGCTGCCCGGTCTGGTGGAGGCCAACGAATCGTCGATTCCCGTACTGGGGATCACGTCGGACGTTGCGGTCGGCTCGCGTGGCCGCTATCCGCTGACCGAACTGGACCAGGAGGCGCTGTACCGCCCCTTGACCAAGTGGAATCGGACGATAGATCGCGCCGACCAGATTCCCGGGATGGTGCGCGCGGCATTCCGCGCCATGACGGGTGGCAAGCCGGGCGCCGCGCATCTGTGCTTTCCCTACGACGTCATGAAACAGCAGGTGGACGCCTCGGATATCTGGGCGCAGCCCGAACATGGCCGATTTCCCGCCATGCGCTACGCCCCCGACCCCGCGGACGTCGCGCGCGCCGCGGCCATCCTGGCGGATTCGCGCGCGCCGGTGGTCATCTGCGGCGGCGGGGTGGTCATTGCTGGCGCCTGCGAGGCCCTGCAAACGTTGGCAGAATCGCTGAAGGCGGCCGTGTGCGTCACCGTCAGCGGCCAGGGCAGCCTGGCGGACACGCATCCCCTGAACGCGGGCGTGGTCGGGTCCAATGGCGGCGTGCTGGCCACCCGCGATGTGGTGGCGGCGGCTGACGTGGTGCTGTTCGTCGGCTGCCGCGCCGGCTCCACCTCGACCGAGCACTGGCGCTTCCCCAGCCGCGACACGACCATCCTGCATATCGACGTCGATCCCATGGTGGTGGGCACGAACTACCGCACCGAGGTCGGCATGATCGGCGACGCACGGTTGGCGCTGGAGGCACTGAACACCGAACTGGCGCCGCGCCTGGCGCGGCGGCGCGCCGATGCCGCCGATGGCGCGGTATTGGCGGGCAGGGCGCGGGCGGCCCGGGCGGCACAGCTGGATGCGCTGGCATCGTCCACCGAACGGCCCATCCGGCCGGAGCGCGTGGTCAAGACGCTCAACCGCCTGTTGCCCGACGACGCCATCGTCTGCGCGGACCCGGGCACGCCTTGCCCGTATTTCTCCGCGTACTACGACGCGGCGCGGCCGGGCCGGCAGTTCATCACGAATCGCGCCCACGGCGCGCTGGGCTATTCCCTGTCGGCCGCCTTCGGCGCCTGGTTCGGACGGCCCCAGTCCAAATGCGTGTCGGTCATGGGCGATGGGAGCTTCGGTTTCACGGTCGGCGAACTGGAGACCGTCGTGCGGCACAAGGCGCCGCTGCTGATGATCGTGTTTTCCAATTCGGTCTATGGCTGGATCAAGGCCAGCCAGAAGGCGGGCTACGACCAGCGCTACTACAGCGTCGACTTCGACCGCACCGATCACGCGCGCATCGCGCAAGCCTATGGCATCAAGGCCTGGCGCGTGGAGGATCCGGCGCAGCTGGAAAGCGCCTTGCGCGCCGCCATGGAGCATGACGGACCGGCCCTGGTCGATGTCGTGGCCCAGCCGCTGCAGGATGCCGCGGCGCCGGTCAGCCAGTGGATGGGTTAGTGCATGGCCGAGGCGTTGACGACGTGGTTCACGCCCGTCGTCAGCGCCTGGGCGTCGACGCCGTACACGTGCAGCGATACGGCAACGGCGGCGCCCGCGTTGCCCAGGCGATGCACCTGGTCCAGCCCGGGCGCGGCGGTCACGATATCGCCGGGTCGGCGGCTGGCCTGCTCCAGGACGTGCGCGCAGCGTGCGTCTTCGTCCCAGCGGTACAGGGTTTCCGTCAGTTCGCCGCTGACGACGCGATAGGCGCACCAGGTATGGTGGCCATGCACCGGGCTGAACTGGCCGGGCGGCCACACCAGATACACCACCGTGTAGCGGCCCTGCGGGTCGGCATAGGCGACGTGCCGCGAGTAGCCGCCTTCGGGCGTCGCCAGCGCTTGCGGGCAGACGCGATCCAGCGCGCAGGCGGGATCCGCACTGGCCACGCCCTGGGCCAGCGCCCCGAGCAGGCCCTGGCCGGACAGGTGGCGGGCGGCGACGATGGCGTCGCAGAGCGGAGCGAGCCCGGCGGGCGGGGTATGGGATTGCATGGCTTATCCGGAATGTGCAGATAAATTCCATGATAAAGGTGCTGCTGAGCAAAGAATTTGCTCATTTGCCTGGTGGCGCAGAGGAAATTGGAACGTCATTGCTCCCGGCCTCCCCGCCGTCGTTGGACTTGAGCGGCACGTCATAGGCGCGCATGGGCGGCGCGGGGTCTCTCCAGGGCTCGATATCGACCAGTGCCGACAGGGCGCTGCTGCCCTGGGTCAGTTGCGATGTGCCGACATCCAGCGTCAGGGCGTTGGGGTTGCCGTGCCGCTCGAGCCTCGCCTCGCCGGCGTCCGCATCAAGTGAACTCGCCTTGCCGGCATCCGCGTCGAACCACGCGCCGGTCGACATGACCAGCACGCCCGGCATCAAGGCGTCATCCAGCACGGCGCCCGCCAGGCATGCGCCCCTGTCGTTGTGGATGCGCACCAGCGTGCCGTCGGCGATGCCGCGCGCGGCGGCATCCGCCGGATGGATGCGGACAGGCTCGCGTCCCTGGATCTTGCCCGCATTCGACAAGGGCGCGGGATCCAGCTGAGAGTGCAGGCGGCGCTCGGGCTGGCTGGTGATCAGATGCAGTGGATAGCGGCTGGCGCTGGGGGATCCCAGCCATTCGACCGGCGGCAGCCAGGCCGGATGGCCCGGGCAATCGTCGTAGCCGAAGCCGGCGATGCGTTCGGAATAGAGCTCGATCCGGCCGGAAGGCGTACGCAAGCCATGTCCGGATGGATTCTTGCGGAAGTCCTCGAACAGCACGAAGTCGCGTCGCGGCGGAGGCAAGGCCAGATGGCCGCGCCGCCAGAAGTCCTCGAAGTCCGGCGTGTCGGGCAGATCCTCCGACGCGGCCCACTGCGCGCGCATGCCCGCATACATGTGCTGCAACCAGCCCCAGGCATCGCGGCCCTGGGCGTAGGCGTCCTCGTACCCGCCCATCGCCGCCAGTTCGCGATAGATGTCGAAGTCGTCGCGGCTGAGCCCCTGCGGCGGCAGGGCGCGGTGCATGGCGAAGACATAGCCGTCGCGGGAAGACGCGCCGATGTCGTTGCGCTCCAGCGTGGTGGTGGCCGGCAGCACGATGTCGGCGCGCCGCGCGGTGGGCGTCCACCACGTTTCGTGGACGACGATGGTCTCCGGACGCTGCCAGGCGCGCTGCAGGCGGTTCAGGTCCTGGTGGTGGTGGAAGGGGTTGCCACCTGCCCAGTACACCAGCCGGATGTCGGGATAGCGGCAGTCCTGGCCATTGAAGCGATAGGCGCCGCCAGGATCCAGCAGCATGTCGGCGATGCGCGCCACCGGTATGGAACTGGCCGCCGGATTCGAACCTTCGGGCAGCTGCGGTACCGGGGCGTCGGTGCGCGGGTTGCCGGCACTATTGATGGATCCCAGCCCGAAGCTGAAGCCGCCGCCGGGCAGGCCGATCTGCCCGAGCATCGCGGCTAGCGCAATGCAGGCCCAATAAGGCTGTTCGCCACGATGGGCCCGTTGCAGGGACCACGTGCAGTTCACCAGCGAGCGGCAGCCGGCGGCGTCCAATGCAAGGCGCCTGACCGTGCCGGCCGGGATCCCGCAGATGGCCGCCGCCCATTCCGCCGTCTTGGCCTGGCCGTCGGTCTCGCCGCGCAGGTAGGCCGCGTAGCGCTCGAAGCCGTGGCAGCACCGATCCAGGAAGCCGGCGTCATGTCGGCCGGATTCCAGCAGGACGTAGGCCATGCCTATCATCAGCGCGGCGTCGGTATTGGGACGGATCGGTATCCATTCGGCCGGTATGCCGTCCGGCATGTCGCCACGCGTGGGCGAGATGACCACGATGCGCGCACCCTGGTCGACGCTGCGCCGCAGGTGGTGGGCAGTGGTGTGATCCCCCGCACCGCCGGCGATCACCTGGGCATTGCGCAGCGGCATGCCGCCAAAGGCCAGGATCAGCCGGGTGTGGGCGGCCACGCTGTTCCAATCCGTCACCTTGCCCGTCAGTGGCTGCCAGGTGCCTATCACGTGGGGCAACAGGAATTGCGCCGCGCCCCAGCTGTAGTTGCCGACCTGGTCCGTGCAGCCGCCGCCCGCGTACAGGAAGCGCCGCGTCTGGCTCATGGCATTGTGGAAGCGTCCGGCGGACGACCAGCCATAGGACCCGCCGAAAATCGCCTGCGCGCCGTGCGCGTCCCGCACGCGCGCGAGCTCCTCGTGCACGAGTTTCAGGGCGGTGTCCCAGCCGACTTCCACATAGCGGTCCGCGCCGCGCGCCTCGGCCTTCCCCGCGTCCGTCCCGCGCCGGCGCAGCCAGCCCTCGCGTACCGCGGGGCGCGCGATGCGCAGCGGCGAGTGCACCATGTCCGGCATGGCGTGGATCATCGGCGATGGCGCACGATCGCGGGCGAACGGTTCGCAGGCTACCAGCCGGCCGTCGCGCACCACGGCCGTGTAGGCGCCCCAGTGCGATAGCGAGGGATAGCGTTGCAGGGTGGATGTCATGATCCCGGTGGTTTACCACAAAGCGTCCGGGCCGCCGCCGATGGACGCCGTCCGCCGGAAAGGGCAAGATGGCCCCCGTTGCGGCGCCGGCCGCGCCGAGGAAAATCCATGGATCAGACCGATATCAAGATCCTGAGCCTGTTGCAGAAAGACGCCGCCAGTTCGGTCGCGGAAATCGCGGAGCAGGTCAATTTGTCGGTGACTCCGTGCTGGCGCCGCATCCAGAAGCTGAAGGACGACGGCGTGATCGCCCGTCATGCCATGCTGCTGGACCCCAATGCGCTGGGCCTGAAGCTCACGGTCTTCGTGACCATCAAGACCAGCCAGCACAGCGCCAAGTGGACCCGGCGGCTGATCGACGCCGTGCAGGCGCTGCCCAATGTCGTCGAGTTCCACCGCATGGCGGGCGACATCGACTACCTGCTGAAGGTCATGGTCGAGGACATGGCGGCCTACGACCGCTTCTATCGCCGGCTGATCGACGCCGTGGACCTGCTGGACGTCAGCGCCAGCTTTTCCATGGAAGTCATCAAGAGCACCACGGAGTTGCCGTTGGACGGTCTGTAATGCGAAATTTCTCGGATTGATGGAAAGGTTTTTCGTTGCCGGCAAACAACGGGAACGCAATTTTCATTTCATCCGGTTCCAATGCAGTCATGTTGCAACGTTTTTTCCCTGCCGCGGGCGTACGATATTTTTGTTCCAATTCGTAGCCGATAGAGATAGAGCAGCATGTCCGCGGTGCCCTCCGGCGAACCCGCCGCGCCATTTTCCGGCGCCCTGTTAGAACGCATCGAAACCGGCCGTACGGGTGCCGAGGCCGCGCTGCCGGACGGATTTCCCGGTAGCTGGGATGGCAAGGCGGATCTTTGGGTATTCGCCTACGGCTCCCTGATCTGGCGCCCCGGCTTTCCCTGGCAGGAGCGGCGCCTGGCCAGTATCCACGGCTACCATCGCTCGCTTTGCCTGTGGTCGCGCCATCATCGGGGCTCGGACCAGGCGCCGGGGCTGGTGTTCGGGCTGAATCGCGGCGGCTGCTGCCGCGGGGTCGTGTTCCGCATCGGCGCGGCCGATGTGCCCGCCGCGTTCGCCGGCTTGTGGGAGCGCGAGATGATAGGCGGGGCCTATACGCCACGTTGGCTGGTCTGCCATAGCGAGCAGGGGCCGGTGGCGGGACTGGCGTTTCTTCTGAACAGGGCGTGCGCCGATTATGCCGGCGACGTGGCCGAAGAGCGGCGGCTGGACGTTATCCGCACCGCCGTGGGCCGATCCGGGGCTTGCCTGGATTACGTGCTGGAAACCGAACGGGCGCTGCGCGACCACGGCATCAGCGATTGCCGCCTGGGGGCGCTGGTGCGGCGGCTGGTGTCGGCGTTCTGATCAGAACGTCCATTTGCCGAACATGAACAGTACGTTGCCGTTGCCCTTGCCGCCGGGAATGTAGGTGGCGTAGAAGGTCGCCTTGTCATAGCCCACGGACGCCAGGGGCAATATCCCGGGAAAAGGGATGTAGTGGAAGATGTCTTCGCGCGCGGTCAGGAACGCGGTGTAGCCGATGCCGAAGCGCCAGTTTTCGCCGACGCGGCCGATCTTCTGGTAGCCGTAGCCCGCGATGGGTTCGACGTGCCCATGTGAGTCCAGGAAGGCCATGCCATACAGGCCTTGCCAGTCGCCGTCTTCGTCATAGATGCCCTTGCCCCAGCCGCCGCCCCAGCTTTCCTCGCGAAAGCTTTTGATCTTGTCGGCGGAATACGCGGCCCGGTTGTGCCAGGCATAGCCGGTGATGTACAGCTCGTCGTTGCCCTGGTTCCAGATCTGGTCCAGGCGATTGCACGCGCCTTGGGCCCAGTCGGGTACGTTGTCACAGGCTTGCGCGGTCAAGGGCAGGGCGGTGGCGGCTGCCAGCAGGGCGACGGCGGCGCCGCGCCGGGCGGCGAGCGAGATGGAGCGAATCATTGCTAGCGAACGGGGTGGACGATCGCTATATGACACGCCCGCGACATTTAAGTGCCCGGCGACGCGCGGGCCCGCCCGCGCGTCGCCGTTGACGCAGCGTTAAGTCCCGTGTCAAGTGGCCGTCAAGGTGATCGGTCCAGTGATCCAGCCGCCCAGGGCCGGCTATCCTGTTCGGGAACCTTGCTCCAGCCCGGACCCGGGTCGAACTGTCGTATGGCGTTCGCGAGCGAAGCGCTGTCGGCACCCAGGTCCCGCTGATAGAGTTGGCCGGCGTGGCTGACGATGAAGGTTTCGATTCCCGTATCGCCGTACCGTACCGGCCAGGCAATCACGGCAAACCCGCCGAAGAGCTTGCCGCGCACGACGTAGTCGTATGCGCCGCCCGGGGCATGCGCGCTCTGGGACTTGAGCAGCTTGAAGTGATATCCGTGAAAGCCACCTTCCGCGGCGTTGCTGGAAGCGGCTGCGGCGAATGCCGGCCCGAGGGGGCTTTCGGGTTCTCCGGGCAAGGTCGGCCAGTACAAACCGTCATGCTTGCCGGGGGAGCTGACCAGCTTCGACGCATAGACCAGAAGCGATCCGCCGTCATGCGTGGTCTGGGCATATTCGCGTTGGGCGTCGTAGACGGCGAGCATGGCCTGTATGACAGCGAGTTCGTTGCGACCGACACGGCGCAAGCGCATTTCTTCCGTTCCGGCGCGCGTGTCGAAGCGCCAGCCGCCATCGTGTCGAACGAGAGGAATGGGGAAGGTCCAGCCGCCCTTGCCCACGGCAATGAGTGCGTGATCGGCGTCGGTCATTTCGATGGTGTGGGATCGGCCCCATTCCATGATGAACGCCTCGCGGTCACGCGTATCGGTGACGGGGATGAGCGCGCGGAAATCGTTGCCGAAGATCCTGCGCAGGGCGCTCTCGTCGCGCTTGGCAATGGCGGTGCCGAATTCGTTCATTGCGGCGGTGGGAGAGGGGAATGCTTCCTGCCCATGTGCCGTGGCGATCGCCATCGCGGCCGTCATGGCCACCGCGGCCATCGCAGTCTTCGTCGTCATGGCGGCCGCCATGACCCTGCCAGGCAGGGGCGGGCCCCGGCGTCGCGTCCCATCGCGGGCGGGCTCAACCATGATGTTCTCCCTGTCTTCATCCAGGCTGCGCGGCGTCCTTTTCCGGCCTAGCGCCGGCCCCCGCCGCCGCGCGAGCCTCCACCGCGCACGCCACCGGCGGACGAGCGGCCGGCCGCCGATCCTTGAAAACTGGCCCGGCCGCGGTCGTGGCTGCGCTGTGCCGCGGCGCCCCCCGCGCCCACGCCGGAAAACGCGCTGTCGCGCTGTCCGCCAACGGGGCTGGAGCTGCTCTTGCGGGCGCCGTCCACGTTGCTACGCCGGGCCGAGCTCCCCGGTCCGGGGCCGGCGGGGCGATCCGCGGCCGCCGCCCGCGTACCGCCGGCGGTCCTGTTCGTGGCTGCCGCGCCGTCCGCGCGTCGCTCGCGGCTTGCGCCCGCTTCAGTCTCGCGACCACGGTATTGCGATCTTTGATCGGCCCCCGGGACCTGACCCGCCATTTTCTGCCGCGTCGCATTGTCGCGGTACGCCACGCCCTGGCGATGGCCGGGGTCATGCTGCCATCGCCCGCTTTGTCCCTGCACCTTGCCGCGGTCCACATTGCGGTCGATGTTCGTCACCTTGTTGTAATCGATGTCGACGTCGCCGCCGCCCCAGTCGCAGTCGCTGAAGATGGCCGCGGTGGCGGCGACCCCGACACCGAACGCCAGGCCGCTCATGAGCGCCGTGCCGGGATAATAAGCAGGCGGCGGCGCCCAATACGCAGGCGGATAGGCCGGCGAACTCCACGCCCCGTATACCAACGTCGGGTTATACGCCGGTACGTAGACGACAGCCGGGTCGGCGGATTCGATACGCACCACCGTGTCCGTGGCGCCGGCGGAAACCGGCTGCGCCGACACCTTCTGCTGCGCATTGGACTGCAGATTCCCAGCGTCCCGCGCCTGTTTGCGCAGGCGCTGGACTGCGGCGAAGACGTCCTGCTGCTGGGCCAGGAACGCGTCGCCCAGCCGTTGAGTCCAGTCCAGCTTGTCGTTCATCGGGCCAAGGATTTGCGGGAAGGCGACGAGCGACTTCACGCTCACGTCCCATGGCTGGTTCTCCACCGCCTTGACCGCCGCGTCGCCTTTGAGCTTGGGGTTTTGCTTGACCCAACGCGCCGCGTGCACCACCTCCAGGGGATAGGTCGACGCCATCAGCACCTGGGCCAGCAGCGCATCCGGGTAAAGCGCGATGGGTGCGACCAGCGCTTCGATTTCCTCCGGCTGGAAGGGGGGAGGCTGCGGCGGGTCATCGGCGGCCAGCAGCGGCGTGGCAAGCACCAAGAAAAGGAACAGCACGGAAAGATGGACGACGCTTGCCCGCATGGCTTGGAGTATGGCTTTCATTCATGCGCCCGCGCGATCTCGTGGACTGGCCGAAAGTCCGGCCGGCACGACGCGAATGATTCGGCAAAAAGCGCCGCCGCGCCATTGAACCAAAGTCCAATAGGCCGCCGGCCCGAGGGGGGCTAGGATCGATCGGGACAGTGCTGCTCCAGCCGCGCGAGGTATCGAGTGGGAGTTTCACATGGCCATTTCACGGGCAAGGGGCGGGCGCATCGGCACCCGGAGCGAGTGCATGGACGCCCGGATACGCCTGGCGCTCGCCGCCACCCTTCTGCTGCTGGCGGCCTGCGACAAGCCCCCGGGCGGGCCCCCGCCTGAGCCCGTCGCGGTCACTGTCCTGACGGTCGTGCAGCGGGATACGCCTGTCCAGTTCGAATTCACGGCGCAGACGCAAAGCTCGCGGGAAGTCGAAATCCGCGCTCGCGTCGATGGTTTCCTGGACAAGCGGGTGTATCAGGAAGGCGATCTGGTGAAGGAAGGACAAACCCTATTCCTGATGGATCCTAAACCGTTCGAGGCGGCGCTGAAGACGGCGAAGGGGCAACTGGCCCAGCAGCAGGCCCGGTGGACCGTGACGAAGGCGAATCTGGCGCGGGTTCGTCCGCTGGTGGCGGCCAACGCCATCAGTAAAAAGGACCTGGACGATGCCGTCGGCAACGAGCAGGAGGCCGCGGCTGCCGTCATCTCCGCCCAGGGACAGGTCCAGACGGCGGAATTGAACCTGGGCTATACGGTGATCAAGTCCCCGCTTACCGGTTTGTCCAGCTTCGCCCAGCAGCAGGACGGCAGCTATCTCACCGCCGGTCCCGGCGGCCTGCTTACCCACATCTATCAGCTGGACCCCATGTGGGTGAATTTCAGTATTTCCGAAAACGAGCTGCTGGCCTATCGGGACCAGATCGAGAAAGGGCAGCTGCGCTTCCCCGAACGCAAGGACTTTGACGTCCGCGTCGTGCTGGCGGACGGCACCGTTTATCCCTCCATCGGACACATCAATTTCGCCAACCCGGCCTTCAGTTCCCAGACCGGGACCTTCCTGGTGCGCGCGTCGTTCGCGAATCCGGATGGCGTCCTTCGTCCCGGCCAATTCGTCCGCGCGCGCGTTTCCGGCGCCGTGCGCCAGAACGCGGTGCTGGTCCCGCAAAGGGCGGTACTACAGGGTTCGAAAAGCCATTTCGTCTGGGTGGTGGATGCGGATGCGAAAGCGCGGCAGCGGGTGGTCGAAGTCGGGACCTGGCATGGCGATAACTGGTTCGTCACCGATGGCCTGAAGGCGGGCGAGCGCATCGTCGTCGACGGCGCGTTGCGCGTCGTAGCCGACATGCCTTTGAAAATAACGGGAGAAGCGCGCCTGGAGGGCCCAGGAGGAAACAAGGACATCGAGCCGCCTCCCGACAAACGCGAGAAGAACTGAGCGGGCGGGCGTATGAATATCTCTCATTACTGCATAGACCGGCCGATTTTCGCGTCCGTCATCTCCATCGTCATCACGCTGGCCGGCGCGGTCGCCATGCTCGCGCTCCCCGTCGCGCAATACCCCGAGATCACGCCGCCGCAGATCACCATCAGCGCCACCTATCCGGGCGCCAACGCGGATGTGGTCGCCAACAATGTCGCCGCGCCCATCGAGCAGCAGGTCAATGGCGCGGACAACATGATCTACATGAATTCGTCCAGCTCTTCGACGGGGAACCTGACGATCAATGCATTCTTCCAGATCGGCACCAACCCCGAGCTGGCGCAGGTGGATGTGCAGAACCGAGTGAACCTGGCCTTGCCGCAGTTGCCGACCTCCGTAACGGCCCAAGGTGTGCAGGTGCAGAAAAAGTCATCGGCGTTCATGATGGTGATTGCCATCTATTCGCCCACCGAGCGCTACGACGCGACGTACATCGCCAACTACGCCAACATCTATGTGCTGGACGCCATCAAGCGCATTTCCGGCGCCAACCAATCGGCCATCTTCGGCACGCCGGATTATGCGATGCGCATCTGGCTCAAGCCCGACCGCATGGCGCAACTGGGCGTGACCGCGGGCGACGTACAGAAAGCGGTCAGCAATCAGAACCAGCAGTTCGCGGTCGGCCGCATCGGGCAGTCGCCGACCGCCGGACCCGTCGAGCAGTCGTTTCCCGTGACGACGACGGGCCGGCTTGCCGAACCGGCGGAATTCGACAACATCATCATCCGGGCGGCCAGCGGCGGGGCATCCATCGTGCGCCTGCGCGACATCGGCCGTGCCGAGCTGGGGCAGAAGGACTATTCGATCCGTAGCCGCTACCAGGGCAAGCCGGCGACGGTCATGGCGGTCTACCAGCAACCGGGGGCGAACGCCCTGGAGGTATCCAAGCAGGTGCGTGCCATGCTGGCGCAGTTGAAGAACTCCTTCCCCGAAGGGCTGGATTACAGCATCGCCATGGATACCACGGAGTTCACGCGAGCCTCGATTTCGGACGTGGTCCATACCTTCTTCGAGGCGCTGGTGCTGGTGGTTGTGGTGGTGTACGTCTTCCTGCAGAGCCTGCGCGCCACCCTGATCCCCATCCTGGCGGTGCCGGTGTCCATCATCGGCACGTTCAGCGGCATGCTCGCCCTGGGCTTTTCCATCAACATGCTCACCCTGTTCGGCATGATCCTCGCGATCGGCATCGTGGTGGACGACGCCATCGTGGTCATCGAAAACGTGGAACGCAACATCACCGTGCATCAGCTGGACCCCAAGTCCGCGGCCAAGCGGGCCATGGATGAAGTGGCGGGCCCGGTGGTGGCGATCGTGCTGGTGCTGTGCGCGGTATTCGTTCCAGTGGCATTCCTGGGCGGCATCACGGGCCAGATGTACAAGCAGTTCGCGATCACCATCGCCATCTCCGTGATCATTTCCGGGGTGGTGGCCCTGACCTTGTCGCCAGCGCTGGCCGCCTTGCTGCTCAAGCCGGGCCATCATGAGAAAAAAGGGTTCTTCCGATGGTTCGAAAATGCATTCGCGCGAATGACCGAACGGTATTCCTCGGCCGTGAGGGCAGTCATCAGGCACTTCCTGATCGGCCTGCTGGTATTCGCCGGCATGGTGGCGATGACGGTGGTCATGATGCGCGCGGTCCCGACGTCGTTCCTGCCCCCGGAAGACCAGGGCTACCTGCTGGGCGCGGTCATCATGCCCGACGCCGCCAGCCTGGACCGCACGGGCGGGGTGTCGAAGCACGTCACCGATTACTTCCTGCAGCAGCCAGCCGTCAGCAGTGTCGCCATGGTGGACGGCTACAGCCTGCTGGACAACCAGAACAAGAACAATGCGGCGACGTTCTTCATCGGCTTCAAGGGCTTCGACGAGCGCTACAGCTCTGCGAACATCAAGACCCAGAACGCCCGCGCCGTCATCCAAGGCGCATACCAGAATCTTTCCAAGGTGCAGGAAGGAATCATTCTGCCGGTGAACCCTCCCGCGATACCCGGCCTGGGCACCACGGGGGGCACGGAAATGTGGATCCAGAGCATGGGCGATGCCACCATCACTCAACTGGCGGCCGTGGTGGACCAGTACATCGCGAAGGCCAGGCAGCGGCCTGAGCTGGCACGTATCACTTCCACCTTCAACGCATCGTCGCAGCAGCTGCAGGTGGAAGTGGACCGCGACAAATCGGAAACCCTGGGCGTGCCGATCGAGGAAGTGTATAGCGCCATGCAGACCATGTTCGGCTCGCTTTACGTTTCGCAGTTCAACCGGTCCAGCCGCTTGTGGCAAGTCATTCTGCAGGCCGACGCGCCGTATCGGCTGCGGCCGGAGGACCTGGAGCAGATTTTCGTTCGCAGCAAGACAGGCACGATGGTGCCGCTCAGGTCCGTCGTCACCAGCCGGTTCGTCACCGGTCCGGACCTGCTGACACGCTTCAATAATTTCCCCGCGATCAAGATCACCTGCGATGCGGCGCCGGGATACAGCACCGGGCAGGCCATCGCCGCGCTCGAGGCTGTGGCCGCTGAAGTGCTGCCGGCGGGCTATGGTACGGGATGGAGCGGAGAGGCTTTCGAGGCGCGGCAGGCCGGCGGCACGTCGGCCCTGGTGTTCGCCTTCGGCCTCATCATGGTTTTCCTGATCCTGGCGGCGCAGTACGAGAAATGGAGTCTGCCGCTGGGTGTGCTGCTGACGGTGCCCTTCGCGATATTCGGCGCCCTGGCCGCGACCATGCTGCGCGGGCTGGATAACGACGTGTATTTCCAGATCGGGCTGACGATGCTGGTGGCGTTGGCGGCGAAGAACGCGATCCTGATTTTCGAGTTTGCCGTACTGAACCGGGAGGCGGGAAAGTCCGTCCACGATGCAGCGCTGATCGCGGCGGGGGAGCGTCTGCGCCCCATCGTCATGACTTCGCTGGCCTTCATCCTGGGCTGCGTGCCGCTGGCCATCGCGACCGGCGCATCGGCCAATAGCCGGCATTCCATCGGCACGGGCGTGATCGGCGGAATGCTGGGCGCCACTGTCATCGCGGTCTTCTTCATCCCGATGTTCTTTTATGTGCTCGAACGAATGTCGGAGCGGAAGGGGGGCGGCAAGAAGACGCCCGGGCCGGCGTCCGATACGGAAGCTTCGCCGGTGGCGCCGCCGTCCGCCGGCCCGCCGGCGCAGCCGCGCGGAACCGGGGCGGGCGGGACCGCCCTGGGCCCGACCGCCAAGCATCCTGGTGACTGACATGCGCGCCCTGGCCACATCGGTCGTCATTGTCGTCGCGCTGGGCGGCTGTACGTTGGGACCGGATTACCAGCGGCCGGAAGTGCCGGTGCCCGCGTCTTTCCGTTTCAGCGATAAAGATGCACGGCAGATCGTGGATACGCGTTGGTGGGCGCAGTTTGGCGATCCCCAGCTGAACGGGTTGATCACCATTGCGCTGGCGGAGAACAAGGATGTGAAGATTGCGGCGGCGCGCGTCGATCAATACCTGGGCCAGTTCGAGACCACCCGCGCCCTGCTGTTCCCGCAAATCGGCGCTGGCGTGGATGCGCAGCGCCGGCGGTTGCCGCTCGGCGCGGCAGGCCGGCCCGAAGGCGTCGACACGGTCTTCAACGGGTTTTCCGCTTCGTTGTCGGCGTCCTGGGAGCTCGACGTGTTCGGCGGTCTCCGGAGGCAGACCGAAGCCGCGCGCGCCGCCCTGCTGGCCACGGAAGAAGGGCGGCGCGCCACGATACTGACCCTGGTGACATCGGTGGCCTCGAGTTACGTGAATCTGCTGTCGCTGGACAGGCAGCTGGACATCGCCCGGGCAACCACGCAAAGCCGGGCGGAATCGGTGCACGTATTCGAGCTGCGGTTCCAGTACGGCGAGGTATCCGAGATGGAGCTGGCGCAGAGCCGCTCCGAATACGAGGCTTCCCTGGCCACTATCCCGCAGCTGGAAATGCAGATCGCGCAACAGGAGGACGCACTGTCGGTGCTGTTGGGCCACAATCCGGCGGCTATCGCACGAGGCCGCGGGCTGGACGGGCTGGTCCTGCCTGTCGTACCGGCCGGCTTGCCGTCGGAGCTCCTGGTCCGCAGGCCCGACTTGCGGCAAGCCGAACAGAACCTGATCGCCGCCAACGCGCTGATCGGCGCGGCGCGCGCACTGTACTTTCCGTCGATCTCATTGACGGGCCTGCTCGGTACCGCGAGCGGACAATTCTCCAGCCTTTTCACCGGGCCGTCCAAGGTATGGAGCTATGTCGGCTCGGCGACCGTACCGATCTTCACGGCGGGCTCCATCGCGGGGCAGGTCAGGCAGGCCGAAGCGCAGCGGCAACAGGCCTTGTACCAGTACGAGAAAGCCATACAGGTCGCGTTCCAGGAGGTCTCCGACGCACTGGTGAGCCTGCAGAAGACCAAGGAAGCGCAGGTGGTGCAAGGGCGGCAGGTCGACGCCCTGCGCACCTATGCGCATATGGCCCGGTTGCGTTACGAAGGGGGCTATACCAGTTACATCGAGGTGCTCGATTCGGAACGTAGCCTGTTCAACGCCCAGCTGGCCTATGCCCAGACGCAGGGATACGTGTTCGCGGCCATGGTCAGGGTTTACAAGGCGATGGGAGGCGGCTGGGTCGAGGACGCCGAGCAAATGAGCCAGCTCGGAATGAGCGGCGGCGAGGAAGCCGTCGTGGCGCCAGCGGCAGATCAGGGCGCGGCGGAGGCCGCATCCGCGGCGCCGGCGTCCCGATAAGGCGGGGCGCACCGTTCGCGGATGGTGTCTCATAGGCTAAATCCTCGTCGGACCTTTACCTGCACCATGGTTGGGCGTAAGCTGTACGTCAGCTGGACCATGGCAGCGGCGGCTCCCCGGTGACGGTGTCCCCGCTCCGGTTGGATGGACTCCACACGGGAGCGTGACCTGATGGTTATCTCCAACGATAAGGTTTCTCCGGCTGCGTCAAGGACCAACCCGAGCCGGCGCTCAGGTGCCCGGATGCACCGTGGCGAAATGTCGGTCGGCCTGCCGGGCGCGCCAGCGGCGCGCCGCACGGCTCCGTGCGATGACGACAACCTGCACGCGATCCTGGACCTGCTGCCGTTCGCCGTGCTTTGCGCCGATCGGCACAAGGCGATCCTCCACGCGAATCCCGCCGCCGCCGCGCTATTCGGCTATCCCCTCCAAGTCTTGAACGGCACCCCGGCCGGCGCATTGCTGCCGCGATGGGCGTCGGACACCGACGGCGAAACGGTGGCCCGGCGCATGGACGGCACGGAGTTTTCCGTACGCCTCTCTGTCGCGCGGCCGTCCGAGGGCACGGCCTGCGACTATCTGATGACGGTGACCGACCTGACCGTGCAGCAGGAACTGGATGGCAATCGATGCGCGCTGGTTCATCTGTCCCGTGTGTCCACCTTGGGGCAGCTCGCGGGCTCGCTGGCCCATGAGCTGAACCAGCCGCTGACGGCCATACTGAGCAACGTACAAGCGGCGCAGCGTCTCATCGACATGGCGCCCGACCTGGACGCGCTGCGCGAGATCCTGGACGACCTGGTCAAGGACAATCGGCGCGCCAGTGAAGTGCTCCGGAAAATACGCCTGCTGGTCAGGCCCGGCGACCGTGAAACCGAGCCCGTCGACCTTCCGGATCTCATCGATGACGTCGTGCTGCTCCTGCATAGCGATGCGATCGTACGAGGCATACGGCTTTCCGTGAACGTCGCCGCGAGATTACCGCCGGTGTCCGGCGACAAGGTGCAATTGCAGCAAGTCGTCTTGAATCTGGTCCTCAATGCCTTCGAAGCGCTGGCGCCGCGGCCGTCGCCCGAGCGGATGGTGACCATCGAAGCCATGATGGCCGATGAGGGCACGGTGCGTATCACCGTGCGCGACCGCGGCTGCGGCTTCACCAGCGATACGTTGCCTCGGCTCTTCAAGCCCTATGTCACCTCCAAGCGCGAAGGCCTTGGGCTGGGCCTGTATATCAGCCGCTCGATTGTCGAACTGCACGGGGGCCACATATGGGTAGAACAGAACCAGGGGCAGGGCGCGGCGATTCATTTCACCTTACCGGCCATTATGCGGGGGCGGCGCCGGAGCGCCAGCCGGACCTGAGTTGGCAGGTGCAATGCTGTGCTTCGATCCCCGCCCGGCGCGAGGCCGCCGCCGCGGGCGTCGTTTTCCTGGTGGACGACGATGCCGCCGTCCGCTGCGCGCTGGCCCGGCTGATCGCCGTCGCCGGCCATCGTGTAATGACTTTCGACTCGGCATCCGAGTTCCTGGATCACCGTTATGACGGCCGCACGCCGGCCTGCCTGGTCCTGGATGTCCGCATGCCAGGCGTGGGCGGACTGGATCTGCAGCGCGAACTCAATGCCGCGCGCGCCCCGCTGCCTATCATCTTCATCACCGGACACGGTGACGTCGCCACCACGGTACAGGCCATGAAAGAGGGCGCGAATGATTTCCTGACCAAGCCGGTCGAGGAATCCGCGCTGCTGCGCGCGGTGGACCAGGCGCTATGCCGTGCGGCGAGTGACCTGCATAAGCGGGCGGAACAGGACTTGATTCGGCATCGCCTGGACCGGCTCACACCGCGCGAGCGCGAAGTGCTGGCCTTGCTGGTACAGGGGCGCCTGAACAAGCAGGCCGCCTACGAGCTGGGCATTACCGAGAAAACCATCAAGGTGCATCGCGCGCACGTGATGGAAAAGATGAACGTCCATACTCTCGTCGAGCTGGCGCGCGCCGCCGACAAGGCAGGCGTCGCGCTGCCGGCCGCTTTCGAGCGGCCCTGAGCCGCATCGTCTCATGTGCGCCCGCGGGCACATCCACGACTTGGACCAAGGTCCAATACCGGGCCCCGCGGGGCCGACCTAAGCTAGGGCCAACGTCGTTTACGCTACGTGCGCGGCACCGACCAGGGAAGCCTTCCCCATGAACAATGCGAAGCCGCTCGTCGCCATCGTGGATGACGACGCTTCGGTATGCCGCGCAATCAAGCGGCTGCTGTCTTCCGTCGGCGTGGCGGCGGATACGTTTGCGACGGGCGACGCGTTTCTGGAGACCTATGAATCGATTCCGTCCTATCGGCCCGCATGCATCGTCCTGGACATGCAGATGCCAGGATTGAACGGGCTGCAGGTGCAGCAGCGGCTGGCCGATAGCGGCATTCCGGTGGTATTCATCACGGCGCATGACGAGGCGGACGTCCGCGAGCACGCCCTGTCGGGCGGTGCCGCAGCCTATCTGCGCAAGCCTTTCAATGACGATGTATTCATCCGAGCCATCAAGGCGTCCATCCGGTCGGATGGCGACGAATAGCGACGCCGGAACCTGGCCGGCGGCAACCGGACATGAAACACCATGAGCAGCACCGGCCTTGCTTCCTGCCACGAATGCGATCTGCTCCAGCGCCCGTCGTCGCCGCCGCCGGGCGGCACCGCCCGCTGCCGCCGCTGCAACGCCGAGCTCTATCGGAACCTTCCGGACAGCATGGACAGATCGCTGGCCTACGCGCTCGCGGCCTTGGTGTTCTTTGCCATCGCCAATGCCTTTCCCATCCTGGGCCTGAAAGTCAGCGGCAACATCGTCCAGACCACGTTGTTCGGCGCGGTACGCCTGCTGTACCTGGACGGCATGTGGCCGATCGCCGCGCTGGTGCTCATCACCACCCAGTTGATGCCGCTGGTCAGGATCCTGGCCGTGCTTTATCTGCTGCTTCCCCTGCGCGTGCGGCGCGTACCGCCGCGTCCTCACCTGGCTTTCCGGATCCTGCAGTCGTCCCGTCCATGGAGCATGACCGAAGTGCTGACCTTGGGCATCCTCGTCGCGCTGGTGAAGCTGGTGCACCTGGCCAGCGTGGTGCCGGGCATCGGGCTTTGGACGCTGGGCGCGGCCATGGTCTTCATCGTCGCCATGGCGTTGGCGTTCGATCCGGACGATGCATGGGCGCGGATCGCCGCCATGCGGCAGGCGGGCCGGCAGGACCGGCCGGCATCCGGCGCCGGGCTCGTGGCGGCAGCCGCGCCCGCCGGAGAAACAGGAGTTGCCGCGCCGACCGCCGCGGCGGCGGGCTTGTTCGTCTGCCACGAGTGCGGTCTGCTTTCCAGGCCGTCGCCCGGCGCGCACGATGGCGACTGTCCGCGCTGCGGGGCCCGCGTGCACTTCCGCAAGCCGGCAAGCATCGCACGGACCTGGGCTTTGCTGCTGGCGGCCATCGTCCTGTACGTGCCGGCCAATGTGCTTCCCGTGATGTACACCAGTTCGCTGTTCGGCGCGCAGAACGACACCATCATGAGCGGCGTCGTCTACCTGTGGGTCTCGGGGTCCTGGCCGCTGGCGATCATCGTCTTCATCGCCAGCATTGCGGTGCCCATGCTGAAGATCCTGGCATTGGGATTCCTGGCGGTCACCGTGCAATTCCGCTGGTGGCGCATGCCTCTGAGGTGCACACGCATCTACCGCGTTCTGGAAGTCGTTGGACCGTGGTCCATGCTCGATATCTACGTCATCGCCATCCTGGTCGCGCTGGTGCAATTCAGCGCGCTGGCAACCATCAAGGCAGGACCGGCGGCGATTGCGTTCGGCGCCGTGGTGGTCTTGACGATGCTGGCCGCGCATGCCTTCGATCCCCGTCTGCTCTGGGACCGAACGGAGAACGTCCATGCCTGAGCCGCCTGGAGTACGCCCAGGCGCCGAGGACCATGCGGCGCTTCCCGAAGCCTTGACCAGGCCGCCGTCACGGCGCGGCGCGCTGCTCGTATGGGTGGTGCCGCTGGTGGCGGTGCTGATCGGAGCCTGGCTGGCGGTGCAATCGATCATGGAAAAAGGACCGACCATCACCATCAGCTTCGCCACGGGAGAGGGCCTGGAGGCTGGCAAGACCAAGATCAAGTTCAAGGACGTCGATATCGGCGTCATCAACGGCGTCGATCTGGCACCGGACTACAAAAGCGTCATCGCGACGGCGGACCTGGCCAAAAGCGCCGCCAACCTGCTGGTGGACGATACGCGCTTCTGGGTCGTGAGCCCGCGCATCTCTGGCGGTTCCGTATCGGGGCTGAATACCTTGTTCTCGGGCGCCTACATCGCCATGGACAGTGGCTCACAGACGAAAAAACGCCGCGATTTCGTGGGCCTGCGGGAACCGCCTGTATTCACCAGCGACGTCCCCGGCCGTGAATACGTGCTCAAGAGCGAGAGCCTGGGCTCGCTCGACGTCGGCGCGCCGGTTTTCTTCCGTCGCCTGCAAGTGGGGCAAGTCGTGTCCTATGCCTTGGACCCGGCGGGCAATGGCGTCACGGTACGGATCTTCGTCAACGCGCCGTACGACCGCTACGTCAAGGTCGATACCCGCTTCTGGCACGCCAGCGGGGTCGATGTGTCGCTGGACGCGAGCGGCGTGAAGGTCAACACGGAATCCGTGGTGGCCATCCTCAGCGGCGGACTGGCATTCCAGAGTCCGCCGGCGGCGGCCAACGCGCAAGCCGCCGATGCGGACACGCAATTCCAGCTGTTCCAGAATCGCGCCGAGGCGATGCAGCGCAAGGATGCCATCGTCGACACCTATGTCTTCAATTTCCAGGAATCGGTACGCGGGCTGGCCATCGGCGCCCCTGTCGATTTCCGCGGCATCGTCATCGGCGAAGTGTCCGGCATCTACACGCGATTCGATCGGGCCAGGCGGGAATTCAGTATTCCGGTGGAGGTCAAGCTGTATCCGGAGCGCTTCACGTCGCGCTACGAATCCGGTAAGGGGGGCGGACGTCTGGGCGACGATCCCCGCGAGATGGCGCGTTGGCTGGTGGACAATGGCTTGCGCGGCCAGTTGCGGACGGGGAATCTGCTGACGGGGCAACTCTATGTCGCCATGGATTTCTTTCCGAACGCGCCCAAGGCGACGGTGAATTGGGAAAGCGGCCGCCCCGAATTGCCTACCGTTCCCGGCAACCTGCAGTCGCTGCAGGACTCGATCACGGGCATCGTGGACAAGGTCAACCGCCTGCCGCTGGACGATCTGGCGAAGGACGTACGCCAGGCCATGAAGGACGCCAGTGCCTTGATGAGAACGTTGTCCAGGAATGTCGCGCCCGACGCGCGCGCCGCGCTGGTGGCGGCGCGTAGCGCCTTGGAGTCGGCCAGCCGGTCCATGCAGCCCGTCCCGTCACTGGCGCAGAGCACGACCGAAACCATGCGCGAACTTTCCAGGACGGCGGCCGCCTTCCGCGCACTGGCCGATTATCTGGAGCGCCACCCCGAGGCCTTGGTGCGTGGCAAGGCGGAGCCCCGACCATGAAATGCCCACGTCCGGCCCCGGTACTCCTGGTGGTCTTGCTTTGCGCCTGCGCATCCTCGCCGCCCGCGCGCTTCTACACCTTGCATGCACAGAGGGGCGATGGCGCCCAGGCGCAGCCAGCCGCGGCCGGCGATGCGCCGCGCGTACACATGTTCGATGCCGCGACCCTGTCCATCGTCATCGACGAAGTCCGCGTGCCGGAGATCGTCGACCGGCAGCAAATGGTATTGCGGACCGGGCCCGCCGAGGTCAGGGTGGATGAATTCGCCCGATGGGCCGAGCCGCTGAAACAGCAGATCGCGGGTGTCCTGGCGGCCGATCTGGCACGGACCTTCCCGGGGGGAGTGGTCTCCACCTCGCCGCAATGGGCGGGACAGGAACAGTCCTTTCACGTGTCGGTGGATGTGCAGACCTTCGAATCCGCGCAGGGTCGAGCCGCAACGATCGTCGCGCTGTGGACGGTGCGTCCGCCGGACGGCGCCGCGCCTGGCCGCGGGCTTACCACCATACAAGAGTCGGTGCGCGGACAGGACTACGAGGCCCTGGTCGATGCGCACAGTCGCGCGCTCGCGAATGTCAGCGCCGACATCGCGCAGGTCATCGCGGCTCTCAACCGTGCGCCAGCGTCGCCACGACGGCGCCCGCCGTCGTAAGCAGGATGTTCGACGTGGCGTAGGGCACGGTGTATCCGAGAACGGCGATTTTGCTCCCCGCTTTCTCCTGTACCGCCGCCAGGGCGGCGGTGAATGTCTGGGCGCCGGCGAGCGCGCCGAGCAGCAGCAGCGGATTCATCCTGAGCACATGGCGCCCCACCAGAAAAGCCGCCACCAGGGGCGCCAAGGTCAGCATCACGCCGGCCAGGATGATGCCCGGCCCCAGCGTCATGGCCGCATGGACGAATTCTGGCCCGGCCTGCAGGCCGGCGCCCGCCACGAAGACGGCCAGGCCGAAGGTCGTCATGAAATCCAGGGCCGGTCGCGGTATTTCTCCCAGCCGGGGCCAACCCGTGCGCAACCAGCCACATAGCAGGCCGGCCAGCAGTACGCCCACACTGGATCCGAGCGTCAGCCTGAACGCGCCGATATCGACATAGGGAAGCCCCATCACGATGCCGACGACTATCCCGAACCCCAGCGTCGACAACCGGGTCGCGCTGCTGGCCGGAACCGGATGGCCGATTTCTTTCGCTGCGCGCTGGACGGCCTGCGTGGGGCCTATGAGTTCCACCACGTCGCCCCGGCTGAGCCGGGTCGATGTGCCGAAGGGGATGTCCTGTCCGCCGCGCGTCAAGGAACGCATGCCTACGCTGCGCACGTTCAGGGTCTTGTCGGTGAGCAGCTCCTGCAGGGTCGGACCGATCAGGGCGGAATTGGCGACGATGACCTTGGCGATGCAGATCGGGAAGTCCAGCAATTCCTGTTCGTGCAGTTCCCGGCCGAAGAGCGGCCCGGCCGAGACCAGCGCCTCCGTGCGGCCGTACAGCACGAGCTCATCGCCGTCCGCCAGCGTGACGTCCGGCCGGACGTCGATATCGTGCCCGCCGCGCCGGATGCGCTCGACGAAATAACGATGTTCGCCCGCCCCACGCTCGGCCTGGTCGACCCGCCGGCCCGTCATGGCGCTTCCCGGTGCGACCACGTACGCCCGGACCGCGAATCGCTGGTAGCCGGAGAGCAGGCCTTCCACCCCGGTCTTGATGCCGTACTGGGCTTCGAGCAAGGCCGACTCGCGGCGCAGGTCGAGGCGCAATATCCTGGGCGCGATGATGCTGATGAAGACTATGCCGCCGATGGCGCCGAAGACGTAGGTCAGCGCGTCGCCCACGACGACGTGGCTGACCAATATCCGACGCATTTCCAGTGACACGGGCAGGTTCATGATGGCGTCGGTGGCGGTACCCATCGCTGACGATTGCGTCAGCGCGCCGCTGAACACGCCAGCGGCCAGCCCTGCGTCCAGGCCCATTATGCGACTGATGGCCACCGCCAGCGAGACGCTGGTTGCCACGACCACCAGGGATAGCACCATGGGCTTCACGCCATCCCGCTTGAGGGCCTGGAAGAACTGCGGCCCAGCCGAGTAGCCGTTGGCGAACAGAAACAGGTAGAAGAAGCTCCAGCGCAATTCCCGGTTGATGTCGACGCCGGCCTGGCCGATGACCAGGCCGGCGATCAGTGCACCCGTCACGGTTCCGAGCGAAAGGGAGCCGAACCGGATGTTGCCCAGCACATAGCCGATGGGAACGGCCAGGAACATCGCCAGCTCAGGCGATTTGCGCAAGACGATGACCAGCCAGTCCAAGGACATCTATGGCTCCCGCGCCGCAGGCATTGCTCAATGCGCCATGAGCATGGCGAAGTACCCGAATATCGTCAGCAGCACGCCCGATATCGCATAGGCGACAGGAAAGCCCATCCAAGGCACCGAACTGTCGATTTCCTTTGCCGCTTCCCGGCACGGACCCGAATGGCTGCGCGCACCCGCGGTCACGCCCATCAGCACGGCGGGATTGGTCTTGAGCAGGTGGTAACCGATGGCCCAGACGATGAAGGGGGGCACGGTACAGGCGACGAAACCGACCAGGAATATCTTGAGCGCAATCGCGCCCGTCAACTGTTCGAGCAGCGTCGCGCCGGCGTTCAGGCCCACGATGGCCACGAAGACGACCAGGCCGAGATCCTCCAGGATATTGCGCGCGGCGTTCGGCGTGCTGCCGAAGAAGCGCAGCCGCGACGAAATGGACGCCACGATAATGCCCGATACCAGCAGGCCGCCGGCATTACCCAGCCCCACCTTGCTCCCGAACGCGGGAAACTCGATCTTGCCGATGAGGAAGCCCAGTATCATGCCGCTCGCCAGCGTCAGCAGATCGGTTGCCGTACTGGGCCGGGCAATGATTCCGAACAACTTCCCAGCCTGCTGCACCGCTGGCTTCAGGCCCGTGACGTACAGCACGTCGCGCTTTTTCAGCGTGGTCTCCAGGCCCATCGGCACCGGCACGCCGGACCGCTCGATCTTGGTCAGCTGCACCTGGCCCGCGATGTCGGCGTCGCGGAAGGACTTCAGCGGCTTGCCCACGACGTCGCTGGACGTGACCAGGATTTCCGCCTGATCCAGCGGGACATTGAGCGCTTTCGGGTCGGCGACCTCCGGGCCGATCAGGCCCATCTTGTCCGTCAGCACTTCCAGGCGTCCTCCCAAGGCCACGATATCGCCCTGCTGCAACACCAGCTCCGCGTCCGCGCCCAGCGATTGGTCGCCGCGCCGTACGTTCACGACGCGGTACTCCGGGTTCGCTTCACGGAATTTCCGGATGCTCATCCCCGCCGTTTGCGGGTTTTCGAGCCGGTATGCGCGCAACCCGCCCGCGCGGTAGCCGGACAGGCCCGCGTCGTCGACATTGCGCACACCGACTTCGTCCTCGTATTTCCGGGCGGCGGCCCTGGCGTCCACGCCCCACCAGCGCGGCAGGTATTTCACGATGAGAATGATGCCCACCGTGCCCCAGATATACGTAATGCCGTAGGACAGCGCGATCATCCCGGTGGCGGCCTCGCGCGTCATGCCGGCCGGCAGGTTGACGACGCCATCGGAGATGGCCTGCTCGGCCGACCCTATGGCCGCGGACATGGTTTGGCTGCCCGCCAGGATGCCGCCCGCGGTGCCCACCGGCAGATCCGCCCATTTCACGCCAAGCACGACCAGGGTCAGGCCGAGCACCGGCGCCAGGATGGCCAGGAAAGTAAAGCCTATGCTGTCGCGGCCCAGGCTATTGATGAAGGAAGGCCCGACACGCAGTCCCACGCCGTACATGAACAGGTAATAAAAAAGCAGCCGCACGAAGTTGTCCAGCTGCAACTTGACCCCATAGGTCGACGCCCATATGGAGAGCACGGCGCCGACGATCACCGCGCCGGCGACCATGCCCAGTCCATATCCCTTGATCGTCACCCGCCCCAACCATACCGACAGTCCAACGGTGAAAAACAACAGTATGTAGGGGCTGCTTTTCAGAAACTCAAAAAACCACTGCATGGCCGTTGCTCCCTGGTTTTTGTTGAAGGAAGGTGGGCCGCCCGTCGCGGTCCGGGCCGGCGGCCGCGACGCATCAGCCGACGCGATGGCGGGACTTGATGGCCGATGGCTTGATCACTTTGAGACCGCGCGCGGCGTTGTAGCCGTGAATCTCCTTGACGTCGAGCTTGCGCATGAAGCCAATGGTGTCGGCGTCGACCAACTGGCCGGGCACCATGATCGGAAAGCCGGGCGGATAGGGGATGACGAAGTTCGCGGACACCAATTCCGGTCCATTCTTGAGCCGCTCGTCCAATGTTTCGCTTTTGAGCGGCAGGTACTCGCATTCGCTTTCGTCGTAGGCGGCGAAAAATGCCGAGCGCATGTCGCCTTCCAGCGTCACGCTGCCGGGATCGTCGCGGTAACCGTCATGGAAGCGGCTGAAGTTGGGCAGGTTCGGCACGTCCTCCATCAGGCCCCTGACCCTGCTTTCGAATGCCTCGCGGCCGGCGTCTCCTTCTTCCTTGAGCCGCGCCTCGATTTCCTCGGCGATTTCCAGCAGGACCTTGATCAGCAATGCGACGTCGCTGCGCGTATTGTTGATATTGCTTTGGAGCAGCACGCTATTGCGCGACGTCTTGTTCAACTGGATGTTGTAGCGGTTCGCCAGCAGGTTCTTGAACGTGGTGCCGTCGAACCCGGCCGTCCCGCAAACCAGTGTCAACCGCGTGGGATCGAGGCAGAACTCGTCTTCCATCAGCGCTTTCGCGGCGGTCATCCAGTTCGCCCCTGGTTGAAGGTAGTCGACGAATCCCGACGGCCGGAATTCTTCCGGGACCATCTTGTCGGCGCCTAATATGCTGAAGTACCGGGAAATCAGCGGATGCCTCGCGACTTCGCGGCGGATCGCCAGCGCGGTTTCGATGGCTCGCATGACGAGCTCGTATCCTTCGAGCTCCATCTGCCGGCGCGCCACGTCCAGCGAGCCGATAATCTGGGCGTTCGGCGAGGTCGAGGCATGGATGAATACCGCCTCGCGGAAGGCCGAGACATGGCGGTCGTAGTCGTCGTCGCGGACCGCCACGATGGAACCCTGCCGCAGGCTGGACATCGACTTGTGGACGGAGTCGGTCTCATAGACTCTTATCCGCATCGTCTTGGGGTTGGGGACCAAACGCCGGTGGAGCAGGCTTTCATCGGCCGGGTCCAGGTCCTCGCCGACTTCCTTGGCCTGCGACTCCCATGCCTGCATGGACGCGGGATCCTCCCGCCATTGCGCCAACGCGGCCGCCGCGCCCATGGCCGTGCGCGGGCGCAGGAACGGCGACCATCGGGCAAAGCCGAACCATGCCTCGTCCCACAGGAAAATCAGGTCCGGCTTGATGGCCAGGCATTCCTCCATGACGCGCCGGGTGTTGTAGATATGGCCGTCGAAGGTGCAATTCGTCAAGGTGACCATGGCCGCGCGGTCCAGCCGGCCTTCGGCCTTCAGGTCCAGCAGCGCCTTCTTGATCGTGCGCAGCGGTACGGCGCCGTACATGGAGTATTCCGTCATCGGGAAGGCCTCCACGTAGAGCGGTTGCGCCCCGGACAACACCATGCCGTAGTGGTGGGATTTATGGCAGTTCCGATCGACGATGACGATGTCGCCCGGCTTCGTGACCGCCTGGTAGACCATTTTGTTGGAGGTCGACGTGCCGTTGGTGACAAAGAAGACGTGGTCGGCGCCCACCGCGCGGGCAAACTTTTCCTGCGCCAGCTTGATGTTCCCCGTGGGCTCCAGCATGCTGTCCAGGCCGCCCGTCGTGGCGCTGCTTTCGGCCAGAAACAGGTTCAGGCCGTAGAACTCGCCAAAATCGCGGATCCAGTTGGACTTGATGATGGATTTTCCGCGGGCGATCGGCAGAGCGTGGAAGGTGCTGATGGGACGGGCCGCATAGCGCTTCAGGTTGTCGAAATGGGGCGTGGCCTGGCGATCCATTACGCCTTCCAGGATATTCAGGTGCACCTCCATCGGCTCCTCTACCTCGTAGAACACCCGGCGGATGTCCGCGGCATTGCGGTCACCGGCCAGCTCTTCGACCCTGCGGTCGGTCAGCAGGTAGATGTCGAGCTCGGGGCGTATGCGCTTGATCAGTTGCGCCAGCTTGACGCCCACCTCGCGGGGCGCCGTGCTGGCGGTGTCGAGACGCTGGTACACCTGCAGGAAATCGCGCAGCAGCGGCACGTCGTGCTGCGACGGTACGGGGATGCCGTCGTAAATCACAACGGCTTCCAGCTTTCCATTGAAGATGGTGGCAAGAAAGGCGTCCTCGAAGCTCCCGACCATGACGGGCTCGTAGATCATGACGTCCTCGCGCCGCCGAAGACGGCGAATCTCCTGCGCCAGCGCCGCCAGGCGTGCCGCGGGGGCCGAGGTGACGAACAGTGTCTCGAAGTACGGCCGTCTGGCGCCATCGCCGCGCAGCCCCGGCGGAATGCGGTCGGGTACATCCGCGGCCGCCTCGTCGCCCTCGTCCCACGCGCTTTCCTCGTATCGATAACTGCCGGACAGCAGAGCGCTGCTTATACGCAGGACAAGCCGTGCGGCGCCTTTGGCGTCGTCGTCCGCGATGCGTTCATCGAGCAGGTGCAGCAACTGCGCGCCGGGATAGGCGAAGTAGCTTTCCATGGGTCGGACAGCCGCCAGCGCGTCGCGTACCGCCGCACTGACGCGCCCGTTCTTGCCGCTGCGCGTGTCGGCGGCCCAGGCCTGCGCCTTCGCATTGAGCTCGCGCCAGCGATCCATGCGGGCGGCGGAGTTCGAAAATAGGTGATCCAGGTGCTGGTCTCCGGCGGCTTCCGTCTTCATGGTGTTTCCCCATTTGCTCGTCACCCCGGAAGGCCGCGTCGCGTCCCCGGCGGACATTGACATGTGCGCACCGTCGTTCAGCACGGAACGCCCCGCCAACTATGAACGCGCAGCGGCATCGAGGCCGCAATTGGACCAAGGTCCAATGGTGAGGGTCGCCCGCCTCTTTCAGTATTTGCCGTGAGCGCGTTTCCGGCGAGTCGATCCGCGGAACCGCGTGGTGGCGACAGGTTCTCTACGAGGAACGCACATCATGAACAGGATTCCGAGTCTCGCTTTCGCCTGCTTCTTGCTCCTGGCCCTGACCGGCTGCGGCGGGCCGACGGTCGCCACCGGCGGCGATCCGACCCTGGACCGTGAAGCGCGCCAGGCGCTGGAACAGCTGTTCGCCCAGACGCCCGAAGCGAATTCCGTGGTGCGGCCCAAGGCCAAGGCGGTCGTCGTGTTTCCCAATATCGTCAAGGCGGGATTCATCTTTGGCGCGCAGGGCGGCAAGGGGGTGATGTTCGACCGGGACGGCAAGGTGGTCGCGTACTACCGGGTGCGAGGCGTCTCGTATGGGCTGCAGGCCGGCGCGCAGGCCTACTCGGAGGCGCTGTTTCTTATGACGGATGAAGCCATCACCGAACTGACCAGCGGCGCCGGCTTGTCGCTGGGCGTGGGACCCAGCGTGGTGGTGGTGGACGTCGGCGCGGCCAAGTCCTTGACGACCACGACCTTGAAGGCCGATGTCTATGCCTTCATCTTCGGCCAGGAGGGGCTGATGGCCGGGCTGGGCGTACAGGGACAGCGGATCGTCAAGTTCGATGATTGAGCGCTGACGAATGGCAAGGGCCCGCCGCTGCGTCCAGGGTCCTAGAGCAGGAACAGGGTGGCCAGGCCCAGGAAAATGAAAAACCCCAGCGAGTCCGTGGCGAAGGTCAGCAATACGGAAGACCCGATCGCGGGGTCCTTGCCGAAGCGGTCACGCAGCATGGGCACCAGGACGCCGACCGAGGCGCCCACCAGCATGTTGCAGATCATGGCCGCCATCATCACCAGCGCGATGGGCACCGACCCGGAGATGCCCCAGGCGAACAGCGCGGCCACCAGGCTGCCGCACAGCCCCACCAGCAGCGTGACCAGCAGCTCGCGCTTGACCAGCTGCCACAGGTTGCGGCCGGTGATCCGGCCGACGGCCAGGGCACGGATGATCATCGTCATGGTCTGGTTGCCGGAGTTGCCGCCGATGCCGGCCACGATGGACATCAGGAAGGCCAGGATGACGATGTGGCTGACGGTACCCTCGAAGCGCGAGGCGACGAAGGACGCGGTGGCGGCGGTGCACAGGTTGAACAGCAGCCAGGGCGCGCGGTTGCGCAGGGCCATGGCCACCGGCGCGAAGATGTCCTCTTCCTGCAAACCGGCGCGCGACAAGGCCTGTTCCTGCGAGTCTTCGCGCATCACGTCGACGACGTCGGCAATGGTGACGCGGCCGATCAGCCGGCCCTGGTCGTCGACCACCGGCGCCGACACCAGGTCGTAGCGTTCGAAGGCGCCGGCGGCATCGGCGTCCGAATCCAGCGCGGCCAGTGTCAGGTAATCGGTGCTCATGACGTCGCGCACGGCGATATCGGGCTCGCTGACCAACAATGTCGACAATGGCAGGATGCCTTGCAGCTTGTCCTGGCGATCCACGACGAAAATCTGGTCGGTGTGATCGGGCAGTTCATGCAGCCGGCGCAGGTAGCGCAAGACGACTTCCAGCGTGACGTCCTCACGCACCCGGACCATCTCGAAATCCATGATGGCCCCGACGCTGTCTTCGGGATAGCCCATGGCTTCGAGCAACTGCGCCCGTTCCTCGTCGGTCAGGCCCTTCTGGACTTCGGCAACGACGTCGGCCGGCAGGTCGGGCGCCAGGTCCGCCAGCTCGTCGGCGTCCAGGTTCTCGGTCGCCGCCACCAGGTCCTGGCGATCCATCGCTTCGATCAGCGACTCGCGGACCCAGTCCTCGACTTCCAGCAGCACGTCGGCATCATGCTCGGCGCTGACCAGCTTCCAGACGGCCTGGCGCTCGTCCTTCGGCAGCGATTCCAGGATGAAGGCGATGTCGGACGGGTGCAGCCCGTCGACCAGCGCCTTCAGTTCGGCTTCGTGCTGCCGCTGCACCAGTTGTTCGACCAGGTTCTGCCGCGTATCGCCTTCTTCCTGGCGATGCACGAGGCTGGCGACCAGCTCCTGCCGGCGCAGCAGTTCCTGCACTTCGCCCAGTGCGTGCTGGGCGTCTTCCGGGTCGAGGCGGCGCGGCGCGGCGGCCGGCTTTTGCACGATGTCGGCTTCGGTCATACGCGCTCGCCTGTCATAGCGCGGGCAGGGGACGGCTGCGGCGGGCGTCGTCCGTCGCGACGTAGACCAGGGTGGCTTCCGTGACCTTCACGACTTCGGCGTCCAGGCGCTGGCGCTGGGCGTAGACTTCCACGGACACGGTGATGGACGTGGTGCCTGTCTTGACCACGTCGGCATATACGCTCAACAGGTCGCCGACGAAGACGGGCTGCTTGAACACGAAACTGTTGACGGCGATGGTGGCCACGCGGCCGGCCGCGCGGCGCGCCGCCGGAATCGATCCGGCGATGTCCACCTGGGCCATGATCCAGCCGCCGAACACATCGCCATGCACATTGGCGTCCGCGGGCATGGGCATGACGCGCAGGACCGGGTCGCGATCCTTGGGCAGGGTGACGAAGGGCGATGTTTGACTGGCGGACATAGGGCCGGCTCCTTACGGATAACCGGCCGATTATGACGGAATTTCGTCGTCGTCGCGTGACAGCCGCCTGACCGTTCAGCCGAGCAGCTTCACCAGGCCGTAGCCACCGAAGACCAGCCACACGTACAGGATCAGGCCCAGCGCCAGTACGCGCGGTCCGGCCTTGCGGATCTGGCTGAAGCGGGTCTCGATGCCCAGCGCGGTCATGGCCATGGTCAAGGCGAAAACGTCCAGCTTGCGCACCTGCGTCACTACGTCGGCGGGCACCACGTTCAAGGAATTGACGATCGCCAGTGCCAGGAAACCGACGGCGAACCATGGAATGGGCAGGCGCGTGGCGCCCCCATGACCGCCCTGGGCCTTGGCCCCGGCAGCCCGGCGCAACCAGAGTCCCAGCACCAGCAGCACCGGCACCAGCAGGGCGACGCGCGTCATTTTCACGATGGTGGCGACTTCGGTCGTCGCCGGATCCACATTGCTGGCCGCGCCGACGACCTGCGCCACTTCATGCACCGTGCCGCCGATATAGATGCCCAGGTGCTGGGTGTCGAGGTTCAGCCATCCCGCATGGTAGAGGACCGGGTACAGGAACATGGACAAGGTGCCGAACAGCACCACCGTCGCCACCGCCACCGCGCTCTTGTGGGGCTGGGCGCGCAGCGTCGGCTCGAAGGCCAGCACCGCCGCGGCGCCGCAGATGGCGCTGCCCGCCGAGGTCAGCATGGCGGTATCCCGGTCCAGGCCCAGCAGGCGTTGGCCGACGACGGTGCCGATGACCAGCGTGCCCACTACCACCGCCACGGAAACCGCCAGGCCGGGCAACCCGACGGCCGCGATCTGCTGGATGCTGATGTTCAGCCCATAGAACGCGACGGCGATGCGCAGCAGCCGCCGCGCCGCGAAGTTCACGCCGGTGCTCCAGTCGTGCGGCATGGTGCCGCGCAGGAAGTTGCCGTAGATCATCCCGCAGACGATGCCGACGACCAGGGGCGAAAAGCCCAGGTTGCGGAGAAACGGCAGGCTGGCCAGCTGGACGACGGCGGCGGACAGCAGGCCGACGAACAGCACGCCGTTGAGCTTGTCGCGCCAGGGGGTTGCCAGCGGCAGGCTGGCGGTGGTGGTGTTCATACGCGTCGATTCCCAAGTCCCGCCGCGACAGGAAAGCCCTTCCTGTTATGACCGCGCGGCAGACCTAAATAACTGGTGGTAATGTTACGTTTGCACGATTCATTTGAAAACTTTGCATATCGGATGTTTAATATCAGGAATTCCGATATCTTGGCGAGACGATGACGCCGGAACAACTCTTGACCTTCGCGTATGTCGCCGAAGCGGGGAATATCAGCCGTGCGGCGGAACTCCTGCACCTGTCCCAACCGGCGGTATCCGGCCAGTTGCGGGCATTGCAGGAATGGTTCGGCGAGCCCCTGTACCGCCGCAGCGGTCACGGTATCGCGCTGACCTCCGCTGGCGAAGGCCTGGTCGAACATGCGCGGCAATTGCGCCATGCGTATGCGCAGGCGCGCGGCGTCCGCGATGCATGGCGCGGCATCGCGTCCGGTTCGCTGCAACTGGGCGCCAGCACCACGCCCGCCAGCTACGTGCTGCCCGCCCTGGTGGCGGCTTTCCGCGCCCGTTATCCCGCAGTGGCGTTACAGCTATCGGACGGCAATACCCGCGAAATCGTGCAGCGATTGCCGCAACTGGACATGGCGTTCATCGAAGGCGATATCCCGGCGGGCTTGCCGGCCGATACCGCGGTGTACGAATGGCGCGCCGACGAAGTCGTCGCCGTGGTGCCGGCCGATCATGCCCTGGCCGCGCATGGCAGCGCCACGCTGGCCGACATCGCCGCCTATCCGCTGGTGATGCGTGAACAGGGCTCGGGGGTGAGGGGATTGGTCGAGCGCGCCTTCCAGGCCGAAGGGCTGGCGCCGGATGTGGCGCTGGAACTGGCTGGTGTGGAAGGCGTCAAGCAGGCCGTGCGCGCCGGCCTGGGCATCGGCTTCGTATCCATCATGTCGATGCGCCATGAAGACGGCGCGCTGGTGGCGTTGCGCGTCGGCGCGGGCGGCCTGACCCGCACCTTGAGCATCCTGCTGCCGCACGCATCCGCCCCGGCGCGCGCGGCCGCGCTATTCCTGGAGATGTGCCGCGCCTGACAGGCGCGCCAGCGCGAGCCGGACCCAATACGTGGCGCCCAGCCCCAGCAATTCATCGTTGAAATCGTAGCTGCCGTTATGCAGCATGCAGGGGCCCATGCCATGGCCCGCCACGCGGTGGTCGCCCCAGCCATTGCCGATCCAGACGTAGCAGCCGGGGATTTCCTGCAGCATGAAAGCGAAGTCTTCCGCGCCCATCGAAGGCTGGACGTGGTCGTTCACGTTGTCCGCGCCCACCAATTCGCGCATCACCTCCGCGCACACCGCGGCTTCCTCGCGGTGATTGATGGTGGGCGGATAGTGGCGCTGGAAATCGAAATCCACCTCGCAGGCGAGCGCCGCGCAGGTATGCACGGCGATATCGCGCATGCGTTCCTCGATCAGGTCCAGCGATTCGACCGTGAAGGTGCGCACTGTGCCGCGCATGACGGCCTGCGTGGGAACGACGTTGTCGGCACTGCCGGCATGGATCTGCGTGATGCTCAACACCGCGGCATCCAGCGGGTTGCGGTTGCGCGTGATGATGGTCTGCAGCGATTGCGCCAGCTGCACCGCCGTCATGACGGGGTCGATGCCCAGGTGCGGCATGCCGGCGTGCGATCCCTTGCCGGTGATGGTGATGCGGAAATCGTTGCTGGACGCCATGATGGGCCCATCGGTCAGCCCGAAGGCGCCCTGCGCCATGCCCGGCCAGTTGTGCATGCCGAACACCGCTTCCATGGGAAATTCACGGAACAGCCCATCGTCGATCATGCGCTTGGCCCCGCCCCCGTGTTCTTCGGCGGGCTGGAAGATCACGTAGACGGTGCCGTCGAAATCGCGGTGCTGGGCCAGGTAGCGGGCGGCGCCCAGCAGCATGGCCGTATGGCCGTCATGGCCGCATGCGTGCATCTTGCCCGGGTGGCGGCTGGCGTGTTCGAACGTGTTGATTTCCTGCATCGGCAGGGCATCCATGTCGGCGCGCAGGCCGATGGCCCGGGTGCCCGGGCCATTGCCGCGGATGGTGCCCACCACGCCGGTGCCGCCCAGGCCGCGGTGCACGGGGATACCCCATTCCTCGAGCTTGCCGGCCACCACGTCGGCGGTCCGGAATTCCTCGAAACACAATTCCGGATGGGCATGCAGGTCGCGCCGGATGGCGGCGAGTTCCGCTTGCCAGGCAATGATGGGTTCGAGCAGTTTCATGAGGCACCGATAGGGTTGCGCGCCTGCGCGGGCGCGGCAAAATTGGACTGGGGCAGGAGACCGCAAGGGGTCGCCTGGGGCCGTCGGAACGGCCGGCAACCGCGTGGCGGCGGCTGGACGATTGAGCGTATCATCAAACACGGCCTTTATTAAATTGGAGACAACACCATGCAGCGTCCATGGCTGGCCGAATATCCCGCCGGCGTGCCCGCAGACGTGTCGGTCGATGCCTATGTTTCGCTGGTCGATCTGCTGGATCGGGCCTGCGAACGCTACGCCAGCCGCGTGGCATGCACGGCGATGGGCACGGACATCCGTTACGAGACATTGGACCGCCACGCAAGGTGTTTCGCCGGATGGCTGCAGTCGCTGGGGCTGCAACAGGGGACGCGCGTCGCCCTGATGATGCCCAATGTGCCCGCCTACCTGGCCTGCATGCTGGGTACGCTGCGCGCGGGCCATGTGCTGGTCAATGTCAATCCGCTCTACAAGCCTGCCGAACTGCAGCGGCAACTGCTGGACAGCGGCGCGCAGGTCATCGTCGTGCTGGAAAACTTCGCGCACACCCTGCAGGACGTCGCCGACCGCGGCGAACTGAGGCATGTCGTCGTCACCGCGGTGGGCGACCTGCTGGGCGGGGTCAAGGAAACGGTGGTGAATCTGGTGGCGCGGCACGTCAAGAAGGCCGTGCCGCAGTGGCGGATAGAAGGCGCTCTGCCTTTGTCGCGGGCGCTGGCGATCGGCCGGCGGCACGGTTTCGAGCCGCCGGTGCTGTCCATGGACGACCTGGCCGTCCTGCAATACACCGGCGGCACCACGGGTACGCCCAAGGGGGCCATGCTTACGCATCGCAACCTGGCGATCAATGTGCTGCAGACCGAAGCCGTGGCCTGGCCGGCGCTGCACGACGTGCCGGGGCAGCTCACCATCATCAGCGCCTTGCCGCTGTATCACGTATTCGCGATGACCGTCTGCGGCCTGTATGGCATGCATGCCGGCATGCGCAACCTGCTCATACTGAATCCGCGTGACCAGCCCGCGCTGATCAAGGCCTGGCGCGATCTGCCAGTGAATATCTTCCCCGGCGTCAATACCCTGTTCAACGCGCTGGCCAACAATCCCGCCTTTGCCGCGCTGGACTTCTCCGCGCTGCGCCTGACGTTCGGCGGCGGCATGGCGGTGCAGGGCACCGTGGCGGAACGTTGGCGCGCGATCACCGGGCGCCCCATCATCGAAGGCTACGGCCTGTCGGAAACCGCACCGGTCGCCACGGTCAATCCCACCAATACGCTGGCGTTTTCCGGCACCATCGGCCTGCCCGTGCCGTCCACCGACGTCGCCATCCTGGACGATCGCGGCGAGGCCGTGCCGGAAGGCCAGCGCGGCGAGGTCTGCATCAAGGGCCCGCAGGTCATGCGGGGCTACTGGCAGCGCCCGCAGGAAACCCGCGAGGTCATGACGGCGGACGGCTATTTCCGTACCGGCGACATCGGTACGATGGACCAGCGCGGCTATATCCGTATCGTCGATCGCAAAAAGGACATGATCACCGTGTCCGGCTTCAAGGTTTATCCCAATGAAGTCGAGGAAGTCATCGTGTCCCATCCCGGCGTGCTCGAAGCCGCGGCGATCGGCGTGGAAGACGAACGGTCGGGTGAAGTGGTCAAGGTCTTCATCGTGCCGCGCGATGCGGCCCTGTCGCAAGCCGAAATCAACGCGTGGTGCCGCGAGAAGCTGACGGGCTACAAGTGTCCGCGCGAGATCGAGTTCCGCACCGAACTGCCCAAAAGCAATGTCGGCAAGATCCTGCGGCGTGAACTGCGAGAAGCAGCGGCGCGGGAATCCGGTGCCCGCGAACCCGCGGCCGGGCAGGCCGCTTCGTGCGCAAGCTCCCCGCGGGAGGCCGCCGTCCGCTAGGCAGCGAGGCGCGCGTCCATTTTTCGTTCGGATGTGCCGGGGGGATGCACCCCGGATCGCGGCGCGGCCTGGCGCGGGCGGACCGGCTCAGCCCGCTGTTTTCCTGACCAGGTGCGGCGCGATCATGGCTTTCAAGGCGGCGGCGATGTCCTTGTTGCCGGACACCACGTAGCCGCCGATGGGCCAGCTGTCGACGCCATGCATATCTTCCGCCACGCCGCCGGCTTCGCGCACGATGACCGTGCCCGCGGCGACGTCCCAGGGCGCCAGGCCCATTTCCCAATAGCCGTCGTAGCGGCCCGCCGCCGTCCACGCCAGATCCAGCGCGGCGGCGCCCAGGCGGCGCACGCCGCGGGTCTGGTTGATGGCATCGTGCAGCGTGGGCATGTATTGCTGTGCGAACGAGAAGTCCCGGAACGGGAAACCCGTCGCCAATACCGCGTCGTCCAGCGACGGCGTGCGCGAGCAGGCGATGCGATGGCCGTTCAGCCATGCGCCGACGCCGTGGATGGCGTTGAACAGTTCTTCGCGGCAGGGGTCGTAGACGACGCCCACCACAGGGGTATCCGCGGCCAGCGGCGCACCGCCGTCCACCTTGGCTCCCGCGCGCGCGATCAACGCGATGGACACCGCGTAGTGCGGTATGCCGTGCAGGAAATTCGTGGTGCCGTCCAGCGGATCGATATACCAGGTGGCCTCGCCCTCGACCTTGCCGCCGGTCTCCTCGGCGACGATGCCGTACTGCGGCGTGCGTTCGCGCAGGACTTCGATGACGGCGGCTTCGGCTTCCCGATCGGCCTGGGACACCAGGTCGTTGCGCGCCTTGCGGTCGATGACCAGGTCGGCACGGTGATGCGCGTACGATTGCAGTATCGCGGCTCCGGCGTGCGCGGCGTTGACGGCGGCATCCAGGGCTGCGCACAGATCCATGGGCACTTGATGGGAAGCGGCTTGCGCGGAGGGTTGCATGCTTGTCTGGCGATAATCAGGGTTGTTCCGCGTCGCGCGCGGCGCGATGCGGCGGGCGGTCAAGATGGCTGCCCGATAGACCGATTCTACGCCGCACATAGTATCCACACGATGTAACCCCCCATGTTCGAGTCCTCCAGTGTTGCTTATCGGCCCTTGATTCCCGCCGATCCCGTCATCGACGAGGGCGGAGTCGCGTACAGCCGCGAGTACGACGATGTCTATCACCCCGTCGACGGCGCCTGGGCGCAGGCGGAATACGTGTTCCTGCAGGGCAATGGCTTGCCCGACCGCTGGCGCGAGCGCGCTGCATTCACCGTCTGCGAAACCGGTTTCGGCCTGGGCCTGAACTTCCTGGCGCTATGGCGCGCCTGGCGTGACGATCCGCGGCGGCCGGCACGCCTGCATATGGTGTCGTTCGAGGCCCATCCATTGCGCCCGGACGATCTGGCGGCCGTGCTGCGCCGCTACGCCGGCGCCGCTCCACTGGCGGAGCTGGCGAGCGAACTGCTGGCGCAATGGCCGCCGTTGCTGCCGGGCGTGCATCGACTGGAATTCGATGGTGGGGCGGTGACGCTGACACTCGGCTGCGGCGATGCCGCGGCCCTGGTGCCGGCGCTGGATTTCGTCGCCGACGCATTTTTCCTGGACGGTTTCGCGCCGGACCGCAATCCCGGCATGTGGACGCCAGCCCTGATGCGGGCCCTGGCGGCGCACGCGGCGGCGGGCGCCACCGCCGCGACCTGGTGCAGCGCCGGCACCGTGCGCCGCGGTCTGCAGGAGGCCGGCTTCGCCGTGTCCAAACGGCGGGGCTTCGCGGGCAAGGTCCATATGACGGTGGCGGTCCACCCGGGCGCGCGGCCGGTTGCCACGCCGCCGCCGTCGCATGTCGCGGTCGTCGGTGCGGGGATTGCCGGCGCCGCGCTGGCCCATGCGCTGGGCTTGCGCGGGGTTCCCGTCACGCTGTTCGATGCGCGTCCGGTTTCGGTGCATCAAGGGCATGCGGCGGCCGCGCTGACCCCGCTCGTCGCGCGCGATGACAATGTTCGCGCGCGCCTGTCGCGAGCCGGCAGCCAGCGCGTGCAGGCCCGCTGGCGCGGCCTGCCCGTCGAAGTGCGTCCCTGGCAGTGCGGAACCCTGCAGCTGTCGCGCGACGCCGGCCGTGCCGCGGACGCCGCGTCGGTCCTGCGGGCACTCGCGTTTCCGGATTCATGGGTGCGCGGCGTCGACGCGGCCGAGGCTGGCGCATTGGCCGGCTTGCCGCTGTCGCGCGGCGGCCTTTACTTCTCGGCCGGCATGCTGGTGCGCCCGCCCGCCTTGATCCAGGCCCTGATCGCCGTATCGGCGGCCGCCTTCGTACCGGCCGCGGTCCGCCGCATCGAACATCGTGCGGACCTCTGGCGCCTGTACGACGACGCCGGCCGGGAGGTCGGGCAGGCTTCCCACGTGGTGTTGGCCAATGCCATCGGCGCGCGCGACATCCTGGCGGCGAGCGAGCTGCTCCATAGCTTCCCGCTGGTCGCCCGTATGCACGCCCTGGCGGGAGAAGTGACCTTGCTGCCGGCCGGCGGACTGGCGGGTGGCCCGCGCTGCATTGTGGGCGGCGAAGGCTATCTGCTGCCCGCCGTGGATGGCGCATGCGTCGCCGGCAGTACCTACGCCCACGGCGCGTCGGCAAGCCTCGTGACGGCGGCGGGGCAGGAAACCAATATCGCCAAGGCGGCGGGCCTGCTCGCGCCAGGCGCGATGCGGGCTTTCGAGGCGTCCGCCGGGTCCTTGCCGGGCTGGGCGGGATGGCGGGCCGTGCTGCCCGGCAGGTTGCCGGCGATCGGGCCGGCGGCGCATGCGCCGGGCTTGCACCTGGCCACGGGGTATGCATCGCGCGGATTGAGCTGGGCCGCCCTGGCGGGGGACGCCATCGCAGCGCAGCTGTGCGGCGAGCCCGCCGTCCTGGAATCCGACCTGATGGCGGCCATCGCGCCGGGCCGCGGATCCGGGGTAGCCAGGGTTGGCGTCGCCAAGCCTGACTGATCGATACCCGCCTCAGCCGAAATGGGGTGGAAGCCGGAAATTGCCAGACGTTGCCGCGCGTTGGGCCCTCCGCTCGGCCGGCGGCGGTGGGCGCCCGTGCCGCCGGCCGGCGAGGTAAGCGGCCGCTTCGGCCCCAGGCACGGCCAGTACAGCCTGTCCGGCGCCAGCCCCGCAAGGCGCAAATCCAATGCCGAGTTTATTTCAGACGACAAATCCGTCAAAATAGCGCCTTTTGGTGCTATTTGGCTAAGCGGGGGATGCTAGGTGCCGCCCAAGTTCGATTTTGCGCATACAAACCAGCTCGAAAGCGTCGAGCTGTTGACCGCTCGCCCCAGCCGCATTGATTTCGATACGGGCGACGGTTTGCGTTTTGTGGTCGAGCCGCACGCGCCGGGCGTTTTCCGGATCCGCTGTGGACATCCGCATGCGTTGGCGGATGACAAGCCCAGCACGCGTGAAAAGGCCATTGCCGAAATGCTGCTCGCCCGGCAGGAGGCCGTGGGAGAAGCCACGATCGCGCCGCGCGATGGCGGCGGCTGGCGCATTGCCCAGGGCGACACCGCGCTGGAAGTCATGACCGATCCGGTGCGCGTCGCGCTGTTCAAGGGCGACGCCCAGGTCTTCGTGTCGGATGACTCCGAGCATGCGCCCGGCTTCGGCCACAACGCGCTGGACGAAGCGGACGAAGCCGTGTGGACCGTCAGCTTCGCGCTGGATGGGGCCGACCGTATCTATGGCCTGGGCGAAACCCCGGGCGATCTCGATCGCCGCGACGAACACGTCGTATCCGACGATCCCGAGCATCGCGCGCTGCCGCTCGCGTGGAGCCCCAAGGGCTGGGGCGTCTACGTCAACACCGTGCGGCGCGTACAGCATGCGCTGGGCGCGGAGCCTGCCGACAGCGCCTACGTCGTCACGATGGACGGCGCGGTGCTGGACCTGTTCCTCTTCGTCGGCGAGCCCACTGAAATCCTGAATCAATACACGGCCTTGACCGGCCGCGCCGGCCAGCCCGTGCTGTGGGCCATGGGGGTCTGGCTGCGCCAGGCCGAAGGCGAAATGGCCACGCAGACCACCGCGCTGATCGAACGCATGCGCGCGCAGGAGCTGCCGCTGGATGCCGTGCAGCTGGCGCCGCCGGCCGCCTGGGCATTCCAGGCCGACAAGCCGCAGCTCGAATGGGACGCCGCGCGCTTTCCCGACGCGCGCCAGTTGTTCGCCCTGTTCCACAAGCATCACGTGCACGTGTGCGCGCCCGGATTCCCGGGAATCCTGCGCCATACGGCGCTGTTCGAGGAACTGGAAGATCGTGGCTGGCTGTTGGCGCGCGACGACGGCAACGCCCAGGTATTCGATGGCACCGCCGCATCGTCGGGACAGCCCTTCGGGCTGCTGGACCTGACCAACCGCGACGTCTACGCATTGTGGGCGGAACGGCAGCGCCAGTTGATCGAAGACGGTCTGGACGCGCCGGCCTGTGACATCCAGCTGGCCATACCCGACGGCATCACCGCGCGTGGCGGCGAATCCGGCCCGGCGCTCCGCACCATCTATCCGCTATTGGCCCGGCGTGCCCTGTTCGACGCCGTCGCCGGCCACAAGGTGCCGCCGGAAGGCGTGGTGCCGAGCACCGATCTCTTCCCCGCGGCGCAACGCCTGCCGTGGCAGAACGGCCCGCGCGTCAGCAACGACTGGCAGGGCCTGGAGCATACGCTGCGCACCGCCTTGTCGATCGGCGCCAGCGGCCTGCCCGTGCAAGTCCACGCCATCGGCAATGCCGCGGCCTCGACGGACGCGATGACGCCGGAGCTCTACCTGCGCTGGCTGACCTTCGGCGTGTTCTCTTCCAATCTGATCTTCGAAGGCGTCGACAAGCTGCTGCCCTGGGCCTTCGGCGAAGAAACCCTCGCCCATGCGCGCACCTGGCTGCAATGGCGCTATCGGCTGATCCCATACGTGCTGGGCGCGGTGGAAGACGCCGTGCGTACCGGCCTGCCGGTCCAGCGCTCCATGGCCATGGCCTTCCCCGGCGACGAGGATGCGCACGCCTGGGATCTGCAGTATCTGCTCGGCCCCGCGCTGCTGGTCGCGCCCATCGTCAAGCCCGGCAACGAGGTCCGTGTCTACCTGCCCAAGGGCGAAGCCTGGTGGGATCTGAACACCGGCCATCGTTACGAAGGCGGCTCGGTCTGGACCGTGACGTGCGATCCTGGCCAATACCCGGTATTCGGTCGCGAAGGCCACATGCTGTGCCTGGGCCCGGCCGCGCATCACACGGGCGAATTCAATTCCGCCCGTATCCTCGATGAGGTCTGGATGTTCGGCATGCCCATGCACAACCCCGTGGTCATGCGCAACAAGATCCGGGTCATGCAAATGCAGGGTTCCAGCTATATCAAGGGCCTGGAAGGCCTGCGCATCCTTCCTTCCGAAGGGCTGGAGGTCAAGCGTCGCGGCGCGGAAGTCCGGATTTCCCGGGCCCGCTGATACCGTACGTCCGATCACGCTCTCCCCACCGGGGCAGGGCGGCATGCGTGCGCGATTTATAACCAAAAGTTATAAGGCCGGCACGAAACTGTCGTTCTGCTACGTATCGCGCTCGTTCACAATGTCGTCGCGCCATGATTCACATCAAAAACCTCAACAAGACCTATGCCACGCCGCATGGCCGGTTCGAAGCCCTGCGCGGCATCAACCTGGATATCGCGCAGGGTGAAGTCTTCGGGATCATCGGCCCCAGCGGGGCCGGCAAGAGCACCCTGGTCCAGTGCATCAACCTGCTGGAACGTCCGGACGAAGGCACCATCGCCATCGGCGACCAGTGCCTGACGGGCCTGCCCGAAGACCAGTTGCGGCAGCAGCGCCGCCGCATCGGCATGGTCTTCCAGGGCTTCAACCTGCTGGCCCGCCGCACCGTCTACGGCAACGTCGCCTTGCCGCTGGAGATCGCCGGCGTGCCGCGAGGCGATATTCCCGCCCGTGTCGACCGGCTGTTGAAGCTGGTCGGCCTGCAGCATCTGGCTCATCGCTACCCGGCCCAGATCAGTGGCGGGCAGAAGCAGCGCGTCGGTATCGCGCGCGCCCTGGCCAACGAGCCGGATGTGTTGCTCAGCGACGAGGCCACGTCCGCCCTGGATCCCGAAACCACCCACACCATCCTCACGCTGCTGCGCGATATCAACCGCCAGACCGGCGTCACCGTGGTGATGATCACGCACCAGATGGAAGTGGTGCGCGAAGTCTGCGACCGCGTGGCCGTGCTGTCCGAAGGGCAGATCGTGGAAATGGGCACCGCCGCCGAAATCTTCGCCACGCCGCGCCACGACATCACCAAGTCCATGGTGTCGGCGGCAACGGCCAGCGACCTCACGGATGCCACGCTGTCCGCCCTGCAATCGCGCATGCGCGACGCCGTCGCCGCCCGGCCTGACACCGCCGTCCGGCTGCTGAGGCTGTCGCTGGGCGGCAGCCATGGCGCCAACGGCGTGATCTCTCATCTTTCCCGCCATTTTTCACTGGACGTCAGCCTGATCCAGGCCCGTATCGAGGACGTGCAGGGCGTTGCCGTGGGAACGGCCTTCGTCCTGGTCCAAGGTGCGCCGCAGTCCCTGGACCAGGCCTCGAATGACCTGGCGACGCGCGCCGTCGCCGTACAAGAGCTTGCACATGAGCCCGCAACAACTGATAGACGCACTGACCACTTCGCTGCTTGAAACGCTATTGATGGTCGGCGTGTCCGGCGGCATCGCGGTGCTGCTCGGCATACCCCTGGGCGTGGTGCTGGTGGTCACCAGCCGCGGCGCCATGCTGCAGCGGCTGGCCGTGAACCGCGTGCTGGCGGCCATCGTCAATGCGACGCGGTCGCTGCCTTTCATCATCCTGATGGTCTTCATCATCCCCTTTACCCGCCTGGTCGCGCAGACGTCGATCGGCACGACGGCAGCCATCGTGCCGCTATCGGTCGCCGCCATTCCGTTCATGGCGCGCATCGCCGAAAACGCCTTGCGCGAGGTCGACCCCGGCTTGATCACGGCAGCCCGGGCGATGGGCGCGTCGCCGGCGCAGATCATCATGAAAGTGCTGCTGCCCGAAGCCTTGCCCGGCCTGGTGGCGGGCGTCATGGTCACCATCGTCAGCCTGATCGGCTATTCCGCGATGGCCGGCGTCATCGGCGGCGGCGGCCTGGGCGACCTGGCCATACGTTATGGCTACCAGCGCTTCCAGACCGAAGTCATGACGGCGGTGGTCGTCGTCCTGATCGTGCTGGTGCAGGTGATGCAGAGTCTTGGCGACTGGGCGGTCCGCCGCATGTCGCATCGTTAGCCGGCCGCGCGTCGCGTCGCCATGGGGCGCCCGCGCCGCGGTCAAATCGCAATCCTGGGAATCCAAATAATCATGAAGCTGAACTTCATCAAGAAAATCGCCGTGCTGGCACTGGCCGCCGGCCTGGGCGCCACGGCGTCCGCTTACGCGCAGGACAAGCCGCTGAAGGTCGGCGTCACGGGCGGCCCGCATGCGGAGATCATGGAAGTCGTGAAGGAACAGGCCGCCAAGCAAGGCCTGAAGCTGCAGATCGTCGAGTTCTCCGACTACGTGCAACCCAACGTCGCGCTCGCGGCGGGTGACCTGGACGTGAACAGCTACCAGCACCAGCCGTATCTGGACAACGCCAATGCGGACCGCGGCTACAAGCTGGTCAGCATCGCCAAGACCGTGATCTTCCCCATCGGCATCTACAGCAAGAAGGTGAAGAGCCTGGACGCGCTGAAGGAAGGCGCCCGCATCGGCATTCCCAACGACCCGACCAACGGCGGCCGTGCCTTGCTGCTGCTGCAGACCCAGGGCCTGATCAAGCTGAAGGCCGGCACCGGCCTGAAGGCCACGCCGCTGGACATCGCGGAAAATCCCCGCAAGCTGCGGTTCATCGAACTGGACGCCGCCCAGCTGCCGCGCTCGCTGGATGACACCGATGCATCGGCGATCAATACCAACTTCGCCATGCAGGCCGGCCTGGATCCCAAGAAAGACGCCATCGCGCAGGAAGCGCCCGATTCGCCCTACGCGAACGTGCTGGCCGTGCGCGAAAAGGACAAGGACCGTCCGGACCTTGCCAAGCTGGTGGCCGCGTACCACTCGCAGGCGGTCAAGGATTTCATCCAGACGAAGTACCACGGCGCGGTCATCGCAGCGTGGTGATCGCTGCTTTGGTGGTTATTGCCTGGCGATCGCCGGGGCGATCGCCGGGGTGATTGTCGGGGTGATTGTCGGGGTAATTGTCGGGTGATCACCGCTTGGTGGTCACCAAGCGCGGCCTCGGGGCACGTCCCCGCCCAGGGGGCTTGCTTTTTGACAAGCCAGGCCTCATAGGCCATAATCGCGGGCTTCGGTCGGGTCGTTAGCTCAGTCGGTAGAGCAGCGGACTTTTAATCCGTTGGTCGCGCGTTCGAGTCGCGCACGACCCACCACCAGAATTATCCTGCAGTCCAGGTATCTACGCCGCTCTCACGAGCGGCGTTTTTATTTTCCGGGCGGTGTTGTTATTTCTTCAACGCCCGTTGCCGCCCGTGGTGCTGTCCGTGGTCGCGTGATCAGCAATCCACGCTCGGGCCGAACAGGCAGAGGCAGCGCTGGCCGGCCAGCGTCGAATATCCCGCTCGTTGAACACCAGTTCGTCCGCCAAGATCGCGCGGTTTCCGGTGCGTCACTTCAGCTCATTCCTACGCGATACGCGCCTCAAATACGAGGGCCGCGTTCGCACGGGCGGCACCTGTAGAGGCGCTGTGCCTGTAGAACCGTAACTTTCCCTAAAGCTACGGCTCAGAAATTTCCTATTTTTCCTGCGCTAGGTGTTGCCTAGACTTCGACGCATTAAGGTGTCGGGGCGACTGATTGGCGATCCACGTTGTTTCCATGCGTGATGCCACATTCCAGGTCTCCGCAAGGCGGCCGCCCGTTACCTCGGTGACCCTGTTGGCGCCCACGTTGCTTGCCAACAGACGTCAATCCGCACGTGCACACGTCCGGACGTTACCGCAGGTATCAACCCTGACCCCTCTGCCTCGGCGCCCGGATGGCGCCGCCAACTTTACGCCTACGGTCGTTCGATGCATTCGGCCGACTTGGATTCCTATGTCTCAAATACTGAATCGGCCCGTTCGGATCTGCCTGCTTGGCGAATTCCAGCTGATCGTCGACGGCGTGGATAAAACCCCGCTGATCGCCTACGGCAAACCCAAGCTGCTGCTCGCCATGCTCGCGCTATCACTGGATAAGAAGCAATCGCGCGCCGCCCTGGCGGAGCTCCTGTGGCCGAACTGCGCATCGGGGGCGCGTGCGAACCTGCGCCATGCGCTCTGCGTGCTGCGTCACGTGCTCGGGCCCATGGAAAAAGCCATCCTGTCCACTTCCAGCATGCTGGCGCTGGATCAGAATCTGGTCACCGTGGACGTGCTGGCGCTCTGCGGAATCGGCCCTTACGCGCGGCTTACCCTGGAAGAAAGGCTCGGCCATGATCGCGGCGATCTGCTCGAACACATGGTCACGCCGGTCAACGCGGCATTGTCCGCCTGGCGCATGAGCTGGCAGTCGCGCCTGTCGCAGGAAGTCTCGCAATGCCGGCAGGCCTACATCGCGCAATTGTGCGCGGAAGACAAAATCCAGGATGCCTTGGCCAGCGCGCGGCAGTGGGTGCAGGTACACCCGGGCGACGAACATGCCCATCGCGACCTGATCCGCATGTTGCGCGATACCGGCCGCAGGGAATCGGCGATGAAGGCATACGAGCATTGCGTCGCCGTCATGGGCGAATACTATGGCACGACGCCATCGTTGGAAACCCGGTCGCTGCTCGATGTCTCGGCCTCCAACGAACGCGCCGTGCAAGCGCCGTCCTCCGCCAACGATGACGCCCGGCCATTGGCGGTCCTCGCGGTGGCCATCGGCCATGAGGGCGACGGTGTCCCGGGCGAAGAAACCATCGACCGGGTGCAGGCGGCCCGTCAACGGCTGGTCCGGCTGGCGCAGGCCGCCGGGCGCCGCGTGTGCCTGGGCGCCGATGGCAATCTCGCCATTCTCTTCGGCTATCCCACGCTGAACGAACGCCCGACCGAATCCGCCGCGCGCCTGGCCTGCTACATCCGCCGTTGCGCGATATCGCCGCATGTGTCGTTGGGCATGGGCATCCACGCGGAGCTCGCGCGCGTTCCGCCCGATAACGGAACGCTGCCGATGATGCTGGTCGGGCAAAGGGCGCTGCGCCTCGCTTACCTTGCCGAGTCGGGGGAAACGCTGCTGACGGACGCCGCCCAGGCACGCCTCAGCGATCGCTTCGTCGTGCGGCCGGACGAGCGCTATGGCCTGCGCGTGGGCATACTGGAAGGCCAGTCCCAGGCCATCACCGTCCATCGCATGTTCGGCCGCACCACCGAGTTCGACATCCTGGTCCGGCGCTGGAACAGCCTGCGCAAGAACGAGCGGCCGCATGTGATGTATCTGCGGGGCGAGCAAGGCATAGGCAAATCCCTGCTGGCCCAGGTCTTCGCCGAATACGTGCGGCGCGGTGGCGGCGCGGTCTCTTTCCTCCGCTGCGACCAGGAAAACCGGCAACTGGCGTTGCATCCCTTTCACGAATACTTCCTGTCCCGGCTCGCGGTTCAAGACAGCGTGGGCAACCGGGCCGCGGACGACGCCGAGCTCGGCTATGCGCGGGCCATCGAATCGCTGGGCTATCGCGTCGGCCTGGACAAGGCGACCAGCGCGATGCTGGTGGACTATTTCGTCGGCCAGCGCAGCGGGGCCAGCGGCCCGGCGCCGTCGACGCCCGAAGTCGACGCCCTGGTCGCGCCGTTGTCCAATCTGCTGCTCGATGGCGACGCACCCAACCAGGCCTTGCTGGTACTCGTGGACGATGCGCAATGGGCGGACGCCGCCACCCGCGGCTTGCTGACATCGCTATTGCATCAGCGTCGCCGCGATCCCGTCATGATCCTGCTGTGTGGCCGTGGCATGAACCTGAACGTGCCGATCGACGAAACCATCACCATGCCGCCGCTGCGTCGCGACGCGATGGTGCAACTGGTGACCTTCCGCGGAAAGGACAAGCGGCTGTCCAGCAAGATACGTCGCCGCATCGTTGAGAAAGCGCGCGGCGTGCCGCTCTATGCGGAGCAGATGGTGCGCCAGTGTCCTGCTGACATCGAGGAAGAAGCGCCATTGCTGATACGCGATCTGCTGGCGGCGCGCGCCGTCTGCGAACGCGAAGACTCGACGGAGGTCGCGGTCCCGCGCCTGGCCGGCGAATACACCATCCCATTCATGGAAACCGATTGAGGCTGTCCACCCTGGGCACAGGATTCCACAAGAACCCCTCAGGAACCATACCTCGGGCAATGCCACTGACCGGTCCCATCATATGCCGAGGTTGCTCATGAATACGGTATCGCCCGACGGAGACTCACATGGACGCGCATAAATTGATCGCGCTGTTCGGAGAGGAAAGCGGTGTTCCGCTCACCTTGGGTGAATCCGGGACCATAGACCTGATATTCGATAACGACGTCACCGTCACGCTGGAACATGATGATCCGCAAGACATGCTGCACGCCTATGCGGTATTGGGACAGGAACCCGTCGAAGCAGACCAGCGCTTGACGCTCTACCGCGATATGCTTTCCGCCAACGCCTTTGGACACGAAACCGAAGGTGCCGCCTTGTCGCTGGACGATCGTACGGGCGAAATCCTGCTCACGCGCCGGCTCGAGCTGGCCGACGCTACCGTCATCCAGCTGCGTCGCACGGTGGAAAGCATGGTCGATGTCTCGCTGAGCTGGCGTGAAAAGCTGGCCACCGTCGGGCACGCCGCCCCTGTCATGCCCAGTATGGCCGCCAAGCCCGCACCCCCAGGAAACAGCCTGCGCGCTTGAGTAGCGGCGCTACACCAGTCCCATATCCCGGGCATGCGCATAAAGTTCGGCATCGTTGCGTGCCGCCAGCTTGCGCATGGCATCCATCTTCTGGCGGCTGGTCGTCTTCGCGCTGACGCCCAGGATCTCGGCAATCTGGTTATTGCTATAGCCCTGTGCGAACAGCCGGACCACCTCCATTTCACGAGGCGACAGTTGCACGGGTTCGGCAACCTGCGTTCGCGGGACGCCTAATGCGGCAAATTCGCGTTGAACATTCTCCGTGACGTAGGTACGCCGGCTCGCGGCACGCTGGACCGCCGTCGCGATTTCCTTCACCGCCGCGCTTTTCTCCACCAGGGCGAATGCGCCGGCCTGCAGGATCGGAGACATCAGGGCTGGTGATGCCATCTTCGTCAGTACGACGATACGAACGTCGGGGAACTTCTGCTTCAGTTGAAGCAGCATGGCGAGCCCGTCGGGCTGTTGCGAACCGGGCATGGAAAAATCGGTCACCAGGACATCGCAGGGATGCCGGGATAAACACGCAAACAGGCTTTCCGGCGAATCCGCCACCGCAACAACCCGGATGTCGCCGGAGGCTTCCAGGGCATTCTTCATGCCGAGCAGTACTACAGGGTGGTCGTCGGCAAGTATGACTCGAATCATTTAGATAGACGCTTTGGTAAAGCGCGCCCATGTCGGCGACATGGAACAAACTATGGGAACGCACCGTTGCTGTGCGCTGTCGGGATACGAGCTTGGGATAGCGCCCGTATCGGCATCCATAAGTTTCGCTCCTTACCGGTGGAAGCTTCGTTAAATCGATTCGGTGCCGCCCTCCGTCGCACGCGTCTGACGGCGGTAGCCGGACGGCGTAATGCCATGGTCCCGATGAAACGCGACCGAAAAATTGCATACGCTACGAAAGCCCACGTGATTGGCGACCTCGCGTACCGGCATACCGGTCTGCGCGAGCAAGCGTCGGGCCGTTTCCATTTTCTGCCCGAAGATCACCTTATGCGCCGATTTGCCCATCTTGGTCTTGAACAGCGCCGTCAGCTTGCGCTCATTGGTGCCGATCTGTCGGGCGAGCTGCCTGACGGTATGGATGCTGCCGACGTCGGTCGCGATTGCATTCAGGGCGTTGCGCAACAGCAATTCTTCCGCGACTGGCGCGCGCATGCGCGGCGCGGAATTCTCATCGCGGACCGGCGTCCGACGCAGATGAACCGAAATGCGCGCCAGCAACTCCTCGGGATAGATCGGCTTGGTGATGCAATCGATGGCACCCAGCGAGAAGGCCTCCCTGCTGGCGGCCTGGCGTTGCTGTTCCAGCAGGAAGATGAGCGGTATGGACTGCGTGTCCGGTGTCTGCATAAGCAGTCGGCCCATCATGAACGGGTCCATGTCATGCATCGACCCGTCCACAAGGATGATGTCGGGACGCCAGGCCTGTGCGTGATAATAGCCTTGCCATCCGGAGGCCAGCGTCACGCGAAAGAGCTGATTGCGCAGGAAGTCGGTAGTCGCGTGCAACTGTGATGCGTCATCCGACACGATCAGCACGTGTGAAGGCCGCCGATACGTCGTGGGCAAGGCGTTGCGCTGGCTCACGTCCGCCGTCTTGGACATCGGAACGGATTCGAGATTGGGCGCGATGCGCGGTTCGGATAGGGTGGATTGGCTCACGTCGTCTCCTTGTATGGATACGGCTTCCCCGCATGAGCTCGCTGGGTAGGCGGTGGGGAGGGAAAGCGGCATGCCCATGCTAGGCAATGCGTGATCACGGTGCGTTTAAAAACCCGCTCATAGCTTTTGAAAAATGCCGCTCGTCGAAGCCAATCTGTCACATGTGCAATTGATCAACGACGCGGGCGGCCCTTCAAAGTGACGGCGGAAGGCGACGGGGCTGCAACCCAGTTGTCGTCGGAACGCCGATGCAAAGTTGGCGGGGCTGGAGAAGCCGAGTTGGTCCGCGATCTCCGCGATGGTCATCGAGCCTTCCTGCAACAGCGCGCGGGCTCTTTCCATGCGCTGGTCACGCAGGTAGTCATGGATGGTCTTGCCCAACAGATTACGGAAGGCGTTGGTCAGCCGTTTCTCGTTCACGCCGATCAACCGCGCCAGGTGTTTCTGGGAAGGCGCGTCGCACAGGTGATCCGACAGGTATTGCGTGGTGGTATTCACGATCGCCTGTTCATTGGAGATCGAACCCACCCGTAGTTGCGGCGTCGCGTTCGTTCCGGGGATCAATTCGTCGAGTGAATCGCGGGTACCGTGCTGCGCGGACAGGAGTGAGGTCGCGCGCCCAGTCATGTGCAGCTGTACCCGTACGCGCGCCAGCACTTCTTCCGGGTTGTACGGCTTCAGTACGTAATCGGCCGCGCCGGCGTCGAAGCCCTTGAGGCGTTCGTTCAGTCCGGATGAAGCGGTGACGAAAATCACTGGGATATGCGCGGTGATGGGATTGCTTTTCAAAAGCCGACAAGTGGCATAACCATCCACGCGAGGCATGGACACATCCATCAGGATCACATCGGGGGCGACCTGGGTTGTCGCTCGCTCGTATGCCTGCTTGCCGTCGAGCGCGACCATGAGCTTGAAGTTCTCTTGATTCAGCAGTTGCACCAGCAACCTGAGATCCGCGGGGCTATCGTCTACCAGCAGTAGTCGAGCTCCGTGCTTCAAGGGTTGAGAGCTGATCATGGCGCGCGTCCCTCCGTACGCCCACTGCAGTGCCGTGCAACCTTGCAACGGTTGGCTGCGTGGATATAGCAATTATTAACATACGGGAACGATCCTTTCCACCGTTTGTTGCAAGGGGTCTCGCGCTTATCGATGAACCTTCGCGAGCCTCATAGAGAAGCTCGGGTCTTTGTATTTCGAAGGATGCAAAGTGATGAGTGTGGCTATCTCGCACTATGCACATGACGTGGCCGACAGGCCAGCACAGTTTGCGAACATCACGTACCAACGACGCGGACGATGTCCTTGCACGAGCTGACTACCAGCTTGATCATGCCGGCGGCGCACGTGGACTTGAAGCTCAAGTTGCCACTCATAAGCGCAAAGCGTTGCGCGCTTGCGATGTCCAGCGCCGGTGCATTCATGTTCTCGCGAAACGACGCGTCGACATTCGCGGTCTCTTGGTCTATTGCGCTGGTGCTGGTTCTCAGGTTTTCGTTGACGTTCATCTGTGTGTGCTCCGTACGAGAGGTTGCGGGCCGGATGCCCGGGTTAGCGTGCAACGCGGCTGCTCGTGGACAGGACGGCGTCCACAGCCGCCAGGATCTCCCGTGCCGATATCGACGCATCCGCCATTGCCTTGGCCTTGGCGAATTCCTGCGGTCGAAGCGGAGTGCGCATCCGCAGCAGCATGCATTTCTGGATAGCGTCCAGTTCAGCGTGCATGCGCAGGCGGCTTGCTTCATCCGCGGCGCAGCCGAACAGGGCGAGTATCTCGGCGACGTCGATGTGTTCAGGAGGCATGTCAGGTATCCGTGAAACTGCACCCGTGTGCGAGATCATCGCGTGATGACCGTAAGGCTGGGCCCATCGAACACGACGCTGCCGTCGTCTATGGAGGTCAGCCGGTAGGCGCCGTGCGTGCCACCGACCGCGATGCGGGTTCCGTCCTCCAGTACGACCCATGGTTGCCCGCCTCCGACGACGGTCCGCACGCGAAACGGAATGGATGCGCTCACCTGCCCTGGATCACTGTCGATGCGGATGACGCCCATGTAGAGCGGGTTCAACGCATCCAGGACGGCCTTGAGTTCTTCCTGTTGCGACATGTCCAGCACGCCGGGTTTGATGTGCAACGCCTTGTCTTCCCAGGTCGATGCCATGGCGGGCAGGCCCGCCGTGGCTGTGGCCTTGCGGAATGTCTCGACAACGTCGGTGGCAAGCGACAGGCTTATCGTGACCGGGAATGCGGAAGCCGCGGCATCGTCGCGCCACCGTCGATAGGCTTCTTGTCGTGCCTGGTCGGTGCCCGCCACGCCGCGGATCTCGAGATCGCCCGCCGGTAACCGGGCGATTTCCGCACGGACGTCCACATCGCGCATATGGGCTCGAAGGCGTTCCGCGATCAGCGTTTCCGTTGTCACGCGCATGGCGGGCAGCGGCCATATGGTGCTCAAGGCCGTGGCAAGGCTGTCGTGTTCGGTCTGGTCATGGACCCAGCCAGTCACGACGACCTCCTGGTATTCGTTGGCGCTCGCCCTGACTCGGGGTGCATAGCTACGGTCAGCGAGCAAGGCCTGCGCGCGCAGCAGCGTCTCCGGCTCCACTGGCCGGCCCGTATGGGCCTGCGCGGCGGGTGGCACCTTGCCGGGCGGAAATGAGGCGACGCTGCCGAACACCAGCAGGACGAGCAAACCGCCAACCGCCCATCGCAGGCCCGCGGCCCTGGGGCGACGGTAGGTGTGCGCGCTCAGGGCGCCATACGCTTGCGTGGCTGGCGGGATGGACGCGTCAAATAGGACTTTGGTGTCCGTGGCGGGGGCCGGGGAGCCCGGGGAGCCGGTGGTGTGCGGAGAGTCGGCGCACGGACCCGTCGATATGCCCTCGACGCTGCGGTCAGCATCCTCGTCGGACCGCGGCGCCAGGCTCCGGGCGTCACGCGAGACGGCGGCGATCTGGTCCGGCTCCGGCCAGGATGCCGACGGATGCGCGACCGTTAGCAGGACGGGCCCTAGCGCGAGCGCCATCCCGAATCCCGTGTCGGAACGAGCCGATGCGGAATGTGGCGGATCGCGGTGTTCGACGGCATCGTCAGAACTACCGGGATCGAACGGCGGACGCATGCCCCATATGTCAGGACCCAGGTGCAGCCGGGCAGCTGCATCCGCGATGCCTTCGTCGCACAGCACGATGTCGCATCCACCATCCGACCCGATCAGCGCCCCGTCATGCGCCTGGCATCTCGCACCTTGATGGAGACCGGTCAGGACGCGCAATTCGAAGTCTTGTGTCATGGCAGTACTCCGCAATCCAGCCGGCATGCATCATGACTCATAGGTCCACCCGGGCGAGGGGTTGCACATTGATTTCCGGGACCAGCTCCTGGTATGACAGGACGGGAAGCTGGTGGAGATCCTGCTCGATCAGCTTGCGCACGTATCGGCGGATGTCCATGGACGTCAGGATCACTGGCCTGGCCACGGTTGTTTCCAGCGGGCCCACGGTGCGCCGGATGCTATCCAGCAATGCCTGGGATTTTTCGGGATCCATGGCCAGATAGCTGCCACCGGCAGTTTGCCGGATCGCATCGCGCACCACGTCCTCGACATCCGGCGCCAGCAGATAGGATGGCAGGAAGTTCTGGCCATTCGAATATTTGTGGCTGATGTATCGCTTCAGCGCCATTCTGACGTACTCGGTCAGCAGGACGATGTCCTTTTCCTTCTGGGCCCACTCGACCAGGGCTTCCAGTACGGAACGCATATCGCGAATGGAGATGTCTTCCGATGTCAGGCGCTGAAGAATCTCCGCGATCTTCTGTATTGGCATGACGCGATGCGCTTCCTTGACCAGTTCGCCGAAGTTCTCTTCCATGGCGGTCAGCAGCTGGCGGGTTTCCTGGATGCCGATGAACTGCGCGGCATGCTTGCGCAGAACGATGGACATATGCCAGTTCGGCACCTGATGGGGAAGCAGATAGGGCACGCCGGCCCCGTCCAGCGTCGGAGCATGTTCACGCAGCACCCAGAACGCCGATTCGCTGGCCAGGCCGCTGACATCCCGTTCGTAGGGAATGCCCATGGCGTCGAGATTGCGCGAGCCTTCGCGCACCAGCACCGCGCCATCATGCAATGTCCCCTGGATCACCGGCACTTCGAACAGCAGGATCTGGTAGGTGTGATCTCGAAGGTGCTTGCCGCGCCGCAGGCGGATGTCCGGAAGGGGGACACCCAGTTCCTGGTAGACCGCGTGGCGTACGGCAGGGAACTCGGCGGTGATGGCGCTTTCGTCGATTTCCGTGGACAAGGCGTCGGCGATCTCCAGGATCACCGGCTCGGCGGGCGCGAACCTGGCGGGCTGGCCCGGCTCCGGCGACGCGTCGCCCGGCCCGGTGAACGCGCTGTCCGTGGCGCCTCCAGCTCCGGCGGCGCCCCCGGCGCGCGACCCCCGGGGGCCATTCAATAGCACGAAGCCCGTGACGCCCGTCAGGACCGATAGTGTCAGGAAAACCAGCGTTGGCATGCCCGGTATGACGCCAATGCCCAGCGCGATGACGGCGGCGATGATCAGGGCCCGCGGATGCGCCATGACTTGCGCGCCGATGTCGCTGCCGACGTTCGACGGCTTGTCGCCGGTCGGTACGCGTGTGACGATGATGCCCGCGCAGATCGCCGTCAGCAGTGTCGGTATCTGCGAGATCAGGCCGTCGCCGACGCTGAGGATCGAGTACGTCAGTGCTGCTTCGCTGGCGCTCATGCCGCGTTGGACCGAACCGATCAGCAGTCCGCCCAGCAGGTTGACGGCAACGATGATCAGCCCCGCGATGGCGTCGCCCTTGACGAACTTCATCGCGCCGTCCATGGCGCCGTACAGCTGGCTTTCCTTTTCGACCACGCTGCGGCGCCGGCGCGCCTCGTCCATCTGTATCGCGCCGGCGCGCAGGTCGGCGTCGATGGACATCTGCTTGCCCGGCATGCCGTCCAGGGAGAAGCGGGCGGCCACTTCGGCTACGCGCTCGGAGCCCTTGGTGATGACGATGAACTGCACGATCGTCAGGATCAGGAAGACCACCAGGCCGACGACCAGATTGCCTCCCACGACGAAGTTGCCGAAGGTGTCGATGATGTGGCCGGCATCGCCATCGAGCAGGATCAGCCGCGTGGTCGAGATCGATATCCCCAACCTGAACAGGGTGGATACCAGCAGGACGGCGGGGAAAGAAGAGAAGGCAAGCGCCGACGGCAGGTAGATCGCCACCATCAACAACACACAGGACAGCGTAATGTTCGCGGCGATAAGTATGTCCATGACCGCCGTGGGCATCGGCAGGATCATCATGAACACGATGGCCATGACGGTCGCGGCCAGCAGGATATCGTTCCGGCTGGTCGCGATGGCGATGATGCGTCGTATTGCTTGCATGGGGAGGGTGATGCGGACCAGCGGGAAGGAACTAGGCGGAGGTGGCGGAAGTGGCGGGTCGGTTGGCGGCGTAGGCCCGCATGGCATGCCGCGCCTCGTCATGGCGTCCGGCGGCGGAAAGCGCTTGTGCGCGGACCACGCGACAGGCGGGCAGGGCGAGCGCTTGCGCATCCACCCGGTCCAGCACGGAAAGCGCCTGCTCCGGGGCGCCCGCGCGTAGCTGCGCGTAAGCCAGGAGGACCAAAGCCCGGCCTCGGCAGCCGCCTGCCCGGTCGCACGCTTCCAGCAAGGCGACGGCGTCGCGCGACTTGCCGTTCTGTAATCTGAGGAAGGCCAGCACTTGCAGCAGTTCGATGGTCTCGGCGGGAAGGCGCGCCGAGTGGGTCGGGTTCATCCCTGTTGCAACGCGGCCCGGTTGGTACGCGACTGGTTCCTCAGCACGACGGTGCGCTCCAGCACGAGCAGGGCCGATTGGTATATCGCACTGTCGAGGCCACCATTCCTGCCGTCCGCACCGGCGGCCCGCAGGTCCTTCCGGGCGCGTTGCAGCACGGCGTCGAAGGTGGGTGGATGTTGCAGGTCGGATTGCGTGATCTCCGGCTCCAGTGCGTGGTTGACCGCAAGTTCCATGCAGGTCTGGCCGAGGAATCGCGTCAATGCTGATTCGACCGGCCGGGGTGCCGGGGTGACGATCGGTCGTCTTGCGCGGGTGGGACGCCAACCCGGCGAGCTGGCGGCTGGATGATCGCGCACGCCGGCGTCATGATCGCCCGCCGGATGTGCGCCGCCTATCGCGGACGGTGCGTTGAGTGATGGGGTGGGCGAGATCATTCTGGGCGCATCCTGGATTCTTGCCGGCGGTGTCGACTGTGTGTGGGGTCATGGTAGTGGCCGTGCTCCCGATTTCGTTCCCGGTCTCCCTCAATATCGGATCAAGTGTTGAATGCAGGCCGCCGTGAAGCGGAACTGCCCATTGTGGCGAGGCACCTACGCCCCGGGTCTTTCGTATGGACCCGACGCAGCAAACAGGAGTGCTAAATGAGTATGTCTACAACGGGTGTCGGACAGTCTCTGGGCGGTTACGGTGAAATCGCCGGGGTGGGGGTTGGTGGCGGCGCATACGCGGACGCGCCTGGCGAAAACTGGGGAAAGATCATCGCCGAGGCCATCGCGACCAACAATGAAGTGACCCAGTCGAACGGGAGTTCACTGAGCGCATGCAACCAGGAGGCGTCGCGACTGATCCGCAGAACGCGCCAGATCAACGAAGCACGCGCCGAAGTCGGCAACTTCATCAATCTCTTCCCCGTCCAGATGGGTAAGGAAGACAACAATCCGATGTTGAAGGATATCGAGGGCATTCTGAAGGACCGCGAGAGCGGCAGGAAAAAAGACGAAATCGAACAGCCGTACGACGACAAGAAGCTGGAAGTCACCTCCGGCATGCTTGCGGAACTGGGCATGACGGGCCTCACGGGGGACTCCAGAAAGTCCGACTTCGAAACCATACGGACCAAGCTGGACGGCTATCGCGATGAAGTGTCCAGTTCCCAGTCGATGGTCGCGTCCAAGCAGGGCCTGATCGTTGGCAACATCAACCAGCTCCAGACCGGCATCCAGGGGTTGATCAAGGCCGCCCAGAGCATCGCCATGGGTTTCGCGCGGATCACCGGGTCTGTCTGATGGCCGCACCCTATCGCGGTCACGGCCGCGGCGTCGATGTCATGCGTGTCGTGCGCGGGATCCTGAAGAACGATCGCCCGCTGGGCGATTCCCTGGGCATACGCAACGTGGATCGCCAGCTGCTGTATTCCGTCGCCCACGACCTTTACGGAAAAGCCAGGTACGACCTGGCCCAGTATCTGTTCGCGCAGCTGGTGCTGTATGACAACAAGGACCCGCGATACATGAAGGGGCTGGCCGCAGCCACCCAGGTGCTGGGGCAATACGAGTACGCCGTGCACATGTATTCGGTCGCGGCGCTCATGGACGTCAATGATCCTTCCGTGGTCATGCACGCGGGAGACTGCTTCCGGGCCATGGGCAAGCACGCGCGGGCCTTCGACTCCTTCGACCTCGCGCGATCCATGTGCAGCAGGCCGGAGCACAAGCTGATAAAGCTGCGTTGCGATCAGGCGCTTGCCGGAATCAGGCAGGCGGCCTGATTACTGAGGGTCGGTCGCCCGCAGGGGCGATCCGATATTTCCAATATCTAGGAGTACTCATAATGTCTACGATGTCCGTTTCATCGAACGCCGGCGTAATGGCGCATAGTCAGGTTCCCGGCTTTGGCGACGTCGATCAGGTGGCGGGGGCCGAATCGTCCGTATTGCGGGCGATGGCCGAAGCCGAAAAAATCATGGGCGAGGCAGCGCTGAAGGAAAACGCGGACGCCATGAAGGCCTGCCTGGACAATCGCGAGATCGCCTTGCAGAAAAAGCGCGTCGCGGTGCACCAGAGCGCCCGCAAGGAGCTGGACGCCGCCTGGGACAAGAATCTCGCCATGCTTGCCAATGCGGGAATGTCCGTCTTGGGGGCCGCGATCAGCTTCGGTTGCGTGTATGCCGCGGGCAAGCAGATGAACAAGGCCGTCAGCGAGGGTAGCGTGCTGAATATGACCCGCTATACCGAACGAGGCTCCGCGATCGACAACTGGAATGGCCTTGGCACCGCCAGCCAGACCACCGCGCAGGGCCTGGGCAGTGCCACGTCTTCGATCGGCCAGACCCTGGGCGCCAAGCGGGATGCCGAGAAAAAGTACCACGACGTCGAAGGCCAGATGCAGGACAGCGACGCCAATGTCGCCATGGACCTGGCACGCCGGCGCAGCGGCGATACCGGCGAAGCCAACCGGCGCCTGGACAAGGTGAACGAGCTTCGCCTGGAGTTCATGCGCTCGGCCATGCGCGTGCTGGCCTGATTTTTTATTGCCGAGGAAGGTTGCTATGAGCACAAGTATTCAGAATCCCGGGCCGTTGTCGTGGTCCGGCGATGCAATGGTGGTGACCGGCGGCAATGCCAATGCCAAGGAAGCATCCGATCCCTTGGACGCCATCGTCCGGGCGATCGAGGATATCGTGGGGAGCGTCGGCGGACCGCGCGACGACACCGAAGCCAGGCGGTCGACGGTGAAAGCCACGGAAACGCACGACGCGAACGGCGCGCCTTTCCTGGCGGCGCCGGGCGCGCCGTCCGTGTCGCCTCTGTCGGCCCCGTCGCCGCTCAATGTCGGCCTGCTGGTGTCGGAGGTGCAAGGCCTGCGCAACGAGGCCAACGGCGCGCTCGTCAATGACAGGACCAACGAGTCCTACGACCAGATGAAGGCCCGCGTCGACAGGTATGTGGACGCGCAGATGAACAGCATCAAGGAATTCGAGCAGAAGGCCGCGGATTTCCTCGAGAACGCCGGGCGCTGGTACAACCGGCTGACCAGTTGGGTTTCGGAAACCCTGGGCCCCTACATGCCCTATGTCACCGTGGCGATCGCCGCGGTGGCGACCGTCGCGACGGGTGGTGCCGCATGGCCTGCCTTGGCCCTGGCCGGAGCGGCCCTGGCGAACCATGTATTGAAGCAGAACGGTATCGACGTCGTCGGCGCGGTGTCGGATGCGATCAAGTCGTCCGGCAAGGCCGTGTCGGAGCAAGCGGCGAATACCCTGGCCGACACGGTCGGCGCGGTAATGGGGCTGCTGTTGGCGGACCCGAATCCCCTCGCCAAGTTCTGCGGCAATATCGCGAAAGCGTTCGGCGCCAGCAAGGAAACGGTCGAGCGGGTGGAATTCTGGGGGCAGCTCGTCGGAATGGCCATCGTGGTCATCGGCAATCTGGCCGTGGCTGGAGGCGGGGCCGTCGTCAAGAGCGTTTCGAAAGCGTTGTCCGGCCTGGGGGCCGGTAGCGGCTCGGTGGCGTCGAACGTGGCGTCGGCGGCCACCGAGACCTTGAAGCGCTTTGTCGATTCGATGAAAACCCTGGCGCAGGATGTGATCCAGATCATCCGCCAGTCGCTGGCCAAGCTGAAGGAGTTGGCCCAGCTGTTCCAGAAGGCCATGCAGTCCGCCAAGAACCTGAACGTGGCGACGGCCAGGGGAGCGGCCGCGACCGTCAGGGACAGCGTGGCCGGGTGGCAACCCAGGATCGAAACTGCTGCCAAGGTCGCGCAGACGGCGGTGAACGGCGCCAACGGCGGCATCGGCGGTGCCAATGGCTGGCGCAACCTGAGCCTGGGCATGGCGCAGTGGGACGTCGAGATCGCCCAGGCCTATCGTCGCAAGACAGAGCAGCTGCTGGGCATCACCCGCGAACAGATGCACGACACCGATGAAATCACTAGGCGGTCGATGGATCGGGTCGCCCGGAACCTGCAAGCCAATGCCGATCTGACCCGGGACTACACCGGCGAGCTGGCGACGCGGGCTTCGATCCAGTCGGAACAGATGACGGCGTAGCACCTTGACCGCTACCGATGTGTCGAAAGACATGATCGAGGATGGCAAGGTCATCCAGAAACTCGCCGAGCTCGCCTTTGTCGGCGCGTTTCTGGGGCAGGCGCATGCTGCGGAAACCATCTTCAACAGCCTGCGCGCGTTGCGTCCTGACAATCCCATGGTCGATTTGGGTCTGGCCATGGTCCATATGCTGGCCGGCCAGCCCGAGGCCGGCCTGTCGGTGGTCGATCGGGCTGCCCGACTGGATGCGGATAACGGCCTGGCCGCGCTATGCACGGGCCTCATGCTGCGTGACGCCGGCCATGGCGCGGCCGCCGACAGGAAATTCGCGCAGGCCCTGGGGCAGGAAGATATCGCGTCCGACACCAGGCGCGAGTTGTCCAGGGCCTTGCGCCGTTGAGCGCGACGAACGCGTGCCTACACTCAGGAGTTCAAATTGAAAGTCGGATTGCTCGATTCCATTCCCGCGGTCAACGCTGTCGCCCTGCCGCCGGACGGCGCCGACGCTTTGCAGGTGGCGTTGTTCCGCGCTGCCATGAACGGGCCGGTGTCGCCATTGGGCGACGCCGGGGCGGGCGACGATCCATCAAGCGATGGCGATGCCATGGGCATGGGTACGCTGCTGCGGAATATCGCTGGCGGTGTGCGCAATCACTTGGCCGGAATCTCCGGAAACTGGGGGCAGGCGCAGGCGCTCGCAGCCGATCTGGAGCAGCGGCCGGTGCTGGACGGACAGGCCATCCGGGACGCGCTCAAACTGGCTCGGACGGCCAGCAGGCTGTCGGTCGATATCGACGTCGCAGCCAAGGTGGGTGGGAAGTTCTCCCATACGGCCGACGTCATGTCGCGGGGTTGACTTGCCTTCCATGCAGCAAGCATCGCCCCAGGTATTGATACGACTGTTCGGTGCGATCGCCCTGGCGCTGCTCGTGGGCTGTTCCAGCCGCGTGGACCTGTTCTCGGCGATCACTGATGCCGAAGCCAACGAAATCCTGGCGGTGCTGCTGCAGTCCGCGATTCCCGCCGAGAAGCAGATCAAGAAGAACGGCGTCACCCTGTCCGTGGCCGAGTCGGATGTCGCCAAGGCGCTCGGTATCCTCCGGCTGCAAGGCCTGCCCAGGGAGCGCTTCGAAGGCATGGGCAAGATCTTCCAGAAGGAAGGCATGATCTCATCGCCGCTGGAAGAGCGGGCGCGTTATATCTATGCGCTTTCGCAAGAGCTCGAGAGTACGCTGACCAAGATGGACGGCGTCCTCGTCGCCCGCGTCCATGTCGTGCTGCCCGACCAGGATGCCGCGAAGATCAGCAGGACCCCGGCATCCGCCGCGGTGTTCATCAAGCATCAGTCCGGCTACAACCTGGAGGTGCTCAAGCCGCAGATTCGCACGTTGGTGTCGCATGCGATTCCGGAGCTCGGCGAAGACCGGGTGTCCGTGGTGCTGGTCATGGCCCAACGGACGCCGGCATCGTCCGGGCTCTCGCTGCCGACGCCCACGCCGATAGCCCAGCCGACATCCTTGCCGGCCCTCCTGCCGACGACCCCCGGGGCCTGGCAGGGCGGACGCCCGCAGGGAACGCAGGCAAGCTGGATCTGGTGGCTTGCGGGCGTGCTGGCGATCGCCTGTGCCGTGGGCGTGGTCGCGGTCCGGGCATGGCGCAAGCGGCGCGATGGCTTCGTCCACGACTCCCTGCTGGACAAGGGGGCCGGCGTGGGCCGGTTCGGTCAGGGCTGAACCATGTCTGGCTTGTCCTTGCTGGAGCGGCCGCTGGTTATCTTCAACTTTCTGCCGAGTAAAACCCTGCATCCCGCGAGGATGGCGGATTACGAGCCCTGGCCCCGCGCTTGTGCCATGGCCGTCGCTCCCACCACCGCGGCGTCGTGGCACCGCCACTGGTCCGCCGCGATACTCCTACGGGAGGGCTTGCACGACATGCCGGTGACCGACGGCGCGGATGCCGGGCTCGACATCGCCGTCCTGCCGCAGCACGCGCTGACCTTGCTGGTCCGCCGAATGGGCGTTGCCTTGTGCGCTCCGAGGTTGCGCCACGCGATCACGGGTTCGTCCGTTCGGGCGCTGCAGGATGCACTGGGGCCGGATGTCTTGCATTGGATCCGGGATGCTCGCGCCGTCCATCCCGGCTTGCCGGGAGCGATGTTTGGCGATGCCGCCGAGGCACGCCGCGACGTTGACCTGGCTGGGTACGCCTCGCTTTATCTGGCATTTCGCGGCGCGCCGCCAGCGCTGGCGCGCCGCCTGTTCCTGAAGCTTCCGCCTCTGGCGGCCGCCGCACCATCGTTGTCCGCGAGCATGGCGAATGACGATATCGTGCATGCGGTGTCGGCGGCCATCGATAGTGATGGCGCGATGGCGCTGGCAAGGGCTGTCCACGGCCGGCCTCTTGCCCCGGTCCAACCTTCCGGGGGGGCGAGATGATATTCCGGGTTGAAGCGGCGGCCGATGATCAGCCGCGGGACTTGATGGCCGTCCCCGTGGGGAAGATCGTCCGCCGTGACGAACACGTCGCATTCCTGGATGCCAAAGACCTGCTCCGGCGTGCGCGGGATGATGCCGCGCGCCTGGCGGAGCAGGCACGCGAGGCCTATCGACGCGAACGCGATCGCGGCCATGCGGAAGGGCTGCAGGCCGCGCGCGTCGAGCAGGCTGCCGCCATGCTGTCCGTGGCACAGCAGACGACCGACTATCTGCGGCGGATCGAGCGCGACATGGCGGACCTCGTGGTGACGTCGGTGCGCCGCATCGTAGGGGACTTCGACGCGACCGACCGTGCCCTGACCGTCGTGCGCGGCGGGCTTGCCGTGTTGCGCCGGCAAAAAAATGTGTTGCTGCGCATGCATACCGACGATGCGGCGGTGGTGCGCCAGCATATGCAGGCGCTATTGGTGCGGTTTCCCGGCGTGGATTACCTGGATGTGGTGTCGGACGACCGGCTGCCCAGCGGAACTTGCCGGATGGAAACGCCGATCGGGACGATAGAGACCAGCGTGGACAAGCAGCTCGACGTGTTGCAACGGGCGTTGGAAATCGCGGTGGTCGATCAAGGCGGGCCGCGGCCAGGCGCCGGGTCGGCGCAAGATGATGTTTGATCACATTCTTCCCCGCTTGCGTGCGGGCCTGGCCGAGGCCCGCACCATGGAGGTGATCGGGCGCGTCACCCAGGTAACGGGCACCATAATACGGGCCGCCGTGGCCGGCGCGCGCGTGGGACAGCTCTGCATATTGCGCGATCCAGAAGGCGGCGGCGACATCAAGGCCGAGGTCATCGGCTTCGCTGAAGACGCCGCCTTGCTGACGCCTATCGGCGATATGCGTGGCATCTCGTCCCGGACGGAAGTCCTGCCCACGGACGGCGTACTGTGCGTGCCGGTGGGAACGGCACTGCTGGGGCGCGTTCTCGATGGACTGGGGCGTCCCCTGGACGAGGCAACGCGTGGGGCGCTCGTGACGACGCAGACCTATCCTGTCCTGGGACCCGCGCCCCATCCCTTGTCGCGCACGCCCATAGAGCAGCCGCTGGAACTTGGCATACGCGTCATCGACGGCCTGTTGACCTGTGGCGTAGGCCAACGCATGGGCATCTTCGCGGCGGCGGGCGGCGGCAAGTCGACCCTGATGGGCATGCTGGCCAATGACGCCGACGTCGATGTGCGGGTAGTCGCCCTGATCGGCGAACGCGGGCGCGAGGTTGGGGAGTTCCTGCAGCGGGACCTGGGCGACAAGCTCGGCAATAGCGTCGTGGTGTGCGCCACCAGCGACCGGTCGGCGATGGAGCGCGTCAAGTCGGCTTATGTGGCCACCGCGATCGCCGAGTACTTCCGCGACCAGGGCAAGCGGGTCCTGCTGCTGATGGACTCGGTGACGCGGTTCGCCCGAGCCCAGCGGGAAATCGGCCTGGCCGCGGGCGAGCCGCCGACGCGGCGGGGCTTTCCTCCCTCGGTATTCGCCGTACTGCCCAGGCTGCTGGAGCGCGCCGGCATGAACGAGCGCGGCTCGATCACCGCGTTCTACACGGTGCTGGTGGAAGGCGATGACATGACCGAGCCGGTGGCGGACGAGGTTCGCTCCATCCTGGATGGCCATATCGTGCTGTCCCGCAAGCTCGGTGCGGAAAACCATTTCCCGGCCGTCGACGTGCTGGCTTCGGCCAGTCGTGTGATGGGCAACGTCGTGTCGCGCGAACATGCGACCGCGGCGGGGCGCTTCCGGGAACTGATGGCCAAGTACGCGGAAATCGAACTGTTGCTCAATATCGGCGAATACCAGCCTGGCCACGACCCGGTGGCGGACGAGGCCGTACGCAAGATAGGCGATATGCGCCAATTCCTGCGCCAGGCGAGTGACGAGAAGGACGGCTTCGATGCCACGGTGGCGCGCATGGCCGGCCTGGTACACGGATGACGACGATCGCGCGTGACCTGAGGCACGATCTGGTCGTCCTGCGTCGCCTGCGGGAAGACCGCGCGGCCCGGGCCTTGGCCCCGTTGTATCGCCAGTCCGAAGAAGCGGCACTGCATCTGGCTCGCCAGAAGCGCCAGTTGGACAACTGGCGCATCCAGGCCGCTGATGAAGAAGCGGCCATGTACGCGGCCTTGCTCGGCGAGCCGGTCAACCGGCGCGAACTGGAACGCAGGTTCGCAAAAATCGACGCACTGCGCCAGCGGACACGAGCCCTGGAACGGGCCGTGGAAGCGGCACGTGAGGCGCGCGACCAAGCGGACGCGGCGCTGGCCCAGGGAAAGGCCGTGCGTGCCGCCGCCGCCAGGGCGACACGCAAGTCGACGGAAGTGCTGGAACGCTACCGTCGGCACCGCGCCCTGGAGCAAGAGCGGGTGGCCGACGATGCTCTCGATGAGGCAGCCGTCACGATACACGGCCGCTTCGCGCCATGATCGCCCCATTCATATGCCGAACCAGGAGTTGCCAACATGAATGTATCGCCATCAGCGCAATTGCCCGCCACGCAAACGCCGACGCAGGGCAGGGAGCCCTATGGAACGCCCAGACCCAGCCTGCCTGCGCACGCCGGGATGACGCGGAAACGCGGCGCGCGCCTGGCGGAGAATGCGCGCCGCTTACCGATGCGGGTTCCCGTCGATCCGGACGATGCCGCCGTATTCCGCGCGCTGCTGTGCGAGCGCGGCGGGAAGCAGCCCGACACGCTCGTCGAACTTTCCCCTCCGCATGCTGGATGGGAACAGTTGGAACGCCGTCCCGGATGCGAGGATGAAAACGGGCGCGCGACGGCACGGCAGGCCGACACCGAACCCCGGGAGGACATGTCCATCGACCGCACGTCGCTTACGCCCAGGGATCTGGACGCGCTGGCACGCATGGTCACGAAGGTCTACCTCGATGGCCTGCACGACGAGCGTCGCACGATGGGCCTGGCGCTGAACGAAGATCTGCTCCCCGCCACGCGTCTGTCCGTCGAGGAACGAGAGGGGCGGCTGGCGGTGGATTTCGTCAGCATCGATGCCCGCGCGCGCGATCGCCTGCGGCGTGGCGCGGCCACGCTGGCGAACCGCATAGCGGCCGACCTGTCGCGCGATGTCGCCGTCAAGGTGGCGGCCCATGACGGCGATCGACAGCCGTTGGAAGCGCGCGCGGATGCGGCGCCCGTGCCGCGGCGGGAGTCGATGGCATGACGGCGCCCGTGCCATTGCGGCTGATCCGCCGCACCGCTGCGCAGGCGCAGGCGCTGAGCAAGATCGCCAGGCATGCGGCCCGCGCCGTCGTCCAACCGCAAGACGAAGGACATGCCGACATTCAGCCGTGGAATTTATGTATGAGCGGAGTACCCACGTACGGTGCGTCGGAGCAGCACCGCGAGCCCTTAAACGGCGAAAATGCGCGGGGCGCTGCATGGCGCTGGGTCATGCTGGATTGGCAGGGGGCGCAGCTCGCGCTGCAACTGTCATCGCGGGTATTCGACGAATGGCTGGCCCTGCGCATGCCGGACCTGGACCTCGCGCCGTTGCCGCCGTGCTTCGTCCACGCCGCATGGGAAGACCTGATCCGCGACGCCTTCGAGGGCTTGGGCATCGAGCGGCGATGCCCCGGCATCCGGGTGCTTGGAGTAGACGCACCCGCGCATCCAGGTCTGCCCGCGCCCGCCTACCCATATGCGTGGACGTTGACCATGCATGCGCCCGCCAGCGGACGCGCGGTTTCGGCGCGGCTGGCCGTGGACGAGCCGGGCCTGCCGCTGCTGAGCGAACTGCTGGGCCGCATCCCGCCAGGGCAGGACACGACCGAGACGGATCTTCCGGGCGCGCTGCCCATACGGCTGACCGTACTTGCCGGCGAAACGACCTTGCGCAGCGAGGCGTTGCGGCGCCTGGAAACCGGCGACGTCGTGCTGTTCGACCATAGCCTGGCGAGCCTGGATGGCGATGCCTGGCTGGCCACACCCGATGGGCAAGGTCTAGGCGTGCGGGCGTGCGGGCCGGGCGCATCCCGCTATGTCGTCACACAGGAATGGAGCAGCTTACGCATGAACGATTATCCGTCGCCGGAGGATCATTACGGAATCCGGCAAGACCATGACCATGACCGGGAGCATGGGCAGGACTTTTCCGCGGGAAGTCCTCCGCACGCGGGGGAGCATTTTCCTTTTGAAGATGACGCGTCGCCCGCTGAAGTCGAAGCAACCGCCATGCCCCATCCCTCCGCCGCCATGCCGAAGGCCGGGACGCGCCCGGGGGCGGACGGCCCGGACGTCGACCGCATCCCGGTGCACCTGGTCTTCGACCTGGGCGAACTGAACATGCCCCTGGGCGAACTGCGGCGTCTTCGACCCGGCGAATTCTTCGATCTGCAACGGCGTATCGACGCGGGTCCCGTGCACATACGCGCGAACGGTACGCTGATCGGCACCGCCGAGCTTGTCGATATCGATGGCCGCATAGGCGCACGCGTGCTCACGCTGTTTCCAGGCCGCGACTCATGGGGTTGAGCGACTTCGATCCGGTCGCGTTGATCGTCGTCATCCTGTGCGTGGCGCTCTTGCCGCTGATCATCATGTTGACGACCTCTTTCCTGAAGATCTCTGTCGTGCTCGCGCTTCTGCGCAACGCGATCGGCGTGCAGCAGGTTCCGGCGAACACAGCCTTGAACGGGCTCGCCTTGATTCTCTCGGTCTACGTGATGGCGCCGGTGCTGGGCAAGGTGGTCGAGGAGGCCAGGCAGGCCTACCGGAGCGCCACGACGCAGAGCGAGCCGGCGGAGCGCTTCGATAACCTGATGGTGGCGGTCGAACGCGGCTCCGCCCCGTTGCGGTCGTTCATGCTCAAGCATAGTGGCGTCCAGCAGCGCCGCTTCTTCGTGGAGACGGCCACGGCCTTATGGGGGGTGGAGCAGGCCAGCGGCCTGCGGGATGACAATCTGCTCGTCCTGATTCCCGCTTTCGTGATCTCGCAGCTGAACGCCGCGTTCCAGATCGGCTTCCTGCTTTACCTGCCGTTCATCATCATCGACCTGATTGTTTCCAACATCCTGCTGGCCATGGGCATGATGATGGTGTCCCCGGTCACCATCGCCATTCCGCTCAAGCTGTTCCTGTTCGTGATGCTCGATGGATGGACCAAGTTGATCCAGGGCCTGGTCCTTTCCTATGCATGAGACGGGACCGAATGAACGTCGCTGAACTGGTATATCAACTGAAGGAAGCCTTGTACCTGATCTTCTGGCTGTCGCTGCCGCCCTTGGCCGTGGCGTCCGTGGTAGGGACCTTGTTCTCCCTGTTCCAGGCATTGACGCAGATCCAGGAGCAGACCCTGTCGTTCGCCATCAAGCTGCTGGCGGTCTTCGTGACACTGCTGTTGACCGCGGGCTGGATCGGCATGGAAATCTTCAACTACTCGTTGTCGATATTCGAGTCTTTCCGTGCGATCCGGTAGTACGAGGGGAACCGGATGAAGGGTTACGCCACCTACGCCGCGGTATATGACCTGCTGTTATCCATGGTGCTGACGCAGCCCAGGATCCTGCTTCTGTGCATGATGCTGCCGGTCTTCAGCAAGCAAATACTGCCTGGGCGCTTGCGGGGCGCGCTGGCCATCGCCCTGGGGTTGTTGGTGGTTCCGCTCGTGCTGCCCGGTACCGCCGCCGCTGCGCCGATCAGCCTGTTCGCCGTACTGATGCTGGTGGCCAAGGAAGCCTTTATCGGTCTGGTATTGGGGCTCTTCCTGGCCATCCCTTTCTGGGCCATCGAAGGGGTGGGTTCGGTCATCGACTACCAGCGTGGCGCCAGCATGGGGGCCTTGCTGAATCCCACGGTGGGCGGCGAAACCACGCCTACCGCCGTGCTGATGCAACTGGCCTATGGGGTTTTCTTTTTCGTGGGTGGCGGCATTTCACTGGTGCTTTCGATACTTTATGACAGCTTCCGGCTCTGGAATCCCTGGCAGTGGTACCCCGCCTTCCGCCAAGATGCCATGCCTTTGTTCCTGGCCCAGTTGGATCGACTGATGCATCTGGTGGTACTGCTGTCGGCGCCCGTGGTCATCATCATGCTGCTGGCGGAAATGGGGCTGGGCCTGGCCAGCCGCTTCACGCCGCAGCTGCAGGTTTTCTTCCTGGCCATGCCGATCAAGACGGGGCTGGCACTGTTCGTGCTCGTGCTGTATGTCGGCATATTGTTCGGCCACATCGATAAGGAAGCCCGGCGCGCGGATGAACTGCTGCCCTTGCTGACACACATCTGGCGGGCTCCGTGAGCGGCGAAAAGACAGAAAAGCCGACACCGAAAAAGCTCCAGGACGCTCGCAAGAAGGGGGATGTGCCGTACAGCCGGGACTTCAGCCAGACCATGCTGACCCTGGCATTGCTGGCGTACCTGGTCTTCAGCGGTCACGCCATTCTGGCCGGCATGCTGCGGCTGCTGGGCGTGCCGGCCGGACTGGGCGACCTGGAGTTCCGCGAGGCGCTCAAGGTGGCGGCGACGATCGCGCTGCGCGAAGGCGTGGACCTGCTCTGGCCTGTCGTGGCGATCGTGCTCGGCTTCGGATTGTTCGTGGAATTCGCGCAGATCGGCGTGATATTCGCCGCGGAAAAGGCCAAGCCGTCGGGCGTGAAGCTGAACGTGGTGTCCAACGCCAAGAATATCTTCTCCGTGAAGAACCTGGTCGAAACGATCAAGTCGACGGTCAAGATTGTCTGCTTTTGCCTGCTGACGTGGCTATTGCTGCGTGCCGGCTTGGCGCCGCTGGTCCATGCCGGATCGGGAGGGCTGGAAGGCGTGCTGGCGGTGAATGGCAGCCTGTTCCGCATGCTGTTGCTTTACACGGCGGTGTTCTGTCTGGTGATCGCCGGGCTGGATATGGCTTGGCAACGCAGGCAGCGCAACAAGCGCCTGATGATGACCAAGGAAGAAGTGAAGCGCGAGCAGAAGGATATGGAGGGGCAGCCCGAGGTCAAGCAGCAGCGCAAGCGCCTGCATCAGGAAATGAGCAATGGCAGTGTCGTGGAGGCCGTGCGCAAGGCCGCCGCACTGGTGGTGAACCCCACCCATATCGCAGTGGCGCTGCGCTATGTGCCGGACCAGACGCCCTTGCCGATCGTGATGGCCAAAGGCCTGGACGGTGTGGCGCTGCAGATGATCGACATGGCGCGCCGTATCGGCGTGCCGGTCATGCGGGATGTGCCGCTGGCGCGCGCGCTGCTGGCCGATGCCCGCGAGAACGAATACATCCCGAGCGAGCTCGTCGTTCCGGTCGCCCACGTATTACGTGCCGTGCGCGATCTGGCGATGGAGGATGGAGACAGCCCGCCGGGATCCCCGTAGAGACGCGTATCCATGATTATCGATGAGTTGGACAATGATGTTTCAGCGATGGTGTTCCCGTGGTCGGAAGGTGCTACCCAGCCTGTGCCTGACTGTCGCGACGGTGGTGTTGGTGGCGAACGCGGAGGCCGCGCCTTCCTGGCCGGCGGCCCCCTATACCTATTTTGCGACCGATGAATCGCTTGAAAACGTCCTGCGGCGGTTCTCCAGCGGCTTCAGCCTGGCGCTGCAGTTGGCGCCGGGCGTGGCGGGCCTGGTCAACGGCAAGTTCACGGCGGCGAGTCCGACGGAGTTCATGGACAAGATGGCGGGGGTCTACGGTTTCAACTGGTTCGTGTACGCCGGTACCCTGTTCGTCAGTCCGGCGAGCGCGATGGTGACCAAGACGATCAGCGTCGGCAACGGCGCCATCGCCGGTCTGCGCGATGCGCTGGACAGGCTGGGCGTGATCGACGACCGCTTCGGCTGGGGCGAGCTGCCCGACCAGGGACTTGCGCTGGTATCGGGACCGCCCGCCTACGTCGCCTTGATCGAGCGGACCATCAACGCGCTGCCGCCCACGGCGGGCAGGCAGGAAGTCGCCGTGTTTCGCCTGAAGTATGCGTCCGTCAATGATCGCGTCGTGCGCTACCGGGACCAGTCGATCACGACCCCGGGCCTGGCGACCCTGCTGCGCGAGCTGATCGCGGGCAGTGGTCCCGGCGCCGGCAATTCGGTGTTGTCCGCGATGGCGACGCCGCTGCGCGATCCCTACGCCTTGCGCGAACCTGGCGCGGCAGGGACGTCTCCGTTGTCGGGCATCGGCAAGCCGGCGCAGCCGTCGCGCGCTGGCTCGTTCGATGCCGGGCGGCGAGCCCGCCAAGCCACCATACAGGCCGACGCGCGCCTGAACGCCGTCATCGTGCAGGATATTCCCGAGCGCATGGGCGTGTATCGTTCGCTGATCGCCCAGCTGGACGTGCCTACGACCTTGATCGAAATCGAGGTCATGATCGTCGACATATCGGCCGACGCGACCAAGGAGCTCGGCGTCAGATGGGGCGCCAAGGCCGGCAAGGCGGAGTTTGGCATGGGCTACAGCGGTCCAAGGGCGAACAACCCTGATGGCAGGGGGCTGGACCGCGGCATCATGCCGCCCGGCACGATAGGGCTGAGCGTGGCGGATTCCCTGTTGGCGCGGCTTAACGCGCTGCAGCACAACAACGACGCGCAGATCCTGTCCAAGCCGTCCATATTGACCTCCGACAACATGGGGGCACTGATCGATCACTCGAAAACGTTCTACATCCGGCTGGCCACCGACCGCTACGTGGACGCGCGGGCGGTGACGGTCGGCACATCATTGCGTGTGACGCCGCGCTATATCGATGCGAACGGCGCGCGCCAGGTCGAGTTGACGGTGGACATCGAGGACGGAAAGATCACCCAGGATGCCGAGGTCGACCAATTGCCCGTCACGTCCAAGACCAGCGTCAGCACGCTGGCCGTCGTCGCGGACGGCGAGGCCTTGCTGATCGGCGGGTACAACATCAGCGAGGACGGCGATGAAATCAGCAAGATTCCCTTGCTGGGAGACATCCCGGGCCTGGGCGCCTTTTTCTCGCACAAGAAGAAGAGCAGCAAGCGATGGGAACGGATATTCGTGATCCGGCCGCGGGTGGTGGAAGTGAACGGGACGCCCTTGATTCCGGCATCGTTGCGCAAGTGGGGCGAGGCCGTCAACTGGTCCTGGGAGGGGGGATCGCGATCGACGGTGTATGCCGACGGCATGGACAGGACCTTGCAGTTGTCGCAGCCGGGGCCCACGCAGGTGTTGAAGGTCCCGGCCGTGAAATGACCGGACGAATGATCCGCGGAATGATCCGCGGAATGATCCTCCGCCATCAGGCGTCCAGGCGGACGCCCTTGGTTTCCAGCTTGGAACGCAGCGCGGCGCGGGCGCGCGACAAACGGCTGCGTATGGTGCCGACGGGTACCGTCAGCCGTGCGGCCGCTTCTTCGTAGGTCAAATCGTTCAGGCCCATCATCAACAGGATGCTGCGCATGTTTTCCGGGAGTTCCGCGATGGATTCTTCCAGCAGGCGCAGGGTCTGGTTCTGCTCGGCGGCGTCGTCCGGGGTCAGGTCCTGGGACGCGTGGTCGCTGAGCGCGTCTTCGCCGACGAAGAAGTAGCGGCATTCGGGCGCGCGCGACAGGTAGTTGCGCACCAGGTTCAAGGCGATGCCGTAGAGCCAGGTGGAAAGCTGCGATTCGCCGCGGAAGCTGTGGTACGACTTGGCGGCTTCCAGGAAGGCTTGCTGGGTGAGGTCTTCCGCGTCGGGGCAATTGCCGATGTGCTTGATGATGAAGCGGTGCAGGCGGGTGGCGTGGTTCTGCACGAGTTCCCGGAAGACGGCTTCGTAGGCACTGTGCGACGTTGCGATGGCGATGCTGGCGCTGGTCACATTGGCGGTCGCGTTGTAAGCGATGGGCGGTGCCGCCTGGATGCCATGGTGATTGTCGTGGAGATATCGCATGGAATAGCCAAAAGGTCACGGGGCGGGCCAGTATGGCGCAATACCCCCAGGCCTCGACCGAACCGTGCAAGCAGAAATTCAGGTCTGTTCAACGGCGTCGGAATCGTTCCATGAGCGGTCGGAAATTGCGTGTATCCACGTGCTGAAAGCGCCGTGGGAATATGTCCTGGCACTTGTCCGAAGACACGGCGTCTCGACTCGCATCGCTGATCTGATTGTGGGAAATTTCCGAGTCTGGTTCCACGAGCGTCATGTCCCGCGGCTCAGATTTTTCGCGTACCCGAAGCCCGCGCCGGTTCCTAGAATGCCCTCCGGCCTCGCAGGCGCGTGACATCGCGGAACGCTGGCGTCCTCCCTCCGCCAGACCCGTCGTCCACCCTTGCGAGCGCCCTCAAGCGAGGAGCCGGGACATGGGTATGAAGACGATGTATTGGGTGTCGCAGATCTTCTCTTGGAACTACATCGACGTCGCGGGCAGGACGCATGGGCGCATAGACTGGTTCGAGGACATGCGTGACATCGGCTACTGGTGGCAGACGGCTTACGAGACGGGCGTATGTTCCAGTGTGGAGCAGGCCAGGCGGGGGGTCGAAGACGCGGTGATGCGGCGCCGGATGGCGCTGGAGGCCCGCTACCTGGCCGGCGTGCACGCCGCGGCCGCGGAACCGAGCGCGGTGCTGTAGTCGCACTTTCCTGTAAAAAAGATAAAATTTCCTTCGAAATATTGCGAAGCTGGATGGCTGTCCGGTGCCCAGGGCGCCCGGACCGCTGGCTCGCCCGCGTACATGGTTAGGGAATTTGCTTCTACGGGTGGTGTAAATGCGGTTGAGGGATCAAAGCGTGGGAAGCCGGCTGGCGCTGGGCTTCGGAGTGGTGCTGGCCTTGCTGGTGGCCTTGGCGGTTCTGAGCATGGTCCGCATGCGGTCCGTGGACAGCAGCCTGAACATGATCAATGGCATCAACAGCGTAAAGCAGCGCTATGCCATCAATTTCCGCGGCAGCGTGCATGACCGTTCCATCGCCTTGCGCGACGTCGTGCTGCAGAATTCGCCCGCCGAGGTCGCCAAGGCGGTGCAGCACATCGAGGCGCTGGCGCGCGACTACGCGGAATCCGCGCGGCCCCTGGATCAGTTGTTCGCACGGGAAGTGGTGCTGCCCGAGGAAAAGTCGGCGCTGGCCAAGATCAAGGAATCCGAAACGCGCACCATGCCGCTGATCCAGCGCGTCATTGCCTTGAAGCAGTCGGGCAAGATCCAGGAAGCCACCGATCTGCTGCTGTCGCAGGCGGCGCCGGCCCTGGTGACCTGGCTGGCCGACATCAACCGGATGATCGACCTGGAGGAGAAGCTGAATCGGACCATCGCCATGCATGCGCAGGAAGTTTCTGGCCACTTCGAACTGGAAATGGCTGCGCTGTCGCTGTTCGCGGTGGTCCTGGGCGTGTGCGTGGCGGCCTGGTTCGTGCGCGGCCTGCTGCGCCAGTTAGGCGGGGAGCCTCGCGACGCCACTGAAATCGCCAACCGTATCGCGCAGGGCGATCTGAGCGTGCAGGTGCGCGTCAAGGACAACGACAGGACGAGCCTGCTGTTCGCGGTCAAGAGCATGCGCGACAACTTGTCCGGCATCGTCGGGCAGGTACGCGCGGGCACCGATACCGTGGCCGCCGCGGCGGCGCAGATTGCCGCGGGCAGCCAGGATCTGTCGTCGCGCACGGCGCAGCAGTCGGCCTCGCTGGAAAGTACGGTATCGTCGATCGAGCAGTTGACGGCCACCGTGTCGCAGAATTCCGACCATGCGCGCGAAGCCAACACGCTGGCGATGTCCGCATCGGAAATCGCGACGCGTGGCGGCGCGGTCGTGGGGCAGGTGATCGACACGATGGCGTCGATTTCCGAGTCGGCCCGCAAGATCGTCGATATCACCGGCATCATCGACAGCATCGCGTTCCAGACCAATATCCTGGCCTTGAATGCCGCCGTGGAAGCGGCGCGGGCCGGCGAGCAGGGACGCGGCTTCGCCGTCGTCGCGTCGGAAGTGCGCGCGCTGGCGCAGCGCAGCGCCGCGGCGGCCAAGGAGATCAAGGCCTTGATCGACGATTCGGCGCAGAAGGTGCGCAGCGGCAGCGAGTTGGCCACGCAGGCGGGTGTCACGATGGAAGAAGTGGTGACCAGCGTGCAGCACGTGACTTCGCTGGTCGGCGAGATAACCGGCGCGAGCGTGGAGCAGGCGCAGGGTATCGAGCAGGTGAACCGGACCATCATGCAGATGGACACGGTCACTCAGCAGAATGCGCAGTTGGTGGAGCAGGGCAGTTCGGCTGCCGCGGCCTTGCAGGAGCAGGCCTCGACCTTGTCGCAACTGGTCAGCGTCTTCCAGCTGCAGGCCACCGCGATGCGTTTACAGGAGAGCGCCGACGCGTCGCGCAGCGTGGCTATGCACAATGCGCCGCGCAGCCAGGCCTCGCACCCTGTGGCCTGGCAACACGAGGCACATCAGGCATAGAACTCGGCCGGCATGGGCTTGCCCAGGTAGTAGCCCTGGCCGAACTGGCAGCCGCGCTTCAGCAGGGCGTCCTGGTGCGCCTCGGTTTCCACGCCTTCGGCGACGATCTGTATGTTCAGGCTGGCGCCCAGGGCGATGATGGCTTCGACTATCGAGCTGGCGCCCGGGTTCTGCACGAAGGACTTGTCGATTTTCAGGGAGTCCACCGGGAAGCGCTGCAATTGCGTCAGGGATGCATAGCCCGTCCCGAAGTCGTCCAGGGCGATGCCCACCCCCGCCTGATGCAGGGTGCGCAAGGCGTCCTCCACCGCGTCGGCACCTTGCCCCAGGTAGACGCTTTCGGTGATCTCCAGCGTCAACTGGTCGGGGCGCAAGCCATATTGCGCGAGCATGGCCAGGATATGGCTGGACAGATCGGAACGATAGAACTGCGCGGCGGCGACGTTGACCGACACGCGCTTGAAGTCGAAACCCTTGCTCGTCCAGCGCCGCATCTGCTCGCAGGCATTGCGCAGGGCTTCGTCGCCCAACAGGGGCGCCAGCGTCTGGTCGTCGAAGGCGGCGTTGAAGTATGCCGGACCCAGGATGCCTTTCTCCGGCAGCGACCAGCGCATCAGCGCTTCGAACCCCGACAGCGTGTGCGTGCGCATGTCGTAGATGGGCTGGTAGTAAAGGATGAACTCCTTGCGTTCGATCCCGCGCCGTACGTCGCGCAGCAACTGGACGCGCTCTTCCAGGCGGTCGCGCATTTCGGGTTCGAACGCCACCGTACGGTCGCCGCCGGCCTTCTTCGCCTGATAGAGCGCGATATCCGTATTGCGCACGAGCTGGTCGGCGTCCCCGGCTTGCGCGGGCGCTTCGCACAGACCTATGCTGACCGAAGCGGACAGCGTCTGCTCGCTGTAGTAGATGGGTTGCTTGAGCTGCAGGCGCAACTGGTTCATCTGCTCGATCGCCTGCTCGATCGTGCCGTTGGGCGGCGCGATGACGGTGAATTCATTGCTGCCGACCCGCGCGGCAAAGGTGCCGACCGGAAAATACGCGGCGATGCGCTTGCCGACTTCGATCAGCAACTGATCGCCCGCATGGTGGCCGATCGTGTCGTTGATGTCCTTGAATCCGTCGATATCGATGGCGATCAGGACGATCGGCTCGAGCCGCGAAAAGTGCCTGCCGAGTTCCAGCAGGAAGGCGCCGCGGTTCGGCAGGCCGGTCAGCTTGTCGGTGTAGGCCAGCTCGTGGAAACGCTGCTGGGATTCGACCTCGTCGGTGATGTCCTCGACCAGTCCGTGGACGTGGACGACCTGGCCTTCCTGTGTTTCCGGCTCCGCCAGTACGTGGATCCAGCGCGAGGAACCGTCCAGCCGCCGTATGCGCCGCCGCGAATCGTAGCCTTGGCCGTCGCGCAGCAACCGGGCGAAGTCGTCGCGCGTGTCGATCAGCGCATCGCCGGGATAGAAGCGGCGCATCATGGTGTCCAGCGTGGGCTGGATGGTGGGATCCATGCCGTAGATCTCCAGCGCCTGTTCGCTCAGCGTCAACTGGCCGGTGATCACGTTGTATTCCCAGCCGCCCACCTTGGCCAGGCGGAAGGCGCGGGCCAGCAGCTGTTCGCGCCGCCTGGTATCGGCCAGGGCCTTGCGCCCACGCAAGGCTTCGCTTGCCATGGCGGCGAAGTCACGCAGGCGTTGTGCGTCGTCTTCGGAAAATGTCCGGTGATCGGTGTCGGCGATGCACAGCGCGCCGACGCGCGTGCCATCGGCCAGCGTCAGGGGCGCCGCGGCGAAAAACTGCACGGCCGGGATGGGGCCCGTGGCGGCGCCCCCGCAGACGGGGTCATGCGCGGCCAGCGAGGCCGCCGTCGCCGTGACGATGCCGGGCGAGCTCAGTACGGGGTAGCTCCACCGGGCGAGCAGCTCGGCGGTGCGCTGGCAGGCGCCGCTGGACCACAGGCTGACCGGGCTGGCGTCGCGCAGCCAGGTTACCGCAAACATCGAGACGCCAAAAAAAAAGCCGGTGAGCCGACAGAGCTCCTGCACGCCGGGCAGGTCCTCGCCTTCACGCAGACCCAGCACGCTCAAGGGAATGAGCGGCGCCCCGTGATCCGAGTTGATGTTGGGCCAGGCGTTCATGCCGGACACCTCAGGCGTTATCTGCCACCGGCAGGTTCAGCAGCCAGCCGCCGTCCTGCTTGACCAGCTCCCATCCGTAGAACGAGGCTATTTTTTTCGCGTCTTCCAGCGAGATGGGCGGGGCGCTTTCCGGCTGCAAGGTACGGGTGGTGGCATCCGGCGGCGCCGGCAGGGATCGGGCCGACAGTCCATGCGGTCCTTCCTGCTTGATATGCAGGACGCCGCGCTCCGGCAGTCCGTAGATCGCCAGGATCATCCACGCCATCAGCACGTAGCGGCTGGGGCGATGGGCGACCGGCGTCGCGTGGGGGAAGTCGTCGATCTGGACCTTCTTGCCCGACAGCAGCAGTTGCGAAAACGCCAGGCGCCGGCATTCCTGCAGGATGCCATGGACGTCCATGGCGGGGCTGTCGTCCTGGAACCAGTTGTTCAACAGGCGAATCGCCGCCACGCTGTCGTCCAGCATGTTGTCCAGGTCGCCGACGAACGGCGGCGGGTCGGTTTCCGCGATCGTACCCTTGGAAATGGCTTTTTCCAGCAGCACGATCGTGAGCTTGGCGTTGGACAGCGGTTTCAGCGCATCGTGGCGGAGTACCGGAAATACGTGCGCCAGGATCCTGAACTGGATGCCTTCCACCAGATGAAGGTCTTGATTGCCGGACCGCATTATGTCGTCGTTTCCCCAGGAGTACCCAGCAAGCGTTCCAGCACGGAAAGATCCAGCGGTTTTTCCAGCCAGGCGTCGAAATTGACCGCCTCCACCCGATCGTTGTTCCGCGGTAGTCCGCTCAGTGCAAGAATGCGGAGCGCTTTGCCGTAGGTGGCGCGCAGGCGGGCGGCCAGCTCGTAGCCATCCAGGTCGGGGAGCACGATGTCAGTGATGACGACGTCGGGGCGGCGCGCCGCGCAAGCGGTAATGGCCTCGCCGGCCGTGGCCGTGGTCTGTGCGCCATGGCCCAGCAGTTCGACGAATTCCGACAGCAGTTCCGAGGCCATCTCGTTATCGTCCACGATCAGGATCTGGAGGGTTTTGTCGGTCATTCTGGGGTTTTCTCCTGGCACGCGAGCGTTCTGTTTTGTCCGGTAGTGTGACACGTTTAACAAAGGCAACAGCCCGAACAGCAGGATAATGATACAGATAGCCGTTGAAGTTTCTATTTGTTTCTAATTTATCCGTTGCGGCTCAGACGCCTCCTGGATTCGTACTATTTTGCGGTGCCCATTCAGGCTCTTTCAAGGCCGCTGCGCAGCGATGGGGCTGTCCGGCTGGCGGAGCCGTGCAGGGCGGGCAAGGCGTAACGGCCTTCGCGATACGCCCAGCTGGGCCACAAGGCGTGGGCCAGGGCTTCGCGCGCGAGGCCGGGATCGACAGGCGCGGCTTCGTACGTTTCGGGCTGCCCATAGCGGTACTGCACCGGTGCCTTCTGCGGGCCAAGGACCAGCAGGCGATCGCCCTTCAGGTACCCGTAGTTGTCGCCGTACTGCATGATGGCGCGGCCCGGGTCGCCGTCCTGGAGGGCGCGCGTCAGGTCGCGGCCCAGCATGGGATGGCGGCTTTCGACGCCCATGAGCGACAACAGCGTAGGCGCCAGGTCGACCTGGCTGACGATGCGGTCGTCGCGGCGTGCCGCCACATCCGCGCCCAGGATGAGTGCCGGAATATGGAAGTGCCGTACCGGCACCAGGCTGGCGCCCGACACGCGCGAATCGTGGTCGGCGGCGATCAGGAAAACCGTGTTCTCCCAATACGCCGAATTCCTGGCCTGCTCGAAGAAGCGCCCCAAGGCCCAGTCGGCGTAGCGGACGGTATTTTCCACGGTGGCGGGATTGCCGTCCGGCTGGATGCGGCCGGTGGGATATTCCCAGGGCGTATGGTTGGACACCGTGAAGGCCAGCGTGAACGTGGGCTGGTCGCCGTCGCTGCTCAACAGCCGGTGCAACTGGTTGAACATGTCTTCGTCCGAGGCGCCCCAGGTGCCGACGAACTGCGGATCCACGAATTCGCCGCGGTCGACGATCTGGTTGAAACCGTTGCCCAGGAAGAAGCCCTTCATGTTGTCGAAGTGCGCCTCGCCGCCGTAGATGAAGCGCGAATGGTAGCCCTGCCGGCCCAGCAGATCCGCCAGCGTGAAGAAACCGCGTTGCGCATCGGGCAGCTTGACCACGGCCTGCGCCGGCGTCGGCATGAAGCCGGTGACGACCGCCTCCAGGCCGCGTACCGAGCGCGTGCCGGTGGCATAGGCCCGCGTGAAATTCCAGCCATCGCGTGCCAGCGCATCCAGGCATGGCGTCAGCGCCTGCCCGCCCAGGTTGGCCACATATTGGGCGCCCAGGCTTTCTTCCAGGATGATGACCAGGTTCAGGGGGCGCGCCCGGCGTTGCCCGGGCGTTTGCAGGTGCATGCTGGGATAGGCCGGGTCCGCCGGCGGCTGAGGGAGGCCGGCGGCCTGCAGCACCTGCGCGTGCATTTCTTCGTCCGGCATGTCGCCGTAGACGGCGGACGCCGATTTTTCGTTCTTCATGCTGTAGACGGCGTACAGCACACTATAGAGAGAGTTCAGCGGCAGCATGTTCAGCATGCCGTCGCCGCAGTAGGCCACCGTGGATGGATTGATGGGGCGATGTTGCAGCGTGCCCCGTATCGCCAGGATGCCGATGGCCAGGGCGGCCAGGCTGTACAGCGGCATCTGCCACCAGGCCAGGGCGGCGTCGGGGCGCGGCGAACCGAACATGGCGTGACCGGCCCACGCGGCCAGCGCAACCACCACCAGCCCGCCCACCAGCGGGCCCTTGAAGCCGCGCCACAACATGCCGGAGACCTCGCGCGGGTGCTTCAGGTATTCGATGAACAGGCGGTTGGGGCGGGCGTCGTATTCGAGTATGAAGGGCGGCGTGGCGACCTCCATGAATACCAGCAGCAGCCATGCCGCCTGGAACCAGACCGATGTGATGGCCGCCGCCGTCGGGAAATGACCCAGCCAGGGCGCGAAGACGGCAGGCGCGATCGCCAGCACGGAGACCTGGTGTGCGTCGATGCGCCAGCCCCCCAGCACGATGGGCCAGAGGCCGCCGGCATTGCGCACCCGCTCACGCTGCCAGGCCGCCAGCGCCAACCGGCTGACGGTCAGCATGATCAGCGCCGCGACGATAAAAACGAAACACAGTTGCCGCATGGGCTCTCCTGGCATGCGCGCGCGAGCCGCGCTGCCGTATGGTCTGACGGGGTCGGCCTCCTGGGAAGGCGGCCGGTTTGACCGGGGCGAACCCCGGGGCGCAATGTTAATGCGTATCGGGGCGCCGCGCCGTGGCGGGCCGGCCGATGCGGCCCGGCACGGAATATGCGCCGCGCCCGCCAAGGACGGGCATGTCCCACGACTGTCATCGAAGAAGGCGACAAGAATGGCGCGTAGAAACAAAATCCTTGCCGGTATTGCAGCCGCGTTAATTTTAATCCTGGCGGCCGTGGTCGTGTTCCTGGCGACGCTGGACGCAAACCGCTTCAAACCTTTTGTCGAGGAGAAGGCGACGGCCGCGCTGGGCCGGCAGGTGGCCATCAACGGCGATCTGCGGCTGGAATGGCGGCGGCCGGAAGACGAGCATGGCTGGCGGGCCTGGATACCCTGGGCACAACTGACCGCCGGCGACATCTCGGTCGCGAATACGGACTGGGGCAAGGCGCCCAAGTTCGCCACGCTGAAACAACTGCAATTCCAGGTGGGGCTGTTGCCCTTGCTGACGCATCGGGTGGCCTTGCGTCATATCCAGCTTGGCGAACCGGCGGTGAATCTGGAGCGTTTAGCCGACGGACGCGCGAATTGGGAGTTCCAACCGCAGCAGGATCAGGACAAGGATGCCGACAAGCAACCATCGGCCTGGACGCTGGACGTGCGCGAGATCGCCTTCGACAAGGGGACGGTGGCGTACCTGGACGCCACCCGCCAGGCGGATGTGCAGGTCGTGGTGGATCCGCTGGGCAAGCCCATCTCCATTGCCAATCTGGCGGGGGCCCAGATCGCCGGCGACCTGAGCGGACAGAAACGGGCTGCTGGCAAATCCGACGCGCAGCCGGCGCAAGCCGATGGCAAGGGCCAGGCCGCGCAGGGCGGGCAGGCTGGGCAATCCGGACAGTCGAACACAGCGGACCAGTCGGGGCAGCCAAGTGCGAACGATGCCTACGTCTTTGGCTGGCAGGCCAAGGGCAAGTACAAAGGCCTGCCCGTCGATGCGCAAGGCAAGGTGGGGGGCGTGCTGGCGCTGCAGGACAGCGACAAGCCCTTCCCGCTGGAGGTCAAGGCGGCGTTGGGTCACACCAAGGCGTCCGCCGTCGGCACCTTGACCAATCCCACCCATCTGGGCGCGCTGGACCTGCGCCTGACCCTGTCTGGCGCCAGCATGGCGGACTTGTATCCCCTGATCGGCGTGGCCTTGCCGGACACGCCGCCCTACAGCACCGACGGCCGTCTGGTGGGGCGCCTGAACGAACCCCAGGGCGCGGTCTATGAATACCGCGGCTTCAACGGCAAGGTCGGCGACAGCGATATCCATGGCGACCTGACGTTCACCGACAGCAAGCCGCGGCCACGGCTGCAAGGGCAGTTCACCTCCAACCTGCTGCGCTTCGCCGACCTGGGGCCGCTGGTGGGCGCCGATACCGGCAAGGGCAGCGGCGGCAAGGCGAACTCGGACAGCGCGAAGGTGGCGAAGGCCGAGCGTGCGTCGGGCCAGGCCACCGATAGCGGCAAGACGCCTTCTGACCAGCCGGCCGACAAGGCCTTGCCGGTCCAGGAATTCCGCACCGACCGCTGGAACGCCATGGACGCCGACGTCAGCCTGATGGCCAAGAGAATTGTCCAGACCGCCGACCTGCCCGTCACCGACCTGCAGGTGCGCGCGGTCATGCAGAACGGCGCGCTGGCGCTGACGCCCCTGCGTTTCGGCCTGGCGGGCGGCACGCTGGATGCCGATATCCACCTGGACGGTTCGAAGAAGCCGATGCCCGGTCGCGCGAAGATTTCCGCGCGGCGCCTGCAACTGCCCAAGTTGTTTCCCAAGGTGGAAAGCATGAAACGCAGCCTGGGCGAGTTGAATGGCGATGTCGCCTTGAGCGGCACCGGCAATTCGGTGGCGGCGTTGCTCGCCACCGCCAACGGAGAGACCAAGCTCCTGGTCAATGACGGCGTGATCAGCGCCAGCCTGATGGAACTGGCGGGGCTGAACGTGGGCAACTATATCGTCGCCAGGCTGTTCGGCGACCAGGAGGTGCCTATCAACTGCGCGGCGGCGGACGTCAAGGTGAAGGATGGCCTGGCGACCCCGGACCTGTTCGTGTTCGACACCGAGAACGCAGTGATCAATATCGACGGGTCGGTGAACTTCAAGACCGAAGCGATCGATCTGGATATCACGCCGCATAGCAAGGGCCTGCGCATCATCTCCCTGCGTTCGCCGCTGTATGTGGATGGCACGCTGAAGAATCCCAAGGCCGGCGTAAAGGTCGCGCCATTGCTGGCACGGGGCGCCGGCATGGTGGCCCTGGGCGCGGTGCTGACACCGGCGGCGGGCCTGCTGGCCCTGATCGTGCCGAGCAATTCGAGCGCCGAGAACCAGTGTTCGACCTTGTTGCACCAGATGCAGCAGCCGCCCAAGGCGCCGCCGCCGAAGCCGGCCGCGAAAGCCCGGCAGGGTCGATAGTCCCGCCCAGGCGTGTCGTCAGGCCGCCTGGCGCGCCGCGAAGCGAAAGCCTTCCGGTTCGGTCGGGGCGGCCACGCAGGTCAGGTTGCGGCCATGGTTCTTGGCTTGGTAGAGCGCTTTGTCAGCTTCCTTCAGCACGGCGTAAACATCTTTGCCGTGGTCGGGATAGCGCGATACGCCGATGGAGATGGTCACCTTGCCGCCCGTCGGATTGACCGTGTTCTCCATGGAGGCGCGCAAGCGTTCGGCGGCGCGCACGGCGTCGTCCAGCGAGGTGGCGGGCAGCAGCATGGTGAACTCTTCGCCGCCGGCGCGGCCCAGCACGTCGTTGCTGCGCGAGCCATGGCGCATCAGCGACGCCAACATGCGGATGACGTCGTCACCCATGTCATGCCCATGGCTGTCGTTGATTGCCTTGAAGTTATCGATGTCGATGACCGCCACGGCGAAGGGCAGGCCGGTGGCCGCGAATTCATCGAGCGCCCGCATCAGGCCGCGGCGGTTCAGCAGGGCGGTCAGCGCATCCGTGGTGGATTCGCGGCGCAGGCTGCGGATCTTGTGATTGATGCTGCCCAGCCCCGTCAGCAAGGCGCGTTTCAACTGCGCGGATTCGAAGTACCAGGACTTGACGCCGCGTATGCGGTCGGACGCGTCCAGTTCGTCCATTTGCTTGGCGGCACGGGCAAGTTGCCACAGGGGCTGGGCGATCAGCTTGGATAGCCAGCCGATGCCGAGCAGCAGGATCAGCATCAGCGGCAGGGAGTTGCGGATGGTCATCCACAGCAGGTCGTCCAGGCGCTGCAGCGTGCCTTCGACGGGCCGTTGGGCGATCAGGCCCCAGCCGGTGGACGGAACCACCGCATAGCCGGCCAGCATGTCGATGCCCTTGGTATTGATCAGGCGGCGCTCGCCAGAGTTGCCGCGCATGATGTCCGCCACCGCCGGATTCTTGGCGACCGATTCGCCGATGCGCCCCTTCTCCGGGTGATAGATCAGCTTGCCGGTACGATCGACCACGAACAGAAAGGATCCATCGCGGTAATAGTGTTCGCCCAGCAGGAAGTGCAGCGCGTTTTCTTCGTGCAGGTACAAGGTGCCGGCGATGAACCCCAGATAGCGGCCGCCGCGATCGAATATGGGTTGGGAAATCAGGATGACCCAGCGTCCCGTCACGCCGAGATAGGGTTCGCTGACCTGCGGCTGGCGGGAACGCAGGGCACGCTGTACGGGCTCGCTGTCGAGGCGGGCGCCGATCAGCGCGGACACCGGTGGGTCCACCGTCAGGATCAGGCCTGCGGCGTCGACGACGAGTACCGAATTGAAATGGTCGTTTTGCCGCATGAGCCGCCGGGTCTCCGCGGTGGCGCGGTCGGGGCCGGTCTCCATCTCGGCCAGCATGCCGGCGCTGTAGGCGAGCTCCTGGCCGACGGTCTTGATGAAGTTGTCGGTGGTGTTGGCCAGCTTGGCGGCGTAGGCGTGGTTGCCCTCCAGCGTGTTCGTGAGCAGGATTTCGCGCTGGACGCGATAGCTGGCGTAAAAGCTGTTGCCGAGCGCCAGCAGCACCGAACACAGGCACAGCCAAAGGATGAGACGGCGCAGGTCGATTCTGAACATTGGACGTACGGGCGACCCGCGGGGCTACTCAAGCATGGAATCGGAGGATCATACGCCGGGTCTAGTCCAAAGGCGGATGCTGGCACGGGGGCGAGATGTAACCGTGCTGATCAGCAGGCGATAGTGTCGCCTTGCCGCGACAAGGGGGCAGTCCATCGCCGTGTCCCCGGCAACGCGATGCCCGCCAGGCATTCCCGAACCGGCGCCGGGTTGGGCTCGTGATCCCGTCCAAATGCGATACTTGTCGTTCCGCGGCACTACGCCCTCGCATGGAGATCCCTGCCCCATGAGCCACCTGGTCCTGCTGCTGCTTGGTATCGACTATCTGCACAGGCGCGCCCGCGCGCTGGCCATTTGCGGCTTGCTGATGCTGGTGGCAGGCGCGGTGATCTTCATCGACGCGCTCGACGGGGTACTCTACTTTCCCCTGGATTTCTTCGCCGCGCTGCTGGTGATCGAAGGCATCGCGACGCTTTCCATCGCCAAGTCGGGTGTCGGCGGCCAGCGGGTGCTGCGCTATACCAAGGGCGTTTTCGTGCTGATGGCCGGCACGCTGGTGCTGGCGGGCCAGCACCACGGCAACTTCGTGCTGTCGATGATGTTCGGCCTGCTGTTCCTGGTAGATGGCCTGATCCAGTGCATCGCCGCCCACGTCGTGCGCTATCCGCGTTGGCGGGTGGTGTTCGCGTCCGGGGTGGCCGAGGTGCTGCTGGCAATCTTCTTTTTCCAGCCTTATCCCACCCACTACGCCGGCACGGTGCCGTACTGCGTCGGCCTGTTCCTGGCGATATCGGGCCTGAAGCTGCTGTGGCTCGCGCGCCGCGTGCGCAACCTGGACGCCAATCCGGCGCTGGCCAGCAATCCCGATCCGTCCTTCATGCCTACGCGCGTCGACGGCCCGTCGCGGAAAGTGTTCGACGGCCCGCCGCTGCCCAGCGAGCGCGCCTTGACCGTGCACGTGTGGACGCCGTCGGGCTCGGCCAAGACCGAGACGCGCCATTATCCGGTGGTCAACCGCTATATCGCGGCGGTGGGTGTCAATGGCGTGGTCTCCACCGGCCATGCCGCGCTGGAGTCGCCCGAGGGCATATACATCAGCCTGTACCCGGCGGAGGAAATCGACCACTCGCCCGAGCAGTTCGGCGCGCTGCTGCGCGCCACCGCGGACAACGACGTGCCGGGCATCTACCAGCCCGACTACGCCACCGAGTCCAAGGCCTGGTGTCCGTCGACCGCGCAGGTGCGCATCCGCAACTACGATGCGGCGAAGCTGCGGGCGTTCTGGGATGACTACCGCAACGTCGAGATCTATAACCTGACGCACCGCAACTGCTCCAGTTCGGTGTCGGCCGCGTTGGAAGCGGCGCTGGACGGCGTGGTCGGCCGCCTGCATGGTCCGGAGGCGGGCTGGGGCGTGCTGTGGCGCCTGCTGCTGACGCCGGAGCTGTGGGTGGCGGCGCAGATACGCAAGCGCGCCTTGACCATGGCGTGGACGCCCGGCCTGACGCTGGACTACGCGCGCGCGCTCAGCATGTTGGCCGATCCGCGGCCGTTCGGTTGGTGGAAGGTGTCGCAGGCGGCGCTGCGCCAGATGGCGGCACTGCGCGCCGCCTGGCGTCGCCAGGATCGCGAGGCGGTCGCCCGCAACGCCCAGACCCACACCCAGACCCAGTCATGACGGCCCTGGCCGCGGCCGCGATGGTGGCCGGCGGCGTATGGGGCGCGCTGGCGCTGTGGTTCCAGTCGCCCCTGGCCGGGCGCCTGCGCCTGCTGCCGCCACTGGCGTGGCTGGGAATGATGGTCGCCGCGCTGGCGGGGCTGGCGAACGGGCGCCCGTGGGGCGCGGCGCTGTTCGGCGCCATGCTGGCCGGACTGCTGGCCTGGTGGTTCCTGGGTTTGCGGCCGTCCAACGCGCGCGACTGGATGCCAGAGGTGGCCTGCATCACCCACGGCTCGGTCGATGGCGATATCCTGACCTTGCACAATGTGCGCAACTTCGACTGGCGCAGCGCGACCGATTTCGACGCGCGCTGGGAAACCCGCCGCTACGACTTGACGAAACTGGCGTCGGTGGACTTGGCGCTCTCCTATTGGGGCCGGCCCGCGATCGCGCATGCGCTGGTCTCGTTCGGCTTCACGGACGGCCAGTACCTGGTGTTTTCGGTGGAAATCCGCCGCAAGCGCGGCGATACGTTTTCCGAGATCGGCGGGCTCTTCCGCCAGTACGAACTTTCGGTGCTGGCCTCGACCGAGGAAGACAGCCTGCGGGTGCGTACCAACGTGCGCGGCGAAGACGGCTACCTCTACCGGGTCCACATGCCGGCCGGCGCGCCGCGCAAGCTGCTGCTGTCATACGTGGACACGGCCACGCGCCTGCGGGAGCATCCGCGCTTCTACAACACGCTGTCGGCCAACTGCATCACGATCGCGTACCGCCTTGCCGACAGGATCGTGTCCGGGCTGCCCTTGGACTACCGGTTGCTGCTGTCGGGGTATCTGCCGGAATACCTGTATCGGATCGGTGCGTTGTCGGGGGCGGACAGCGTCCAGGCCTATCGCGCCGCTGGCCGCTACACCGACCGGGCGCGGGCGACGTGGGATCCGGCGGAGTATTCGCGCAATATCCGGCGCGGGGTGCCGGGGATTGGGGGCGAGGGCTAGGGCCATGCGCGTCAAGCCTGCAAGCCCCGGAATGCAAAAAGCCCACCGCGATCGGTGGGCTAAGTGCGGGTACTGCGAAAGAATTCTGGTGGGCTGTGAGTGGCTCGAACACTCGACCTACGGATTAAGAGTCCGCTGCTCTACCAACTGAGCTAACAGCCCGCTTGGGTATTCCCGGATCGGGTTTCCCTATACTGGCGACGCGTCACCAGTGAAGAGGGAAGAGTATACACAGATTTCTTCGCTCGATCAAATTGGCTGCGTGCCGCACCTTGGTGGCTGCCTCGAAGTGTTGCGCTCACACGGTTGGCGGCCTCAGCAGACAGGCCGACGTGTCAGTCCGACTCCATCCACCATAATTCACTATAAAAGCCTATAAAACCCCTGCCCGCCTCGGGGCAGCCGGCCCACCCTATGCATGCGGCCATCTTCCAGCCTGCGGCCGTCGCTCACTGGCTGGCGGCGCCGGGGCCCTCCAGGTCTACGGCGCTTCCGCTGCGGTGTCAGGGGGGCTTGCCGCTTTTCGACGCGGCCGGCAATTGCCGAAAAGCCCGGGCGCGGCGGTGTATCAGATGCGCTTCGCGGGTGGTTAAAATCAGCGGTCAAAAAGGGGCCGGATATGGCAAAGAGTTTGGTCGACGTCAACGGCGCAACACAGGCGTTAAGGCAATTCGCCGAAGAGCGGGACTGGGAACAGTTCCATTCGCCCAAGAACCTAGTGATGGCGCTGGCGGGTGAAGTCGGTGAGCTGACGGAAATCTTCCAGTGGACGAGTGAAGCCGACTCGTATGCCGCCGCTACAGCTCCCAAAACCGCCAATGCGGTGCGCGACGAAATCGCCGATGTCGCCCTGTATCTCATTCGGCTCGCCGACGTTCTCGGGGTGGATCTCAATGCGGCCATCGCCAGCAAGCTTGCTTCGAACGCCGCCAAATATCCCGTCGAGGCATCGCGGGGAGTCAGCACCAAGTACGACCAGCTGAAAAAGTCATGATCGTCTATCAGGCCGATAAGAAAGGGTTCCTACTCGACTACGACGACCGCGATATTGAAGATCTTATCCATGCAAAGTACCAGGCGGCGACGAGTCGCAAAGTCGCCAAGGCCGAGATTCGATCGTGGCGCGAGTCGCTGGGCTACATTGCCCGCGTACTGCGTGATTCGGCTATTGCCGACGATGTGGGCGTGGCTGTCGAATTCATCCTTCCCCAGACGGCCAAGCGTATCGATGTGATCCTCGCGGGGCATGCTGACGACGGTTCCCGCCGTTTGGTCGTGGTCGAACTTAAACAGTGGTCATCGGTCGATGCCACGGATCGGGACGCGATGGTGCTGCTGCGCGGAAACGGTCACCCCGATCAGGTGCGCGTCCATCCCAGCTATCAGGCATGGTCGTACACAGCGTTCCTGGAGGGCTTCAACGAGGCGGTCTACGACGGCGGCCTTCAGTTGCGCCCGTGCGCTTATCTGCACAATTATGCCGCCGATGGCGTTATCGACGCCGTGCACTACCAGCCCTACATAGAGCGCGCTCCTCTGTTCCTCAAGGGCGATGAAGATCGCAAGCGGCTTCGCGAATTTATCAAACAGCACATCAGGCATGGCCGCGGGCGCCAGGTGCTTTTCGACCTTGAGAACGGACGGCTTCGTCCTTCGAAGGCCCTTGCCGATGTGGTGGACAAGCTCCTGAAGGGCAACAATGAGTTCGCGCTGATCGACGATCAAAAAGAAGTGTTCGAGGCGGCGAAGGCGGCGTGCCGACAGGCGAACGCTTCGGGCAAGCCTCGCGTCGTCATCGTTGAAGGCGGGCCCGGCACGGGAAAGTCGATCGTCGCGGTCAACCTGCTCGCTGCGCTGCGAGAGGGTTTGACCGTCAAGTACGTCTCGAAAAATGCGGCGCCTCGGGCGGTCTACAGCGACAGGCTTATCCAGACCCGTGAGAACGCGCATCTCGTAAATCTGTTTGGTGGATCAGGTTCCTTCACCGAAGCGGACCCGGACGCCTTCGATGTACTGGTGGTGGATGAGGCGCACCGACTCACAGAGAAGAGCGGTTTCTACGGAAACCTCGGCGTCCATCAGGTAAAAGAACTCATCGACGCGGCCAAGTGCAGCATTTTTTTCATCGACGAAGACCAGCGCGTGACGTTCAAGGATGTGGGTTCCAAAGCCGTTATCCGCGAGTTTGCACAAACGCGTGGTGCCCAGGTCGAAGAATATTCGCTGACTTCGCAATTTCGCTGCGCTGGCTCTGACGGCTACCTCGCTTGGGTGGACGATGTGCTGCAGATTCGCTCGACTGCCCACCAGACCCTCGACGGCATCCCTTTCGACTTTCAGGTGTTCGACGATCCAGCGACGCTGCATGCTGCGATTGAGGCCAAAAACGGGAATAACCGTGCGCGCGTGGTCGCAGGCTACTGCTGGCCTTGGAACAGCAAGAAGCACCCGCGTGTCAATGATGTGGTCATAGGCGATTATGAGCGTCAATGGAATCTGGACCAGGACGGAAGCTTGTGGATCGTCGCTCCTAACTCGGTTCAGCAGGTAGGGTGTATTCACACCTGTCAGGGGCTGGAGGTTGACTACGTGGGGGTAATCATCGGGCCCGACCTCGTGATGGGCAGTGATGGCGTTGCGTTGACTTCGGTACCCAAGGCCCGGGACAAGCACGACAAGACCATGAAAGGGTTCGTGAAAATGTCAAAGGAGAGGCCGGCCGAAGCTGCACTGCTTGCCGACAGGATCATAAAGAATACGTATCGCACCCTCATGACGCGCGGCATGAAGGGATGCTATGTCTACGCCGTTGATCCCAAACTGCGCGAATACCTCAAGGCACGCGCATAGGGAACGAGACCACACGTTTCGGGCCCTTCCAAAGACCCGATCCCTCTGTCTGTATTCGGCCAATATGGCCAACGTGAATTTCATTGGAACAAGCTCCTATGGCCTGAGGGCTCTGGGGCTCTTTTTCTCGCGGGGGGGGGCGCGAGCAGCAAGCATGCAGACCGCCCCGGGAATACGTTACGAATCTGTTAATAGGGATTGTTTGGCACTAATAAAAACTTTTAGAAATATAAGAACTACCTGTTTTTGTTGCGCCTCCTGTAATGGATGTAATTCATTTGGGCCCATCCGGGCCCCTTTAGGCCCGGGTCTGATTCATTTCCACAGCAATCAAAATTTTTAGAAAGAAAGATTGCTGAACCTTGCGTCTACATTTCGGCGGCTGGCCATTTGAAGGTCGAAAAATTTCCTTCGATGTCGTTCCCCTAAATCGGGGCGGCGTTGTCCAGGGCCGGCTAAATCAAACAAAAAGTTTCTGACGTATCTGCTCGTGTGTCTCCCACGGTGGAGATCCTGTGTCCACGACACGAATGAAATAGTGAGGTTCACGTGGTAAAGAGAATCGCAGTGTGCGGCCTGGGGTATGTAGGCCTGCCGGTTGCCGTCGCCTTCGCCCGGCGTTTTGATGTCATCGGTTTCGATGTGGACAAGCGCCGGATCGCGCGCCTGAAAGAGGCCGATGACTGGACTGGCGAAATCGAACGCCATGTTCTGCTTGATTCCACGCTCCGGTTTACGGATGACGTCACCGATTTGCAGGGATGCGACTTCTTCGTGGTCGCCGTCCCGACGCCCGTCGACGAGAAGTGCAATCCCGATTTTTCCTTGCTGGTGCGCGCCTGCCAGTCCATAGGCCCCGTGTTGCGTCCGGGGTGCATCGTCGTCTTCGAATCCACCGTCCACCCCGGCGCGACCGAGGAAATCTGCGGTCCGGAGCTGGAAAAGGCCTCGGGCCTGCGCTGCGGCATCGACTTCAAGCTGGGCTATAGCCCGGAGCGGATCAATCCCGGCGACCGCGAGCATCCGCTGGAAAAAATCGTCAAGATCGTGTCCGGGCAGGACGCCGACACGCTGGAGACCGTTGCCGGGGTCTACGAGAAGATCATCGAGGCCGGCGTGCACCGCGCCTCGTCGATCAAGGTGGCGGAGGCTGCCAAGGTACTGGAGAACACCCAGCGCGACATCAACATCGCCCTGATGAACGAGATGTCGAAGATCTGCGACCTGGTGGGCATCCGGACGTCCGAAGTGCTGGCGGCGGCGGGAACCAAATGGAATTTCCTGCGCTTCACGCCGGGACTGGTGGGCGGCCACTGCATAGGCGTCGATCCGTACTACCTGACGTCGAAGGCGCAGGAGTTGGGCTATCACCCCGAAGTCATCCTGTCGGGCCGCCGCATCAACGACGGCATGGCCAATCACGTCGCGTCGCGCGTGGTCCAGGTGCTGGCGCGCAACGGCCGCCTGAACGGCTCGACGCGGGTGGGCATCATGGGCATGACCTTCAAGGAAAACGTGCCCGACATCCGCAACTCCAAGGTGGTCGAGTTGTACAACGCGCTGGGCGAATACGGCATTACGCCCCTGGCCTGCGATCCCATGGCCGATGCTGCCCAGATGGAGCACGAGTACGGCATCAAGCTTACGGAGCGGCGCCATCTGAACGACATGGACGTGTTGATCCTCGCGGTCCCGCACCAGCAGACCATGGAGTCCATCTGGGACGACCTGCCGCAGCTTGTCAAGCGCGGCGGCATGGTGTGCGACCTGAAGTCGGTGCTGGACAGCAGCAAGCTCCAGCCCGATCTCCTGTACTGGTCGCTGTGAACGAGGGCGAAGGTCCCATCACCGTCGATCCATCAACAGAGGTGACCTGAATGACTGCTTTCACGATCGCTCCGGTGGGAACCTGCCGGATCCATACGCCGCTGCGCGACGCCGTGGGGCGCTACCCGATCAAACTGCAACTCGGGCGCAACTACGGTTTCGTGCACACCAGCGCGGAGGCCTTGCAGCAGGTGCGGTTCATGTACGGCAAGCGCGATATTCCCGCCGACGTACAGCGGCTCATATTCCGTCCGTCCAATGGCGAGCAGGCGCGCCGCGGCACGCACAAGCCGGCCGATCTCTACATGGTCGAGTTGTCGTCGCGCAAGTTGCTGACCATAGACGGCTACCCCATACAGTCGAATTACCTGGCGCGCCATTTCAGCGAGTTCTTCGCCGACCGGGGCCGGACCAGGACGTTCTGGTCGCTGGCCGCCGCCGATGGCCTGGCGGAGCGGCGCGCCCTGCTGGACAAGGATCCGGTGTTCAAGAGCCTGTCCGCGGAGGACCGCGAACTGCTCGCGCGCATCGTCAAGCGCGACCTGACCGACGACGAGATCGAAAGCGATATGCGCGAGCTCGTCGACCTGCTGGGCCAGGACAAAGTGGTGTTCGTCACGCATGTGAATGCGTTGACCCCCGACAACGCGCCCATCGAACAGCGGCAGCAACTGATCTCGTCCGTGGGCGCGGGCGCGCAGCGCATCGGCGTGCCGTGCTACGACCCCACGCCGCTGATGAACAAGATCGGCCAGGCGGACGCCATGGAAGACGGCGGGCTGGACCTGACCCACTACACGGAGCTGTTTGCCGAGCGCCTGTGCGCCGATTGGTACAAGGCCTTCATACGGCCGCGTATGGGTGCCTCCACGCCGGCGCCCACGGTGGCGAAACTGTCCGCCGACGACAGCGCCGAGCGCATCGAGAAGGTCTGGGAAGCGGGCGAATTGCGCGAGGCCTCCCGGCGCACGCGCGATGTGCTGCGCCGTCATCCCGGCACGCCCGACCATGTGCTGCTGCTGGCGCGCATACAGGGCGAGCTGGGCGATTACGAAGGCGCGATCGCCCTGTTGCAGAGCGCGGACGGCGAGATCGCCTCGGGCAGCAAGGCCGAGCAGATACTGATGCGCAATCACTTCGAATTGGGCCACCACGACGTGGCCTACTCGCTGGCGGCCGGCCTGCTGGGCGACGAGATCGAGACGCCGGAAATCCTGCGCATCGCGGCGATCTGCGCGGGCCAGCTGGGTAATGTCGACGAGGCGCTGGGCAGCTGGCGGCAGCTGTTCCGCATTTCGTCGCCTGACGATCCGCTGGCGACGGAGGCGGCCGACACCGTTCTGTCCATGCTGCAGGCAAGCGGCGAGATGGACGCCGCCATACGCTGGGTCGAAGAGGTCCGCGCCGCGCTGCCTTCGTATGGACGTGGTTACGCGGTGCTGTGGCGCCATCATCTGATGGCCGGCGACCGTGTCGCGCTGCGCGCGCTGGCGGCGGAGTTCCCGGCGCTGGCCGACGGCGATGCGCTGGAACTGGTCAAGGAAGCATCCTGGCGCGGCTTCCTGGTGGCCGCGGCCGGTCTGGCCGTGTCCCGCGGGTTGGTGAAGAGCGAGCAGGACGACGTCCGCGCATGGCTGCGCTCGCAGTCGGCGACGTGGGCCGAAGAAGGGGCCCGCGCGCTTGAAGAGGGGCGCTTGCGCGACGCGGCCGAACGCATCTGCGCGCACCGCCTGCTCGACCCGGACGCCCTGGCCGGCGTGCGCGCGCAGCGCGCCTTCGAACGTGCGATGCGCCTGGCCGTCCGCTCGGCGTTGCTGGCGGGCAATCACCAGGAAGTGATCGAACTGACGGACATCGCGCTCGATGCGCATGTCGATTTCCCCGAGCTGGACGCGATGCGCGGACGGGCGGCGGATGCGCTGGGCGACAAGCAGACCGCGATGCGGCATCTGAAGCTGGCGGCCGCCGAGGACGCCGCGCAGTTCAGTACCCGGCTGTATTTCGCCCGGGTGGCGTTCAGCGGCGGCTGGTATGGCGAGGCGATCGATGCCTATACCGCCGTGCTCGCCCATCCGTCGGCCGACCAGGGCGCGAAGGAAGAGGCCGAGCGCCAGCTCGGCCGCCTGGGCCCCCGATCGATACGCGCGGCGCGCGAGAAACTGGCCGCCGGCGACCATCGCGGCGCCTGGCAGCTGCTGGACCGGATTGCGCAGTCCTGGCCGGAAATGTCCGAAGTGGCCCACGAGAAGCGGCGCATCCTGGCCGTGCTGTATGCCGAGGCCCGCGCGCTGGATCCGTCGAGCGCGAGCGAACGCCTGGCCCTGGGCCAGCGGATCGTGCAGCTAGTGCCCGACGATGCCATCGGTCTGCGGCTCGCGGCGGTCGGTGCGATGCGCCTGCACCGTTTTGAGCAGGCCTTGCCTTACTGGGAAGCGTTGAAGTCGCGTTCCGAGAATCCGGATCAGTTCGATCACTACATCCAGCGGTGCCAGGTCTGGATCGAGAAAGCCAACCGTAGGAAGGCAGCATGAACCATCCAGCGGAAGCCGAGCATAAGGACAGTACCGACAGTACCGCCGAACTCCACCGGGTCCAGGCCCAGCTGGAAGAAATCGTCGCCGCGTCGGGCAGGGTGCAACTGGCGCAGGCCAATCTGGCGCGTGCCGAAGCGCTGGCCGCCGGACACATGGCCGACCCCAAGGTCCGCTATCTGGTCCTGCGTCTGAAGGAAGCCGCGGGCCTGAACGAAGGCATGTCGGAGCAGTGGAGCGCGCTGCTGCGCGATTGCCCGCAGGATCCGCAGGTCGTGCGCTACAGCGCGTCCCGCCTGGTCAAGGACCGTCACGTCGACGAAGCCCTGGAACTGGTCAACCGCTATTTTCCGGCAACCGCAAGGAATCCGGACAAGTTGTTCGCCAGGGCCAAGCTGCTGAGCGACATCCGGGCCTACGAGCAGTCGGATGCCCTGTTCCGGCGCCTGATCGCGCGGCACGGAGACCGTAACGTGCGCGTCGAGTTCGCCAAGCGCCTGCGCAAGCGTGGCCTGCTGGCGGACGCCTATGACACGATCAGGCCGGTCGCGGATCAACTGGCCCCTGGCAGCAAGGCGGCCGAGCTCGCCACCGCCCTGGCGAACGACTACGCGTTCTACCGGCGTTTCGAACCGGAAGAGGGCCTGGCGGGCAAGGACATCAGGATCGTGTCGATGAAGCACGCCATCCTGCATTTCCGCAACCGGTGCGTGGTCGAGGAACCGGCGGAAAACGCGGTCTCGATCGCACTGGTGACAGGTAGCCTGGGCCCGGGCGGCGCCGAGCGGCAACTGACCCGGCTGGCCGGCGAGCTGCACCGCATGGCCGCGTCCGGCGATCGCATGGTGGCGGCGGATCGCCGCCCCGCTTTCATGCGGGTGCGGCCTGAAAAGGTCGAAGTGCTGGTGAAACAGCACACCGAGCCTGCCGGGTCCGGCAAGAAGCAGGGCCTGGATTTCTTCCTGCCCGTGCTGGCCAAGGCGCGGATACCGGTCACGGAGATCAACGGACTGCCCGCGATTTCCACGTCGCATCAGACGGTCACCGATCCCGCCCTGAACCGCTTGCTCGAACAATTGCCGCCGCCCGTGCACTACGGCGTGACCCGCCTGGCGCCGCTGCTGCGCGAGAACGCGTTCGACGTCGTCAGCCTGTGGCAGGACGGAACCTGCCTGTTCGGCGCGCTGGCGGCGCTGCTGGCTGGCGTGCCCACCCTACACCTGGTGTTCCGGGGGCTGCCGCCCAATATCCGCAAGGACCGCTTCCGCGAGGAATATCCGGTGCTGTACCAGGCCCTCGCGCAAATTCCCGGTGTGCATTTCGTCAGCAACAGCAAGGCGGCGGCGCAGGAGTATGCAAAGTGGCTGGGCATCCCGCTCGAACGCTTTCATATCCTTTATAACGGCGTCCCTGAGTTGCCGACCGATACCTCGCCGGAAGACGAGCGAAAGTGGGAGGCCTTCGTGGCGTCCACGCCCGACGCCACCGAAACCATCGGCGGCGTGTTCCGGCTGGAGCCCGACAAGCGGCCGCAACTGTGGATCAAGCTGGCCGCGATGTACCTGAAGCGGCGACCGCAGGCGCGCTTCTTCATCGTGGGCGACGGACGCCTGCTCGACAACATGGTCGCGCTGGCGGACGAACTGGGCGTGGTGGACCGGCTGATGTTCGTCGGGCTGTCCAATCACGTCGGCTACTGGTATTCGCGCATGGATGCCAAGGTTCTGCTTTCCCGGTTCGAAGGCTTGCCCAACGTCCTGATCGAAGCGCAGCTGCTGGGGGTGCCGGTGGTATCGACGCCCGCCGGCGGCGCTGGCGAGTGCTTCGTCGAGAACGTCACGGGCCACCTGATCGAGGATCTCGATCATCCGGACCTGAACGAGGCCTGCGACAAGATCGAGTCCATCGTCGACCAGATGCGTGGAAACGAGGTATTGAAGCAGCACAGCCGGCAACGGGCGCGCGACCTGTTTTCGCTGAACGCGATGCTGGACAAGTTCCTGAGCCTGTGCGTGTCGGTGATGGGCATATCGCAGAACGATGAGCGTATCGCCATGGGACCCATGCGTTTGATGGAGGCGTGATGGTGGTCCGATCCAGGGGCAGGGCGGCGCCAGCGATGGCGCTGCTCGCCGTGCTTGCGCTGGCCGGATGCCAGCTTCCACGCTCCGGCCCGATGTTGAGCGAGATGACGTCGGCGCATGACGACAAGGACGTCATCGTCATGCCGGTGACCCGGGACCTGGCGCGCGAAAGCAATATGCCGGAGGTGATGGATTTTCCCGCGCCCTATCGTGACGCCCAGGACGTCGCCTTCGACGTCCTCGTCCCGGGCGACGGCATCAACGTCACGGTCTGGGAGCGCGACGGGCTGGGCGTGTTCGCCGCCAACGCCGCCGGCGCGAGCGAGCTCGGCACGCAGGAAATCGACCGGATGGGGAATCTGTACGTTCCCATACTCGGCCGGTTCAAGGCCGCCGGCATGACGCTGGCGCAGTTGCACGACGCCGTCGTGGCCCGCCTGAGCAAGCTGATCGTGGGTTCCGACGTCAGCGTGACCCGCGCGGCGGACGCGCGGGGGCAGATGGTGACGGTGCAGGGCAATCTGACCAAGCCCGGCATGTATCCCATCACGCAGACCACGCAGCGGTTGAGCAGCGCGCTGGCGCAGGCGGCGCCGGTGCAGACCAATCCCGAGCAGTTGGTGATCACGCTGCGCCGGGGCAAGCAGATCGCATCGGTGCGCCTGGCGGACCTGTATCGCAACCAGGACAACGACATCCTGCTGCGCGCGGGCGATGTCATTACCGCCCATGATGCGCGGGAGTACCTGACCGTGCTGGGCGCGGCCGGTACGCAGGGACGGGTCGCCATCAGCAAGCGCAACTACAGCGTGCTGGACGCGCTGGGCGATTCCAAGGGCCTGGACGACAAGACCGCGGATCCTCGGTCGGTGTTCCTGTTCACGCCGGCCAAGCCTGGCACGCAGGGGGCGCCGGACACGCTCCCCATCGTCTACCAGTTCGACCTGACGCGTCCGGAACAGGTGGCGTTGGCCGGCCAGTTCACCGTGCGCGAAGGGCAGGCGATCTATATCTCCGATGCGCCCTTCACCCAGGTGCAGAAGGTCCTGTCGGCCTTCCGCGTCACCATGAGCGCCGGCTTCAGCGCGACGCGTGCGATCGACAGCGATTCGGGTTCCAGCAACACGGTGAACCAGTAGCGTGTCGACGAGCAATGAGGACCGCATCAAGGACTGGCGCGCGCGCCGGCAGGATCGCAGCTATACGGTAGGGGCAGGCATCGCGGCCTGGCGCCTGGACCTGGCCGCCTTGTCCGACGCCAGCATATCGCCGGCGTCGGTGTTGACCCGGCTGGTCGCGCGGCTGCGCGGCCAGCGGCATGACAGCGTGGCGGCGCGACGGGCGGTGTACGAAGCCGTGCAGGCCGAGCTCGACGCCGAGATCGAGCGCAATGGCTACGCGGACACGTCGGCGGATTTTCCCCGGCGTCGCCTGCGCATCATGGTGCGCCTGCTGGAGTTGGACATCCGTGCGGGCGCCGATGTGTTTGCGCCGGGGTATATGCCGGCCAGGCTGGCGGCGGAAGACGAACGGCTGGGCCAGGCGCATGAGCGGCGCGAACGGCGGCGCCTGCAGGACGAGGCGCAAAGCGCGCGCCGCCATGCTTCGCGCAACGATATCGCGCTGCGGATCGAGCTGCCCGAGGACGAGGCGCGCGACCTGGCGATCCTGCGTGCGCGCCTGCGCGCCTTGCACGGGGCACCCGCGGGCCGCGACGTCGACCAGGGACGGCCTCGGCTGCGCACGCTGTTGCCGATGTTCGTCTATCAGCTGCGCGTGATGCACGGTGAGAGCCGGATTGCCCTGTTATGGGCGCTGGTCGGCCCGGTGGTGCTGCTGACGCTGATTTCGTCTCTGTATTTCCTGATGGGAACCCATTACATCCTGGGGATGGATGTGCCGACCTTCTCGCTGCTGGGGGCGACCACCTGGATCATGTTTCGCCAGATCGTCTTCCGCAGCAGCACGAGCTATGTGTCGGCGCGCGGCATGTTGAACTTCCAGGGCGTGACGCCGCTGATGGGGGCGGTGGTGCAGGCGCTTATCTATGTTTCCGTGTATGTGGTGGTGTTCGCCGTGCTGATCGGCGCGGGCAGCACGCTGGGCTGGATCACCCTGCCGGCCAGCTGGTCGGGCTTCCTGCTGTTCGTGGTGCTGATGGCCTTGGGCGGCGCGTCCGTCGGCGTGCTGTTCGGCGCCATTGCCACGGCCTGGCATTTTTTCCTGAGGCTGGCGCCGGTGATCGAGCGATTCCTGCAGATCTTTTCGGCGGTTTTTTTCGTATCGGAGCAATTGCCCGAGCAACTGAAACCCTACTTTCTGTGGTCGCCGTTCGCGCATGGCATGCAGCTACTGCGTTCGGCGTACTTCAACAGCTACAAGTCACAGGATGCCAGCTTGAGCTATTTCCTGACCGCACTGGTTTTCCTGGCGGTGATCTCGCTGGCGGCGGAGCGCCTGGCCCGCAGCAATGTGCAGCCGATGTGAGGAACCGCGATGATCCATTTGAATGGTGTCACCGACGAACCCTATGCCTTCGGCAGCCGGCAGACGCTGCTGGCCGGCGTCGATCTGGATCTGCCCGTCGGACGCTATGCGCTGCTGTCGCCCACGCCGGAGCTGCACCGGCAGGTCATCGACGTGCTGTGCCGCTTGCGTCCGCCGCGCCATGGCTACGTCAGGCACGACGGCAGCGTTTCCTGGGCGATCGGCCGGCAAGGTTTCATCCGCGGGAAGGCCAGCGGCCTGAGCATGATCGAGTTCGTATCCGAGATGTACGAACTCGACGCCGACGACACCGTGGAGCTGGTTGCCGACCTGGTCAGCGATCCCAAGTGGTTGTCCAGTCCCATGGAGCACTGGCCACTTTATGCGAGGCAGGAGTTCTCGTTCGCGCTGGCGCTGGCGCCCGCGTTCGATGTGTATGTGATCGAGGGGGCGATACCGTTCGAGCCTTGCCGTTTCACCCGGCTCTGGCTTGCATTGTTCGAGGAGCGCCTGGTAGGCCGCACGCTTATTTTTTCAAGTTATCGCCAGAACCAGATGGCGGACTATTGCTTCAAAGGCTTAGTGTATGAAGGAAGCACGCTCAGAATCGAAGACGACCTCGACGGGTGCATCCGCAAGTATCCGCCAAGACGATCCCGGAGCGAGTCCGGAAGCGCCGGGGAAGACGCTTACGGAAGCGGATTCGGCGACAGCCAGCTCGGTCTCTGAGGCCCAGTCGGAGGTCGAGCGCCGCGGCCGCGAGCGGCGCGCCGCGCTGCGCGCGCGTCGCCGCGATCGTCTGGTCAGTGCGCTCATCGTGCTGGCCCCGGTGGCGCTGGCCCTGGTCTATGTGTTGTTGATCGCGACGCCGCGCTACGAGGCCGAGTCGCGTTTCTTCGTGCAATCCGGCGCCGGGCAGCAATCCGGCGGCGGCGGTGCGGCGAACCTGCTCACCACCGGCAACATGGCGGGCATGCTGGGCGGCTTCGTGGACGGCTGGGCGGTCAGCGATTTCCTGAAGTCGCGCGATTGCATGCGCCAGCTGGACCAGGCCATCGGCCTGCGTCGCTACCTGTCCCATGGTGGGCTGGACCCGATCAATCGACTGTCGGAGGACGCGAGCGAGGACGAGCTCTACCGGGCCTACCAGTCGGCGGTCCAGGTTTCCTTCAACGTGCTGGAGCAGATCGACGTATTGCGCGTCAGCGCGTTTTCGCCCGACGACGCGGCCGTCCTGTCGAAGGCGCTGATACACCTGGCGGAAGATTTCGTGAGCCGGCTGAACGAGAAGGGCGTGGCTGACAAGCTGAAGGTCAGCCTGGAGTCCGTCAGGCGCGCGGAGCAGAAGGCGCTGGAGGCCCGGGACGCCCTGACGGCCTGGCGGACCGCGCACGGCAATATCGATCCGACGGCGTCGGTGGCGATGCTGCTGAACCTGTCCGGCCAGCTCGAAGGCGAGTTGAGCAACGCGCAGATCAACCTGGACAAGATCCGCGCGCTGGGCAACAAGGACCATCCCATGCTCGCGCCGGCCGAGTTGCAGGTCGCCGCCTTGCAGAAGCGGCTGGTCGCGCTACGCCATCGCCTGAGCGGCCAGGGCAATACCGAGGCGCGGCAACTGAAGTCGTACGAAGGATTGCGCAATGCGCAGGTGTTCGCCGATTCGAACCTGACCCTGGCGCAGCAGTCCTACCAGCAGGCCATGGTGGATGCCCTGCGCTTGCAGCGCTATCTGTCCATCATCGCGCAGCCCGTGCCCACGGACCGTCCCAGCAGTCCGCGCATGCCGATCCTGTTGCTGGAAGCCCTGGCGGTCGGCTTCGTGCTGATGTTCATCACCCGTATAGCTCTGGCTTTGCTGAGGGGGTTGCGTCATGGTTGATATCCTGGCTGATCGAGATGCGGAAAGGCGTGACACGGCATCCGGCGATGCATCCCGGCTGGTCGATGCCATCAGGCAGATTCGCGCGTCGGCTGAACCCGTCGCCGCGATACAGGCGCTGGACCCGGCCCTGGTGCGGGCCGCGGACGGCCGGCGCGATGTACGGCGCCTGCTGGTATCGCCTTATGTGCGCGAGGGCGCCTTCGCGGCCGCGATCGCCGCGCTCGATGTGCTGGTCGCCGCGTATCCGTCGCAGGTTGACGAGCGGCGCCTGCTCGCCAGCCTGCTGGGACGGACGGAGCAATGGGAACGGGCGATCGCCGAGGCCGATGCGGCCGCCGGCATCCAGCCCGAAAGCGCATCGCTGCATGCCGCGCGCATCCAGCTGCGCCTGCAGGCGGGGCGCGTGGCCGACGCGGCCGAGGTCGCGCGCGCCACCGAGGACACCGTGGCGAACGAGCCGGGTGAGGCGCATTTCTGGATGCTGGCCTGCATGCGCGATGGCGACATGGCGGCCGCGGCGCGCATGGCCGGACTTCTGCATGCGGCCAGTCTGCCCAACGAACGTGTGGCGGCGATGGCGGTGCGAGCCTTGTATGAGGATCGCAGGACGGAGGCTGCCATCAGCTTCGGCGAGGCAGCGCTGGGCGCTGGCCACGACAGCCCGGCACTGCGCACCTATCTCGGGCTTGCCTATGTCCGGCGCGGATCGGACGAAGATCGCAAGGTGCATGCGGCCGGCCACTTCGAGGCCGGCCTGCGCGCCGCACCGCGCGACGTCAGGCTGCTGTCTCTGTACGGCGAGACATTGCTGCGGGCCGGACGCTACAAGGCGGCGGTGGAACCGCTCCGGCAGGCGGTGGAACTGGCGCCGGACCTGGACCAGACGCGGGTGCTCCATGCGCGCGCGCTGCGGTATTCGATGCAGTACGCGGAGGCAGCCGAGCAGTTCCTGAGCGTGCACCGGAAGTCCCCGGACAACCTGCTCTGGCAGCGTTCGGCGATCGCGGCGCTTTCGCAGGCCGGCCGCACGCAGGAGGCCGAGGACCTGTTCCGGCAATACGTGTCACGGCGTGGCGAGCGGCTGCCCGACAGCTTCCAGGAAGCGCTGGACGGCTTGCAGGACCGCATCGACAGCGCGCCGATACCCCAGGCCCGGCTGGACTGGGCCTGGTCCCTGCGCGGCCGGGCGGACGTGGACCGGCCGCAATGGGAACGCGCGGCGCGCTGGGGCCATCTCGTTGACCATCTGCTGTTCGACTGGATCGAGTGCCGCGAAGAACGGGTGGAAGAGGCCATGGCGCTGCTCGGCGAACTGGACAGCGGCGAACGCTTCTTCGCGCCCTTGCTGGCGGCCGGACGCGGCGTCGTGGTCGCCACCGCGCACGTGGGACCCATGTATGCCGGCCTCATGGCGCTGGAACTGGTGGGCATCCCGTCGCGCTGGCTGGCGACCGCGCCCAATATCGCGCGGACCAGCTATGCGGAGGCCTTGATCTCCACCGCCGACCAGAGCGAAGCGCAGGTGGCCAAGGCCTGCATGCGGGCGCTCGGGTCGGGGTATGTGCTGTGCATCGCCATCGACGGCGCCGCGAACCCGGCGGCGCCGCGCACGATCTTCGAAGGCCAGGAGGTGACCTACTCGGCTTTCGCATCCCATATGGCGCATCGGCTGCGCGTGCCTTCGGTGTTCTACGCGCCACGCTGGGAAAACGGACGGGTGGCTTTCACCTTGGAAATGCTGCCTGAAGCCGCGGCCGGCGAGGATGCCGAGGCGTACGCGCTGCGGTGGCGGCAGGCATATTTCGAACGGCTCAGGGAACATCTGGCGGGCGCGCCGGAGAACCTGCGCCTGAGCGGCGGAATCTGGCGCCACGTCAAGACGCCCGATCGTTCCGCGGACCAACAGGACTCGATGACATGACGAACACAACCGGCTTGCAAGGCGATACGACACTGCCGCCATGGCTGCTCGACGATACCCAGCGCGACCTGCGCGATGCGCTGCTGGCGCGGCGGCGCTGCTGGCTGGTGACCGGCGCGGCCGGATTCATCGGCTCCAATCTGGTGGAAACCTTGCTGCTGCTCGGCCAGGACGTGCGCGGACTGGACAATTTTTCGACGGGGCACCGGCGCAACCTTGACGAGGTTCGCAGGAATGTCGGCGAGGATCGCTGGGTGCGCTTCGCGCTGCATGAGGCGGACATCCGCGACATCGGCGCCTGCGAGCGCGCCGTGGCCGGCGTCGACTACGTGCTGCACCAGGCCGCCCTGGGCTCCGTACCGCGCTCCGTGAAGGATCCGCTGACGTCTCACGAGGTGAACGTCTCGGGTTTCCTGAACATGCTGGACGCCGCTCGGCGCGCATCGATCCGGGGTTTCGTCTATGCCGCGTCCAGTTCGACCTACGGCGACGAGCCCAACCTGCCGAAGCGCGAAGACAGGATCGGCAAGCCATTGTCGCCTTATGCGGCGACCAAGCTCATGGACGAGATCTATGCGGACGTGTATGCACGGACCTATGGTTATGCGTCGACGGGCCTGCGCTACTTCAACGTGTTCGGCCCGCGGCAGGATCCGGACGGTGCGTACGCGGCGGTGATCCCGAAATGGATTGCGTCCATGATCCAGCGCCAGCCCGTGCAGATCAACGGCGACGGCGAAACGAGCCGTGATTTCTGCTTCATCGGAAATGTCGTGCAGGCCAATCTGCGCGCGGCATTGCGGCAGGCCGCCGAGGCAAGCGAGGTGTACAACGTCGCGGTCGGCGGCCGCACGACGCTCAACGATCTGTTCGGCATCATCCGTGACGGGCTGGCGTCGCGTGGCTTCGAGTATGGACTTGCGCCCGAGTACCGCCCCTTCCGTGCCGGCGACGTGCGCCATTCGCAGGCCGACGTGTCCAAGGCGCAAGCGGGCATCGGCTACGTCCCGCTGGTCGACCTGCGGCGCGGGATGGTGCAGGCGCTGCCCTGGTATGTCGGCTTCCTGACCGCCCAGGCGTACGCATGAAGGAGAACAGGATGATGCGCTGGCTGCTTGCTTTCGTTGCCGTTTTCGTTGTGTCGTATGGCGGCATCGCCGCTGCGGAGGACACCTGCCGTATTCCCGATGAGCACTGCCCCGCGGTAGCGTCGCTATTGCAGCAGCGGCAAGGCTATGGACGCAATGCCACGGGTGGCCTGGGCGGGAAATTCGTCGAGGTGACGTCGGACAAGGATGCGGGCCCCGGAACCCTGCGCGCGGCCTTGCAGCACGCCAAGGGCGCCACGTGGATACGCTTCGCCTCGGACATGACCATCGTGCTGGCGTCGCAGCTGCGCGTGCCCGCCAACGTGACGATCGACGGGCGTGGCCGGCAGGTCACCTTGATCGATGACGGATTGGGCGTCTATGGCAGCCGGAACGTGATCCTGACGCACCTGACGATAGACGGCCGTTTCAGCCGGCTGACGCAGGCGGTGAATGTGGCCAATGGCAGCCAGGACGTGTGGGTGGACCACATGGATCTGTCGCGCATGTCGGACCGGCTGTTGAACGTGAAGAACGGTTCGACCGACGTCACGGTGTCATGGACGAAGTTTCACGACTCGGACAAGGTCATGTTGCTCAATAACATTACCTCGAAGGATCTGTACCGGAACTACGAGCGTGACAAGATCGCGCGGGTGACGCTGCACCACAATTACTTCTTCAACACCGTGCAGCGCAATCCCCGGGCGCAATTCGGCACGTTCCACCTGTTCAACAACCTGGTGGAAAACTGGGATTTCTACGGGATGAGCTTCAGCCTGGAAGCCCGCGCGCTGGTCGAGGGAAATATGTTCAGCAACGTGGCGCAGCGCAAGTGCATGGAGCCGGAATTCTTCCCCACGGTCGAAGGCGTCAAGGTGAACTACTGCAAGTACATCCCGACCGCGCCGCAGAGAAGCGCCCTGCCCAACGGGGGATCCGATCGCCGCAATTTCGAGAAGTCGAAGGCCGCCTTCGGTTATGAGCGGGATTTCAAGGCCTTCCTGCGCGTGAAGGACAATCTGTACCTGGGCGACGCCAAGCCGGTGCTGGAGGACTACCGTCCCGAGGATGTGCCCGCGCCGCCGTATTGCTATGCCTACGAGCCGCCGACGGCGGATGTGGCGCAGAAGATACGCCGGTTCGCTGGCAATACGCATGAAGTCCCGCCGGCCGTCGAAGCCCGCAGCGGGTCGGGCTGCCGCTGAGTGGCGTGGATGCGACACGGCCATTTGCCCTGCGGTCAGGTAGCGGCGGGTGCGGCCAAACACGAATAGCCCCATGACGGGGCTATTCGCTTGCGGCCAACCTTAAGGAAAGCCTTAAGGGAAGGCGACCCCGCTCGAGCGGCGGGGCGGACTGCTTACAGCGGGGTGATCTTGGTGGCTTGGGGGCCCTTGGCGCCCTGGCCCGAGATGAAGCTCACGCGCTGGTTTTCCTGCAGGTTACGGTGGCCCGTGCCCTGGATTTCGGAGAAGTGCGCGAACAGATCCTTGCCGCCCGAGTCAGGCATGATGAAGCCAAAGCCTTTTTCGGAGTTGAACCACTTGACGATACCGGTTTCCATGAGATTCCTTGATTAATGATGGACATGAGTCCAGGGGGCAGATGATCAAGGCAGGACATGGACAATGATGGCGCACTACTAGGCTCGCACACTACCGAACGGAATCGAGGGCACTTGAGGATCTGCGGGCACTATGAGGGCAGCGCCCCTGGCCGTCAAGCGTTATATTCGCGCGGATGAGCACCGGTTGCGCCAGGAGAGGGCGCTCCAGCAGGTGCCAGGACAGGTACGCGGCCGATACCGTCAAGGCCACGCTAGCCGTAAAGCCCCACCAGGGATGGTCGAACAAACCCAGCGCCAGCAGTGCCTGGATGATGGGGAAATGGTAGAGATAGATCCCGTACGACGGGTCGCCGCATCGGCCCGCGGGCAAATGGAGGCGGCCGCCATGTGCCAGGAGTATGGTCAGGCTCGCATAGAAGAACGGCTGCATGAGCAACTCGAATCTGGTCCCGCGGGCGGCCCACCAGGCGACGGCCGAAATTGGCGCAAGATAGACGGACCTGGCGAGGAGGCGTGCGTCGCTGGCGAACAACGATCCCAGGACGAAGAACGACAACTGCCCCGGGAACTGGCGCGCGATCACCGGCGAACCGACCAGGCTCAGGAAAACATATACCCATGCGATGCTGGCCGCGGTCAGCACGAGGGCTACGGGCAAGGCGCGAAAGCGCCTGAACAGCCAGCAGATTACCGGCACGCAAAAATACAACGCGAGCTCGATTTTCAACGTCCACAGCGCGCCATCCATGGCGGGCATCGGGTTGGCGGCGAATACGCCGGGCAAGGTGGGCTGGAGGAAGTTCAGGAAGAACGCATTGGCCGCGAGATAGGTCCAGGTCGCGGGCGAGCGCCAGAATTCGGCAGGCGCAAGCTCGGTCATGCATGCGCCTATGGCCAGGCACAGCAGGATGGCGCACGCGTACGCGGGATAGATGCGTCGCACCCGCTTCGCGGCGAAATCCCGCAGGGAGCGACTGGACTGGTAGCTGCGCATGACCAGGAAGCCGCTGGCGACAAAGAAGGCCTTGACGGCGAAATCGGAATCGAGGAAAGGCAGGAAGGCCTGGAATTCCGGTAGTCCGGTGATCCCGGCGAGATGTGCGCCCATCACGATCAGGGCCAGGGCGATGCGTAAAGCGTCGAAATTATTGCTTCGGTGAGAGTCCATTGCGCGGTCCGATGCGGCGGTTTGAAGGCGAGCATCGGGTGGGTCACATCGACCGCGCGGTTGTCCCTCGCGTGGGTCGGGGCGGGACCCCGGGGTTTCAGCGGGCGGTTTCCTTGGCGCCGGCCAGCTGGGCGTCGCGCAGTTGCGACGGATCGGACTTCAGCAGGACCAGGTTGTTGATGTTGGACAGGGTATTGCGCCAGTTGGCGCGGTCCTGCTCGGTGGCCGAGCCATCGTCCTTGGGCATGCTGGCCTGGATCAGGTGCAGCATGTCCCAGCTGCGCGACACCGACGACGGCGTATTCAGGCGCTCCTGCATTTCGCCACCCACGTACTTCCTGATGTCCATGTTCTGGCTGGCGGTTTGCGTCAGCGACGCCTTCGTCAGGCGGCCGTCGGTGTAGGCGATGCTGGCCACGCTGCTGGCCGTGTCGTCGATCTTGTAGTAGTAGTAATTCTGAGAAGACTTGTCGCCGGTCAGGTTCAGGGGCGTGTCCGGATACAGCGACTGATGGTAGCTGGCGCTCAGGTGCGATTGCTGGTTCTGTTCGATGGCGCGATCGTTGGCGCCGCTGCCCTGGATCTTGGTCTGCTGCGATACCTGGTAGGAGAAGGAATCGTGCTCCTCCGGCCGCATGGGATTGGGCGATGTGTCAGCCGCCTGCACCGATGCGCTGAAATCGGCCAGGCCCGACAGCATGGCATGGTCGGCGTCGCTCAAGGGGATGACGGGGCCCATGGCCAGGTGCTTCTGGTCCACGCTGTAGTTGCTGTTCAGGGCACCGAAGGCGTCCTTGAACATGGTCATCAGCGCGGCATCGCCCTGGCCCCGGCTCTGGGCCTGGTCGAACTGCTGCATATAGCTGGCCAGGGCGTGCGCCTGCTGGTCGGCGCTGCCGATCAGGGAAGGATTGGACAGGTCCACGTTGACGCTGATCTTGCCCGCGGCCCCCGTGAAGTCGACGCTGCGATGCTGGCTGTCGGCCTGGAAGTCCAGGCTTTGCACGCTGCCGTCCGGCATCTTGAAGCTGGCCTGCAGGCTGACCGAGCTCAGCACATTGGGATCGAACTTCGTCAGGCCGTCCAGGGACAGCTTGGGCGGCACGCTGGTCAGGCCGTCGATCGCCCCCTGGAAGGCGTCGGCCAGGCCGGACAGGGCGTTGCGCTCGGCGGTGGACAGGGTGCCGCCGGTGACTTCGACCTGCACGCCCAGGCCGCCGGCCTGGCTGGTCAGCGACAGGTGGACGGTCGCGCCACCGGCCGTCTTGACGTCCAGGGTGATCTGGTTGTCGGCCACGGTGTGCAACTGGGTCTGCCGGATCTGGTCGAGCCTGGATGTCGCCCCCGCGCTACCCGAGTCGGTCGTGCGCAGGATCACCGACTGCGAATAATCGCCGCCACCCAGCTGGAAACGGTCCAGCAAGGCCGCGCCCAGCCCGTGGAAGCGGTCGCCCACGGCGGTCGCGTCGTAATTCTTCGACATCAGCGCGCTGATGGCGTCGCTGGAATCCTTTTCCCAGACAGGCGTGGACACGGACAGCGCGCCGGTGTCGTCGTAAATCTGGTTCAAGCGGGCGGTTTCCGCATCCGTCAGGGTGACGGTCGCCGAGCTGGCCGGCGTGGCGACGCCCGGCGTCGCGGTGCCCTGGGTGGCGCTTTTCTGATCGGCCGGCGTGGCCGTCGTCGACGCCAGCGCGGTGACGGACGCGGATGCGGCGCCCAGGGGCAGCAAACTTTGCATGGTCTGTTCTTTCGATCGTGCGAAACAAGGCCGCGGGCCATCCCGCTCTTCCGTTAACGGCGGCGGCTCGGAATTATTAAGGGCTGTGCATTGGGCTGTGCCTTGGGGGTCACCGTCGGGGCCGTTGCGGCGGGGGGGCGGCCCGGGGCAACACCGTCGCCGGGCTGCCGGGGGGCGCTCCGGTTCAGAGCAGTTCCAGGATCCGGCCGCCCAGGCGCCGCGCGGTTTCGCGCGAGTCGATATTGGTGAAGTTCAGCAGCAGCGCCGCGCCCGGGTCGCGCGCGATGCCCCACTGGGTGAGGGCATGGGCGGCCATGTCGTGCTCGCGCAGGCGCCGGGCCAGCGGCGCGTCAGGCAGCCCGTCGCGCAGGCGCAGCACCAGGTGCATGCCGCCGGGCTGGGGGTCGATCCGGAGATGGCGGTCCAGGACGCCGGCCAGGCCATCGGCGGCGATCTCCCGGCGTTCCTTGTAGAGCCTGCGCATGCGCTGGATGTGGCGGGCGAAATGGCCTTCGGCCATGAAGGCGGTGACCAGCGATTGCATCAGGTTGGGCGCGCCGCCCGAAAAAGTCTGGCTGGTTTGCGTGAAACGCGCCACCTGGTCTTCCGGAACGACCAGATAGGCCAGCCGCACGCCGGGAAACAGCACCTTGCTGAAGGTGCCGGCGTAGAGGACGCGGCCGTCGCGGTCCACGCTTTTCAGGGCGGGCAGGGGCTGGCTGGCATAGCGGTACTCGCCGTCGTAATCGTCTTCGATGATCCAGGCCTGGGCGCGGCTGGCCCAGTCCAGCAGCGCCAGGCGTCGCGGCAGCGTCAGCGTCAGGCAGAGCGGACTTTGATGGGATGGCGTGACCACGGCGGCCCTGGCGCCCGGCGCCAGCTTCAGTCCCTGGGCGACGTCCAGGCCTTCAGCGTCCACCGGTACGGGCACGCCGCGCAACTGCGCCTCGGCGATGAGCTCGCGGGTGGGCGGGTAGCCGGGGTCTTCCAGCCAGACCTCGTCGCCGCGCGCCAGCAGGGCACGGACGATGAGCGACAGCGTGTGGCGATAGCCCGTGGTGACGAAGACCTGGGCCGGCGAGCAGGCGATGCCGCGGGAAACCTGCAGGTAGGCGGCGATGGCCGTGCGCAGGGGCGGGATGCCGTCGGAGCACGGATAGGCCATGTCGGCCGCTTGCATCGCCCGCACGCATCGCGCGCCCAGCCTTGCCCAGATCTTGCGCGGGAAGGCGTCCAGGGCGGGCAGGCCCATCTGGAAGGGGTTTATCTGACCCCATTTTTCGCCCAAGGCCGTACGGGAACCGGGGCTCGCGCCGGCGTGCGCCGCCGTCGGTCGGCCGGATTGGGCGGCGGGCAAGGCGAGATCAGGCGTGACGACGGTGCCGGCTTGCCCTCGCGCCTGGATATAGCCTTCCGCGGACAGCAGGCCATAGGCGGCTTCGACCGTGCCGCGCGCCACGCCGAGTTCCTTCGTGAGGGCGCGCATCGAAGGCATGCGATCGCCGGGCTTGAGCACGCCACTGGCGATGGCGCCGCGGAAGCGCTCGTATATCTGCCGGTACACGGGAATCATGGCCTAGTCCGCCTGTCGATTTATGGCTCTGTGAATTATGGCATCCGGCTTCTACGATCCCGATCCTGATGCCATATGCGACAAGGAGCGGGGCGATGCGGGACAACGATGGGCGGAGCGGGAATGTCGGAGCGGTCGGCCAGGGAATGGGAGGCCAGGACCTGCGCCATGTGGAAAGGCCGGACGAGCTGCGGGCCTGCTACGCCGTGATGCGCGAACTGCGTCCGCATCTGCGTGACGAGGATGATTTCGCCTCGCGCGTGCAGCGGATGCACGGCGACGGCTATCGCCTGCTGGCCGGCTGGAGCGAGGGCGAACCGGTCGCGTTGGCCGGCTATCGGCTGCAGGAAAACCTGATCTACGGGGCTTTCGTGTACGTGGACGACCTGGTCGTCAAGGAGGGGCGTCGCGGCGGCAACTGGGGCGCTGGCCTGCTGCGCGAAGTGGCCACCATCGCCCGGCGCGCGGGGTGCCGGAAACTGGTGCTGGACACCGCGCTGGGCAACGCCCTGGCGCAACGCTTTTACTTCCGCGTGGGCTTGCTGACGGGTGCCATGCGTTTCAGCATGGATTTGTCCAAGGACGCGGCATGAGAATACTGCGTGTCCATTGCAGCCCGCGCGGCGTGCGGGCGGAGAGCTATCGGCTGGCGGACAGGCTGGTCGGCCTGCTGCGGCAACGCCACCCCGACGCCCGGCTTGTCGATCGTGGCCTGGGTACGAGCGCGATCGCGCATGTCGACGAAGGCTATGCGGACGTGTTGGGCGGGCATGTCGAGGCGTCCATGGACGCCGACACCATGGCGCATTCGGAACGCCTGATCCAGGAGCTGGAAGCCGCCGACTGCCTGGTCATCGCCACGCCCATGCACAACTACACCGTGCCGTCGGCGCTGAAGGCATGGCTGGACCACATCGTGCGGATACATCGCAGCTTCACGCCGGGTCCGAACGGCAAGGTGGGCACGCTGGCGGACCGGCCGGTCTACGTGGCGATCGCTTCCGGCAGCCGCTTCGACGGCGAGAGGGCGCGGCAACCGGATTTCCTGACGCCATACCTGACCGCCATCCTCAACACCGTCGGTCTGTTCGATATCCACTATTTTTCCGTGCAGGGCACGGCCTTGGGGGCGGACGCGCTCGCGCGGGCGCGCCAGGCGGCGGAAGAAAAACTGGCGGCGTTTTTCTCGCTGCCGGCCGTCGCCGGCTGACATCAGGCGGGGAAGCGGTTCTCCCATTCCTCCACGTCCGGCAGTCCCAGGTAGGCGCTGTATTCCGCGCCGGTCAGCATGCGGTCGCGCATGGCCATGGTGCCGCCGTCGTCGCGCAGGTGGCCGAGCGCTTCACGCATGGTGTAGCCCAGGGCATTGCGCAACATCCCCGGATAAATGGCCAGCGCGATGCCCAGCTCGGCCAAGTCCGGAAAGCGCAGCGCAGCCAGCGGACCGCCCGAGTCCAGGTTGATCATGCAGGGGATGCGGATCCGTTCCGTTACCGTGCGAATGTCCCGCAGGACCTGGTCGTGCGCCTTGAGTTCGACGAAAACGGCGTCCGCGCCCGCATCCGCGAAAGCCTGCGCGCGGCGGATGGCCTCGTCCAGGCCCATCGACGCGGCGCAGTCCGTGCGGCCCACGATGAGCAGTCCGGTGGGCGCGCGCGCCGCGGCTGCGGCGGCAATGCGGGACACCGCCACGTCGAAGGGCAATACCGCGCGGGCGCCGGGGAATTGCGCGCAGCGCTTGGGGGATTGCTGGTCTTCGATGTGGATCGCCGCGACGCCGGCCGCTTCGAACTCTTCCACGGTGCGTCGGATGGCGGCGGCGGCGCCATAGCCCGTATCGGCGTCGCAGATCAGCGGCAGGTCCACGCATGCCGCCACGCGACGCGCGTGGCTGGTGATCATGGTCAGGTCCACCAGCCCGACGTCGGGCTTGCCCAGCAGGCTGGCGGAAACGCCGTTGCCCGTCATGTAGACGGCTTCGAAGCCGGCGTGCTGCACCATGCGCGCGCCGTAGGCGTCGTAGACGCCCGGCGCGACCAGCGTGGGTTGGCCGCGGCCCGCGCGCGAGAGGCGCTCGCGCAAGGCCTGGCGCAGGCGGGCGGGTTTGTTCCAGTCGGGCTGTGCCGCGGCGCTCATGCTGTGATGCTCCAGTCGGGATGTTTGCGCAGGAACGGGATCAGGCCCCCTTCGCGCAGGATGGCGCGGATCTGCGGCGGCAGGGGGCGCAGCGCCTGCCGCAGCCCGCGGGCGGGCGCTCGAAGTTCGCTGTGGCCCAGGTCGATGGTGACCTCGTCGCCTTCAGCCAGGCCATTGGTGTCGTACTCGATCAACAGCAGTCCGTTGTTGATGGCATTGCGGAAAAACTGCCGGCCGAAGGACGGCGCGATGATGGCGGCGACGCCCAGGCGATGCAGGATGTGCACCGCCTGCTCGCGCGAGGAGTTGATGCCGAAGTGCGTGCCGGCGGCGATGATGCCGCCGGGTTTGAAGCGGGCCGCGAAGCCCGGCGCCACGCCCTCGAAGGCCTGCGCCGCGATATAGGCTTCATCCTTGCCCGGCAGGTATTTGCCCGAGCACTGCGTATCGGTGTTGACGTCGTCGCCCAGCTTGTAGACCGGACCGGTAATGACATCCTGCGTGGTATCAGCCATGGCTGGGCCTCCATTCGCCACCTTCGACGGTGCGTGGGTCGGTGATATAGCCGGTCAGTGCCGACGCCGCGACGGTGGCCGCCGAGCCCAGCCAGATCTCGGCCTCGTGGTTGCCCAGGCGGCCGCGGAAATTGCGGTTCGCGCTGGATATCGCGACTTCCTGGTTACCGGGAATCAGGTGGTTGGTGATGCCCACGCAGGTGCCGCAGCCCGCCGCCTCGAACGACGCGCCCGCCGCGGTCAGGATCTCGATAAGGCCTTCGCGCGCCGCGTCCAGGTAGATCTTGCGCGACGCCGGCGTGACGATCATGCGGACGCCGCGCGCCAGCTTGCGGCCCTTGAGGATGGCTGCCGCCTGGCGGATGTCGTCCAGGCGGCCGTTGGTGCACGTGCCGATCAGCGCGAAATTGATCTTCTGCCGGTCGATCTGGTCTATGCCCACCACGTCGTCGACCTCGTGGCGCCGAGCCACCTGCGGCGCCAATGCCGACGCATCGATGGCGACGCGATGTGCGTATCGGGCATCGGCGTCGGCCGATACCGGGCGGGGCGGGCGGGCGCCGTGCGCGGCCAGCCAGGCCAGGGTCTTGTCGTCGGCTTCCAGCAGCGCGGCCTTGGCGCCGAGCTCGGCGGCGTGGTTGGCCAGCGTCATGCGGTCGTCGATCTCCATGGCCGAGACGGCCGAGCCGACGTATTCGATGGCCAGGTAGTTCAAGCCTTCCGCGCCGAAGCGGCCCAGCATGTGCAGGGTGATGTCCTTGGCCCAGACGCCGGGCTGCAGGCGGCCCGACAGCTCGATGCGCGCCGATTCCGGCACGCGCAGCCAGACCTTGCCGGTCTTCATCACGGCGGTCACGTCGCTGCCTTCGACGCCGGTGCCGAAGGCATTGAACGCGCCGTAGGTCACGGAGTGCGTGTCCGTGCCGACCACAAGGTCGCCGCAGGTCAGGTGTCCGCCTTCGGGCAGCACCTGATGGCAGATGCCGTCGCCGATGTCGTACAGCGGACTGCCGTGGTCGTCGGCGAAGCGGCGCATGGCGGTATGGGTTTGCGCGGCGGCCAGGTTGGGCGGCGGCGAGTAGTGATCCAGTACCCAGGCCGTGCGCGACGCGAAGGGCAGTTTTTCCGCGCCCATCTTGTCGACCATGCGGATGGCGTTGGGCGCGCGGGCGTCGTGGACCATGGCGAAATCCACGTCGGCGATCACGATGTCGCCGGGCTGGACCGTTTCTATCCCGGCATGCCGGGCAAGGATTTTTTCAGCAATGGTGGAAGGCATGATGGTTACGGATCAGATGCGTTCGATAGGCGGCGGTTGTCGTTCGTGGGGACGGCGCGGCCGGGCTCACACCGCGTTGATGTTGATCTTCTTGACCAGGTCGCCCCACTTCTTGCTCTCGGCCCGGATGTAGCGGTCGGTTTCGGCCGGGGTGGTGGGCGCGGGGTCCAGCCCCAGCTTCTTGAGCTTGGCGTCGACGTCAGGGTCTTTCAGCGTGGCCACAATAGCTTTGTTCAGCACGTCGACGACGGCCTTGGGCGTATGCGCCGGGGCGGTGAAGGCGTACCAATTGTTGGCCTCGAAGCCCGGATAGCCGGACTCGGCGATGGTCGGCACGTCGGGCAGGACATCCAGGCGGCGCAGCCCCGTCGTGGCGATGGGCCGCAGCTTGCCGGCCGCGATGAACTGCACGGCATCGGTGGGACTGGCGAAGATGGAAGCCAGCGTGCCGCCCAGCAGGTCGTTCATGGCCGGCGCGCCGCCGCGATAGGCGACATGCTGGTTCTGCAGGCCCGCGACCGATTTGAGCAGTTCGCCAGCCAGGTGGCCGCTGCTGCCGATGCCGGAAGAGCCGAAGGACATATCGGAATGCTGGGCGCTGGCGGCCTTGACGTAGTCCGCGAAGGTCTTGATCTTGCTGTTGGCGTTCACCACCAGGACGTTGGAAAAGGACACCGCCAGCGAAATCGGCTCCATGTCCTTGACCGGGTCGTACGTCAGTTTGCTCAGGTGCTGGTTGACGGCCAGCGAGCCTATCGTGCCCAGCATGATGGTGTAGCCGTCCGGCGCCGCCTTCACCAGCGCGTCGGAGGCGATGTTGCCGCCGGCGCCGGGGCGGTTGTCGATGATGATGTTCTGCTTCAGGTTCTTCGACAGCACGGGCGCCATGATGCGGGCGACGGTATCGGAGCTGCCGCCGGCCGCGAAGCCGACCAGCAGGCGGATCGGCCGGCTGGGGAAGGCGTCATCGGCTGCCAGGGCGGCGCCGCTGGCCAGGGGCAGGGCACAGGCCGCCGCCAGCGCGGCGACCGCGCGTCGAAGTGGGGAAAAGCTCACGATTTGTCTCCTGTTCCCTGGTCTGCACGCCAGAGCTGGACGGATAAACGCAAAACCGGTGCCAATTCCGCGGCGGCCTCCCGTCCAGAGGGAGAGCCCTTCTGGCAGCCACATGACTTCCGTTCAGGTGTTTCATGAGAGAAAATATGCGTTTCACGAACGCATCACAGGCTTGCAACGATGGCTGTCTTTCCCGCACCGGCCGATTTCATCGGCGACCGCACGCCACCCGGGGCGCGCGGGCCGTCCGCGTTGCCCAGCCTGTATGCCGTCACCGGCTACGGCCTGTTCGAAAGCCTGCGGCAACTGGCGCCCGAATTCGCCGCCCGGGCCAGGGTGGAGCTACTGCATGATGCGTTCGATGCCGCGCTGGCGCCGTTGAACCACGCGATTGCGCAGGGTCGCTGCGACGTGGTGGTGGCCTCGGGCAGCAATGGCGCTTTCCTGCGCGCGAAGCTGGCAGTGCCGGTGGTGCTGGTCCAGATCGGCGGTTATGACCTGATGGCCGCGTTGGCGCAGGCCCGCGAACTGTCGCCACGCGTGGCGGTGGTGCTGCATCATGAAGTCACTGCAGCGCTGCGGCGCTTCATGCGCGTCTTCGGCCTGGACGTGGAGCTGCGGGCCTACGATACGCCCGACGATGCCGCGCGTTGCATCCGCGAGCTGGCCGCGCAGGGCGTGGAGGTCGTCGTGGGGGCCGGGATGGTCACCGATTTTGGCCGCAAGGCCGGCTTGACGGCGGTGCTGCTGTATTCCGCCGACTCGGTGCGCGCCGCCATGGAAACGGCGTTGGCCATCGCCCAGGCGCAATACGAAGAGCGGGCGCGGCGCGACCGGCTGGACCTGGTGCTGCGGCATTTGAACGACGGCGTGGTGGCGGTCGACATGCACGGGCACGTCACGACGATGAATCCTGCCGCGGCGCGCATCCTGGGCACCGCCGCATCCCAGGCGGCGGGCCGTCCGCTGGCCGAGACGGCCGCCGGTCTGACCGCCGGCCCCGCGCTGACGCGCGGAACGCCCGAACTGGGCCGCGTGGAGGACGTGCGCGGCCAGCCGCTGGTGGTGGATGCCGTGCCGCTGTTCGAGGCCGGCACGCAGACGGGCGCCGTGCTGACCCTGCATTCCTCGCAGCCGCTGGAGCATGCGGTGGGCCGCTTGCGCGCGCACAGCCACCGGCGTTCGCGTTCGGCCCGCTACACCTTGAATGGCATGGTCGCGGTGTCGGCGGCCATGCGCGAGCTGGTCCATCGCTGCGAGGTGCTGGCGCGTAGCAGCGATGCGTCGGTGCTGATCCAGGGGGAAAGCGGCTCGGGCAAGGAAGTGGTGGCGCAGGGCATTCACCGCGCGAGCCGCCGCCACGCGCGTCCCTTCGTGGCGATCAACTGCGGCGCCTTTCCCGAACAACTGCTCGAAAGCGAGCTGTTCGGCTACGAGGAGGGCGCATTCACCGGCGCGCGGCGCCAGGGCAAGGCGGGCCTGTTCGAAGCCGCGGACGGCGGCACGCTATTGCTGGACGAAGTGGGGGAGATGCCCTTGCCCTTGCAGACACGTTTGCTGCGCGCCCTGCAGGAAAAGGAGATCACGCGGGTGGGCGGCATCGACGCGATACCTGTCGACGTGCGCATCATCGCCGCGACCCATCGGGACCTGGCGGCCATGGCGCGGCAGGGATCGTTCCGGCACGATCTGTTCTACCGGCTGCACATCCTGCAGATCCGGGTACCGCCGCTGCGCGAGCGTCCGGAGGATATCGCCGCGCTGGCGGCCGAGCTCCTGCCCGCGGCCCTGGAACGCATCGGCGCGCGCGAAGTGGCGCGCGACGTGTTGCGGGTCGCCTTGCCGCTGCTGTTGGCGCATGACTGGCCGGGCAATGTCCGCGAACTCGAGAACGTCGTCGAGCGCATGGCGCTGGAGTGCCTGCTGGCCGATGCCGTGCCGTCGGTCGGCACGCTCAGGGGCGTGCTCGATCCGCCGGGGCCGGACTCGGCCGCCGCGCCTGGCGCATCGGGCGGCCCCGGCCGGCCTGGCGTCCGCCGGCTGGATGCCGTGCAGCGGGCCAGCGAACACCTGCACATCCGGGAAGTGCTGGCGGCGCACGGCGGCAATCAGGCCGCCGCCGCGCGCGAATTGGGGATCAGCCGCACGACGCTGTGGCGCAAGCTGCGCGGTGCTGGCGGCTGACAGGGCCAACCTGGCAGCGGCTCGCCCGGTACAGATTGCCCGATGCAAATTGCCCCCTGTCCCTGGTCCGATGCGGTTCACTTCACCGGCGGGAAGTCGACGTCGGTGTCGTTGATGCGATTGAACGTGTTGGTATACGTGATCATCGCGTAGGCGTAGGCAATGTCCGCCAGTTGCGCATCGGTGTAGCCGGCGGCGCGGATCGCGTCGACTTCGGCGGCGGGCAGGGTCCCGCTGGTTTGCTGGATGACCCGCACGAAGCGCACCAGCGCGTCGCGCTTGGCGTCGCCGGTCGGCTCGCCGGCGCGGATGTTGTGCAGGGTGCCGGCGTCGAGGCCGGCCATCTTGCCCAGCATCATGTGCGCGGCCAGGCAGTAGTCGCAACCGCTCAGTTCGCTGACCAGCACCTTGATGGTTTCCACGTCCTGGCGGGGCAGGCTGGCGCGTGCCAGCACGGCTTCAGCCGCCAGGTAGGCGGACAGGGAAGCGGGTGTCAGGTGTCCCAGCGTCGCGTACAGGTTCGGCAACTTGCCGTTGGCCTTCTTGATCTGGGCGTAGAGTTCGGCGGTGGCGCCGGTGGCGGATTCGACGGCGGGGATGGCGATGCGGCTCATGGTGTGGCTCCTAGTGAAGACGTTTGGTGATCAGGAGCCCCCACTTTAGGCCGGTGGAATGATCTTGCCGAGCTTCTAGATGCTCAATAGAATGCTCAATAGGATCATAAGTTGGGATTGCGAGGCTTGGGGCCGCGAGGAACCCGCCTGGGAAAATGCACATGTCCGCCACGCCTGACTGGCTCAGCCGCCTGCTGGAAATGATCACCGTGACCGGCCAGCTCGAAATACGCTGCGCCTATGGCGCGCCGTGGCGCATCGTGGAGGCGCGATCGGCCGCTCGCGAAATTCCCTATCACGTGGTGCTGAAGGGCGTCGCCATCCTGGAAGATCCGGGGGACAAGACGATGCGCGAACTCGGTCCCGGCGACATCCTGATGCTGCCACACGGATCGGCGCATGTCCTGCACGACGGCAGCGGGCGTGCGCCGCTGCCGGCATCGTCGCGGCGGACGGCGAATCTGACGGTCAGCGAAAACGGCGGTGGCGAACCGGTGCTGGACATGCTGTGCGGGCGCTTCTTCATCGCTCCCCCGCATGACCGGTTGATGCGCGGCTACCTGCCGACCACGCTGGTGGTGCAGGCGGACCGCGGCGACGCGGGGCCCGCGGGCCAGCTCGCGGCCCTGGTGGGAATGATGCGGGCCGAGGCCATGGCGGACACGCTGGGCGGACGCGCGATGCTCAATGCGCTGTCCGCCGCGCTTTTCACCCTGGCCTTGCGCGTGGCGGGCGAGGGGCGGCAGGCGCCGCGGGGGCTGCTGGCCCTGGCGGGCCATCCGCGCCTGGCGCCAGCCTTGTCGGCCATCTTCAACGAACCCGCCCGGGCATGGACGCTGCCCGAGCTTGCCGCGTTGTGCAGCATGTCGCGCGCGACCTTCATGCGGCACTTCCAGGACAAGCTGGGGCGCACCGCCTACGACCTGCTGACCGACGTGCGGATGAGCCTGGCGTCGAATGAACTGAAACGGCCGACGGCCACCGCCGAGGCCGTCGCCGAAGCCGTCGGTTATCAATCCGTGGCCGCGTTCCGGCGCGGCTTCGCGCAGTGGATGGGGATGACGCCCGGCGAATGGCGGCGCCAGGCGCGCACGGATCAGGGTTCTTCGACGCCGGGTTGAAGCGACGCGAGGGCCGCGCGCACCATGCCGCGCAGCAAAGCCGGTTCGGGCCGCGCGCGCGCGAGCACGCGCATGCCCAGTTGCACGCCCAGCAGCATGCGCGCCAGGTCCGCCGCGGACTGCGACCGGGTGATGGTCCCGTCCCGCTGCCCGGCTTGCACGCTGCGGCGGAAAAAGGTTTCGATCCGGCGCAGGACGTCGGCGATCAGCGCCCGCAGATCCGGATCGCGCGGCGCCATTTCGAGGGCGGCATTGACCAGCATGCAGCCCTTCGTATCGGGGTCGTCCAGCGAACGGTCGATCATCTCGGCGTAGAAGCCTTCGATGGCCTGCAGCGGTTTCCTGGACTGCAGGCGGTTGATGCGATCGGCGATGCTGGTGTCGATGTAGCGTTCCAGCGCGCGGCGATAGAGCGCCAGCTTGTCGCCATAGGCGTTGTACACGCTGGCCCCGGTCAGCGCCATGGCGTCGGCCAGGTCCCTGACCGATGTGGCTTCGTAGCCATGCTGCCAGAAATACCGCAGCGCCAGGTCCAGCGTCTGCGCTTCATCGAATTGTCTTGGTCGACCCATGGATCTGATTCCCGGCGCGGTGGGGCACGCTGTTGCTTCGGCGGCCGTGGTTGACGATTTTAGAGCAAGTGCTTTAAAAGACCAGGCGGTATGCCCAGGTGCGCCATCCATCGATGGCGACGGTACGCATACGGACGGCGTGGCGTTCGCGCGTCGTCGCAACGCACAGGGAGATTCGATGATACGGTTTTACTTCCACCCCACGCCCAATCCCGCCAAGGTGGCGCTGATGCTCGAAGAGATCGGCCTGCCTTACGAGGTGATCCCGGTGGATACCAGCAAGGGGCAGCAGCACGACCCGGCGTTCCGGGCCATCAACCCCAACGGCAAGGTGCCGGCCATCGTGGATACCGAAGGGCCCGGCGGCGTGCCGGCAACCGTGTTCGACTCCACCGCGATCCTGCTGTATCTGGCGGAAAAGAGCAGCAAGCTGCTGGGGCAGCCGGGCGACCGGGCCGACCTGCTGTCATGGCTGTTTTTCATCGCGTCGGGCCTGGGGCCGTTTTCCGGGCAGGCTGTGCATTTCCAACATGCCGCGCCGGAAGGCCTGGACTATGCCGTCAACCGCTACCGGCGCGAAGCCGAACGCCACTACCAGGTACTGGACGGCAGGCTGGCGGGCCGCGAGTTCATCGTCGGCAAGGAATATACGATCGCGGATATCTCGGCCTGGGGCTGGCTGGACCGCGCGTCGCGTGTCCTGAAAGGGGCGGCGGAGCCGCTGGCGCCGTACCCCAACATCGCCCGCTGGTTCGCGGCCATCGACGCGCGCCCCGCCGTCGCGCGGGCGCGCAAGGTCGGGACCGACTTCGACTTCAAGACCGCCCGGGACGAAGAAGCGAAACGCGCCCTGTTTCCTTCGAACTATCCGCCCGCCGCCTGATTCCGCGCGGGCTATACGTCGAGTTGGTCCGGATGAAGCCCCATTGCCGTCGCAATACGCTGGCGCGTGGATTTTCGCGGGCGCGCGCCAGAGGCTTCCATGCCCACATATGTCGGCTGGCGGATTCCCAACCGATTTGCCATTTCGGATTGCGTGATGCCGAGATGCTCGCGCCAGGCCCGGATGATGCTGCAGGAACTGCCCACCATCAGTTGCACCACTTCGTTGGGAATCGTGCCATCAGCCGGTATGCGAGGCGATGGATGCAGGTTGCTGCCTACCAAGTGTAGGTATTCTTTGTATGGCAAAACGACGAAGGCGGGCTTGCCGCAAGCTTCCAGTACCGTTGGATGCAGTTCCATGGTCCGCTCCTTAATAAGTATTGTCGTCACGTTTCTTCACTTGCTGGATCTCCACGATGCCGCACGCTTAGTGCTACGTCGAAGAGAACCCGGTAATCGCCGACACGGAGGCGGTATCCGTACTGATGATTCGACAGCGGCAGCACGTTCGGCACATTCGCCGGATCGATCAATGCGTTGACCGCCGTGGCGATACGGCTACGTTCTCTGGGGGCAATCCTGAGCAACTGTTTGACCGCTTTTTTTGTCCAGTTGATTGTGTACATCTGCAGGTGGCGGTATAGGTTTATTATAGCTAAACCTATAATTTAGAGGTGTGTTAAGTCACCGCGCTGAAGAAATCATCGCCACAATAAGCAGGAGGTACTGAATTTACGGACGAAATCCCGCAGCTGCGGGGGCCTCTGGTGGTAGCGCCTGCCGCCTACGCCGCTGCCCAGGCCTGCGGCAGGCCTTCGGTCAGGGTGGCGACGAACTCGCGGGTGCGGGTGTGCGTGGGATGGGTGAAGACGGCTTGCGCCGAGCCGGTTTCGATGACGGCGCCGTTTTCCAGGAATATCACTTGTTGGGCGATGCTGGCGGCCAGGCGCAGGTCGTGGGTGGCCATCAGCATGGTCATGCCTTCGGCGGCCAGTTGGCGCAGTACGTCGACGACTTCCTTGGCCAGCCCGGGGTCGAGCGCGGACGTCGGTTCATCGCACAGCAGGACGCGCGGCGCGGGCGCCAGTGCGCGGGCGATGGCCACGCGCTGCTGCTGGCCGCCCGAAAGGGTGGCCGGCCAGGCTTCCGCCTTTTCCAGCATGCCCACCTTGTCGAGCAGTTCGCGTGCGCGCGAGGCGGCGCGTTCGCGCGGCCAGCGCTGCACGGTCACCAGCCCTTCCATGACGTTTTCCAGCACCGTCTGGTGCGGAAACAGCTGGAAGTTCTGGAACACCATGCCGGTCTGCTTGCGCACGCGCTGCACGGCGGCGAACGGCGTGCGCGCGCCGGGCTGGAAATCGATGCTGGCCTCGCCCAGTTCGAGCCGGCCGGATTCGGGGACTTCGAGCAGGTTCACGCAGCGCAGCAAGGTGCTCTTGCCGCTGCCGGACGGGCCGATCAGGGCCGTGACGCTGCCTTCCGGGACGTCGATGCCGACGTCCCTCAGCACATGCACCTGGCCGAAATGCTTCTGGATATGCGCCAGGCGGATCATTGCGACGTCCCCGCGAAGGCCGCATGCTTGCCGAAGCGCTTTTCCAGGCGTACCTGCGCCGACGACAGCACCGTGCTGAACACCAGATAGATGAGCGCCGCTTCGGTGTACAGGACCAGCGGTTCGTAGGTGACCGCGGCGATGCGCTGGGCGGCCTGGAAGATTTCCGGGACGGTCAGCACGGCGGCCAGCGACGTATCCTTGACCAGTGCGATGAAGGCGTTGGACAGCGGCGGCACCGATACCCGCGCCGCCTGCGGCAGGATGGTCCGGCGTATCGCCTGCCAGCGCGTCATGCTGAGCGAGTAGGCGGCTTCCCACTGCCCCTTGGGGATCGATTCGATGACGCCCCGTATGACCTCGGAGTTATAGGCGCCGACGTTCAGCGTGAAGCCGATCAGCGCCGCGGGTAGCGGATCGAGCACGATGCCGATATTGGGCAGGCCGTAGAAGATCACGAACAGCTGCACCAGGAGCGGCGTGCCGCGGATCAGCCAGACGTAGAAGCGCACCACGGCCACGGCCGGCGCCGGCCCGAACAGGCGTATCAGCGCGACGGCGAAGGCCAGCAGCAGTCCGGCGAAAAAGGAAATCAGCGTCAGCGGAACCGTGAACTGCAGCCCCGCCTTGAGCAGGGGCCAGAACGAATCCGCCATCAATTGCAGCCAGGCCGGCACGGCGTTGCGTCCCTATTGCGCCGAAAGGTCCATGCCGAAATACTTGACCGATATCTTCTTGTAGGTACCGTCCGCCTTGATATCGGCCAGCGCCTTGTTCACGGCGGCCACCAGCTCGGGATTGCCCTTGCGCATCAGCACCCCCGACTCGCTGTATTCGGCCGACTTGTCGCTGGCCACGGCTTTCACCCTGGCGTCCGGCTTGTGCTTCTTGAAGTCAAGGAAGGACAGGTTGTCGTTGATGGTGGCATCCACGCGGCCGGACAGCAACAGTTCGATGGCGTCGTTGAAGCCCTGTACGGGCACGACTTCGGCGCCGTACTTCTGCGCCAGCTTGCCGAAGTTGCTGGTCAAGGTATTGGCCGAGCGCTTGCCCTTCAGGTCGTCGAAGGACTTGATCGCGGTGTTGTTGTCGCGGACGATCAGCACCGCCTGCGACGCGATGTAGGGCGTGGAGAAATCGTACTTGGCCTTGCGCGTGTCGTTGATGCCGACCTGGTTGATGACGGCGTCGTAGCGCCGCACGTCCAGGCCCGCGATCAGGCCATCCCATTTGCCTTCGACGAATTCGGGCTTGACTCCCAGGCGCTGCGCGATGGCGCGGCCGATCTCCACGTCGAAGCCGGTCAGGCCGGAAGCGTCGTGATAGGAAAAGGGCGCATACGTGCCTTCCGTGCCGATCTTGATCGTGCCGGCCGACTTGATGCGGGCCAGGTCGTCTTCGGCATGCGCCAGCGTGGCGCCGGCCAGGCTGAACAGCCCGGCAAGCAGGGCGAAAAGAATACGCTTCATCGCGGTCTCCATTTATCGAGAGGCCCCTGTCGAGAGGCCCATGCGGCCGGTGGCGCCGCCTCGTGCCCGGGCCGGGGGGGACGGCCATTCGTCGTAATGCGATCGGCAACGGACGGATCAAACAGGGACGGGTAAGATATGTCTGATTCGCACTCTAGCAGGCTCGCCATTTTTCCACAAAGGATAAGGCAGAGGATCGACATGCCGTGCGGAAATAAACGGGCGTTTCACAGTCCACTCAACGATCCGAGGTTACCCATGCGCTTCCTGACTCCGTCTCGTGCGGCCATTGCCGCTTGCGTGCTGCCCTTCGCCGCCCCGGCCGAACCCGTGACGTATCAGCTGGACCCCGACCATACCTATCCCAGCTTCGAGGCGGATCATTTCGCCGGGGCCTCGATCTGGCGCGGCAAGTTCGACAAGACCAGCGGCACGGTGGTGCTGGACGCCAAGGCGGGCACCGGCACGGTGGACGTGACCATCGACCTGGCCTCGGTCAACACAGGCAACGCGGCGCTGGACAACGAGTTGCGCGGCAAGAAGTTCTTCGATGTCCAGCAGTTCCCGACGGCGACCTACAAAGGCAGCAAGGTCCATTTCAAGGACGGCAAGCCGGTGGAGGTGGACGGCACCTTCACCCTGCATGGCGTGTCGCATCCGCTCAAGCTGACGCTGCTCTCGTTCAAGTGCTACGAGAATCCCATCGTCAAGAAGCAAGTGTGCGGCACCGAGGCCACGGCGGCCTTCGACCGCGACGCCTATGGCGTGTCGTTCGGCAAGGACTATGGCTTCTTCATGAAGACCACCCTGCATATCCAGGCGGAAGGCATCCGGCAATAGCGGGCGCGAGGCCTCAGCCCCGCAGCTCGAACTGCCGGCCCACGAATTCGATGTGCTGGCGCATCGCCAGCGCGGCGTCGTCCGGCGATTGGCGCAGGATCGCGTCGCAGATGGCGACGTGCTGGCGCAGCCTTTCCTGCGAACGGCGCGTGGCCAGCGCGGCATCGCGGCCCGCATCGTAGGTGTTGCGCGTGATGTGCGCGCGCAACGATGCGATGGCGTTGGCGTAGAAGCGGCCCAGCATCATGTTGTGCGACGCGCTGGCCAGCTGCGCATGGAAGGTGGCGTCGGCGGCGGCTTCGCTGGCCACGTCGCCGTCGCGCACCGCCTTTTGCATGGTGTCCACCGTCGCGGCGAGTTGACGGCGTTCCTGCGTATCGGCGCGCTGCGCGGCAAAGCGCGCGGCCGCGCATTCGAACACCATGCGGAATTCCAGGGTATCCGCCCGCAGCGCCGGCTGCGCGTCGACCAGCCCCAGCCAGGGCGCGGCCGGCCATGGCGTGGCCGGGCTCATGGGCCGGTCGCTGGCAATGAACACGCCGCTGCCTTGGCGCGTTTCCAGCATTCCGCGCGATACCAGCCGCTGGATCGCCGCGCGTACCGTCGTGCGCGACACCTGGAAGCGTTGCGCCAGTTCGCGTTCCGGCGGCAACCGTGGACGCCCGTCCAGGCCATGTTCCAGGACGAGGCGTTCCAAGGACTGCATGGCGTGCTGCAAGGCGCTCGATGTGGACGTGAGGCGCGGCATCGGGGTTCCTGAAAGGGGATTCCTGAGGTGGTCCAACCAATTTGCGCGGGCTATGGCGATTATCCCATGATGGCGTCGCCCGCGGCTGCGCCGCGACCGCATGCCCATATCGAGGAGACCGCCATGGACAGCCTGTCCCCCATCATCCTGCTGCACGAGCGCGATGACGTCGCGATCGCCCGCCGCGCCCTGGCCGCTGGCGTCGAGCTGCCGCAGGCTGGTGGCCTGGTGGTGCGCGCCGACGTGCCCGCCGCCCACAAGGTGGCGCTGCGCGCCGTGGCTGCCGGACAGCCGGTGCACCGCTACGGCCAGATCATCGGCTTCGCGACGCGCGATATCGCGCCGGGCGATCACGTCCATACCCACAACGTGTCGATCGGCGAGTTCGAACGCGACTATGCCTACGGTCAGGACGTGCGACCGGTGGTGCCGGCCGCCGCACCGCTGACCTTCCAGGGCATACGGCGCGCGGACGGCCGCGTGGCCACGCGCAATTACATCGGCATCATCAGCACGGTGAATTGCTCGGCGACGGTCAGCAAGAAAGTGGCGCAGCACTTCGCGGCGCCGGGCCGCCTGGACGCCTATCCCAATGTGGATGGCGTGGTGCCGCTGACGCACAGCTTCGGCTGTTGTATCGATCACAACGGCGAAGGCATACAGCAGCTGCGCCGGACCATAGGCGGTTTCGCCAAGCATGCGAACTTCGCAGGCGTGCTGGTGATCGGGCTGGGCTGCGAAGCCAACCAGATGGGCGCGATGTTCATGACGGGCGGTATCGAGCCCGGCCCGATGATGGTGCCGCTGGTGATGCAGGAACTGGGCGGCACGATGAAAACGGTGGAGGCCGCCATCGCGGCCATCGGACAGATGCTGCCGGCCGCCAACGCAGTCCGGCGCGAGCCCCTGCCGCTGTCGCACCTGACGGTGGCGCTGCAATGCGGCGGTTCGGACGGCTACTCGGGCATCACCGCCAACCCGGCCCTGGGCGCTGCCGTGGATCTGCTGGTGCGGCACGGCGGGACGGCGATTCTTTCCGAAACGCCGGAAATCTACGGTGCCGAGCACCTGCTGACGCGCCGGGCGATCTCGCGCGAGGTCGGTGAGAAGATCGTCGAACGCATCCACTGGTGGGAATCCTATGCCGAGCGCGAAAAAGGCAGCATCGACAACAATCCCACGCCAGGCAACAAGGCTGGCGGCTTGACCACCATCCTGGAGAAATCCCTGGGCGCCGTGGCCAAGAGCGGATCGACGCCGCTGATGGGCGTGTACCGGTACGCGGAGCCGGTGGATACGCACGGCCTGGTCTTCATGGACGCGCCCGGCTACGACCCCATGGGCGCCACCGGGCAGATCGCCAGCGGCGCCAACCTGGTGGTGTTCACCACCGGGCGCGGCTCCTGTTTCGGCGCCAAGCCGGCGCCGTCGATCAAGGTGGCCACCAATACGCAGATGTACCGGCGCATGATGGACGACATGGATATCAACTGCGGCGACATCATGGAAGGGCATGCCACCGTGCAGCGCAAGGGCGAGGAAATCTTCCGCGCCATCGTCGACGTGGCATCGGGCACGCCCAGCAAGAGCGAGGCGCTGGGCGTGGGCGACGAGGAGTTCGTGCCCTGGATGATAGGGGCGCAGATGTAAGGTCGCGCCCGGCTGTGAAATAATGCCAGCGCCCCATCAGCCGGGGCGCCTTCACATCCGATGACCCCGCGACTGCGCATTTCCCCCCATTCCTTCACATTCATCCTGTTCTGCGGCGTGTTGACGGCTTTTGCGTCGCTGTCCATCGACGTCGGCCTGCCGGCCTTCGGCGCCGTGGCGCGCGACCTGGGCACGGACCCCGCCCGGGTGGCGATGAGCCTGAGCATCTTTTTCGTCGGCTTCGCCGCCGCGCCCCTGGTGTACGGACCTTTGTCCGACCGGCTCGGCCGGCGGCCGCTACTGTTGTTCGGGCTGGCCCTGTACGCGCTGGGCGGGGCAGGCTGCACGTTCTCCGAAACCATTTCCACCTTCCTGTCCTGGCGGCTGGTGCAGGGCGCCGGCGCCGGCGCCGCGGGGGTGCTGGCCATCAGCCTGGTGCGCGATCATTTCGAAGGCACGCGCGTGCGCGAATTGCTGTCTCACATCGCCATCATCCGCGTCATCGCCCCGATGGTGGCGCCGTCCGTGGGCGCCGCGCTGCTGAACATCGGCAACTGGCGCTGGATCTACGCCATGATGACCATCGCCGGCTTCGCGATGCTGGCGGTGGTCTGGCTGGGCCTGGACGAATCCGCGCCGCGCCTCCGCCATCCCAAGGCGCAGCGCCCGCCCGCCGCGCCGGTGGCCGGCGCCTACCTGGCGCTGCTGCGCAAGCCCGCGTCGCTGGGCTACATGATGATCTGCGCGCTCAAGTTCGGCAGCCATTTCGCCTACGTAACGGGCGCTTCGCTGGTGCTGATGGAAGCGCTGGGCGTGTCGCCGCAATTGTTCGGCCTGCTGTTCGCCATGACCGCGGCCGGGATCATGCTGGCGTCGTTCCTCAGCGGCAGGCTGGCCGGCCACGTCGCCGGCGATACCCTGATCCGCATCGGCCTGTCGGTCGCCCTCTGTTCCGCCTTGATCATGCTGGGGCTGACGTTGACGGGCCTGCTGACGCCCTGGAACCTGATGCCCTTCCTTATCGTGAACACCTTCTGCTACGGCCTGATCACGCCCAGCACGCAACAGGGCGCCTTGCAGCCGCTGGGGTCGATCGCGGGCGCGGCGTCGGCGATGATGAACGCGCTGATGATGGGCGTCGGCGCCTTCGCCAGCGCCATGGTCAGCCGCTTCTTTCCTTCGATGGGCGTGGTCGCGGTGACCGGAAGCATGGCGGTGTTCTGCGCGCTGTCGTTGGCGGTATTCCTGTTGATGCGGCGCCGGGGCGCGACCATATTGCACCTTTGACGGCCGCTTCCATCCTTGGGGAGGTCTCGATGCGCATCAAGCTGCGGCAGGTGGAAGGATTCCTGGCGGCGGCCGATTCCCTGTCCTTTTCGCGTGCGGCGGAACGGATAGGCATGACGCAGCCGGCGTTTTCGCAATTGATCCGCGACCTGGAAGCGGCGCTGGACGTCAAGCTGTTCGACCGCAGCACGCGGCGCGTGCGCATCACGGACGTGGGCCTGCAGCTGCGCGACCAGATGCGCCGGGGCTTGCTGGAGATCGACAACGCCTGCAACAACGCCCGCGCGATCACCCGGCTCAAGCAGGGCCAGCTGTCCCTGGCCGTGCTGCCGTCGCTGGCGCTGGGCCTGGTCAACGACACCCTGGCGGCCTTCCACGACAGCTACCCTGAAGTGCAGGTGCGATTGCGCGAGGCGCGTACTCCGCATATCGCCGAACTGCTCCTGAACTACGAGGTCGACCTGGCGGTGTGCTCGCGCCTGGAGCCGCATGAGTCGCTGGTCATGGAAAGGCTCTTCGACGACGAACTGGTGGCCGTGCTGCCGCGCGGCCACGCCTTGTCGCCGCGCCGCGCCCTGCAATGGCGGCACCTGGCCGGCGATCCCTTGATCGGACTGCAGGCGCAGGCGGACCTGATCCGCGCGGGCTTCGTCGAAAACGGCATCGACAAGCGGCCGGAGCACGAAGTCCTGAATACCGTCACCGCCCTGAGCATGGTGCGCGCCGGGTTCGGCGCGACCATCGTCCCGGCGATCGCGCTGCCCGAGCTCAATCTGCGCGGGCTGGTCCACCGGCCTTTGCGCGGTCCGCGGCCCATGCGCGAAATATGCCTGTGCCGGCACGTGGATCACGCCTTGTCGCCGGCCGCCGGGCGTTTCCGCCAGATGCTCCAGGAAATCCCGCTGGCCGCGGTGGCCTAGGCGCCGTGGGCGGTGGTCAGGGCCGCCCGATTCATAAGCTGTACCTATGAATTCAAACGAACTTGCCCATTGTCCGCACCGGGGTGCGCTGCTGTAATCCTTGCCCGACGCCCTCCGAGCGGGGCGAGCGAGGAGACCATCATGACCCCCCGTATCACGGCGCTGCTGCGCGCCGCCCTGTGCACGGCCGTGCTGGCCGCCGGCGCCGGCGCGCAGGCCGCCGACTATCCCACCCAGCCCATCCATGTCATCGTGCCGTTCCCGCCGGGGGCCGGCGTGGACATCGTCACCCGCCTGGTGGCGTCGAAACTGTCGACCTCCCTGGGCCAGCAGTTGATCGTCGAAAACCGTTCCGGCGCGGGCGGCAACGTCGGCGCCGCGGCGGTGGCGCGCGCCGCGCCGGACGGTTACACCCTGCTGGCCGCGCCGTCCTCGATCGCGGTCAGCCAGTCGCTGTATCCGAACCTGCCTTTCCAGGTGGAGAAGGACTTCCGTGCCGTGGGGATGATGGCGTCCGTGCCTTTCCTGCTGGTGGTCAATACCAAGGTTCCGGCAAGGACGGTGGCGGAGCTCACGGCGCTGGCCCGCGGCAAGCCCAACAATCTGACGTTCGCGTCCACCGGCAACGGCAGTTCGCCGCACCTGACGGCGGAGATGTATGCCCACGACGCCGGGCTGCAACTGCGCCACGTGCCGTACCGCGGCACCGCGCCGGCGATGACCGACCTGATGTCCGGCGAAGTCGACATGATGTTCGCCAACGCGTTGTCGGTGATTCCACAGGTCAAGAGCGGGCGGTTGCGCGCGCTGGCCATCACCAGCGCGCGTCCGGATCCCGACCTGCCCGATGTGCCGACGATGCAGGCCAGCGGCGTGAAGGACTTCGACACCGGCACCTGGTTTTCGCTGCTGGCGCCGGCCCACACGCCGGATGACGTCATCGCCAGGCTGAACGGCGCGCTGAACGCCGTCCTGGGTTCGGCCGACGTGCAGCAGGCGCTGCGCCAGCAGGGCGCGTCCGTGCAGTCGGGTACGCCGGCGCAGGCCGACAGCTACATCCATGGCGAAATCGACAAGTTCGCCAAGATCATCCAGGCCGCGAACATACACATCGATTGATCATGACCACATCCACGCTCACCCCCGACCAGCAGGAAGTCACCCGCATCCTGGCGCGCTTCCTGGTGGGCTCGCGCTACGAAGACCTGCCCGCGGAAGTCGTCCACGAAGCATCGCGCGGCCTGCTCAACTGGTACGGCTGCGCGCTCGGCGCGTCCCGCCATGCGACCGTGCAGGCGGCCCTGGACGCCTATCAGCCTTTCTTCGGCGCGGCGCAGGCGCAAATCGTCGGGCGGCCCGACCGCGCGGATATCCTGCACGCGGCCCTGCTCAATGGCATCAGCTCGCACGTGCTCGACTTCGACGATACCCACTATCGCGCGGTGCACCCCAGCGCGCCGGTACTGCCCGCGGTGCTGGCGCTGTGCGAATGGCGCAGGTTCAGCGGGCGCGACCTGGTGCATGCCTATGTGCTGGGCGTCGAAGCCGAGATCCGCATCGGGCTGTCCGTGTTCCCCGAGCACTACGACCGGGGCTGGCATATCACCGGCACCGCCGGCGTGTTCGGCGCCGCCGCCGCGGCAGGCAAGCTGCTGGGCCTGGACGAGGAGCGGATGGCCTGGGCGCTGGGCATCGCGGCGACCCAGTCGGCTGGCCTGCGCGAAATGTTCGGCAGCATGTGCAAGAGCCTGCATCCCGGCAAGGCGGCGCAGAACGGCCTGGGCGCGGCCCTGATGGCGCAGCACGGCTATACGAGTTCGACGCGTGCGCTGGAGGCGAAGCGTGGCTTTGGCCGCGTGATGTCCGATCGCTTCGACCCGGAGGTCATCACCGGCAACCTGGGCGGCCAGTACGAACTGATGCGCAATATGTACAAGCCTTTTGCCTGTGGCCTGGTGCAGCACGCGGTGATCGACGGTTGCCTGCAACTGCGCAAGGAATACGGGTTGCGGCCCGACCAGATCGAAGCCGTGCACGCGACCGTGGGGCCGCTGGTCATGGAGCTTACCGCCAAGACGGAACCCAGGACCGGACTGGAAGGCAAGTTCAGCGTTTATCACGCGCTTGCCGCCGCGCTGGTCTATGGCGCCGCCGGCGAAGCCCAGTTCAGCACGCAGTCGGTGCTGGATCCGGCCGTGGTGGCGTTGCGCCAGCGCGTGACCACCACGCTGGATCCGCATATGCGCAAGCTGGAAGGGCGCGTGCGCATCGTGCTGAAGGACGGCCGCGAGCTGGACCGCCATGTGCCCGAGGCGCTCGGCACCCTGGCACGCCCGATGTCCGACGCCGACCTGGAAGAGAAATTCCATGGCCTGGCGTCCGAGGTCATGCAGCGGGACCAGGCGCAGCGCCTGGCGGACGCGTGCTGGAAGGTGGCGGCGATGCCGGACGCCGGCGAGGTGGCGCGGCTCGGTGCCACCGCCCGGTGAGCCACGGGCGGTGGCCGTCGCCTCGGCGCGGCGCCACGGCCGGTAATCCGCGGGGCGCCGGCTGCTAGCGCGCCGTCAGCGCCAGCCTGTCGGCCAGTTCGTCGATACGCCGCTCCAGCTCCGGCGTGGCCGGCATCATCGGCAGCCGGTGCTCGTTGCGCTCCAGCAGGCCGAGCCGCTTCATCAGGTACTTCAGCGGAATCGGGTTGGTATCCCAGAAGACCATCTTCATCAGTTCGAACAGCCGGTAGTGCAGGGCGCGCGCTTCTTCCAGACTGCCCGCCCGCACCAGGTTGCACAGCTCGGCCACCTCGCGCGGCGCGACGTTGGCCACCGCGTTCATGGTGCCGCCGGCACCCAGGCACATCATGGGAAAGGTGAATTCCTCCAGGCCCACGAAGACGCGGAACTCCGGTCCGAAGCGGTGCAGCATCTCCGTCACGAAGGAATGGTCGTCGACCGCGTGCTTGATGCCGACGAAGTGCGGCAGGGCGTCGGCGATCTCTTCCAGGGTGCGCAGGTCGGTCTTGAAGGCGGTGCGGCCGGGGATGTGATACATCATCAGCGGAATGTCGACGCGCCGGCCGATATCGATGAAGTACGCGGCCACGCCCCGCTGCGGCGGGCGGATGTAGTACGGCGTCACCAGCAGCAGCGCATCGGCGCCGGCCCTGGCCGCATGTTCGCTGAGCACCGCGCTTTCGGCATGCGATTGCGAACCGGTGGCCGCCACGACCTGCAGACGGCCGCGCGCGGCCTCCACCGCGACGGTGACCGCCTGGTTGCGTTCCTCCACCGTCAGGGTGGAAGGTTCCGACGTCGTCCCGTTGATCAGCACCCCGTGCGTACCGTTCCTGGCCTGGAAATCGATCAGCCCGGCCAGGCGGTCGTAGTCCACCTTGCCGTCCTTGAACGGCGTCACGATGGGGGGAATGGAGCCGCGCAGGGCGTCCTTCTGCAGATTGATCATTCCGTGCTCCAGCGTGTTCAGGCGGCCTTGCGGTTGGTCATGAATCCCTCCTGCTTGCCCAGCACCACGGCGGGGTGATGCAGGTCTTCCTGCCACAGCAGCGATTCCATGTAGATGTTCAGCGGCTGGTCCTGCACGGTCAGCTCGTACACGTAGTCGTCGTAGGACGCATGGTTGTGCACGGCCCAGCCCGGCGCGGAGAGCATCAGGTCGCCGGCCTTCCATTCGTAGCGGTTGCCCGCCACGCTGCTGTAGCCGCTGCCGGAAAAGTAGTAGTTGATCGCGGCGGACACATGGCGGTGCGGGCGGTCGATGATTTTCGGCGGCCGTATCGTCATGGTGGCGAAGAAGTTCGGCGTGATGCCGTTGAAGCGGCCGGTGGCGGGGTTGTAGTACATGTACAGCCGGCGGCCGATGTATTCCTTGCCCAGCGCTTCCAGCTTGTCGAGCTGGGGCTTGACCTTGTCCCAGGCGAAATGCAGCGGACGCGACTCCACCGCCGTGGGATTGATCAGCGTTTCATAGGGCATCAGCAGCCCGCCGTCGTCGGTGATGGGGAACATGCCGTAGGGATTGCGGCGGCGCGGATCGTCGGCCGCGTGGGCGGGCGCGGCGGCGGGCGCGGCACCCCCCGGCGCCGTGACGTCGGTCACGTAGATGTCCATGAACTGCAGCAGCGGCACGTTGGAGTAGGTCAGGCGCACCTGCAGGTCCTGGCCGTCATTGTGGTGGCTGTAGTGGGAATAGCTCGGGTGGTTCCACACGTCGTACTGCTTGAACGCGATGCGCTGGCCGGCCACCTCGGTCACGCCCTGGCCACGGATGCAGAAGTTGACCTCGGTGGCGTTGTGCCGGAAAGGCTCGGTGCGTTCGCCCGGTTTCAGCACGGACAGGCGCACCTGGATGCCAGGCGCCATGCCCGGCGCGAACTCGCGTGCCGAAGGATGCACGATCAGCGATTCGCGGCGGCCCGATGAGGGCAGGGGCGACGATGCCAGCCGTTCGACCTCCGCGTCGATTTCTTCCTTGGTCACCACGATGGGCGCCCATTGCGTGTTGCGGGATTCGGGCGGCTGGCCGCCACAGTCGAGGAAGCTGCCATTGACGCGCGCAAAATCGCGGTGGTATTCGCTCATGAAGGTCTCCGTGTATCGGTATGGATTCGGTATCAGCCGGCCTGGACGGCTGGCGCCGTCGCGAAAAACCGAGGTTTGCTCTTGACCGGCGCCGGCATGGCGCGCCCGACGCCGTGCTGGCGCGCACGCCGCAGGATTTCGGTGCCCAGCGCGACGTCGGAAATCCCCATGCCCATGGCCTTGAACAGGGTCAGGTCGGCCTGCGCCGGCCGCCGGTCCTGGTGCTGGATGCGCTCGGCCAGGGTTTGCACGCCGCTCCAGTCGTCGCCATGGCGCGTGCGGAATTCCCGCGAAAGCGCGCGGACGCTGGACAGGTCGTCGACCACGACGGCGGCGGCGCGGTCGAACACGCCCTGCTCGAATTCCTCGCGGTCCGGCGCGATCGCCCCGATGGCATTGATGTGGGTGCCGCCCGCTACCATGGCGGACGACAGGAAGGGTTCGCGTGCGCGTGTCGCCAGCGTCACGATATCGGCGCCATCGCAGGCGGTGGCCATGCTGGTGCAGGCGCGTGCTTGTACCTGGCGGTCGCCGAACTCGTCGGCGATACGGGCGGCGAAGTCCTCGCGCCTGGCGGCGGTGGGGCTGTAGACCCGCACCTCGCGGATGTCGCGCACCGCCAGGACCGCGGCAACCTGGGACAGCGCCTGCTTGCCCGTGCCCGCCATGGCCAGCGTCCGCGCGTCCGCGCGCGCCAGCCAATCGGTGGCCAGGCCGGTCGTGCCACCGGTGCGCAGGTTGCCCAGCGCGAAGGCTTCGATCACCGCCGCCAGCTGGCCGTCGCCGGCATTCCACAGCAGCAGCAGCGGGCTGGTGCCGCCTTCGGTATGTGCCCAGGTCTTGGTGCCGACGTAGTCGCCCAGGCGCGCGCCCAGCGCGTGCAGGTTGTTGCGGCCGAATTGCAGCATGGTCTTGGGCATGCTTTCCGCCTGGCCCTGTGCCTGCAGCCGCAGGCCCTGTTCCAGCGCGGGTATGGCTTCCGACAGCGTCAGCAGGGACGTGACCTGCGATTCGGTGATCCAGACGGGGTCTGCGTTCATCATGGTTCCTGTCATGGCTTGTTGGTGTGCGCGGCGGCCGCGTCTTGCGGCAGGCCGAAGCCGTCTTCCCAGATCGAAGGCACGGGCGGCGATAGCTGGAAGGTGTTGACGATCAGCGCGTGCGTGACGTAGCGCCCCACCAGCATGGCCACCGCCACGGCCTGATCGGCCGGGAGCAGCGCCGCCACGCGTTCGAATTCATGCTGCGCCCGCAGGCCGCGCGTGGCCACCGCGGCGATCACATAGGCCTGCACCGCGCGTTCCGCGTCCGTCATCAGCGTGGCGCGATCGGGCTCCATCCGTTCGACCTCGCCGATCCAGTCGCGGCCGCAGCCCAGGCGCACGCACAGCCGTTCGTGCTGATTGCGTTCGTAGGCGTTTTCCATCAGCGTGGCCGTGGTCAGCACCGCGGTTTCCGCCAGGCGATCGGGCAGGGCATCCTTCAGCGCCTCGGTAAACTGCATGAAGGTAAGCAGTACGCCAGGCGCATGGCCGCTGACCTGGAAGAGTTCGCCCAGGTAGTTCAGCCGCCGCACGCGCGGAGCCAGGTATTCGGCCAGGTCCGGCCGCATGTCCTCGAGCCGGAGGCGGGGGATGGCGTGGCTCATGCGACGGCCCCGGATCCGTGCGGATGGGAAGGCGCGGCGCGGTGGCCGCCGTCAATCGATGGTGATGTGGTATTCATCGGCAAGCTTCTTCCATTTCACCAGTTCGGTGGCGATCTGCTGTTGCAGTTGCGGTCCATCCATGTCCAGGGGCACGAACAGGCGCTGCGTGAGCGCGTCGCGGGTTTCCTTTTCACGCGCCAGCGCGAGGAATTCCTTGCGCAGCTTGTCGACCAGGGGCTGCGGGGTCTTCGCGGTGACGAAGAATCCCAGCCACACGGCGAAGTCGTAGTCCTGGAAGCCGGGCATTTCGGCCAGCGCCGGCACGTCGGGATGGAAGGGGACGCGGTGCTTGGTGGCGACCGCCAGCAGCTTGATCTTGCCGCTCTTGAGCTGCGGATCGATGTTCGAGATGGCGTTGAACATGACCGGCACCTGGCCGCCCAGGCCATCGGTCAGGGCCGGCGCGCAGCCCTTGTAGGGAACGTGGACCATATCGATGCCGGCGCGGTGGGCGAACTCGACGCCCGCGAAATGCTGCGCGGTGCCGGTGCCGCAGGACGAGAAGCTCAGCGTGCCGGGATGCGCCTTGCCATAGGCAATCAGTTCCTGCACGGAATTCACCGGCAGTTTGCTGCTGACGGCCAGCGCCACCGGCGTTTCCGCAATGGCGATGATGGGGGTCAGGTCCTTCCGCAGGTCGAAGTTCTGTTTGACGCCCAGGGCCGCGTTGACGGTCATGGTGTTGTTGCCGATCAGGATGACTTCGCCGTCGCCTGCGGAGCGGACCACGTATTCGCTGGCGATGTTGCCCGATGCGCCCGCGCGGTTCTCCACGATGAAGGTCTGCTTGAAGATCTCGCCCAGCTTGGGCGACAGCATGCGGCCGATCACGTCCGTGCTGCCGCCTGGCGGGAAGGCGGACACCAGGGTGACGGGATGTTCGGGATAGGCGGCCTGGCAGGCGCCGGCCAGCATGACGGCCGGCAGCAATGCCAGCGCGGCGCGCCGGGGACCTGTCGCCCAGCGTGCCATCGACGCGCGGATCGCGCGGATGGCGGGCGGTTTGGGCAAGGGGGCGGGGCGGTCGTACATGCTTGTCTCCGGGGTTCTTGGTTTTATGGATGGGCGATGTCATCGTAGGATTCAAATCAATGTATGTATAGATTGATTTACAATCAATCAACCTGTAGCCTCGCTGTGTGAGTCACGGTGCATGGGAACCCCGGATGGAAAATTCACGCAGGAAAATCGCCATGCCGGCGGAGCGCGATGACGCGCCCAGCCAGGCGGCCGGCACGCTGGTGGACGCCCGTGCGGCGATCGAACGCCTGGGTATCAAGATGCAGACGCTGTATGCCTATGTCAGCCGCGGCTGGATACGCGTGGTGCCGGCGGTGGGCGGCAAAGGCAACCTGTATTACGTGGAAGACCTGGAAGCGCTGGGCGCGCGCGGCCGCACGCGGTCGACGACCGGGGCGGGCGGGGAGCGGATGATCCGCTGGGGCGGCAACGCGGTGATGCAGACCTCGATCACCGCCATCGGTCCCGACGGTCCGCGTTATCGCGGCAAATCGGCGGCGGATCTGGTGCGCGCGCACCGCAGCTTCGAAGACTGCACGGAATTGCTGTGGAACGGGATACTGCCGGACGCGCCGGTCGTGTGGCAGCCCGCGCGTCCGGGGGCGGGCTTCCAGGCACTTGCCGACGGCATCACCCAGGTGGCGGCGCGCAATCAGTCGCGCCGCCTGCTGTCGGTGGCGGTGGAGGCCTACGCCGCCAGCCTGGGCCGCAATCCGGAGCTCACGTTGGGCGCGCCCACGCTCGCGGCGCGGCAGCTGACCCAGGCGATGGCGGCCGCGACCGGCTTGCTGGCGGCCAAGCCGGCTTTCGGCCTGCACGATGCACCGCGGTCGATCGCGGGTGTGCTGGCCGACAATCTGGGCATCAAGGCCACACCGGCGCAGCTGCGCATACTGGACGCCGCCTTGATCCTGAGCGCGGACAACGAGCTTGCCCCGGCCACTTTCGCCGCGCGTATCGCGGCATCGGCGGGCGCGGATCTGTTTTCCTGCGTGACGACGGCGCTCGGCGCCTTCGAGGGCATGCTGACCGGGCTGGGCTGCGAGCAGGCCGAGGTCGCGCTGGCCCAGGCGAAGACCGCCGACGCCTACCTCGATCATCTGAAGGGACTGCTGTCGCGCAAGAGCCCGGTGCCCGGCTACGGGCATCCGCTCTATCCCGAAGGCGACCCGCGCGCGACGCTGCTGCTGGAACTTGCGCGCGAGATCGGGCCCGCCGGGGCGCGCGGAAAGACGGCGCTGAAGTGCGTGGACCGCGCGCATGAAGAGCTGGGCCTGAAGCCGAACCTGCCGATGGCCCTGGCCGTGCTGTGCGCGGTATTGGCCACGCCGGCCGGCGCGCCGGGCGCGCTGATGTCGGTGGGACGCGCCGCCGGTTGGGTGGCGCATGCGCTGGAGCAGCGGCTGGCCGGTTTCCTGGTGCGGCCACGCGCGCGGTATATCGGGCCTTCCTGACGATCCGACCGGTGCGACGCCGGACCGGCGGGGCCGAGCCGCGCTGGCCTGGCTCGGTCCGACCCGTCGCGCGCGTCCTAATCGCCGCGCTTCAAGGCATTGGCCATGGCCGGCGCGTATTCCCGTCCGACGCGTACGTCGATGACCGCGACTTTCCCGGCGCGGACCTCGGCGATGGCTGCGTCGAGCACGCGCTCCAGCCCGGCAAGCGTATCGATACCTCCCCAGGCCTGCGCGCCCTGCGCGCGGGCCATCGCCGCGATATCGACTTCCGGTGTCTCCAGGCGCTGTCCTATCCATTTGTTTTCAACCGGCCGGTCGCGCACCATCGCGACTTTCTCCTGGTGCACTTCATCGTTGAAGAAAGACCGGTTGTTGGCGATGATCGCCAGCAGCGGGATGCCGTAGCGGACGGCCGTCCAGAAGGCCGTGACGCCCATCAGGAAATCGCCATCGCCCAGCACCGCCACGGGCAGGCGGTCCGTGCCTTTCAAGGCGAGCGCCGAACCCACCGACATGCCGGGACCCGAGCCCACGCCGGCGCCGCCGTCGTATCCCAGATAGTCCAGCGGATGTTCGAAGGGGTGCGCGTCGCCGGGCCATCCCAGGTTGGCGCGCACCAGGCAGGCCGGCGCATTGCGCCGCAGGTATGCGCTGATGGCGCGGGCGAAGACCGTCAGCGGTATGCCGTCCGGTCCATCCGCGTCGTCGCGCGGGGCCGGCGCGGTCGTCGGGATGTCACGCGGCGTCCAGCGCGGCGCGCCCAACGCCGGCAGCGCGGCCAGCGCCTGGGCGGTGTAGGCATCCGGGTCGCACATCAGATAGGTGTCGATGCCCGTCAGTCCCTGATGCTCGCCACCGAATCCGTTGTGCAGCGTCTGGTCCAGCGACGCCTGGATCACATGCGCCGGCGCGGTGTCGGTGCCGAAGGCCGTCCGCAGCGTGCCCGCCAGGTCCACCCAGTCCAGGCTCAGTATCACGTCCGCCTCGCGCAGCACCGCCAGGCCGTCCGGTCCCATGAAATATCCCGGCGTGGCGCCGTGCAGGGGATGGCGCGTGGGAAAGGCGGCGCCGACCTTGAAGTCGGTCAATACCGTCGCGCCGCAATGCTCCGCCAGCGCGACGCGGCGCCGCCAATCCTGTTCGTCGCGCGACACGCGGCCCGCCAGGATGACCGGCCGTCGTGCCTGGTACAGGATGCGCGCGGTCTCGCGCGCGAGCTGGTCAGATATGCCTGGCGGACGTGGCGGCTGGTAGCGTTCCAGGACGGGAAGCGTCGGTGCGTCGGGGCAGGGCGCTTCCTGCAGTGCACTGTCGAAGCAGACATAGGCCGGACCCTGCGGCAGGGTGGTGGCGATCTGCCGCGCGCGCAGTACGGCATCGCGCGCGGCTTCCAGCGACGCCGGTTCGGCGTCCCATTTGACGAAGCTGCGCACCAGCGCGCCCTGATCCTTGGACGTGTGCAGCCAATCGATCCAGGGCCGGCGGCGCGCCGTGTCCACGGGACCGGTCGCGCCGAACACCAGGACCGGCACGCGATCGCAATAGGCATCGAAGATCGCCATGGAACCGTGCATCAGCCCGACGTTGGCGTGCAGGATCGCGCCCATGGGGCGGCCCGTCACCTTGGCATAGCCATGGGCGATGGCCACCGCATGTTCCTCGTGCAGCACGGTCAACATGCGCGGCGCTTCGTCGCCCAGGTAGTTGACCAGGCTATCGTGCAGGCCGCGAAAACTGGCGCCGGGATTCAGCGCGACGTATTCCAGGCCGATATGGCGCATGAGGCTGGCCAGGTAGTCGCTGCCCCAGCGCGGGGCGGGTGGATTGTTTTGCATGGGCATCCAGGAAGGCGCGGACCTCAGTCCAGCGTGACGTTGATGTTCTTGACCTGCGTGAACTCCAGCAGCTCTTCCTTGCATTCCTCCCGCCCGATGCCGGACTGCTTGTAGCCGCCGAAAGGAGCGCCGATGAAGTGGTTGGATGAGCCGTTGATCCAGACGTACCCGGCCTGCACGCGTGCGGCGGCGCGATGAGCGGTGGCCAGGTCGCGCGTCCAGATGGAGGCTGTCAGGCCGTATTCGACGCCGTTGACGGCGGCGAACAGGGCGTCCTCGTCCGACCACTTGATGACGGCGAGTACCGGTCCGAAGATTTCCTCGCGCGCCACGCGCATCGCCGGCGTGACCCCGGCCAGGATGGTGGGTTCGACGAAATAGCCGTTGCGCAAGGCCGTGTCTTCGCAACGGCGGCCGCCGTGGGCGATGCGGGCGCCTTCGGCGGTGGCGGACGTGATGTACGACAGGCTCTTTTCCATCTGGTCGCGCGAGACCAGCGCCCCCATGGTCGTTCGCGTATCGGTAGGCAGGCCGGGCCGATGCATGTCCGCCGTCAGCGCGACGATGCGGGACAGCACGCTGTCGTGGACGGACTCGTGCAGGAACAGGCGGCTGGTGGAGCCGCAGGATTGCCCGCACCAGGTGAAGTTCATGCCGCGCACAGCACCCAGGGCCGTTTTTTCGGGATCGGCGTCCGGGTACACCAGCATGGCGTTCTTGCCGCCCAGCTCCAGCAATACCTTCTTCAGCCCGTCGGCGGCGGTGCGCATGACGGCCTTGCCGGCGTTGACGCTGCCGATCAGCGCCACCGCCGCGACGCCATCGTGCGCGGATAGCGCGGCGCCGGTGGCGCGGTCGCCCGTCAGGCAGTTCAGCACGCCGGGCGGGAAGATATCGCCAATCAGCTCGAACAGCCGCAGGCTGGACAACGGAGCCTGCTCCGGCGGCTTGACGATGACGGTATTGCCCGCGGCCAGCGGCGCGGCGATCTTGCCGGCGGCGAACATGAAGGGGTGGTTGAACGGAATGATGCGCGCCACCACGCCCAGCGGTTCGCGCACGGTGTAGTCCAGCGAGCCGTTCTGGGTGGGGATGGTTTCGCCTTTCAGCTCCAGCACCAGGCCGGCGAAGTACTCCAGCTGGGTCGCGGCGATCACGGCATCGTCGCGCATCTGCCGCACGGGATTGCCGCAATCGGCGGCGTCGATCAGCGCCAGGTCCCAGGCGTGTTCGCGCACGATGGCGGCGGCGCGCCGCAGCAGGGCCGCGCGTTCCAGCGGCGGCGTCGCGCGCCAGGCGCCGGCGGCCGCGTCGGCCGCGCGCACCGCGGCGTCGACGTCGGCCGCGTCCGCGACGGCATAGGGGCCCAGGTCTTCCTGCGTGGCGGGATTGAGGCTGCGCGCCTGCGCGCCGGATAGCGGCTCATGCCAGCGCCCGCCGTAGTACAGCGCGCGCCGCGTGGGCAGCGCGGCCGCGACTCGGCTGGAAAGGTCGGGGTTCTCGTCGCTGGCGCTCATCGTATCCCTCGCAGGCTGTTGATATCGGCAGGCGTCGCACGCCACCGCCTGGAACAGCCTATCGCCGTGGATACACATGGGTCAATCTTGATTTCAAATCAATATGACCGTCCATTTGCCAGGCCTCGGCCACGTCGCGCCGCACAAAAAAAAGGCCTTCGAAGCCAGGCTTCGAAGGCCACCGCGGTGCGGGGCTGGGCGCCGTATCGGGCGCGACGGCTCAGGGCGCGGGATTGGGCAGGCGGCGATGGATGGCCTCGATTTCCGCGAGGACGCCCGTATCGAGCGTGACGTTCACGCTTTCGATGTTTTCCTTCAACTGCGCCAGGTTCGTGGCGCCGATCAGGTTGCTGGTGACGAAGGGCTGCTGGTTGATGAAAGCGAGCGCCAGCTGGGTCGGCGTCAGGCCATGCTGCCTGGCCAGCGCCACGTAGGCGCTGCTGGCCGCTTCGGCTTCCGGGCTGTTGTAGCGCGTGAAGCGCGAAAACACCGCCAGGCGCGAGCCCGCCGGCCGCGCGCCGTTTTCGTACTTGCCCGTCAGCATGCCCATGGCCAACGGCGAATAGGCCAGCAGGCCGACGTCGTCATGATGGGCGAATTCCGACAGTCCCTGCTCGAACAGCCGATTGAGGAGGTTGTAGGCATTCTGGATGGAAGCGATGCGGGGCAGGCCATCGACTTCCGCATGGCGGATGAACTGGGCCACGCCCCATGGCGTTTCGTTCGACACGCCGATATGGCGCACCTTGCCCTGCTTGATGAAATCCTGCAGCACCGACAGCGTTTCCGCGATGGGAATGGTGTGGTCGTCCTTGACCCACGGATAGCCGTTCTGGCCGAAGGTCATGGTGGTGCGGTCGGGCCAGTGCAGTTGGTACAGGTCCAGGTAATCGGTCTGCAGGCGCTTGAGGCTGGCGTCCAGCGCCGCGGTCAGGTTCTTGCGATCGTGGAAGGTCTTGCCTTCGCGGATGTGGCCGGGCCGTTTGGGGTCGCGTACGGGACCGGCGATCTTGCTGGCCAGCACGATGTCCTGGCGCCGCTTGCTCTTGGCGATCCAGGTGCCGATATAGGTTTCGGTGCGGCCCTGGGTCTCCGCCTTGGGCGGGACGGGATACATTTCGGCGGTATCGACCAGATTGATGCCATGCTCCAGCGCATAGTCCAGCTGCTGGTGTGCATCGGCTTCGGAATTCTGCTCGCCGAAGGTCATGGTGCCCAGGCCGATCAGGCTGACGTCGATATCGGTACGGCCGAGTTTGCGGTATTTCAAGGCAGTCGCTCCGGAATGAAGGAGGGGCGGGGCCCCAAGCTCGGCGATGTTACACGCCGTGCGGGCGGCGTCGTGTCATATCGGCGGCGGCATAGGGATTTAAGGATGCTGACAGCGCGGCCCGGCGCGCTTGCTCCGGGCTGCCGCTTTCAGCATGTGGAAGTACGCTTTCCGCTGGCGTCCGCCGGGCTGACGGGGGTAAATATCCAGATCGTGGAAACTTCGTCGCATTTCAATCGGATGTCAGGGTCGGGCGCTACAGTCCGCCCCAACGGCGTTTACGCATTGAAGGGGTTCGGATGAAAGGCAGATCCATCGCGGCAGGCGTGCTTGCGATCGTGGTAGTCGGCGGCGTGGCCGCCTGTTCGTTCGCGTACCGCAACGCCATCGACCCCATCGACCCGCCCGCGGCGACGTCGTTCGATGCGCAATCGATCGCGCGCGGCGCGCAACTGGCGGCCGTCGGGGATTGTGTGTCCTGCCATACCGTCGCCGGCGGGAAATCCTATGCCGGCGGCATGCCGCTGGATACCCCTTTCGGTACGCTCTACAGCACCAACATCACGCCGGATCCGCAGACCGGTATCGGCAACTGGTCGCTGGCCGCGTTCACGCGGGCGATGCGCGAAGGCGTGTCGCGCGACGGCCACCTGCTGTATCCGGCCTTCCCGTATCCGCATTTCACGCGGATGTCGGATGCCGACGTCAAGGACCTGTACGCGTACATGATGACGCGCACGCCCGTTCACGCCCCCGCGCGCGACAACCAGCTGACCTTTCCCCTGGGCTTCCGGCCGCTGATCGCGGGATGGAATCTGCTTTACCTGCATCCCGGTCCGCTGCCGGACGAT